>JBAZJG010000001.1:0-230773 GCA_041651455.1 Candidatus Omnitrophota bacterium
CGACTTTGTCGCGATCATGGGCGCGTCCGGATCGGGCAAGTCCACGCTCATGCATCTTATGGGATTGCTTGACAGGCCGGATTCCGGTTCGTACATGCTCGGCGGAAAGGATGTCACGGGATTATCCGACGATGAATTGGCCGTGACGAGGAACCGCATGATAGGTTTCGTCTTCCAGCAGTTCCATCTTTTGCCGAGGATGACCGCGCTTGAGAATATCGAGCTTCCCCTCATATACGCGGGAAACAGGCACATGAAGGACCGCGCGATGGAGAAGGCGAACGATGTCGGCATCGGCAACCGCGTAAAGCACAGGCCGAACGAGATGTCCGGCGGACAGCAGCAGCGCGTCGCGGTCGCGAGGGCGCTCGTCAACGACCCGCTTATAATCATGGCAGATGAGCCCACGGGCAACCTCGACTCGAAGAGCAAGAGCGAGATAATGTCCATACTGCAATGCCTCAACGAAAGCGGTAAGACGCTTATAATTGTCACGCATGAGGAAGAGATCGCCCAATACGCCCGCCGCGTGATAAAAATGCGCGACGGCGAAATAATAGAAGATAAAGCAAAGGCGTTGCCGTCTCATTCGCACCCACCCTGTCACTTAGGAGAAGAGAGTGCTAGGGTGGGTAAAAATAAGACGGCTACGAATAGCGCTGAGTTTGTGGATTACATACGGCAGGCGGTGAGCGCGATGGCGGGGCATAAGATGCGGACGTTCCTGTCGGTATTAGGCATTTTGATAGGCGTAGCAGCAGTTATTGCGATGCTCGCTATAGGGCAGGGAGCGCAGGCTACGATCTCCAAACAGCTGTCTTCGCTGGGATCGAACCTGCTGATCGTATTGCCGGGATCGACGGTGATGCACGGCGTGGCCACGGGGACGGGCGCCGTGACGCGGTTCACTTTTGACGACGTCGACGAGATAAGGAAGATGACGGATTTCGTAAGCCGCATATCGCCGTCTGTGCAGGGCAAGGGGCAGGTAGTATTCGGCAACAAGAACTGGAATACAACGATCGAAGGCCAGGGCATCGATTATCCCGAGATGCGCTCGTCCGTTCCGGACATCGGAAGGTATTTCAACGAAAGCGAGCTGAAATTACGCGAGAAAGTGGCGGTCATAGGAAGGACGGTGGTCAGGGAGATATTCGGCGACGAGAACCCTATCGGCAGGACGATAAAGATCAACCTGCAAAATTTCAAGGTCGTCGGAATCCTGCCGGAAAAAGGCGCCGCCGGTTGGCGCGACCAGGACGATATGATAGTCATCCCGATAACGACGGCTATGTACAGGGTATTAGGCAAGGAATATATAGACACGATATCTGTGGAGGTAAGGGAGGCCGGGCAGATAGAGGAAGCGCAGGAAGCCATAAGGAAGCTCATAATCAAGGAGCACCGGCTAAGCAAGGACAATGAGGACTCTTTCCAGATAAGGGACATGTCCGAGTTCAAGAATATGCTTACATCGACGACGAAAACGATGTCGCTGCTGCTCGGCGCGATAGCGGCGATATCCCTGCTCGTCGGCGGCATCGGCATCATGAACATCATGCTCGTTTCTGTGACCGAGCGCACGCGGGAGATAGGCCTGCGCAAGGCGATAGGCGCGCGCAACCTGGATATCATGATACAGTTCCTTATCGAGGCCGCGCTGATAGCGTTCATCGGCGGCATCGCCGGCGTCGTGCTTGGCGCGGGCATCGCATCGCTTATCGCGTCCGTTGCCGGATGGGCGGTCGCATTGTCCGTTTCATCGATCGCGCTGGCTACGGGTTTTTCGCTTGCCATAGGGATCATTTTCGGCAGCTGGCCCGCGCACCAGGCAGCGCAGCTCAACCCGATAGACGCGCTCAGGTATGAATAATCCGCATATTTTCAGGTCGCTGCAATACAGGAATTTCCGGCTGTTCATAGCGGGGCAGAGCATCTCGACGATAGGCACATGGATGCAGTCGGTCGCGATGAGCTGGCTCGTTTACCGCATGACGGGATCGGCGCTGCTGCTCGGGACCGTCGCGTTCCTGTCGCAGATACCTACGTTCGTGCTGAGCCCGTTCGCGGGCGTCTTCGCCGACAGGTACAACCGGCATAAGATCGTAATAACCACGCAGGTCCTGTCGATGATACAGGCCGGCATCCTCGCAGCACTGACGCTTTCAGGAAGCATCACCGTTTGGCAGATAGTCGCGCTGGGGTTCTTTCTTGGATGCGTAAACTCGGTAGACATACCGGCACGGCAATCCTTCCTCATCGAGATGGTCGAGAAGAAAGAAGTGCTCGGTAACGCGATCGCTCTGAATTCCGCGATGTTCAACGCGTCGCGGCTTATCGGCCCGACGCTGGCGGGCATCATCGTCGCTGTCGCGGGGGAGGGGATATGTTTCCTGGTCAACGCGCTTAGCTTCCTCGCCGTCATCGCGAGCCTGCTCATGATGAAACTTGACCGCGCAAAGCGCAGGTCACCCGAGATGCATGTGTTGCAGGAATTGAAGGAAGGCGTCATCTACGCGTACAACTCCCGCCCGATACGCAGGATACTGCTCCTGCTCAGCGTGATAAGCATGCTCGGCATGTCTTATATCGTGCTGATGCCGGTATTCGCGAAGGATATCCACCACGGCGGCGCGGACACGCTCGGTTTCATGATGGGAGCCGTGGGAGTCGGCGCATTGGCCGCCACTTTATGGCTCGCATCTCTCGGGGAGCCGCCTACGCTCGAAAAGACCGTCCCGGCGGCGGCCACGATCTTCTCCGTGAGCATAATATTGTTCGCGCTCTCGCGCGTCCTCTGGGTCTCGATAGCGCTGCTCATCGTTACCGGCTTCGGATTCCTTGCGACTACAGCGTCCTTTAACACGATCATCCAGAATACCGTCCACGATGACAAGCGCGGACGCGTGATGAGCCTCTACGCCATGGCTTTTATCGGAATGGCGCCTATAGGAAGCCTCCTTGCCGGCGCGATAGCGAACAAACTGGGCGCGACCGATGCCCTTCTTATCGGAGGGTTCGCCTGCCTCTTCGCCACGTTCGTTTTTTACCGCTTGACACACCCCCGCAATTAACGTAAAATACTCAATTGCTTGCCTTTATAGACAACAAAAAAGATAACCTATGAAAAACAATCGATAATATTGATCGCGGCGGTATTTTGCCTGTGCCAATGGGCAACCCAGTGCAATGCCTGGGCATTCCGGCTCGGCAAGATCGAGATAAAGCCGCATGCCTCCGTCTATGAGACATACGACGATAACGTAACGTATGTCAAAGAGAACAAAATAAGCGATTATATCACGAAGCCGTCGGTCGGGGCCGCCATGATCTACGAAGGCAAGACGACCTCCATCATGGTCGACGGCAACTATTACCACGAATTCTACGCCGATAATTCCGGGTTCGATAACAACGGCGGGGACGTTTCCGCCGAATTGAATTCGGAGCTCTCGAAATTCGACAGGATATCCCTCAGGGATTCGTTCTCGAAGACATACGAGCCCCGCAGCTTCGAGGACCAGTTCGGTTTCATCGGCGGGCGTTACAGCTCGACGAGGAATCGCGTGGATTTCGGCTACGCGCGCGATGTCTCGCAGCATTTCGGGTTATCGACGCGCTATTCGAACGAATATAACACCTATTCCAGGGACGACATCGCGAAATCATTCCTGAACAGCGGCGGAGTAGAGGGCTCGTACATAGTCAGCTCCGACCTTACCTTGTTCACCGCATACGATTATTCCCGCCGCGATTTCGACGAGGGCCCGCACGCTGCTACGAACACATGGACGGGCGGCTTCCGCAAGTTTCTTACCAAACAGATGTATATCGACGCGTCCACGGGCGTGGATTTCGTCAAGTCGTACAGCGGCAAGGATTATACGAAGCCGTTCGGCGTCATATCCTTAACGGACGATATAAGCGACCGCACCAACGCCATCCTTTTATTCTCCAAACGCTACAATACGATATCCTACAATGAGGACATATTCGACCAGTGGCAGGTCTCCGCATCGTTGAACCACGAGATCACGCAGAAGCTCAAGGGCACGGTCTCGGCTTTCTACGGAAGCGGCGAGTATGTCAATTCCGGCCAGGAAGACGACTTTGTAGGCTCCAGCGCCGCATTGGAGTATGAGATAAACGATAAGTGGAAGGCCAGGGCGGCGTATTCGTACTCCAAGCAGGACTCAACCTCGATCTTCAGCGAATACCGCAAGAACACGGTTACTTTAGGACTGTTGGCAGAATTTTAGGGGATGCTCAGACAACACTCCGATATATTCAGGAAACTGCTCATTTTAGCGGATGTTTGCCTCGCTGCGGCTGCGTTCATCACGGCATATTATTTAAGCAACGAGATGAAGGAGCTCTACCCGCTCAACGACTACTTGCGGCTGATGCCGTATTTCGTCGGAGTGTGGGTCGGGCTGCTGTACTTCCTCGGGATGTATAACTCGTTCAGGATGAAGCCGTTATCGGACGTGATATCGATAGTATTCGAGACGGCGTTCTTCGGGTTCGTGGTGTTCAGCAGCGTCGTATATGTGGTGAAATTGCACGACGTCAGCAGGGCGTTCGTCTTCATGATAATAGTCATCTCGGCCGTGTTCTTTGTCATACAGAAAATAATAATAGTAATGGCGTTCAAGCACCTCCGCAGCAAGGGGTATAACACCAGGAACGTCCTCATCGTCGGGACCGGAAGGCGCGCGCAGGATTTCGTCGGGAAGATAAAGACCCACAGCGAATGGGGTTTTAAGATAATCAAGATGATAGACGAGGACGAATTCGGCGACATGGCCAAGATACTGCACCGCAACGTCGTAGACCATGTCGTATTCGTGGTGCCCCGGTTGTGGTTCGAGAAGATAGAGGACCTCATCCACCTCTGCGAGACGGAGGGCATACCGGCGAGCGTCGTAGTCGACCTGTATGAACTGAAATTTGCGCGCGCGAAGCAGACCGATTTCCTGGGAACGCCGATGCTGACCTTCGAATCGGCGCCGGACAGGGTATGGGAGCTGCTGATGAAACGCGCGTTCGATGTAGTATCGTCGGCTATCGGGCTGGTCGTGTTGTCGCCGCTGTTTCTCGCGCTGGCCATAATAATTAAGGCCACGTCCGAAGGGCCGGTATTCTTCAGGCAGAAACGCTGCGGGCTCAACGGCCGCAGGTTCACGTTATATAAGTTCAGGACGATGGTGAAGGGCGCCGAAGAAAAACTGGCGGAACTCCAGAAGTTCAACGAGATGAACGGCCCCGTTTTCAAGATGAAGAGCGACCCGCGCGTAACGCCGATCGGCAGGTTCCTGCGCAAGTCGAGCCTGGACGAGCTGCCGCAGCTCTGGAACGTATTTAGCGGAGAGATGAGCATCGTCGGGCCGCGGCCGCCGATACCGGCGGAGGTCGATAATTACGACAACTGGCAGCGCCGACGGCTCAGCATGAGGCCGGGCATCACATGCCTCTGGCAGGTGAAAGGCCGCAACGAGATAACGGATTTCAACGAATGGATGCGCCTCGACCTTGAGTATATCGACAACTGGTCTATCTGGTTGGACCTTAAGATACTGTTCACAACGATACCCGTAGTTTTAATAGCGAAAGGAGCAAAGTGATGAAAGGACTGGCAATAGTTATATCCATAGCGGCAGTATGCGCGTTTGCGCAGCGCGCGGACGCGGATGAGGCCGCAAAATCGATGAACTTCGCGCAGCCGAAGGCGGCGATGCCCAGCGAGAAACCCCAGGCATCGGCGAATAACGCGCAGGATGTCCCGCAGACGGCCGCGATTGCAGACGCACCTGCGCCGAAATCCGCGGATTATACCATCGGAAACGAGGACGTCCTCGATATCGCGGTATTGCAGCCCGAGCAGCTCGCGCTGACGGTAACGGTATCGCCGGACGGCTCTATAACGTTCCCGTATATCGGCAAAGTGGACGTGAAAGGCAAGACGCCTTCCGAAGTGCAGGACGAGATACAGTCGCGCCTCGCCGACGGCTACCTGAAATACCCGGTGGTCTCGGTCGCGGTCAAGGAATCCCGAAGCAAGAAATTTTACGTCTACGGCGAGGTCCTGAAACCCGGAACGTATTTCCTTGAAGATAACATGACCGTCATGAAGGCGATATCTACCGCCGGCGGATTCACGAAATACGGCTCGTCGAGCCGCGTGAAAGTATTGCGCCCGAAGGTGAACGGGTCGGGATACGAGACATTCAAGGCCAACATGAAACTCATCATGAACGGCCTGGCGAAGGACATCGTGCTTGAGCCCGGCGATATTGTGCAGGTGGAAGAGGGAGTATTCTGAGCGGAGTGTCCCTAAGTGACACGTCCCCTTTTTATGTTCTCTGTCATTATACCCGCATATAATTGCGGGGAGGTGCTAGGTAAGGCGCTGGAGGCGCTGAAGCGGCAGACCGCGGCAGGGGATGGGATAGAAGTGATCGTGGTCGATGACGCATCGACCGACGGCACGCGGGCGGCCGCGGAGAAGTACGCGAAAGACGGGTCCGTGAAATATTTCAGGAACAGCGAGCGTTTGGGATCCGGCGTCGCGCGAAACAAAGGCCTCGATAACGCGACGGGCGAGTATGTGATGTTCCTCGACGGCGACAACGTCCCCGAAAAAGATTGCCTCGAGCAGCACCTGGATTTCCATAAAAGGTTCCCCGGCCCGGAGACGGCGGTGCTCGGGAACCCGAAATACCCGCCGGAAGTTGATGCGACGCCGCTTATGCGGCTCGATGATGTCGGCCTCGCGTTCAGGCGGCTGGAACACGGCGATGTTTGCGGATGGGCTGATTTCTCGTCTATGAACATCTCCCTGAAGAGGGCCTTCATTACCGAAAGGTTCAACGAGAAGATATTCGCGAGGACCGTAGGGTTCGAGGACACAGACCTCGGCTTCCGCCTCCATAAGAAGGGGCTGAAGATAATATATAACGAAAAAGCGGTGTCGTACCATTACCATTTCAGGACGCCGGGGCAGTTCCTCGAAAAAGTCCAAAGGTACGGCGAGGCGTTCCGCCTCTGGCTCGAGTCGGGCGACAAGGACCTTTTGAAGGAGACGAAATTCATAGGCAGGTTCCTTCCCGAACGCGGGCCTAAGCTGTCCGTAAGGTACGCGAGGTACGCGCTGCAGAGGGTATTCATCAACGGGTTGACGATAAATATGTTCTTATCATTTGCGAAAAAAATGGAACGAAACAGCGAGGCTGTAAGTTCATTCATATACAGGCGTCTTTTTAATTATTATTTCCACAAAGGATACTACGGTAACGTTATTTCCTAAAAAGGAGGGCGTAGATGGACCGTTATGAGATGAGCGCGCGTGATAATTTAAGGATCATATTCAAGAGGAAATCGCTGCTGCTGATATTCGCGATACTTTCGGTGATATTCACGACGATATTCCTGTCGTTCTTCCTGCCGAAATACAGGAGCGAGATAAGGCTGCTCGTCGCGAGCCTGCCGCAGGTTGATTCGACGTATTACACGCCGATACCCGCCTTCAGGACGGTCGATATCGCCAGCACGGTCAGCGAGGTCATAAAGAGCAGGGACCTTCTCAGGGATGTCACGGTGACCCTCGGCCTGGACAGCCGCAAGGACGAGCTTAAATATTCCCCGCTCGGATGGAAAGCAGTCAAGATAACCATGGATTACGTGATAACGCCGGTAATGTCCATCTTCAGGAAGCCGCCGACGGAATCGCAGAAACTCGAGCTGTCGATAAACCGCCTCGCGAAAATGGTGAAGGTCGACAGCATCGAGAGGACCGACGTCATACGCGTCGCGGCGATAGATTATGACCCCGTAATGGCGTCAAGGATAGCCGACGCGCTCACGAAGCGTTATATATTATTCAACATGATGCAGCAGATGGACGAATACCGCACGAAATACGGCGAGAAGCACCCGAAGATAACCATCCTCGAGAACCAGATCAGGGATATACGCGATGAGATCGCGAAAGGCGGAGTCGGGTTCAGCGAGGCGATGAGCAGCGGTAATATCAAGGTCATAGAGCAGGCATCTGTTCCGGCATGGCCCGCGACGCCGAACAAGAAGATTGCATATCTGGTCGCGCTCGTATTGTTCATAATACTCGGCATAGCCGGCATGTTCGCGATGGAAGTGCTCGACCACTCGGTCAAGACGCCGCTCGAGATAGAGAAATACCTCGGCCTGCACGTACTGGCCTCAATACCCTCGCTGAAGACGAGGATGGCAGGCGACCTCGACCCGAACATGGACGACGCTTATTACGGCGCGTATGAGATGTTCGCCGGGCGGCTCCAGATACTCGTCAAGGACAGGCGCCCGATATGCGTCGCGGTCACGAGCACCGAGAAACAGGAAGGCAAGAGTGTAACCGCGAAAGATATCGCGGTCATCGTAAGCAAGCGCTCGCATGCGAAGACGCTGCTTATAGACGCCAATACAAAATCACCGTCGATGAACAAGCTCTTCGGCGTGCCGGAGAACCCGGGCCTGAGCGATGTGCTCGACGGCGATATCTCGATAGAGAAGGCGAAGAACACGATAAACGACAACCTCGACGTTCTTACCGCCGGCAGGACAGATTCAAGGGCGCCGTTCAAGGCCGACAAGATACGCCACCTCATAGACGAGGCGAAGAAGCATTACGACCTGGTCATATTCGACTGCCCGTCGATGAAGAGCGCCGCTGCAGCGCTTCTCGTGTGCAAGCAGGCGGACCTCGGCATCATGGTGGTCAAGGAGAGCGCGACAAGGCGCGAGGTCATAAAGGACGTACTGCGCAAGACGGAGAGGGAGGGCATTACTTTCCTCGGCGCTGTCCTGACGAACCAGAGGTATTTCATCCCTGCGTTCATTTACAGGCATGTTTGATAAGAAAAACGACAGTTTCAGGAATATCGCCTTTTCGCTGTTAGTATGCATGGCGATAGGGGCGTTATCCGCGGTCGCGGGCATGCTTCCGGTGCGTTTTGTGCTCGCGCTCGGCGCGGCCCTGCTTGTCGTGGTAGTATCGATATTCTTCCACGACAAGAAGCTCTATTACCTGACTCTGCTTGTTTTTTTCCTGCCGATAAACATCAACAAGGCCATATTCAGGATAGACAACCCGATACCGTCGCTCAGCGACACGCTGCCTTTCTTCGCGACCGACGCGTTCCTGTTTATCCTTTACGGGATCTGGATAGGCAGGATGGCGCACAGCGCGGAAAAGGGCCACAGGAAGATCATCTGGATGACGCCGGTCATGTTCTTCCTTCTCGCGATGATAGCGGCGGACATACTATCGCTCGTCAGCGCGGTTAGGTTCGACCGTTCCTTCATAGAGATAGCGATGATGATAAAGGTGCTCATCGTCTATTTTTACTTCATTAACAACATTACCACGACGAAGGAGCTCAGGGTCATAATAGCGACGCTGGCTATCGGGCTTGTCCTGCAGACAGTAATAGTTATAATGCAGGTGTATTTCCGCGACACTCTCGGTTTCATCTACCTCGGGGAGCTTAAGAGCCCGTACCTGTCGTACGAGGAAGAACACCAGGTCTTCAGGCCGTCGGGTCTCTTCGGGCATCCCAACCTCTTCAGCAACTACCTCGAGTTCCTCATACCGCTGATGTTCTCGATGGCTTTTATCAGGCGCCCGGGATGGCTGCGCAAGCTAACGACTGTCGCTATGTTCGCCGGAGGCGTATCGCTGATATACACGCTCTCGCGAGGAGGGTGGGTCGGCGTAGTGACGGCGTGTTTCTTCCTGTTCTTCGTGCTCGCGGCAAGGAACATCTATGAACAGAAGTTCTTCTTTAAGACGGTCGCGATAATCCTGCTGGCCGTCGGCGTCCTCGCGGGGTTCTCGCCGAAGATCTACAAGAGGATCGTCTCGCGCGACAGGGGAGCCGCCAACGCGAGGGTCAGCCAGTATTACGTGGCAAGGGAGATAATAACCTCGCATCCGCTCATCGGCGTCGGCATCAATAATTATGTCGAGGTGATGGAAGAGTACGACAATACCACACAGCGCATATCCCGCGGGTTCAAATTCCCGGTGCACACCGTATACCTCGAATATTTCGCGGAAACCGGCATAGTCGGCATCCTGGCCCTGCTTTCGCTGTTTTTCGTCATAATAACGGCGGGTATAAGGAATATCCGCAAGTCGAGGGGGTTCCTGTTCAACCTCAACGCCGGACTGCTTTTCGGTTTCATAGCGTATGCTATCCACGCGGTCTCCGACATGAACTACCCGTCGAGACTGACCGTTTTCGCCTTTTTCGCGGCGCTCTTCACGATAACGAGCCTCGCGATAAGGGACAGGATAGAACTGGCTGATGAGTAAAGCCGTAGCGAAGAACGCGGTGGTGCTCGTCGCGTCCGAGGCCTTCAATATGGCCTGCGGCGTGGCGGTTGTCATCGCGCTCGCCCGCGCGCTCGGCGTGGCTGACCTCGGGCTGTTCTCGTTCGCTTATTCGGCCGCGACGATAATATATTTCGCCAGTTATTTCGGCATGAACGATTACGCGATAAGGGCAGTCGCGAGAGACCCGCAAAAAGCCGGGTCATATTTTTATAATATACTCGTTGCGCGCGCGGTAATGATAGTAGCGGGCATACTGGTCCTTGACATAGCGCTGAGGGCCGCGGGTTATCCGCAGGGCAAGAGGACTATAGTGTACCTCGTCATGTCGGCGCGGTTGATAGAATCCCTGATGTTCTCGCTCTTCGCGTACTTCAGGGCGTTCCAGAAGATGGCCTACGAGGGCGCGATACGCGGCTCGATGTACCTTGTCTCCACGGCTGCCTCGATCTTCGTAATTTTCAGGTTCAGGGACATAGGGGCGTTCGCGGTGACACAGCTCGCGGTGTATTCATCGTTCTTCCTCGTGGCGTACATGGTATCCTCGCGGTTTGTCGCAGCGAGAAGCGCCCTGAAGGCGTTCTCGGCAAGAGAGTGTTTATCGCTGTTCAAGGGCAGTACCCATATATCGGTCATACAGATGCTGTTGGCGGTATACGTACAGACGAACACGATATTGCTTAATGTGTTCAAGGGCGATGAGGCGACAGGTATATACGCCGCCGGATTCCGTTTCGTTAGCGTCTCAGGCGTGATAGCGATAAGCATGACACAGGCGGTCTTCCCGCACCTGACGTCCATCGCGTCGGGGAATGACGCGGCGCGATTAAGGCACGCTATCGCGAGGGCGCGCAAATACCTGTTCTGGACGGCGCTGGCGGTAAGCGCGGGAATATTCGCGCTGGCGCCTTACCTGATAGGCCTTGTCTACGGCCCGAAGTTTAAGGGCGCAGTTTTGCCGTTATACATAATGGCATTCACGCCGGTCTTCCTGTTCCTTAACACAGGCAATAATTATTTCCTATATACTCTGAACAGGGAGAAGGCATACCTGAAGGCCCTGCTCGTCGTACTCCTGTTCGCGGTGGCGTTGAACCTCGTGTTGCTGCCGAGGTTCGGAGCGATAGGCGCCGCGTTCACGACGCTGGTACCGGAAGCGCTGTTTTTCGCAATTCTAAGCATAATGGTAAGGAGGGCGATCAGGACGGCATGAATGAGGCGGAGTTCTGGGACAAAAAAGCGGAAGGCCCGTTAAGTTATTACAAGGGGCTTATAAATAATCCCGACGAGAAACTCTACCGGATGCATGTCTATGCGCTTTCACTGCTGGGCGACGCCGCGGGGAAGAAGGTGCTCGACATGGGCTGCGGGACAGGCGGGAACTCCTGCTGGCTCGCGAAGAAGGGCGCGATAGTCACCGCGATAGACATATCTCCCGCCAATGTCGCGCGGACGTTGGAATGGTCGCAGAAGAACGGCGTAGAGGTGGACGCGCGTGTGATGGATTGCGAGAAACTCGCGTTCGCGGACAGATCATTCGACCTTGTATTCGGCTCTTTCATACTGCATCATATAGATATCGGGAAAGCGGCTCCGGAGATACGCCGCGTGCTCAAGGACGGCGGGAAAGCCGTATTCATCGAGAACTCCGGCGACAACCCGCTCTTGATGTTCTTCAGGAACAGGGTAATTCCGGTGTTCGGGCTAAGGAAGAGCTCCCCGTCGGAATATCCGTTGACGGCTGAAAGGATACGCCAAGCCGAAAAATACCTCGGAGCGGTAAAGATGCATTATCCGGAGCTGGTCTTCCTCCGGCTTTGCGCGTCGTATTTCTTCAAAGACGCGCATTGGGCATGCGCGTTCTTCTCGTCGATAGACGATATATTATACCGGTTCAAGCCGGCGAGGAAGCTGTCATATTACAAAATACTGGAGTTCACGCTCAAATGAAAAAAAGGACTACGCTAAACGAAACATTCGTGAACATGTGGGGCGATTACGCCCACTGGAACAAGCTTAACCATAAAAGGGCCGGCCTGGCGTCATTTGTCAGCTATATGTTATTGCCGGGGACAACCGCGATAAACATCTACAGGATAGCCCACTGGTTCGACGGGCTCAACATACGGCTTGTCAGCCGGCTTATGCAGAACCTCGCGATAATGCTGGTCGGGACGGATATAAATCCAAGGTCGGAGATTGGCCCGGGTTTCATACTGTTCCATCCGGTAAGCTCGGAGTTCACGGGAAAGATAGGCAAGAACGCGATAATCGCGGGAGCGTTGAAGGTGGGAGGGGACGGCACGAGCATTGATATAGGCGCCGGGCCCGGGCTTCCCGTCATAGGCGATAACGTCCAGTTCGGGGTGGACGTTATGATACTCGGGCCGTTCAAGATAGGCGACAACTGCTGGTTGTATTCGCGCGCGAGCATATTCAAGGACATACCGGAGGGCTCAATGGTCGCGGGCACTCCCGCGAGGGTGATAGGGCAGGTCACACCAGGAATGAACATGTACGAGAGGAAATAATGTCATTAGGCCAGCTGTTTTTGTACCTATACGAGGATAACCGCCGCAGGAGGGTGCTGCTGCGCAAGAGCACGTCGTTTCTCGGCATGCTCTCGAGCTTCTTTTCGCATATATCCGCCGCGACGGCGATATACAGGCTGTCGCACTATTTCTTTTGCAAGCGCCTCGGATTTCTTTCGCGGTTCTTCTACGTCCTCAATATAGTGCTTTTCGGCTGCGACATCTCCCCGATGTCGGAGATAGGGCCCGGGCTGGTCATCTATCACCTCGTCGGAAACGCGATACACGCCAAAATAGGAAAGAACGCGCTGCTGCACGGGCAGAACGCGATAGGCGGAAGCGGCGGCGAGAGCGACAAGGGATGGTACGGCGGCCCCGTGATCGGCGATAACGTCACGATGTATTTCGGAGCGAAAGTGCTGGCGCCGGTAAAGATCGGGGACAACTCCGTTATAGGCGCTGCGTCGCTCGTGCTCGAAGATGTGCCGGACAATAAAGTCGTCGTCGGCATACCCGCGAAAATCATCAGGGATAATAATGGCTAAGGACCTTTCGGTCATAATCGTCAACTGGAACACCGGCGCCCTGCTTCGCGATTGCGTCGAGAGCGTCTACCGCGAGACGGTAAAGCACTCGCTGGAAGTCATCGTAGTGGATAACGCTTCCTCGGACGGCAGCATCCCGCTAGTCGAGAAAGAGTTCAGGAACGCGGTCGTGATAAAGAACAGCAAAAATCTCGGTTTCGCCAAGGGCAATAACATCGGCGTCGAGGCCGCGGAAGGGAAATACGTAATATTGCTGAACCCCGACACGAAGGTGCTCGACGGCGCGCTCGATAAGATATGCTCATTCATGGAATCGGCCGGCGAAGATGTCGGCGCGGCCGGGCCGGTGCTGCTCAATAAGGACGGGAGTTTCCAGACGGAGCAGGGGATGAGGTTCCCCGGTCTCGGGACGGCGTTCGCGCAGTATTTCTTCCTGAGCAGGCTGTTCGGCCTGCCGGGTATTTTCATGAATCACGCCCCGTCAGGCAGGAACGCAGCCAAGGTCGACTGGCTCTGCGGCGCCTGCCTCGCTTCGCCGAGGAAGATATACAAGGAGATGGGCGGGCTCGACGAGAAATATTTCATGTACGCGGAAGACATGGACTACTGCTATCGCCTGAAAGAGAAGGGATACCGGACGGTCTTCTATCCCGAAGCGAATATAATGCATATCTCGAAACAGAGCACGTCGAAACAGGGCGAGGAGATATCGAAATTTCAGATAGAGAGCTTAAAAGAGTTCTTCAGGACAAAAAATCCCGCGTGGAAATACGCGATATTTAAGAACATCCTTTTCGGAGGGTTGGCAATACGTTTTCTTATGCTATCCGTTATATCGCGGGAAAAAGCGCGCTCGATGAGGATCCTTCTTAAATATGTCTATGTATGAGATAAGGAACAAAAAAGACAGGTACCTCGCGATGGCGGCCGACGCCGTATTAAGGCCTTTCGCGGCGGCGGTTAAGCTGGTAAGGGAAGAGTCGAAATATTTCAAGCCGCCCGAGATCGTAAAGAGAGTCCTCATAATGCGCGTAGACAATATCGGCGACGTCGTGATGGCGACCTCGCTTGTGCGCGAACTGAAGAAGAAAATATTCAGGAATGCCAGGATAGACCTGCTCGTGAGGCCGGAGGCGGTGCCGTTGCTTCGCAACAACCCCTATGCCGCGGAGATCATACCTTACCGCGGGATACAGACGGCCGCGGCAATCCGCGCAAAGGATTACGACGTCGCGATAGAGCCGCGCGGAGACCTGCGCTACATCTTCTTTTTATTCATGGCCGGGGTAAAGCGGCGAGTCGGGTTCGACCGTGCCGGCGGCGCGTATATGCTGACGGATATCGTGCCTTACAAGAGCGGCATGCCCATGACGGCAAGGAACATGGAGATAGTCAAATATTTCGACAAGGAAGTGAATGCCGAGGCGCATTCCGAATTGTTCGAGACCGAGACGGGCGCCCGGGAAGCCGACGAGCTATTGAAGGCGATAGACGCGAGAAAGAGGACGGTAGGGATATTCCCGTGCTCTAAGTTCGCTGCGAAGGAATGGGAACCGGCGAAGTTCGGAATGCTCGCGAAGAAGATATCGGAAGAGGGATTCGTTCCCGCGATATGCGGCAGTGACAGCGAGATAGAAAAATGCGGCCAGGTGGCGGACAACTCCGGCGGGAGCGCCGTAAACCTCGCCGGGAAGCTCTCGCTAGAAGGCCTCGTGAGTTTCGTCAAGAGGTGCGATTGCGTAATTGGCAACGACAGCGCGCCGGTCCATATAGCCGCGGCGCTCGACGTGCCTGTAATAATCGTATCGGGGCCGATGGACGCGGATATCGTCAAGCCGCACCACAGGTCCGAGGATAAGTTAAGGGTCGTCTTCAAACGGCTGCCGTGCTCTTTCTGCAACAGCATAAAAGTGTTGCCCGCGAAGTGTCGCGGCAAAACCACGCCGGAATGCCTCGAGAAGATAGAGGTCGATGAGGTTTTCTCCGCGTTTCGAGAGGTAGCGGCCGAATGCAGGATGTGACGGTCTCCATAGTAAATTACAACAGCCGCGCGGACCTGATAGGATGCCTGGAGTCGCTGGGGGAGGCGCACGCAGCTTTTGTAATAGATAACGCATCTTCGGAATCGATACGCGATCTCGAAGATAAGTATAAATGGGCGCATTTTATATTCAATGAAAAGAATGCGGGCTTTGGCGCGGCGAATAATATCGCGCTCAAGAAGGCGAATACAAGATACTTTTTGATATGCAATCCCGACATACGTTTCGGGAAGAAGACGATAGAGACGCTCGTTGAATATATGGACGCCAACCCGGATGTAGCAATCGCCGGGCCAAAGCTGGTCAACGAAGACGGGACGGTCCAGTATTCATGCAGGCGGTTCCCGACGCCGGCGACGTTCTTCGCGAGGGGATTCTTCCCGGGGAAGAGCCCGAAGTTCATGCGCGATTACCTTATGGCGGACGCCGACCGCTCAAGGCCGCTGGACGTCGACTGGGTGCTCGGCAGTTTCATGTTCACGCGCCGCGAAGAGCTCGCGAAATTAGGCGGGTTCGACGAGAGCCATTTCATGTATTATGAGGATATAGACCTCTGCTACCGCGCAAAGAAGGCGGGAATGCGCGTCGTATACGCGCCGCAGGCGGAGGCCGTTCATAGATATAAGCGCGAGAGCGCGCAAGGGCTGTTCAACAAACTGAAAATTCACCATACGGTAAACGCGATGAGGTTCTTCGCCAGGAGGATGTTCAAATGATAAGCTTATTGGCGGCGATCTTGATAGCCGGGGCTCCAATAGCACCGATGCAGGCAAACAGCGGCGCGGGGCTAGCGCCGCGGAATTTCGGCACCTACATGGGCGGAGTCCTCGGGGTGTGGGCACCGATAGAGGTCTACGAGAAAGAGATCCCGTACGCCAAAGACCTGAATATCGGCATAACACGCCTCAACACCGACTGCTGGGACGAGCTCGAGCCGTCGCGCGGGAAATTCACCTGGGACAAGATGGACAAGATAGTAGACCTCCTGCGCCGCAACGATATAGATATCCTTTTCACGGTGCCGATATCCGCGAAATGGAACGCGAGCGGCGGGCCGACGCGCGTTAATAATTTCGATATAGGCACATCGCACTTCCCGGCGAAGGACCTCGGCGATATAGAGAGGTTCTGCGAGGCGCTGGCATCGCATTATAGGGGAAGGATCAAGTATTACGAGGCGTGGAACGAGCCCGACCTCTTCATATTCTGGAGGGGCAAGCCCGACGTAAAGGAATACATCGAAGTCCTCAAGAGGATGTACACGGGCCTCAAGAGGGGCGACCCCGGCTGCAAGGTCCTCGTCGGGGGCATCGCGTACCCGCTAGACGACAACTTCATGAAAGGCCTCATGAACGGCGGCGCGTTCGACTATTTCGACATATTCAGCATCCACGGCTATTCGAAGTCGGAATGGGACTTCCAGAGGGCGCTGACGAACACGAAGAACATCATCAAATGGTCCGGCAAGCCGAAACCGCTCTGGATAACCGAGGTCTCGACGACGCCGGATTTCTTCAAGAGCAACGACCGGGCAAGGGAAGAGAAGGACAAAGCGGAACTTCTCCCGAAGCTTTATGACCTCTTCTTCAGGGAGGGCGTAGAAGTGGTCTTCTGGCACACGCTCCGCGACTGCGGCACCGAGCTCGGTCTGCCGAAGGACTTCGATTTCGGGCTCATGACGTCGGACTACAGGAAACTCCCGGCTTACGACGCGCTCAAGAAATACACGGATGACGCGATAAATAAAAGGTAGATATGGCGCAAGGTTACGACAGGAGAAAACAACTATTTACGATGCTGGTATGCGACCTCGCGGTCATATACGCGAGCTTGGCGCTTGCCATATGGGCATCGGTAAAGACGGGCCTGGTCACGGGGTTTGAAAAGAGCATAAGCACCCCCGAGTTCCTGTTCATGGGCCCGTATTTCATATTCGTATTCAAGAGCGTCGGGCTGTATAAAGAGAAGACCGGCATACTCCACATAAAGGAGACGATCTCGATATTCAGGGGGATACTGTTCGGGTTCCTCTTCGTATTCCTGCTGTTCTTCCTGTTCCCGGTCGTCGCGGGCCTGCATAAGTCGCTGTTCTTTTTCTTTGTCTTCATGATGTGCCTTATGCCGCAGGAGCGCCTCCTTTTGCGCAAATGGACTCAAAGCCGCCACGAGAGGGGAATAGGCGTCACAAATACGCTCATAATAGGCACGGGAGTGGTCGCGCAACGGCTCGCGACCAAACTCCGCCTTACGCCGAAGATCGGGTTCAAGCCCGTGGGCATGCTCGAAGACATTACTACCCTGCCGGACCACGCCGCGAAGAAGAAGGTCGGCGCCGTTTTCATGGCCGAGCAGGACCTGCCTTACGGCAAAGTGCTCAGCGTCATGAACTTCTGCGCCGAGAAGAAGATATTGTTCAGGTTCGTCCCGTATATCTATAACATGCCCATAGACCTCATCTCGATGGACGATATCGAGGGCATCCCGGTCATCGGCATGCGCGGATACAGCCCGCATTCGCTTTACGCGGCATTCAAACGCCTCGTGGATTTCATGGTGGCGTTCATGGCGCTGGTGTTTTTCCTGCCCATAGGTTTGGCAATTTCGATCGCCATAAAGCTCGACTCTCCCGGGAAGGTGATCTTCAGCCAGAAGAGGGCGGGGCAGTTCGGAAAACCGTTCAGGATAATGAAATTCCGCACGATGTTCGCGGAAGCGTCGAGATACGACTTTTCTCCTAAGGACTCAAACGACTCGCGCATAACAAAGGTGGGGAGGATACTGCGCAAGACCGGGCTCGATGAGCTGCCGCAGTTCCTGAACGTGCTTATGGGAGACATGAGCTTAGTAGGGCCGAGGCCCGAGATGGAATTCATAGTAAAGGATTATAATGCGATACAGAAAGAGCGCCTGAAGGTCAAACCCGGCATCACAGGCCTCTGGCAGATAAGCGAACACCGCAAGCTGCCTATCCACGAGAACATGGAATACGACCTTTTCTACATAGAGAACCAAAGCCTGCTGCTGGACCTTGCCATACTCCTGCGTACGCTCCTCTCAGTTTTCGGCCTCAAAGGCAAGTAAAGTATGGTATAATTATAAATCAATATGTTTAATGGGTTTAACGCAGACAAGAAGCGCCTGGCGAGCAACTTTTTCAGCTTATCGTCTATCGAGGCGGCAAACTATCTCCTGCCCCTGGTCACGGTGCCGTATCTCGTGCGGGTGCTGGGGCCGGGGAAGTACGGGCTTATCGCGTTCGCGCAGGCGCTGATACAGTATTTCATCACATTTACGGATTACGGGTTCCAGCTGACCGCGACCCGGGCGATATCGGTGGCCAGGGATGACACAGAGAAGGTCTCAAGGATATTCTCGACCGTCACGCTGATAAAGGCCGGCTTCATGCTGGTGAGCTTCGCGGCGGTGCTTTCGATAGTTTATTTTATACCGAAGTTCAGGCAGGATGCTCTTTTATATATATTCGCGTTCGGGATGGTAATAGGCGACGTGCTCTTTCCCGTATGGTTCTTCCAGGGGATGGAGAGGATGAAGTTCATCGCCGCCATCAACCTGCTCGCCCGCACCCTTTTCGTGCTCGCGATATTCCTGTTCATCAGGAAGGAGTCGGATTATATCTACGCCCCGCTCATAACTTCGGCGGGGGCGATGATCGCCGGGCTCGTCAGCATTATAATGGTGTTCACGCGCTTCAACATCAAATTCGTAATGCCGTCGGCGGCGGACATGGCGCGGCAGGTGAAAGAAGGATGGAACGTATTCATCTCGATGATATCCATAAGTTTGATCACGACGAGCAACACGTTCATACTCGGTTTGTTCGCTCCGCTCGAGGCGGTCGGGTTCTATTCGGCGGGCGAGAAGATAATACTCATAGCGAACAAGGCGTTCAACCCGATACTGGTCGCCGTATTCCCGCATATCGCGAAGACGGCGGCGGCCGCGCGCGACATAGCGATATTGAAGCTCAGGAAGCTGTTCGTGCTCGTGATGACGTTCTCGTTCGCGGCATTCGCGCTGATATTCATATTCAGCGGCGCCATAACGGCCGTGATACTCGGCGCGAAGTTCGGCCCGACGGCAGGCATCCTGCGCATACTTTCACCGCTGGCGTTCATTGTGCCGGTGGCATACATATTCGCGAACCTCGGGCTGCTGCCGTTCAAGCTCGACAGGTATTTCGCGAGGATATATATATTCGGCGGTGTCCTGAATATCACACTGCTGATAACGCTGTTATATTATTTTAAGATGGGGGCGACAGGCGCGGCTGTATCGGTATTGATAACGCAGATGGTTATTACGTCGCTCATGTACGCCGCACTGAGAAAGCACGGCATAAAGATAGTGAATATGGACATCCCGTCATTATTGGCGGTATTCAACAGGAAAGCGATAACGGATAACTGAAACAGGAGGATGAGAGATGGACGAAGTCACTTTGAGGGATTATCTGAAGGTACTTTTCAGGCAAAAATGGGTGGTTATAACGTCAATACTGACGGTAACGATAGTTGTGGGGCTTGGACTCTGGATGAAGACCGAGACATACACGGCAACGGTAAAGATGCTCGTTACCGCGCAGAAGGGAGTGGAGTCGCAATTTTACGGCCCACTGATGAACATGCAGAGCGTCCAAGTCGCGCTTACGCAGAGCGAGATAGTCAAATCCAACCCCGTAATGGAGCGCACGCTCAGGGCTATAGGCCTCAAGCAGCTCGATTTCGAGAAGAAGTTCGCGAGCCCCTTGCGCAGGATAATAATAGACAGGAACATCGCCTCGATAAACAAAAAGCTCGATGATATGGCATCAAAGATTCCGGATGAGAACATCAGGGAGCAGCAGAAGCAAAATGTGTTAGTCCGCCTTGCGCTCGAAGAACTCAAGCAAAATGTAAAGGTAGAACAAGTTCGCGATACGAATCTTTTCACGATATCATACAGCGATTTCGACCCCGGTATTGCCTCGGGTGTCGCAAATATAATAAGCCGTTCATATGTCATCTTCGACCTCGAACAGCAATTAGCTGAGATGCAGATGAAATACGGCGACAAGAACCTTGCGGTTATCCAGCTCAGGGACAGTATTGCCCAAATGGAGAAGAGCTTGACCGGCCAGGTATTACCGAATATAGAGGCGATAGGCCCGGCAAGCGTAAAGATAGTCGAGCAGGCAATGCCGCCCATGAGGCCATCGGGGCTTCCTAAAGTTCTTACGTTTATTCTAGCGTTCTTTATGAGTATTTTCCTCGGGGTCATGCTCGCGTTCGGGTTCGATTACATGGACCAGACGTTCAAGTCGCCGCAGGAGATCGAGAGCGTGCTGGGCATGCCGTTCCTCGGAGCGATACCCAAGAAGCCGAAACCCCACGACTACGAGCACATCTCCGACCAGTTATGTTTTGAGCTCAAGGACCGGAAGCTCAAGTCGCTTATGATAGTCGCATCTTATCCAAAGGAAGGCATTACCACGGCAATCGCGAACCTCGCGAGGAGCATTTCTAACAAATGCAGGCCGAAGGTCCTTGTAATAGACGCGAACCTTCGCAAACCGGCCGTCCATACCGCCTTCAAGATCGCCAATAAGGCGGGGCTTGTGGATGTTCTTGAAGGGACCGTTTCCTTCAATGAGGCGGTAAACAACGTGACCGCAAATCTCGCTGTTCTCACAAGCGGAAAGATAAACCTGAATCCCGGCACCCTGCTTGAATCCCAGAAGATGGGTGTCCTCATAGACCATGCCAAGCAGGAGTATGATGTGGTATTCGTGGATTGCACGAACCTGCGTGAAGCAAAAGATGCTATCGTATTGAGCCCACACGTAGACAGCGTTGTATTTATGGTCGAAGAGGGCCGCACCCGCCGCCAAGTAGCTAAGGAAGCGGTTGAAGCGATCTCCAAGGCGAAGCCGGTCTTCCTCGGCGCCATACTTGGCAGTAAGCGTTTCGTCATCCCGAAGGCGATATATGAAAGGATCTAAGTTCCTTCTGCTCGCTGCCTTCGCCATGATGCCTTTCGGCGTCCATGACAGCGTTATAAGCGAAGTGCCGCAACCAAGGATAATTGCACCCTGTGACACAGTAGACCTCACAGGAAAAAGTACCGTCGAATTCAAGTGGTACTCCTACATGAGGGCAACCGCCGCAAAAGGCGGATATTTTGACCTCAGGATCTTCAAAGGCACCGATATGTATGAAAGCAACATGATATTCAAACAGCAGGTTGACCCTCAAAAGAACAGCATAGAGGTGGACGCAAAGCTATTTGAGTCCGGCCAGACGTATTCATGGGAAATAAGACAGGTAAAATACGATTTGCGCAAAAGTGATTGGAGCTATGAAACGTTTAAGGTAACAACAAAATAGGACCGACAGTGAGAAGTATTATAATAATATTTTCTTTAGTATTTATTGTTTTATATGGGGTATTTTTTACACTCGATGCTCTTGCACTCCAACACCTGACCCAGGAAGACGGAGTTATTGAGTGGTTCGGCGCTTTATGCTTTTTAGCCGCCTGCGTATTGTTATTTCGCGTATTTTACCGAACAAAGTACGCTTTTATTCTTCTATTGGGTATTGCCTGCTTTTTTGCTTTCGGAGAAGAAATTAGCTGGGGACAGCGGATAATAGGCTTTAAAACACCAGAATCAATCGAAAAAATAAACGCACAGAAAGAATTTAATATCCATAACCTCAAATGGATTCAGCATAAAGACACTATTGGCATGGATATGAAGAGTATTTTAAATTTCAACCGTTTATTCATTATATTTTGGATATCATATTGTGTCATTTTACCGATCGTATTTAAGTATGGCACATACGCCAGAAGCATCATTTTGCGCCTAAAAATCCCGGTGCTGCCCATATGGTTCGGAGTGTTGTTTTTTATAAATGAAATTACCTGTAAGTATCTGGATTGGTATTTGGATAACAAATGGCTGCAACGCCTTGGAGAGAACGAGGTCAAGGAAGCGATATGGGGGCTATTAATTTTGCTGATTAGTATTTATTGGACCAAAAAGAAGAAATCCATGATAGGTTGTAATACTCCGAATGATTTATAAGTTTAATATTAACAAGTCAATAAATCTGCTATTAAGCCAAGTAGTATATTCGGGGAAAAGTTTTCTAATAGCTTTTGTTTTGGCGAGATATTTTGATAAAGTTGCTTTCGGAATATTTTCTTTTGCAATGATAGGTTTAAATAATTATTTAGCTTTATTGACGGGCCTCGTATATGAACCACTGGCGATTCTCAAAAATGAGGTAAAATCAGGATACTGTAATGTAGTCACTTATTTATTCAGGAAACAATGGCAGCTGAATCTTATCCTATGCCTATTACTGTTTTCACTCCTGTTGTTTAATATTTCCGGGCTAACAGCAAAGAGAATCACACTAATCTTTATATTATTTGTTCTGTCTCAATTGCATGAATTTTTTAAACGGGTACAATTAGGACAACTTGATACAAAGGTGGCCCTCGCCTACGATTTAGCTGTTACCGTGTTTCAAGTAGGGTTCTTAGCACTGTATTTTCTGATGAAAAAGGTGGATCTTGACAATGTATTCATTGCTCTTTCTCTTGGTTGTGTTCCGACGATCCTATTCGGGTTGATCAAGCATCCCGAAGTATTTGCCCCTCACAAGGCGATCAAAGATATATTTGCCCGTAGTTATTATAAATACGTAAAGCCGAATTTTATGTTCTTTATAGTGGGTTTTGCCTCAAACCAGTTCAATAATTTTGCTATATTTATGTTTCTTGGCAGCTCGAATTTGGCGAACTGCGAAGCAGTGCGTCTTACCATTATTCCTTTACACATAACGATTTTGGCGATGGGTAATATTCTTATACCATATTTTTCGAAAAACTTGGCTGTATACGGGAAGGAAGAAACCGTTATTAAATTCAGGCACGTATTATCTCTTTCCTTAGTTATTTTTGGCATTTTCGCATTATTTATGTTGGCGTCAGGGCCTGCTTTATTAACATATTTCTATGGCGCTAAATACCAAAACCAGCTTATTCTACTCGTCATATATACTTTTATATATGTATTTGACGGGCTGACTATAATCCTGATTTCATTCATGAAATCCCTGGGATTGATAAATGAAGGCCTTCGCCGGAGGTTTATCGTAGCGATCCTTAATATAATATTAGTATTTCCATTATTGCACTATTATAAGGAAGCAGGCGGATTGTTTTCAATGATGGTTTCAAGCGCCATCATGGTAGTTATGTACTTTAAGATCTTACGCAATAGAAAGCTCGTATAATGAAGAGAATGAATAGAAAATGAACGTATTGATGCCGATATATTCCTGCAATCCTGAAGGTGAGTCGGAGTCACTTGTTGGGTATAATTGGCTTGAGCAGATAAGCAAGCATCACAAGGTGTTCCTGATTACCGAGCTGAGATATAAGAAAGCTTTGGAAGCCAGGCCAACTGAAAATATTGTTTATAACTATGTTTCTGTTCCCCATTTCTGGGATCTGGAAATATTTAGCGCATTTCCACCAGCGTATTTTATTTTTATGATAAAAGCTTATATTGTGGCAAAGCGGATAGTAAAAAATGAAAAAATCGATTTAATCCACAGAATAACTCCAATAGCATTTCGTTTCCCGGATATAATTACTAACATAAAATTGCCTTATATTATTGGTCCAGTTGGTGGAGGGCTAAAGCCGCTAAAATCGTTTCAAGGTGTTTTCAAAAAGGAAAGCCCTGTATATGCATTAAGGACCTTCGATTCGTTAAGATTCGCATTGGACCCTTTCTTAATAAGAACATACAATCGAGCGACAAGTATTCTTGTGATAGGAAAGTACCTTTATGATGTATTCCCGAAGGAGTATCATAAAAAGACAAAAGTATATTGTGAGGCTACAATTGATTCGAGAAAGTATAACTATGTACCTGAAAGGAGTAACAATATAATTGAGCTATTGTATGTAGGTAGGTTTATACCGTTAAAGGCGGTGAGCCTGCTTATTAGGGCATTAAAAATATTAAAAGATGAGAATAGTATAATTGAATATCGCCTAACACTGATTGGTGGAGGCGGGGAGTATTATAAATATTGTGTGAATCTTGCAAAGGAATTGGGAATTTCATCAAACCTCAAATTTATGGGGAGAATAAAACGTAGCGAAATAATCGAATACTATCAAAAATGCGACATATTTTGTTTTCCCAGCTTGAAGGAGACGTCTGGAAATGTTGTACTGGAGGCAATGAGTTGCGGGATTCCGGTAATTGTTGCGGATAGAGGTGGGCCGGCTGAGATCGTAGATAGTGGCTGCGGAATCAAGATTCCCGTAACGAATGAAGATGAATTTATCGTCCGGTTGAAGGATGCCATTGTGTTGTTAGCTCAAGATAAGGAATTGCGCCACTTTTATGCCGCTAATGCCCGAAAAAGGATCGAACAGCTATACGATAACAACAATATCGGCGAGCAAATCACGGAGATCTATAAAGACGCCCTGACCCATGCATAAAATATCCGGTATTCGGCTGGCTTTAGTCAACCTTGTTACGCAAACCGCGCTAACTCGAATAAAGGCGCCACTTGTAAAATCTAATAAAGACGCCATGATCGTCTCTTTTGCGGCTGCCCTAAACAAACAAGGCGTGGCGACGGATCTATTTGTATCGGATGCGTATAAACCCGAAAACAATGAAGATATCGGCGTCAATGTATATTATCTTCCCACTAAATGGAAACGGGTATTTTGGCCTTCATGTATCCCGCTTACGCCGGGGCTTATCAGGATGCTCAAGGATAGATATGACGTGGTGGTTTGTTCGGAATTATTTCAGATTGCAACGGTCCTTGCCGTGATAGCAAAAATTCTTGGCAGGAGAAAGATGAAGATCGTTGTATGGCAGGAGATGGCGCGGCATCAGAGGATTATGGGGCAGCTTATATCAAAGATATACCATGCAGTTGTTGTAAGGTATTTCATGGATAGGCATATCGATCTTTATATCCCTCGCGGAGAATTGGCAAGACGATTCCTTTTAAGCCAGGGGATCAAAGAAGGCAAGATTTCCGACATTATTCCACACGGAGTAGATGCAGACAAGTTCTACTATGATCCTGAGGTGAGAAAAGAGCGCTATATTATTTCGCCTTCCAGGTTAGTATATTCAAAGGGCGTGGACGTTCTATTGAAAGCATTTGAAATTGTGTTAAAGGAAATCCCGGATGTACGGCTCATCATTCAAGGCGACGGGCCACAACTAGAGGAATATAAACAACTTGCCAAAGAGGCCAGGATTGACAAACAGGTCATTTTTAGTACCGAACGGATATCTCACAATGAAATGCGGCAGAAATACCAGAGAGCGCTGGTGACAGTTATTTGCTCTCGTAAGGATTTGATGATTTTTAGCGCAATGGAAAGCCTCGCTTGCGGAACGCCTGTTATTATTTCAAACGGAGCGGATAGTTACACGAATTATCTTGACGGAAAGGGAGGAGTTGTATTCGCCTCAGGCGATTATAGTTCGCTGGCAGGAGTGATTTCATATTTGTTAAAGGACGATAAATATCGAAAGGATATGGTTGGATTTGCGCTGGAAAAAGCAAAATATTACAGTAACGAGTACTTATCCGCTTTATTTATAGAAACGATCAGCCAGAAACAGGGAAAATCTAAATGAACTATAGAAATACCTTTTTGACGCTATCAATCGCAGTTATAGCGTCAATATTGTTTGCGAACCAATTCCTTGACATAACAGAAATAGTTTATGCCATTTACAATAGTTCCGCAGTTGCGAGAATACTGCCCTTCATAGTTGTATTATTTGTGTTTTGGCTGTTGCTCGCCGTATTTGTTTATTTCCTGGTCTTATCGCTAATAAAAACACAACTCGGGTTATATTTTGTAATACTGGTACTGCCAATGAGCGCCCTGCCGTTTATTTTATTGGGGTATCCTCAAGCCGTATTAAATTGGTCGTTTATGTGCCGGTCATCGGTGGTTGTGTTCGCGTTGATGATATCTATATTTTGGATGATAAGAACTTCTTTATCGGAAAGGCAACAAATACGGCTGCCATACCTTGGAAGCATAATTATATTTATTGCCCTGTATTCAATACACATAATAGGAATCGGCCCTGAGCTGAGGTTAAGCGTAATTCAATCAATATTCGTGTTATTGTCAGTCAGTATTTTCTTTTATTTTATTATTAATTATGTAAAGGGTTATATCGAGATATATGGAATCGTCAAGGTCATGGCCATTTCATGTATCCTTCAAGCCATATTATCTTTTTTCAGTTATTACTATTATGTAGCCATTAAAGGAGAGAGTATTTATAGCTTTAGCGGTTTTTTGCGTGATTATGAACTATTTGCCGAATACCTGGCTATTCATGTCCCGATTATATTATTTGTAATACGCAAGGAGACAGGAATATCAAAGAAAGTATTTACCGGCGGTTTGGTATTGGTAATCTTCGTATTAATAGCTACATTTAGCAGAGGGCCATTAGTTTCATTATTTATCGGGATGGTATATTACTTTATTCATTTAAGGAAAGTCGAAAAGCTGTCGGGTATATTCAAATCAATCCTACTGGGTGTATTTATGATCGGTATTATGTTATTCGCTGTTTATATGCTATTACCCGCTTCAGCGCGAATAATAGAACGGTTTCTTGCTACCGATCTTAGCACAATGGATACGAGAAGGGATGTCTGGTTAAGGTTTGGCGATTATTTTGCAGAAAAACCAATTATAGGATACGGCATGTTTTATGATATACGAAGCGCCAAGTTGTTCTGGCCTCACAGCACTTATTTATTTTACCTTTTAACATTAGGGATCTGCGGCTTGCTGAATTACCTGATATTTTTATTCGGGATTATAAGAAAAGGACTTGAAAGCGCAAGAATAAGCCATTCAATTCCCCAATATTATGAGTTGACTATAACATTGAATTCCGCTCTCATAGTGTTTATTATTGATGGCTTGAAGGTAGATTATCAGAGGTATTCTAATTATCAAATGTTTATATGGTTGATATTTGCGCTCGTTGTCTGTTTGAATATTATTACTAAAGAAAAATACATAGAAAGGTGTAATAAAAAATGAAAAAAGCATTAAGCATATTATTTATACTTTTGTCTTCCAGTAATATAAATTGTCATGCGCGAGAGATATATGTGTCGAAGGCAATTAATCTATTTGACGTAAATGATGGCGGAAAGGTTGTCTTTAATACTATACAGGAAGCAGTAGAAAGGGCGAGGCCCGGGGATATTGTCACTATCCGGGAAGGAGTGTATTATGAAAATGTAAGTATGAAGACCAGCGGAAATGAGGATGACCGGATTACTGTAAAAAGCCATAAAGATGAAAAAGTAATTATAAATGGCAGCCTGAAAAATGAACCCGCTTTCAAGATAGAAAATGCAAAATATATAGTTATTGACGGCCTGGAATTCATTGAAGCTAAAAAGTATGGGATTGTTGCGCTAAATTCTTCTTACGTTAGGATTACAAATTGCATGGCATACGATAATCAGTGGGAAGGATTTTTAGGTTTACATGCAAGCAATGTTGAATTTATCGCGTGCATAGGTCATGACAATATCTGTGATTCATTTAATTTTAATGATTGCAAAGATTCTATAATGCGGGATTGTATACAATATAACGGCGGGAATGGTTTAAGCATAGAACGCCAGAGCAAAAATATTATTGTTGAAAAATGCTTATTTTACAATAACTGGGCCGATGCTATATTGGTTTATAAAGAAAGCGAGAGCATTCTTTTGAAAGATAATATCATATATGATTGCCATTACAAAGATCCTCTCGATAATGGGCAGGGGCATGGAATGAAAATTACTCACGGTAATAATAACGTAATGGTTATCAACAATAAGATAGCAAAGTGTACAGCCGCAGCAATATATGAAATTGCTGATAATGGTCCCAATATCATTTACGATGGCAATATATTTAGCGAGATTGGGGCGAGGATACCAAAGGTGCCTAAGAAAGCATGGAAGGACGATATTATATATAAGGGGAGCGGGGATTATCCAAAATTTATTGGGTGCGCCTGGTATAACTTAAAAGAAATTGAGAAAAATTGCTGGGGCAAAGGGAATCGATACGACGATTCTGAGATTATAAAAATAGAAAATAAAATCAAAGAGTTAAAAAGCAGAGGGATTATCGCGGATAAAGAAGATGAAAATCCTTCAAATAAATAAATATTTATATCCAAAGGGCGGCGATGCCATCTGTGCTTTAGCAACAGGAGATCTGCTTCTGTCAAAAGGGCATGAGGTTGTATTCTGGGGCATGAAGGATGAAAAGGACCCGCCGTATCCGCACCATGATATTTTCGTTGATAAGATTGATTTGAGTTCGGCAGCAGGTATAAAACAACAATTTGAGGTTGCGGGGAAATTGCTATATTCGCTTGAGGCGAAAGCAAAAATCGAGAAACTGATCCAACGAATCGGGAAGCCGGATATCGTACATCTTCATAACTTCGCCCATCAAATATCGCCATCGATATTACATGTCTTTAGGAAGCATAAAATTCCCTGCGTCATGACTGCGTATGATTACAAATTGGTTTGCGCATCATATGCTTTGCTGTCAAACGGTAAGCTTTGCGATAAATGCGCAGGCGGCGCCTATATCAATTGTATATTTGAAGGATGCGTAAAGGAATCCAGGTCGAAGAGCATGCTGAACGCATTTGAGATGTACCTGCATCATAGAGTATTGCATATTTATGACATAATAGATGCATATATTTCACCAAGCAAGTATTTAAAAAATAAGCTTGAGGAAATGGGTTTCAGTAGACGTATTGAGTATTTGCCAAACTTTGTTTGCTTTGAAGAGTATCAGCCAAACTATAAATGGGAAGATAGGTCAATTGTATATTTTGGGAGAATTTCGAAAGAGAAGGGTTTATCGACACTTATTGAAGCCGTAAAATTATGCCCGGATATAACGCTTAAGATTATCGGAGATGGTCCGTTAAGAGAAAGCCTAGAATCAAGTATACGAAGTGCAGGAGTTAATAATATAGTATTTTTGGGGCACATGACCGGCGATAATTTAAAAACGGAAATTAGAAAATCAATGTTTGTGGTTCTTCCTTCGGAATGGTATGAAAATAATCCTCGTTCAATTATCGAGGGATTTGCCCTTGGAAAGCCAGTCCTAGGCTCCCGGATCGGAGGAATTCCAGAGCTTGTAATAGACAATGAAACAGGACTGTTGTTCAAATCTGGTGATTCTGAGGATTTGCGGGAGAAAATAAGGGAGTTAACAGCAACACCCGAAAAAATTATCCAAATGGGGAAGAATGCTAGAAAAAAGGTAGAATATGAGTATAATTCAAATAAATATTACAATGGCCTAATGCGGATTTATAATAGCGCAATAAATAAATGAGGGAGATTAATGAAGAATATCGTCCAAGCTAGTTTAATTACTACATTTCGTTGTAATGCGCGCTGCCATATGTGCAACATCTGGGAATATCCGACAAAGCCCGAAGAAGAGCTGTCCGCGAAATATTATGAAAAACTGCCTGATGGAATGAGAATAAATATCACCGGTGGAGAGCCGACGTTAAGGAAAGATATAAATGAAATATTTCAGATTCTTTATCCAAAAGCCAGTCTTCTGGAATTAAGCACAAACGGTTATTACACAGATAAAATTGTATCGCTTGCGAATAAATACCCGAATATTTTGATTCGTGTAAGTCTCGAGGGACTTCCAGCTTTAAACGACAAGTTAAGAGGCACAAAAGACGGATTTGATCATGCGTTGCGCACGATGCTTGAACTGAAAAAAACCAAATGCAGAAATATAGGATTTTCAATAGTGATAAATGATAAAAATATGGATGATCTAATAAGCTTATACGAATTATGCTGCTATCTCGATGTCGAATTGGGTAATTCAGTTATGCACAATTCGTGGTATTTCCACAAGACAGATAACGCCATAGTTGATAGGGACAAAACAGTCCGGATAGAAGAAGAGTTCATTAAGGCAATGCTCCAATCGAAACGTAGGGGGTTCAGGGGCAAGCTAAAGGATTATGGCAGGGCTTATTTCAATAAAAGCATTTTAAGAAGATTCCAGGGTGATTGTGTTAATTATCGCCCGCCATGCGGCGCCTTGGAGGATTTCTTCTTTATAGATCCTTCCGGGAACGTAACACCATGTAATGGTTCTGAAGAAGAGTGGATCATCGGGAACATTAAAGAGGATACGTTTGAGAATATCATTAACTCTGAAAGAGCCAAGGAGATACTGAAAATAATCAAATCCTGCCAAAGGGAGTGCTGCTTTATTGTTACAGAACGTCACGATATGGTAAGAAAACCGTGGAAGCCCATATATTGGGTAATAAACAATAAGATCAGGCTTAGCATGAACAAGCCCACTCAACTGTAGTTTCTATGAAAATCGTATTTGTTGGCACTCGCGGGTTACCGAATGTCCAAGGTGGTGTTGAAAAGCACTGCGAGGAATTAACGAAACATTTGGCCAGGCTGGGTTGTGATGTCACAGTACTAACAAGAGCGCCTTACGTAGATTGCTCAATAGCCAGTCATAATAGTGTTAAGCTAATTCATTTGCCCGCAATAAGGAACAAATTCCTTGAAGCATATTGCCATACCTTCTACGGGATTATTGTGGCACGGAAGCTAAACCCGGATATTTTACATATTCAAGCCATTGGACCAGGATTTTTCTGCCTATTTGCACGCATACTAGGTTTAAAAGTTGTCCTGACCAGCCATGGATCGAATTACAAACACCAAAAATGGGGTAGATTCTCGCGGTCATTTTTAAAATTCTGCGAGTACATGGGGGTTAGTTACGCTAATAAAGTTATTGCAATATCACAGAATATTGCGAACGAGATAAAAACTCAATATAACCGGGAAGCGAAGGTTATACCTAATGGAGTAGAGATTCCTCAGGTTGAAGCTGAAAGCAATACCCTGGATGAATATGGATTGGAAAACAAGAAATACATAATTGCTGTTGGAAGGTTTGTGGCAGGTAAAGGGTTCGAGGACTTGATCGAGGCTTTCGGCAGAGCATCGCTATCTTCATTCAAGCTGGTGATTGCCGGAGATGCGGACGTAGAGGATGATTACAGCCGAGAACTGAAGGAACGGGCAAGACGGATGCCAAACGTTGTATTAACTGGTTTTATTACAGGTAAACCGTTGAAGGAGCTTTATAGCCATGCCGGGCTGTTTGTACTACCTTCCTATTATGAAGGCCTGCCGATAGCGCTGCTTGAGGCGATGAGCTACGGGCTGTCTTGCATAGTGTCGGATATACCCGCTAACAGGGAAGTTGGACTTGCCGAGGAAAGGTATTTTAATCCGGGAGACATCAAAGGGCTCTCGGATAAGATAAGGGAATTTGCCGCGAAGCCGTTAAGCGAAGAGGAAAAGTCCCGCCAGATAGCACTGATAAGAGAAAACTACGATTGGGATAAGATTGCCAAAGAGACCCTCCAGGTATATCGCGATATCCTTTAAAAGACTTCCTGTATTTCTGCTTGACAAGGCATTATTCTAAAAGGTAGAATATTACCACATGAAACAAGCCTGCCTGAGTGGGGGACCGGCATTGGCAATCGGAGGAAACTACGATGCGGAAAATTGCCTTTTCGGTTCTTTTTTTATGCCTGATTTCCAACCTTGCTATAGCTGATATATCAACAATAGTGCTCCAACCGGGCCCTACGGATGGGAAAGATTCCATGGTCTCGGGAGCGGTGCCTAACCTCAACTATAGCCCATCAACCGGCAATTACTTCGGGACATTCGAGAGGAACCAGGCCCTGCATGACGGGATATACAATGCCAACCATTCATTTGCGCTATATCAATTCGGGATGCCGTCGGTGCTCACCGGCCAGGATATACTGAGCGCGACGTTCGAAGTGTATATATGCAACAACGTAATCAACACGAGCGGCGCAACAGGATATAAGACGCTGGGAGCGAACCGGATCACGAGCAATTGGGATGAATGGGCGGTGACGTGGAATACGAGGCCGTCAGAAGACACCTCCGTGATAGATTATTCGAATAATTTCTATGGCTACAATGCCTGGGCCTCATTTGATGTGACAAATTTCGTGGAAGGATGGGTCTCGAACCCGGCATCGAACTACGGGATGTACGTGAAAGACCCATGGACGACATATTACAGCTACACGTGCCTGCAATCATCGGACTATAGTAACGCAACGTACCGTCCGAAGCTCACTATAACCTATAACGTTGTCCCGGAGCCGTGCAGTATGATATTATTTACTGTAGGGGGAAGCGTCTTGTTCCTCCGACGTAGAATCCGCAAATAATACATAAAAATAGCAAGTAAATTTAGTTGACAAAAACCCTCATTCTGGTACAATAACCACGTTGCTTCAGAGTTTACCCACCAGTGATATTTTCTGAATTCTTATAGTACACCGTCGTACTAATATTCGGAGTAAAAAAATATGTTTAGAAACATTTTGTTTGTAGTGGCTGTGGCAATGGTTTTATCGTTCTCAGTAAACGCGTTCGCAGACTTTGAAGTCCATATGGTGGACGCGCTTGGAAAGAACCTGCCTTCGGATTTCCGGGATGGCGGGGATTTCCAGCTTAGCGAGACACCGTACTTGTATTTCAATGTTGAAGACCTGAGGCAATATACTTTTGGCGGGTCTTATTGGACCGATCCGGACAATGAGCTTGAGCTTACAGCTCCCGCGCTTGTATCAGGGAATGATGTCTGGTATACGCTTGACTGGACTTCGGTAACCAAAACGCCCGGTACGTGGACGGTGGAAGGTTGGTATAAATCGGCCGGCATTTTAAACTATACGTCGGATACAGTGACGTTCAATTATGTTCCCGAGCCGATTTCGACCGCTTTGTTCCTGCTTGGCGGAGCGACATTAGTTGTTCGCAGGATGAGAAAGGAAAATAGAAAAATATGAAAAGGATATTAGTTCTGGCGTTCATTATATTAATGGCGGCCGCGTCTGCTTCGGCCGACCAGGTAAGTTTTGTCTGGAACTCGAGCGGCGACACCATACAGGGAGTCGATGGCGACACATCCTGGTGGTCGAGCAACGACAGCATGGTCAACCTGAATACTTACCAGTTAAGTTTGTTAAGCGGTTCCGCTGAAGCGATCGGCTATGATGGCCTGTGCAAGGGCTGGCTTACTCAGCGCGGGACTAGGGGCCTCGGCATATCGGGAAGCGAGAACGACGAAATTGACAGCTATGATAAGGTCGAGAAGCTTGTTTTTACGTTCGATGCGCCCGTCTACATGAATTCGTTCGAGGTCAGGTCGCTGTATTATGAATCAAGCTTACTGACGAACGGCGACCACATGGAAAGAGGAGTAGCGAATTTTTATCTCGACAGCGCAAATGTATATAAGCAGTGCCTTACCGGCTCGGAGAATATATCGGCCGGTGGCGACGGGATAGCAAGCTACTCGTACGACCAGCCGTTCCTTATCGACAAGATCGTATTCAATGTTCCCGCGAACAAATGGTATACGTACCAGAGCGAGTTTTCAGTGGCGAAGATGGATGTTACCACCGCGCCTGAACCTGTGAGCACGGTGCTATTCATATCGGGTGGAGCGGTAATGTTGGTGAGGAGATTCAAGAGGGCGCGCTAGCGCGGAAGGAGCAGTTAAATGAAGAAGATAGCTTATTTACTGGTAGTTGCGGGCTTGTTATGCTTCAATCAGGCATTCGCCGATGATCTTAGCCCGACGGATGATGCGTATACCTATAGCCGCAGCGCAAACCGAGACACGAATTATGGCGATAGTTTGGTTTTAGATATCGGCAAGATATACTCCTCGAATACAACCCAAAGCTATCTGAAATTTGACTTATCAAGCTATTCCGCAGGCATTGATTCAGCATATCTTTATCTATATCAAAATGTTGGTGTATTGCCAGCCGATATTAATGCTTATTCAACCTCGAATTCCTGGAACGAAAATGATATTACGTGGAACAACCAACCGTCGACCTCCGGGACACCTGTTACTATTTCGGCCGGGAGCGGTATCGGTTGGTATTCATGGGATGTTACATCTTTGGCTCAGAGCGCGGCTGGGAATAGCTTCTCCTTGGCTTTGACGTCGAGTAATTATGCACATATGTTTAATTCGAATGAGGCACTGACGAATAAGCCCTATCTGGCCGTTACAGGAATTACGGTTCCGGAGCCGGTCAGCACGGTATTATTTATTATGGGCGGCTCAGTGCTTTTAGCCCGCAGGATTAGGAAGGGGAGAAAATAATGAAGAAGGTATTATTCCTGGCTTTAGTTTTTCTGGTCGCGAGTTCCGCGACGGCGCATGCCATATCGGACATTTCCGGCTATTTCAACGCGGACAACTGGTATGACATGTATATCAGCACTGATGATTCGCAGTTAGGTACTTTAGTCGGCAGTTCAGATAGGGGAGTATTTGATTGGGCAACTTCTGAAGATATAGGGAATTGGGGCATTACCCTGACGCCCGGAGTGACAAATTATCTCCATATAGTTGCATGGGATGACAATTACAATATCGCGGGTGTGCTCGGTGACCTTCATCTGAACAATTCGAATTATGTGTTCAGCAACGGGACAACTTCACTGCTGACGAATACCGAGGACTGGACAGTTCGTTTGGGTAGTTTCGCGGAATCCACAGCAACCATTGTAAATTCCGGCGGCTACACCAATGGCAGCACAGACAGTCCCTGGTATGAGTTCCTTGGCTCTTCGATCGCCAATATAAGCGGCGATGCCCAGATGATCTGGACGAATGAAAACGGAGAAAGGGATCTCGGCGCGACAAGGTATTTTTCGACGTCTATAAATACGGTCCCTGAACCGGTGAGCACGGCATTGTTCCTGCTCGGCGGCGCGACGCTGGCGGTCAGGCGGCTGCGGGGTAAAAAGAAATAGAAGTTGCGGGGAGTTGAAAAACTCCCCGCTTTTTTATTAACCTAATAAAAGGAGGGCGCGATGCGCAACAGGGTGTTATTGGCTCTTGTCTCGGTTCTGTTCTTGATAACGGCGGCAGGCACGGCATCGGCGTATACGGAATCGTCGACGGACCTCTGGAATTACCAGAATATTTCGAACTTGGACCTATATGTCAACGGAACATACCTGCTTACAGCTGATACTTCGAACAGCTATGATAACATGACAGGGCAATATTATAACGCGTTCGGCGCATACTATTCTAACGGCGACGGGACAGCGGCGCGTTTTCCCGACTGGGATTACTCGAGTGGTTCGCCGACGACATATGCCGATGGGACAGTATGGAGCTTAAGGCTTACGCTTAATTCGTCGGTTACGGTAGGAAGCTTTGAGCTTCATGCCGAGCATGATGCTATGAATGACGGGGCATATCGCGGCTCCGATTACAGGGGGTTCAAGCAGTTCAGCTTATATTCCTCAACGGACGGGAATAACTGGGGCAGTGCGTTATACGTGTATAACGCCTCGAATCCATACAATGGGGAATTAGGCGGGTTGAATTATAACGTATTGGATATCGTAAGGGACATAGACCCGACGGAATCTTTGTATTGGAGGATGGATTTCGTGCAGAACGGAGCTACGGCATGGGCTTCCGGGCCGCGTGTTAACGAGCTCGACGGTTTTGCGGCGACGGCCGTGCCGGAGCCGGTTTCGACCACGTTATTCATTCTCGGCGGAGCGACGCTGGCTGCAAGGCGCCTGCGCGGGAAGAGATAGATTTTTGGGTGAGAGCAAGACAACCAGGGGGATGAGGAGATGAAGCACATTTTGTTAGCGGTATTGTTTGTGGCGCTCGCGGCGGCGCCGGTATTTGCCGACGAAACGAACATGGTGTATAACCCGGGTTTCCAGATGGCCCTTAATGGATGGAGTGTTTGGGGTTCGGCCTGGTTAGCCCCGGAAGGCCAGGATAGCACAAACGCGGCCTATTCATGGATAGGCTCGGGCGGATGGCAGGATATCGCGATAACCGACCCTCTGAAGACATTAAAGATAAGCGGCTGGCTTGCCGACATGAGCGAGACGCTGTATTTGGATCCGTTGGATACTACTGCCTACGTCGCATTCCGTCTTGAGTTCAAGGATGCCAGCGGCACCATACTTAACAAGTGGGAATCGGATAAGCTTTACGGGAACGGTTCGGGTTTAAGCTGGACACAGCTTTCGGGTTATGCGACGCCGGGCGCCGATGTAGTAAAAGCGACGCTTGTCTGGGAAACCCAGGGAAGCGGACACGGGACCGGCAGGTTTGATAATTTCAGCGTAACGGCGGTCCCTGAGCCGGTTAGCACGGCGCTGTTCCTTCTTGGCGGCGCGACGCTTGTCGCGCGGAGATTGCGCAGGAAGTAGTTATTTCCCGAAGAGGTATTCCGATTGTTCGGGAGTGAGGCTGCGGGAAAGGTCTTTGACGAAGTCCTTAGCGAGGCGGAGGGCGGTATCTGTGCCGCCTTTGCGGGTAGGTATATCGAGCCGGACCATGAGTCCGGCTTTTTTCTTTTGGAATATGGACGACCATAGCTCGATGAACTTTTGTTCCGTCCAGCCGACTATCTTCTTGTCTATACATATCCAGTAGACCATCGTGAGGCCCTCGCCGCCTTTATCCATTGAGAGCGCGTGGGCCTTGAACGTCTTGCCGCCGGCGGTCAGCTCGATATCGTCGAGCTCGGTGATCTTGTATCCGCTGGAGCCGTAGCACACTTTCGGGTTGTGGAAATTCCCGGCGTCGAGGACGAGCAGGAGGAGGCGTTCGCCGAGGAAGTTGCCGTAGACGCGCGCGAAGACATCGCCGACGAAATTATAGACCTCCTGGTCTTCCATCTTCGATTTCATGCTGCCGGAGACATCCATGCTCTGCCAGCCGGTCATCGCTACTGGTATATTTATTTTAGATAGCGTGTCCGTGCTTTTGTATTTCCATTTAGGCAGGGCAAAGGCAATAATCATTGTTATTACAAGCAAAAGTAAAAGCGTTACTGTCTTATTCATGCTTATCTTATCGTTTATTTTCATATTTTTCCATGATGAATTCTATAAACAAAAGGCCTATTATCATTATTACGAATATTACGCCGCCGCTGAAATAATGGAAGAAGCCCTGCGCGACCTTCTCGCCCTTATGGTATGTAAGCAGGCAGAGCGTAATTACGCGGACAAGGTTGCCGAAGAGCGCGAGAGGTATTATCGCGGCGACGAGCACGAACTTTTTCAGCAAAGTCCCTTTTATGACGTATACATAGAATATGCCGAGGGAGAACATCGTTATGAGCGAGCGGAACCCGCTGCACGGCGCTCCCATGAATATCTCGTGGGTTCCGAGGTAGATCATCAGACCTTCGCGGTGTATGGGGTAGTGGATGGCGTTCATTATCGCTACAGCGGCGACCGAGATGCCGTGGCGCATAGGTATCGTTATCGCGTCCAGCACGCCGAGGGGCGGCGGCATCATTAGAAGGAGGTAAAGGATCGGGAACGAAAGCAATTTTGCCAAACCTTTCCCGTAAATATAAATAATAATACCGTAGAGCAGGGGAATGAGCGAAAGTGTCGTTATGAAAAAGAAACCAAACTTCCAACCGACGATGAACATGAAAAGGCCCAAGACTGCCAGTGAAAGCCCGGCGGCTGTCCTTGGGGCGTCCGGGCCCTTATAGCTGCGAAGGTTGCGCCAGGCAAGGAAGAGCGATAGGGGGAGTATGAAATACGCGTGCGTGTAATCTATTGTCTCCCAACGAGCTTTGTAAAGCTGGTAGATGACAGGAGAGTAGAGAACACCCACTAACCCCCAAATTAGCAAGTGTGCCATAAAGATATTATACCAGAGAATTAAGTGTTGTGTCCCCATAAATTTTGTTATAATATGGGCTTAACAGGAGGAAAAATATGGGAAGGATGGCGGTTTCTCTTATTATAATGGCGGTATTTGCGTCGGCGCCTGCCGTGGCGTACGCGCATGCTCCGTCCAACGTCGATGTGTCGATGACGGATTCCGGAAGGGTCCAGGTCGTGGTCACGCACGCCGTCGGGAACCCGAAAGCCCATTACATATATAAGATAGAAGTCAAGGTGAACGGCGAGAAGGTAGAAGAAAAGGAATATAAGGAGCAGATAGGCAACCAGCAGGTCGATTCGTTCGGGATCGCCGGGCTGAAGGCGGGCGATAAGGTCGAAGCCCAAGCGTATTGCATTAAGGGCGGGGACCGCAAGGGGGAGATGATAATAGAATGATAAAGTTATACCGGATGATACAGTATACGGGAATAGCGGCAGTGGTATTGCTGGTTGCGACGGCGGCCACGGGGCTCGCGCGCGTTGATGTCGAGGTGCACGAGCATCTCGGGATCGCGACGCTGGCGGTAGGATTGCTGCATGGCGGATTGGTCATATTCAGGAACATTAAAATTAAGGCGGCGCAGAAAGCCAAATGAAGAATAGGTGTGTCCCCTCGGTGTATGGCCCCTTATTGCTGGCGGCGGCGGTATTTTTGGCGGTGCCGCAGGCGCATGCCGTGACGATGACCGGAGTTTTGAAGGACAATTCGAACACCGGCATAAAGAAATTAACGAAGGAAGAAGAGAAGAATTATATAAGGGAATGCGGCATAAAGGATGATTTCAGCGTCCAGGTAACTACGAAGAACCAGAAGAAGTTCGACAGGAACCGCGACGGTTACTTGAGCGGAAGGGAACTGGAAGAGTACCTGAAGAAATACGACTAAACTATACCGGAGGGACTTCGATGGTCGATTTCGGGGCGATAATAGGGGATTCGGCGGACTGGACGAAGAAGGTGTTGTTCCATCCTTTTAATTTCAAGAAATGGCTCATACTCGCCTTTATCGCTATAATGGCCGGTTCGATGTCGAATGGGTGCAACTATAACTCAGGGAACAACCATCAATATGAATCGCAGCAGCAACAGGGCGAGGGTGTCACCTCGGACGGCTTCGCCAGTGGCTCCCGGGAGGGTGGGACATGCGCGGCACCGTCGGCAGCGGGGCAGGACATGACAGCCTTCTGGGCCGTCTTCGGGTCCGTGATGCTGTTCGTAGTGGCGTTGGTCCTTTTGTTGATGTGGCTCGGTTCGCGATTCGCGTTCGTATTCATCGAAGATATCGTGAAGAACGACGCTTCGATAAGGAAGCCTTTTGCGGACAACGCCGTCGCCGGCAATTCATATTTCAAGTTCAATATCCTGTTCATGGGCATATTCCTCATTACTTTGCTGCTCTTCATCGGCATGGGGATATTCATATACATGAGATCCGCGTTCCTCGTCTTCATACCGCTGATACTTGTATTCCTCGTCGTGGTATCGGCTGTCGGCATATTCTCGGTCATGTTGATAGACCTGACACTGCCGATAATGTATAAGGACAGGATAAAAACGCTAGCGGGGATAGCCAAGTCATGGGCGATCGTAAAGGCCAATAAAGGGAATTTTGTCGTATATATCCTGATAAAGATAGGACTCGGCATCGGGGCGGGGATAGCGTATACGATCGCGGCCATCGGGGCGGCGATAGTGGTGCTGATACCGGTCGTGCTTGTCGTTGTGGCGCTGTATTTCCTGTCGAAGGTGCTGCCTGCGGCTGCGGTGCTGCCTTACTGGATAATAACCGGCGTCATACTGACACCGATATGTGTTTTTCTGTTCTATTGCCTGATGTCGCTTAACCTGCCATTCGCGGTATTTTTCCGCTCTATGAGCATGAAATTCCTGGAGAAACTGGATCCGCAATATGCCCTCATACCTTCAGAAAAACAAGTGGCGGCTCAACAGTAAGAACGAGCTTGAGCTCACGGTAACCGAATCCAGGGGCCTCGGAAGCGTCGAGGCCCTCAGTATGAAAGGCGAGATCGCCGGGGTCGAGCCGCACGGGATCACCGCTTTAATTACGTCCAAAAAAGTCGGCGGCGTAGAGGTCACCCGTATCGTTAAGCTCAACGGCAAATGGCAGGCCGACGGGAAGAACCGGCTTTCCTTCGCGGTATCGAAAGAGGGCGGGAAGGAAGATATCCTCGTCCTCGACGGGAAATGGGACATCGGCAAGGACAACGAGATAGTATACCGTTACAGGAAGACCGCCCTGAAGAAGCGCGACAGGATAGAACGTTCGCTCGTATTCAGGGGCGCGTGGCGGATAAACGGGACGGACAGGATATCATACCTGCTGGATTCGAGCGGAGAGTCGGGTTTTGTATTCAAGGCGCAGCTGGATAAGGCAGGGATAGAAGGGAAGCTCGGGGCGCTGAAATACAAGGTCGGGATAGGGGTGTCGCGCTACAAGCGGCCCGTCGAGAGGGTCGTAAAGATATTGGGCACCGTGCGTTGGGACATTACAAAGCGCTATTCGCTGGAGTTCGACGCAACCGGCGCCCGGGGCCGCAAGCCGGGCATGGCACTGACGCTGAGCCGCAAACTGCTCGGCGGAGAGGCGTTCCTGAGGCTTAAAAAGCTTGCGGGCGAAAAGAAGGCGGAGGTTGGGCTAAAGTTTGATTTTTGATTGACCTGGCCCCGAGTTTATGCTAAAATTACTTTTCTAAATGCGGGCCGCTAGCTCAATCGGTAGAGCAGCAGACTCTTAATCTGTTGGTTGAAGGTTCGAGTCCTTCGCGGCTCACCATATGCTGTTTTTTTGTCTTCGCGCGGATGGCGGAATTGGCAGACGCGATAGCCTTAGGAGCTATTGGGGAAACCCGTGGAGGTTCAAGCCCTCTTCCGCGCACCAATCCAGGCGCGAGGCGTTGAGATTATAAACAGATATCAAGCGGGTGTAGCTCAGTTGGTAGAGCGCTACCTTGCCAAGGTAGTTGTCGACGGTTCGATCCCGTTCACCCGCTCCATTTCCAAAACACTTTTTAGGAGGAAGCCGCAATGAAGATAATGGACTTTCTTAACCCGGATGCTGTTACCGCAGATCTTCAGGCGAAGACAAAGGAAGACGCGATAAAAGAACTCGTCGACCTCCTGACCAAGGCCGGAGCCGTGAAAGAGAAGGACAAGCTGGCGAAGATACTCATGAGCCGCGAGGCGCTGGGTTCGACCGGCATCGGTTCGGGCGTAGGCATACCCCACGGGAAATGCGACGGGGTAAAGGAGTTGACGGCCGCGTTCGCGCTCTCCCCGAGGGGAGTGAATTTCGATTCCCTCGACGGCGAACCCGTGCATATCTTCTTCCTGCTTGTCGCGCCGCAAGATTCGGCGGGCCCCCACCTCAAAGCGCTGGCTAGGATATCACGCCTGCTCAAGGACAGGGTCTTCCGCGAATCCCTCAAGCAATGCAAAGACGAGAAGAGCATCCTGCGACTCATCGAAGACGAAGATACGAAGCGCCACTAAACTGATTTCCCGAAAAGGATAAGAGATGCGGTGGTTTAAGTGGTTATATCCGGGTATGAGGATAAAGAGGTGGATATTCCTCTTCACCCTCGGTATATCCGCGGTAATGTTTGCCGCGGGCTTCCTGTGGTTTGGTTACGAAAGATATTCAGCGACACATAAAGCGAATTACCTGGTCTTTGGCACGCTGCTTTTCAGCGCCGGCATCATCATGATGACGATAGGAATAAGGAAGATGGTCAAGTCGTTCGTGACGGTCTTCCTGCCGCGCCGCGAGAAGGACCTTGTTGATATCATATTCAGGCAGAGGCAGCTCTCGAAGGGCCCGAAGATAGCCGTCATAGGCGGAGGGACGGGGCTTTCGGTATTGCTGCACGGCCTGAAGGAAGTGACGTCGAATATAACGGCGATCGTGACGGTCGCTGACGACGGCGGAAGCTCGGGAAGGCTCAGGACGGAGTTCGATGTCCTGCCGCCCGGCGATATACGCAACTGCCTCGTCGCGCTTGCCGACGCCGAAGGCCTCATGAGGGAGCTCTTCCAGTACAGGTTTACGGAGGGCGAAGGCCTCAAGGGGCACAGCTTCGGGAACCTTTTCATAACCGCCCTCTCGAAGATCACGGGGGATTTCGACAAGGCGATAAAGGAATCGAGCAAGGTACTCGCGATACGCGGGAGCGTAGTGCCGTCGACCCTCGAGAAGGTGACGCTGGTAGCGAAAAGGGCGGACGGGACGGAGACGTCGGGCGAAAGCACGATACCCGTGGTCACAACGCCGTCGGGCAGCAAGGTAAGCCCGATAAAGAAGGTCTACCTGAAGCCCGACAACGCGAAGGCGACACCTGAAGCGCTGCTCGCGATAAAGGAAGCGGACGCGATAGTGCTCGGGCCGGGAAGTTTATATACCAGCATACTTCCGAACCTGCTGGTCAACGGCATAGTCGAAGAGATATTAAGGTCTCGCGCGGTAAAGATATATATTTGCAACGTCATGACCCAGCACGGCGAGACGGACGGTTTCAAGGCGTCGGACCACCTTGAGGCGCTGCTGAAGCAGACGCACCACGCGCTGGTGGATTACATGATAATCAATTCGGCGAAGATACCGGAAGGCCTGAAGGAAAAATACGGGTCGGAGACGGCCTTCCCTGTAGAGCCGGACACGAAGAAGATACGCGAGATAGGCGTAGGGGTCGTCGAAGGCGACATGATAACAGTCGACGATTATGTAAGGCATAACGCCGAGAAGATATCGAAGAGGATACTCGACCTCATTTATGAGGTCAGGGGCACGGGGGCGTAATGGGGCGGGGAACAATAGATCTTTTGATGGCGGTACACTCACACCAGCCTGAAGGCAATTTCGAGTGGGTGTTCGCGGAATCGTATGAGAAGTCGTACCTGCCGTTCCTTGAGATGCTCTACGGGCACCCGCAGCTAAAGATGTCGCTGCATTATTCCGGGTGTTTACTTGACTGGATCGAGCAAAAACATCCGGAATTCATAAAGATGCTCAGGGAGATGGTAAGCCGCGGCCAGGTCGAGATGCTCGGCGGCGGTTATTACGAGCCGATACTGACGCTTATACCGGAGAGGGATATCCTCGGCCAGGTAAAGCTGATGAACGACAGGCTCAGGGAGCTGACGGGAAAGCCGGCGCAGGGGATTTGGCTTACCGAGAGGGTCTGGGAGCCGACATTGATAAAGCCGCTCGCGAAAGCGGGCGTAAAGTTCGCGATAGTCGACGATTGGCATTTCTCGTACGTCGGGCAGAAACCGGACGAGACGTCGGGCTATTACGTGACCGAGGATGACGGCTCGAAGCTGTTCATATTCCCCGGCTCTGAGAAGCTGAGGTACATGATGCCTTTCAAGCTCCCGCACGAGACGGTCGATTATATGAGGGAGCAGAAGGACCGCGGGACGGCCTCGAAGATATTCGCCGATGACGGAGAGAAGTTCGGCGTTTGGCCGGGCACGCATAAATGGGTTTACGAAGAGAACTGGCTCCGGAACTTTTTCGGTGCCATAGGGAACGAGCAGTCGTGGCTAAAGACGACGCTCTTCTCGGATTATATAAGAGATAACGGGCCGACCGGCAGGATATACCTGACCGGCGCGAGCTACCGCGAGATGATGGAATGGAGCGGCGGGTATTTCAAGAATTTCCTTGTAAAATACCCGGAATCGAACAGCATGCAGAAGAAGATGCAGTTCGTAAGCGGGCTTGTCGCGGCATCAAAGACAGCCGCGACAAAGAGGGCGCTCGAATATGTCTACAAGAGCCAGTGCAATTGCGCGTACTGGCACGGGGTCTTCGGCGGGCTGTACCTGAACCACCTGCGTTCGGCGGTGTATTCGAATATCATAAAGGCGCAGAAGGAGCTCGACAAGGCCGCGCATAAGAAGGCGGACTGGACCGAGGCAGTAGAGACGGATTTTGATTGCGATTCGTACGACGAAGTGCTCGTCTCCAACTCGAAAATAGAGCTGGACATGTCGCCGCATAACGGCGGGACGATCTTTGAACTGGATTTCAAGCCGCTCGCGCTTAACATGACCAATACGCTCACGAGGCGCAAGGAGCAGTACCACGAGAAGGCGCTTCAGAAAGCGAAAGAGGCGCAGGCAGGCAAGAAGTCCGACGGCATAGATTCGATACACGATATATCGAGGGCGAAGGACGCCGAGCTTGTAGCGGACCTCAGTTATGACTGGTACAGGAGGGTTTCGCTTATAGACCATTTACTGAAAGAGGGGACGACGGTAAAGGATTTTGCCGCGTCGAAGTACGGCGAGGCCGGCGATTTCGTGGACGGAGAGTATAAGCACAGCATAAAGAAGGGCAAGGCCGGCGCGGCTGCCGCGGTCAGCGTTGTTATGGTACGCGACGGGAATTACTACGGCGCGGACGGGGCCGCGAACGGCATGAGGATATCGAAGACGGTGACGTTGAAGCCGAATAAGGCGGCATTCGACGTGGAATATACGCTGACGAACACCGGAAGCAGGGAGATAGCGCCGAGGTTCGGCATAGAGTTCAGTTTCTCGCTGAAGGACCCGCACCTGAACAGGGTAGGCGAGGCGTCGGGGATCAGGAATATCTGCGTGAACGACCAGTGGTACGGGGTGAAGGCGGAATTCGAGTTCTCGAAGGAGGCGTCGTTCTGGTACTTCCCGATAGAGACGGTATCTGACTCGGAGCAGGGCCTCGAGAGGACATACCAGGAGATAGCGATGCTGTTCCACTGGGATGTGAAGCTGGCGCCGGGCGGGACATGGAATATGAAATTTACGGAAAACATCAAAATAGAGGAATAAGATGATAGCGGAAAAGAAAATAACCATAAAGAACAAGTCGGGGCTCCACGCGAGGCCTGCCGCTGTCTTTGTGCAGATAGCTAACAAATACGACTCGGAGGTCATCGTCAAGAAGGGCAAGCTCGAGGTCAACGGCAAGTCCATCATGGGGATACTTATGCTTGCCGCCGGAAAGAACAGCCAGGTCACGCTGAAGATAGACGGCGAGGACGCAGAGCAGGCGATGACGGAACTTGAACAGGTATTGTCGGGCGACCTCGACGCGCCCGAGACAAGTAAAGCGAGGTAACGGATGCTACTGAAGGGTATCGCGGCATCTCCCGGTATCGCGATAGGGAAGGTCTTCATATTAGACAGCGAGACCTATACCATAATCAAGCGCGAGATAGAAGAGAAGGACCTGCCGAAAGAGATCGCGCGTTTTGAGGATGCCCTTATCCAGACGAGGCAGGAGATACTCGGTATACAGGAGCGCATCTCCGACCAGCTCGGCATAAAGCACGCCGAGATATTCAACGCCCACCTGCTTGTCCTTGAAGACCGCACGCTCATAGAAGAGGTCATATCACGGCTTAAGAAGGACCTCGTCTGCGTAGAATACATATTCGACGATGTGCTGAAGAGGTATATGGCCGCGTTCCAGAAGGTCGAGGACGAATACCTCAAGGAGCGCGTCGCCGACATCCGCGATATAGGCAAGAGGGTGCTCAACCACCTGCTCGGCAAGAAGCGCGAGACGCTCGCCGACATTAAGGAGAAGGTCGTCCTCGTAGCGTATGACCTTTCGCCGTCGGATACCGCGTCGCTGCACAAGAAGAACGTCATCGCTTTCGCGACTGATATAGGCGGCAAGACATCGCATACCGCCATCATGGCGAAGGCGCTCGAGATACCCGCCGTAGTAGGCCTTAAGTCGATAACCTTGAACGTCAAGAGCGGCGACACGCTTATCGTCGACGGCTCGAACGGCGTAGTCATACTCAATCCCGACCAGGAGACCCTTTCAAAATACGAGCAGGAGAAGACGAAGTTCGCGGAAGTGGACGCATCGCTGGTCCAGTTGCGCGACCTGCCTTGCGTCACTCCCGACGGCCGCACGATACACCTGGCCGCGAACATAGAGATACCCGACGAGGTCGCGTCAGTGAAGTCGCACGGCGCGAACGGGATCGGGCTCTACAGGACGGAGTTCTTCTATCTCGACCGCACGGATTTCCCGACCGAAGAGGAGCAGTTCCAGTCGTATAGGAGCGTCGCTGAGCAGATGTCCCCGAACCCGGTCATAGTCAGGACGCTCGACCTCGGCGGAGATAAGTTCATGTCGCAGCTGAAGGTACCGAAGGAGATGAACCCGTTCATGGGATGGAGGGCGATAAGGTTCTGCCTGGCCCGTCCCGACATATTCAAGATACAGCTCAGGGCGATAATGAGGGCCTCGGCGCACGGGAAGCTAAAGATTATGTACCCGATGATATCGGGCATAGAAGAAGTCCGCGAAGCTAACAAATTGCTCGCCGAGATAAAGGACGAGCTCAGGCGCGAGGGAGTGCCGTTCGACGAGAACGTCGAGGTCGGCGTAATGATAGAGGTGCCTTCGGCCGCGCTTACCGCGGACATACTCGCGCGCGAGATCAGTTTCTTCTCGATAGGCACGAACGACCTGATACAGTATTCGCTCGCGGTCGACAGGGTCAACGAGAAGATCGCATACCTTTACGAGCCGGCGCATCCGGCGGTGCTGAGGCTCATCAAGAACGTTATAGACACGGGCCATAAGCACAATATATGGGTCGGCATGTGCGGCGAGATGGCCGGCGAGGCCGCGTTCACGCTGCTGCTCTTAGGGCTGGGCCTCGATGAGTTCTCGACAAGCCCCGTTAATATACCGAGGATAAAGCAGATCATAAGGTCGGTGGACTACAGCGCGGCGCAGAAGATAGCCGATGAAGCGATGGGATTGTCCACCGGCGCGGAGATAGAGGAATTTGCGAACATGAAGCTGAGGCAGTTAGTGCCCGGCATGGCGTAGAAAGGGAGCGGAGATGGCGTCGTTGGACGATATAGGGCAGGTAAAAAGCGTAGACAAGTCGGATATGCTCGGGCTTATCACGGGGTTCCCGGAACAATGCGAGCGGGCGTACTCGATAGGGTGCGATTTCCAGGTCCCGCAGTCGTATGTCGGTGCGGGATACAGGAACATCGTCTTCTCGGGCCTCGGCGGCTCCGCTATAGGCGCGGACCTGCTGCGCTCATACCTTATCGACGACATCAGGATACCGATATATGTAAGCAGGGATTATACGCTCCCGAAGTTCGTGGGCAGGGACACGCTCTTTCTCGCGTGCAGCTATTCCGGCGATACGGAAGAGACGCTCTCGTCGTACGCGGAAGCGAAGGACAAGGGCGCAAGGATAATAGTAATATCATCGGGCGGTAAGCTCGAGGTACTCGCGAAGGAAGACAAGGTACCGGTCATATATATACCGAAGGGGCATCCTCCGAGGACGGCGCTCGGGTATTCGTTCTTCTGCTGGCTCGATGTGCTGTATAAGCTCGGGTTCATAAGCGACAGGGCGCGCGACGCGGAAGAGGCGATTGCCGCCATGAAGGAACTCAGGGACAGGTCCATAGGCCCGGATATAGCGGCGCCAAAGAACGAGGCGAAGAAGATCGCGCAGGCGGTCAGCGGGAAATACGTGGTGATATACGGCGCGAACAAGCACATCGATTCGGTGGTGCTTAGGTGGAGGGGCCAGATAGAGGAGAACGCGAAGACGCTCGCGTCGACCCACGTCTTCCCCGAGCTCAACCATAACGAGACCGTCGGATGGGAAGGGCCCAAGGCGCTGCTCAAGGATTTTATAGTCGTGATATTGAGGGACAGCAGCGAACACCCGCGGGTCGCGAAGAGGATAGAGATAACGAAGTCGATGATCGAGCCCGGCACGAAGGTCATAGAGCTCGGCCTTAACGGCAAGCCCGGGGCTGGATTGCTCTCGCGCATGTTCAACCTGATATATACCGGGGATTTCGTAAGCTATTACCTCGCGGTCCTGAACGGCATAGACCCGACGCCGGTAGACAGGATCGCATTCCTCAAGAAGGAACTGAGCAAAATAAGATGAAAGCGCTGATACTGGCGGCCGGATACGCGACAAGATTATATCCTTTGACGAAGGACAGGCCGAAACCCCTGCTTCTCGTAGGCAAGGGCACTATCGTGGACTATCTCATAAAGAAACTGGAACAGATCCCGGAGATAGACACGATATATATCGTCACGAACAACAAGTTCTACGGCATATTCAGCGAATGGCAGAAGACCTGCAAGTCGAAGGTAAAGATCGTCATAGATAACGACGGAAGCATGACGAACGATGACAGGCTCGGTGCGATAGGCGACATAAAGCTTGTCCTCGAGAAGCAGAAGGTCTATGATGACATGATAGTGCTTGCCGGCGACAACATGTTCGACTGGAGCCTCCGGGAGTTCACGGATTTCGCGAAACAGAAACCGGACGCGTTCGCGCTCGGGGCGTATGACCTTAACGACAAGGCGAAGGCGTCGAACACCTACGGTGTAGTGGAGGTTGACGGGAACGGCAACATGGTGAATTTCCTCGAGAAGCCGGAGAACCCGCCGACTTCTATCATAGCGACAGGCATATATTATTTCCCGCAGGACAAGCTGAACATGATAGCGCAGTTCCTGAAGGTCGGCAACGAGAAGGACGCGCCCGGCCATCTTATACAGTGGATAAGCAAGGGTCAGGAAGTAAGGTGTTACGTATTCAAGGGTGTATGGTTCGATATAGGGGACCTAGAATCCTACAGGAAAGCGAACCTGGCGTTCCAGGGAAAATAGGAGACAGAATGGAAAAGAAGAATTATTTATTCACGTCCGAATCGGTCACGGAAGGCCATCCGGACAAGGTATGCGACCAGATATCCGACGGAGTTCTCGACGCGGTCCTGAAGGACGACCCTATGGGCAGGGTCGCCTGCGAGACCTACGTGACGATGGGCCTCATAATCGTAGGCGGCGAGATAACGACCAACGACAAGGTCTTCATACACGTCCACGACCTTTGCCGTGAGGTGCTCAAGGACATCGGCTATACGCACCATAGATACGGTTTTGACTACCATACGTGCGCGATATTAAACGCGATACACAAGCAGTCGCCCGACATCGCGCAGGGCGTGGACCGCGGCGGTGCCGGAGACCAGGGTATGATGTTCGGCTACGCCTGCAACGAGACGAGAGAGCTCATGCCCCTTCCGATAACCCTCGCGCACAGGCTTTCGATGCGCCTAGCGGAGGTCAGGAAGAAGGGCATACTTGATTACCTCGGGCCGGACGGCAAATCGCAGGTGACGGTCGAATACGTCAACGGCAAGCCGAAGAAGGTCACGAACGTCGTCATAGCGTCGCAGCACACCGAAGACGCGGTTGTGAAGGGCAAGTTCTCGGATAAAGCGCGCAAGGACATTATAAAGAAGGTAATAGAGCCGGTTGTCGGCAATTACCTCACGAAAGACACGGAGTATTTCATCAACCAGACCGGGCTCTTCCTGATAGGCGGGCCGCAGTCGGACACGGGCATGACGGGCCGCAAGATAATCGTCGACACCTACGGCGGTTCGACCCCGCACGGCGGCGGCGCTTTCTCGGGCAAAGACCCGACGAAGGTGGACCGTTCCGCGGCCTACATGATGAGGTATGTAGCGAAGAACATCGTCGCGGCGGGCCTGGCTGATAAGTGCCAGCTCCAGATAGCGTATGTTATCGGGAGGGCCGAGCCGGTATCGGTCAACGTCGAGACGTTCGGCACGGGCAGGATCTCCAACGAGCGCCTCGTGAAGCTCGTAAGGCAGAACTTCGACCTGACGCCGAAAGGCATAATCAAGGCGCTCGACCTCAGGAAGCCGTTCTACAGGAAGACCGCGGCATACGGCCATTTCGGCCGCGGGAACATGGGCTTCACATGGGAGAAGACCGATAAGGCGGCTCTCCTCGCGAGGAAAGCATGAAATACCATATAAAGAACACGGCATTAAGCAAGAAGGGTAAGCTGCGCATCGAATGGGCGGATGAGAACATGCCGGTGCTCCGCCTCATAAGGAAACGCTTCGCAAAGGAGAAGCCGCTCGCGGGCGTCAGGATAGCATGCTGCCTGCATGTCACCACGGAGACGGCCGGGCTTGTAGTGACGCTTAAGGCAGGCGGCGCGGATTGCGTCGTTTGCGCGTCCAACCCGCTCTCGACGCAGGACGACGTAGCGGCATCGCTCGTAAAGGACTTCAAGATACCGGTCTTCGCGATAAAGGGTGAGGACGACAAGACCTATTACAAGCATATAAACGCCGCGCTCGACCACAGGCCCAACATAACGATGGACGACGGCGCGGACCTCGTCTCGACGATCCACCAGAAGAGGCGCGGGCTCGTAGATTATATATTGGCGGGGACGGAAGAGACGACGACAGGCGTCATCAGGTTGAAGAGCCTGGAGAACAAGGGCCTGCTGATGTTCCCGGTGATCGCGGTCAACGACGCGCTTACAAAACATATGTTCGATAACAGGTACGGGACCGGGCAGTCGACGGTCGACGGCATAATAAGGGCCACGAACGAGCTGATCGCAGGCACGAACTTTGTCGTCGCGGGCTACGGATGGTGCGGAAAGGGCGCCGCGTCGAGAGCGAAGGGCATGGGCGCGAACGTCATAGTCACCGAGATCGACCCGCTGAGGGCTATAGAGGCCGTAATGGACGGTTTCAGGGTTATGCCGATGAAGGACGCGGCGAAGATAGGCGATATATTCGTGACCGTGACCGGCGATTGCAACGTGCTTCGCGCCGAGCATTTCAAGGCGATGAAGGACGGCTCTATAATCTGCAACTCGGGGCATTTCAACGTTGAGATAGACATACCGGCGCTCGCGCGCATGAGCAAAAAGAAGAGGCTGATAAGGGAATTCGTCGAGGAGTATACCCTGAAGAGCGGACGCAGGATAAACCTGCTCGGTGAAGGGCGCCTGATCAACCTCGCGGCGGCGGAAGGCCACCCGGCGCAGGTCATGGACATGTCTTTCGCGAACCAGGCGTTGTCGGCGGAGTTCGTGACGAAGAACTCGAAGCGCCTGCAGAACAAGGTATATTCGGTGCCTAAGGACATAGACGAGAAGATAGCGGCGCTGAAGCTGGAATCGATGAAGGTGAAGATAGATGTCCTCACGAAGGAGCAGAGGGAGTACCTCTCCTCGTGGGAAATGGGCACATAAAGGAAAGGGAAGAAGAAGATGGCGTTCATATCATCAAAACCGCTCTTCCAGAAGGCGTATAAGGAAGGTTATGCGGTAGGGGCATTTAACGTAAACGACATGGAGATTATCCAGGGCATCACCGAGGCGATAGCCGAGGCGAAGGCGCCGGTGATCCTCCAGGTCTCGGCCGGCGCGCGCAAGTACGCCCGCCACCAGTACCTTATCCATCTCGTGCAGGCCGCCATGGAGTGCACCGGGATAGACTGCGTATTGCACCTTGACCACGGCGAGGATTTTGAGATGTGCAAGTCGTGCGTCGACGGCGGGTTCTCGTCCGTAATGATAGACGGTTCGAAATACCCGTTCGAGGAGAACATAAGGCTGACGAAGCAGGTCGTGGATTACGCGCACGCGAAGGGCGTTCCGGTCGAAGCTGAGCTCGGGAAGCTCGCGGGCGTGGAAGACAATATATCCGTAGCGGCGAAAGACGCGATCTATACGGATCCCGACCAGGCGGTCGAGTTCGTGAAGAAGACCGGCTGCGATTCGCTGGCGGTTGCCATAGGCACCAGCCACGGGGCCTACAAGTTCAAGGGCGAGCCGAAACTGGACTTCGAGCGCCTCGAGAAGATCAAGGGCCTGCTCCCGGGTTTCCCGCTTGTACTGCACGGCGCGTCATCGGCGCCTGCCGACCTCGTGAAGAAATGCAACGATTACGGCGGGCAGATACCCGGCGCGAGGGGTGTTCCCGAAGAGATGATATCCAGGGCGACGAAGATGGGCGTCTGCAAGGTCAACATAGATACCGACCTTCGTTTAGCCATGACAGGGGCCATACGCAAGGTGTTCGTCGAGACGCCGGGCGAGTTTGACCCGAGGAAATACCTCGGGCCCGCGCGCGACGCTATAAAGGAAGTCGTAAAGAGGAAGATAGGATTCCTCGGATGCGCAGGTAAAGCTTAAATAAGGTCAGGACCTGATCTCAGCAAGCAGGTATATTCCAAGGGCCGCGAATATCAAGTTCGCGGCCCATGCTGCTATTATGGGGGGGAGGAACCCGCCTTTGCCGAGCGCGAGGAAGAACGCGTTGGCGCCGTAGAATACGAGGGCTATGACAAGGGCAAGGCCCATGCTTGCCATCGCCTTCGACCTGGTCCTCTTAAGCGCGAACGGGATCCCAATAAGCATTATGACGACGCTCGTGAACGGCAAAGCTAACTTGTAGTGAAGGTCCACGAGCAGTTTTCTCGCGGTGGACTTGCTCTCGAGCGCGAGCAGGTGGATATAATCCCTCAACTGGGCGTAATTCATGAAATCGGGCTGGGTCTGCTTCTTCAGCAAGCTCTCGGGAGTCTCGTTGAAATCGATTATCTTGGGCGTCCGGAATATCGCGGGCTTGCCGAGCACGTTGCCGTCGCGGTCGAACCTGAATGAATCTGCTCCGTGGAATTTCCAGTTCTTGCCGGTCCATTCCATGCTGACCGCGGTGACCTTCCTTTTCAGGACCTGGTTATTGTCGTGGACCAGCATCACGACATCCTTCAATATTTTCGTATCAAGGTCGAATTCCCTCGCGTAGAAGAGCTTGCCGTCCCTGCCGAAGACGGTTATGTTCTCGATCTTGTCGCCTTTTTCCTTCTGGTCCTTGTCGAAGCGGAGCTCCTTGATGGTATTCGATATTACGGCCGACTCCGGGACGACCTTGTCGTTGACGAGGAATACCGCCAGACTGATCGCGAACCCTAGGAGCAGGACAGGGGTGATGATACGCAGGGTATCTATGCCGCCCGCCCTTAAGGCGATTATCTCGTTATGGCGGTTCAGGTTCGAGAAGAGGAAGACGCACGCGAGCAGGACCGCGAAAGGCGTCGTCTGAACGAATATGAACGGCAGGGAAGCCAGGTAATACGTCCTTATGACGTCGAAGGGTATGTTGTTTTTTACGAGGTCGCTGAGGTGCCCGAGAAGGTCGCCGACGACATAAAGGAAAAGGAAGATGAAGAGGCAGTACAGGAACGGCCAGATGAAACCCCTCGTTATGTATTTGTCTATTATCTTCATTGTTCCGCCATCAGGAATATCATAACCGGCCCTATTATGCCGAATACTATGTTCGGAAGCCACATACCGAGCGCGGGGAAGAGGATGCCTTTGATGGCAAGCGCCTCGCCGCCGAGCTGTATGAGGTAGAAAGTCACTATTACGAAGACGCTCAGCACGAACCCTATGGATTTCTCGCCGCGGCGCGCCATAAGCGCGAGCGGGATGCCTATGAGTATGAATATCAGCGATGAGAACGAGTACGATATCTTTTTATGTATCTCCATCTGCAGGGGCGAAGGGTCAACGCCTTCCACCTTCAACGCCTTTATCTTCTCTTTAAGCTCGTCAATCGACATGTCAGATTTTTTCTTGTCGATCTTCAGGTCGCGGCCCTCCTTGAGGTCCAGCGTCATTATATAGGTCTTGAAGTTAAGCTTGTAGAAATTGTTCGGGTCGTTCGGGTTCGGCTCATCGACCGTCCCGTTGATGAGCTTCAGCCTTATCGCGTCCTTCGCCTCGATATAGTCCATCTCGCCTTTTTGCGCGATGATCGTGCGCGTCGGCCGGCCTTCCTGCGGCTGGTATATCCTGATGTTCGTGAGCTTGTTCTTGTCTATCCCGTATATGAAGACGATGTATCCCTTGAAAGCTTTTATGAACGTGCCGGCCTCGAGGTAGGCGGCCGGGTTCTTCGCGCCTATCTGGGTGACAAGCTTCCTCGTCTCGTACCTAAGGCGCGGCAGTATCCAGTCGTTAAGTTCGTACGACACGAGGCTGATGACCAGCCCGAGCAGGATAAGGGGATAGACGAGCTTATACAGGCTTATGCCGCTCGCGCGCATCGCGATTATCTCGTTGTCGGACGAGAGCCTGCCGAAGGTCAGCAGGGTCGCGGTCAGGACGGATATCGGCACCGTGAACGTGAAGAGCCAGGGCAGCATATAAAGGAACAGCTTGCATACGGAAAAGAAATCCACGCCTTTGTTAACGACGAGGTCGGCGAGCTTTATCATGTTTCCCGCCATAAAGGCGAACGTAGTGATCACGAAGGCGAAGATGAAAGGCCCCGCGAGCTCCTTAAGGATATATATCCTGATTATCCTCATATCAGTTTCCCCGTGCGAGGGTGAAGGCGTAGACCTTTTTTGCGCCGGCGGACTTGATGGCTTTAGCGCATTCGTGGAGTGTGGCGCCGGTGGCCATGACATCATCGATCAGCATTACCGACTTTCCGTTGAAATCGGCGTCCTGCCTTACCAGGAAGGCGCCCTTTATATTGCGGAAGCGCTTCTCCCTTGAGAGGCCGGCCTGTTGCGGCGTATAACGAATCCTTTTTATCCATTTATTCTCGAGCTTCTTGTCGAACTTTTCCGCGAGGTGCCCGGCGATGAGCTCCGACTGGTTGAATTGCCTCTCGCGCAGTTTCACGGGATGCAGGGGTACGGGCACGAACATGTCTATGTCGCTGAAGTTCATGTTCCTTTCGGCGTATTCGGTCATGAGGCCGCCCAGTATCTTCGAGAGGTCCTGCTTGCCGTCGTATTTCATAAGGCAGATGCACCTCTTGACTATGTCATCGTAATCGGCTACGTGGTAAGCGGCGTCGAACGCAAGGCCCTGCTCGGTGAAACTCCAATGGGGGGTATCGGCATACCTCATTATCCTGTTGTTGCAGGGGGCGCACAGACGGGCGTCCTTAGCCTCATGGATCCTGTTGCTGCAGATGAGGCAATCCTGCGGATACAACAGGTTAAGGATAGTAAAGTAGAAACTGCCGGTTGATGACAAAATCATCCTTAACATTTGCTATAAAATAGCATAATATCGACGAGGTGTCAATTGACTTCCGGCCCGGGGGAGCATATAATATATCAGGGGGAAAAGGGAGGAGATATGAAAAGTGGCGGTGCGAGGAGAAGGAACTATTTCGTAAACCCGGGTATGCAGGTGCGTTATATGGCGGCGATAGTTTTGTGCATGCTGCTGGCCTCGCTGCTGACGGGCGTGGTGATGTATTACGGTATACTCGGGAGGGCGGTGTCCGAGTGGTCGGCGTGGAAACTTTCCGAAAAGCTGCAGATGGCATCGCGTATCAAGGACTACGAGGACACCAGGTACGGCACGGAAGAGGTCCGCACGCCGGAGAATTATTTCAGGGAGGCGCGTTTCCTGAGCGAGGACGGTCAGCAGTCGGTGTATTACATACTAGATGATACGAAGAACGAGCTCATGACAAGGATACTTCCGATCGTGCTTGTCATAGCCGCAGCGAGCATCTTCCTGTCGCATAAGATAGCGGGGCCGGTAAGCCGCATCGAGAAGTCGATAAATTCGATGTCGAGCGGCAATCTGACCGCGGGTTTCCGCCTCAGGAAGGGCGACGAATTCAAGGGGCTGTCGGGCATGCTCGAGAATATGGCCGAGATATTCAGGATGAAGATAGACATATCCGTGAACTCGCTCGATGAACTGATAAAGGACGCGGACAAGTTATCACCCGCACAGATCAAGTCTAAGGCGGAAGAGGCGAGGAGGCAGTTACTGTTCTTCAAGACCAAGCCATGAAGACAATCGTCGCGCTTGTGCTGGTTTTGTCGGTCGTTTCGTACCCTGCGGCTTGCCTCTATGCCGGTAACGGCGGGACGGCGCAGGATGAATTCGTAGACAAGATAGAAAAGGACACGTTCAGGTATTTCTGGGAGAATGCGGACCCGGACACCGGCCTTATAGCGGATAACGCCTCCGCCGGCGCGCCGTGCAGCATAGCGGCAACGGGTTTCGGCCTCGCGGTCATATGCATCGGCCACAGCAGGGGGTGGATAACCTACGACGAGGCGTATAACCGCGTATTCAGGACGCTTAAGACCTTCAGGAACACCCTGAAGAACGAGCACGGGTTCTATTACCACTTCGTCGACATGAAGACCGGCAGGAGGGTGTGGAAATCGGAGCTCTCCTCGATAGATTCCGCGATATTTTTTGCGGGCGCGTTGTTCGCGGCGCAGTATTTCAAGGGCACGGAGCTCGAGCGGCTCGCCAACTCGCTTTATTTGCGGGCGGATTGGAAATGGATGACGAACGGGACGAGCCTGTTATGCATGGGGTGGACCCCGGAGAACGGTTTCCTCGGCTCATACTGGGATTGGTATAACGAGGGGCTGATCGCGTATATACTTGCGATAGGTTCCCCGACGTACCCCATACCGGCTGAATGCTGGAAGGCATGGAGGAAGCCGGTCGGAGAGTACGGCGGGTACAAGGTCGTATATTCATTCTTCGGGAGCTTGTTCACCTACCAGTTCGCGCACGCGTGGGTCGATTTCAGGAATATCGAAGATAACGGCATAAATTACTGGCAGAATTCCATAAATGCGGTGCACGCGAACAGGAAATTCTGCATCGATAACGCGCGCTCCCATAAGGGATACGGCGAGGACGGATGGGGGCTTACGGCGGGGGACGGGCCTGGCGGCTACAAGGGCTACGGCGCGATGCCCGCGGAAAAACTGATCCAGGACGGGACTATCAACCCTTACGGCATGGCGGCCTCGATGCCTTTCGTGCCCGAGCTCTCGCTGAAGTCGCTGAAGAAGATATACGACAGGCACGGCAGCAGCGTATACGGGGAATACGGTTTTAAGGCCGGGTATAATATCGACAAGAACTGGTTCAGCAGCAACTATATAGGCATAGACCAGGGAGTGACGGTCCTGATGATAGAGAACTACAGGACAGGCATGGTGTGGGAAAATTTCATGAGGAACCAGTGCGTGAAATCCTGGATGGAATTATGCGGTTTCACGGTTAAAGCCCCTTGAACGGATTTTGGTATTGTGCGATAATACGCTGGGAGGAAAAGATGATAAGGATAGAAGACAAGCTGTTCGTGAACAGGTTCAAACTGGGGCCGGAGCCCCATATCAAGGTAAAGGACAAGGAACTTTGCCTTAAGTGCGCCAAGAAACAGTGCTCCATCGGATGCCCTTCAGACTGCTGGAAGATCAACGACAAAGGAGTCGCCGAAGTCAACGTCGACGGGTGTCTTGAATGCGGCACTTGCCGTGTCATCTGCGATGAATTCCAGAACGTTGACTGGAACTACCCACAGGGCGGATTCGGCATTCTCTACAGGTACGGTTGATAGCAGGCGATCCTAACCGCATTTTGCACCGCCAATACAAATAAGGAGACCACTATGCCCGCAAGAGACATAAAGATACTCGAGTCCGCGATAAAGATGGAACTCGACGGAAGGAAATTCTACCTGAAGGCGGCGAAGACCGCGAAGAACGCCATCGCGAAGAAGCTGCTCGTCTCGCTTGCCGACCAGGAGCTCATGCATATCGACCGGATAAAGGAGATAAGCGACGGCCTCAAGCATGAGAAGGACTGGGGAGATTTCGAGGGCGCAATAAGCAGGCAGGCGAAGAAGAAGCTTGCGCTCGTATTCAGGCACCTTACGAAGCCTGAGATCAAGAAACTTAAGGCCGACCCTTCGAACATCAAGGCGATAGAGATCTCGATGAAGAAGGAGACGAAGAGCTACGACTATTACGACAAGCAGTCGAAAGAGACCGGTATTAGGATAGCAAAGGTGTTTTATAACAGCCTGAAAAAGGAAGAAGAGCGCCATTACGAGCTGCTCGAGGAAGCGCTGACGATGCTTTCGGATTCCGTCTCGTGGTTCGTGAAGACGGAAGGAAGGGTAATGGAAGGCTAATTTAAGGAGGCCGGGATTTGGCTGCTGTCGAGATAAAGAAAGGCATATATTGGGTAGGCGCCGTTGACTGGAACGTCAGGACCTTCCACGGACATACGTATTCCACGGCAAGGGGCACCACCTACAATTCCTACCTGATCGTCGACGATAAGGTCACGCTCATCGACGGCGTATACGGGCCGTACGCGCTCGAGCTTATCGGGAAGATCCGCGAGATAGTGCCCGTCGAGAAGATAGAGAACATAGTGGTCAACCATATAGAGCCGGACCATTCGGGCGCGCTGCCGGAACTCCTCAAGCTCTGCCCCGGCGCAAAACTGTACGGGACAGCCAAATGCGGGGAAGGGCTCCAGAAACATTATTACGGCAATTGGAATTTCAAGGCCGTCAAGACGGGGGATAAGCTCAATATCGGCAGAAGGACGCTCACGTTCATAGAGGCGCCGATGATACACTGGCCGGACAGCATGTTCACATATTGCGCAGAGGAAGAGCTTCTATTCCCGAACGACGCGTTTGGCCAGCATTATGCGACTTCGGAAAGGTTCGACGACGAGGTCGACCAATGCGAGTTGATGGAAGAGGCGGCGAAATATTACGCGAACATACTGTGGCCTCTCAGCGGGATAATCGCGAGGAAGTTGGAGGAGATACAGAAATTGGGGCTGTCGATAAAGATGATAGCCCCGAGCCACGGCATCATATGGCGCAGGGACCCGGCGAAGATCGCCGGCTCTTACGCCTCCTGGACGAAGAACGAGACGAAACGCAAGGCGGTCATCGTGTATGAGACGATGTGGGGATCGACCGGCAGGATGGCGAGGGCGATAGCGGACGGACTTACGGACGCGGGGGTCAGCGTGAAGCTGTTCGACATCGCGCTCTCGGACAGGACCGAGGTCGCCTACCAGATGCTGGACGCCAGGGCGTTTGTCATAGGGTCGTCGACGCATGACAATGACATGCTGCCTTCGATCGCGTCGTTCCTCGAACTGCTGAAAGGTTTCAAACCGAAGGGAAGGATAACCGCGGCATTCGGCTCGTACGGTTGGGCCGGAGGCGCCGTTGCGGAGATAGAGGGCGTGCTGAAAGAGGGCGGGATGGAACCGCAGATGCCCCCGGTATCGGCCAAGTATGTGCCCGACGCGCAGGAGCTGGCGCTTTGCAGGAATTTCGGCGCGGAACTCGCGAAGAAGATCGCCTAACAAGGAGAATGGGATGAGCAAATATCGCTGTACGGTATGCGGATACATCTATGACCCTGCCGCCGGTGACCCTACGCAGAACGTAGCGTCCGGCACGCCCTTCGAGAAGCTTCCTGATTCCTGGGTCTGCCCCGATTGCGGGGTAGGCAAAGACATGTTCGAGAAGATCTGACGCCGGGCACCTATGAAGATAGCCATCGTAGGCAACGGGATCGCCGGTATAACGGCCGCTAAATATATATCTGAGAAAGCGCAGGGCACCTCGATAACGGTCTTCACGGACGAGGAATATAATTATTACCCGAGGCCCCTGCTTGACCGGCTGCTCTCCGAATCGATAACTCTCGACGGGATGTTCCCCTATGACGGAGAATGGTATAAGAAGAGGGGGATACGCGTGTCGCTCGGCGATAATGTCACGGGTATCGATACGGCCTCAAAGAAGATAACAGCGGCGAGATCGGGAACATCAGATTATGATAAGCTCCTGCTGACAACAGGGGCGTCGCCGTTCGTCCCGCCCGTAGAAGGGATATCCTCCGGGGACGTCTTCACGTACAGGAACATCTCCGATGTGCTCAGGATCCGGTCGTTCGCGAGGGATAAGAAGAAGGCGGCGGTCATAGGAGGAGGCCTTCTCGGGCTTGAGACCGCGAAAGCGCTCACGGAACGCGGCATGAAGGTCGCCGTGATAGAGCATAACTCGCGGTTGCTGCCGAGGCAGCTCGATGAGGAAGGCGCCGCGCTGATAAAGCGCTGCGTCGAGAGATTAGGGATAGAAGTAAGATTGCAGTCCGGGTGCGGCAGCGTGGACGCCGACTTATTCGTAGCGGCCGCGGGCGTAAGGCCTAATACCGCGCTCGCGAAGAGCTGCGGCATAGGCGTGCAGAAGGGAATAATCGTGGACGGCAACCTCCGGACAAACTGCCCGGATGTGTTTGCCGCCGGGGATTGCGCCGAGTTCAACGGGACGGTCTACGGGATAATACCGGCCGCGCTCGAGCAGGGGCTTGCGGCGGCATCGAACATGACGGACGTTCCCGTAGAATATAGGGGGACGACTTTCCAGGCGACGCTGAAGGTAGTTGGTATCGATGTGACGTCGATGGGGACAGTGAACCCGGAAGGCGAAGGGTATGAGTCCTTATCAAGGAAAGACGCAGCAAAGGGCACCTACAGGAAATGTGTCATTAAGGACGGCAGGCTCGTGGGTGCCATCATAATAGGAGAGAAGACGGGGGTCTCATCCCTTGTGAACATGATCAAGGAAGGAATGGACGTGTCCAAGGATAAGGACGCACTGATGGGTGATGAAGCCGCGTTATCGGGGCTGCTGAATAAAGGGAAGAACCGTTGAAAGAAGCGCTTTTAGCGTCATTTATAGCAAGTTGCTTTACAGGCCTTGGCGCGATACCCGTGCTGTTGACGAAAAAAGTATCGCATAAGCTTTACGACACGCTGCTCGGTTTTTCGGCGGGTATAATGATAGCCACGGCGTGCTTTAACCTTATTGAGCCGTCCACGCGCATAGGGAGCCTTGGCCAGACGGTGGTCGGGATAGTCTCGGCCGCGATCTTCCTTTTCCTCGTTGAGAAATCGGTGCCGCACCTGCATAACTGGTACCCTCATTTCAAAGACAGGCCTATGCACATAAAGATGAAGAGCGGTATCCTGATGATGGTCGCTATCACGATGCACAACCTGCCGGAAGGCCTGTCTGTAGGCGTTGGCTACCTCGCTTCACCCAAGCTCGGGCTTGTCCTTGCCATAGCGATAGCGTTGCAGAACATGCCGGAGGGCCTTGTAGTGGCGGCGCCGCTTAGACAGGCGGGCCTCTCGAGGCTCAAATGCCTCGGGCTCGCGACCCTTTCGGGAATTGCCGAGCCAATAGCCGCATTTTTTGGTATAATACTGTTCGGGTTCTCGCAATCGGTGCTGCCGTTCGGACTGGCGTTTGCGGGAGGAGCTATGCTGTATGTGACATTCGACGAGATAATCCCTGAATGCCACAGCCACGGCAATGAGATAGCCGCGACATTTTCAGCTATAGCCGGTTTTATCGCATTATTGCTGTTAAACGCAATCGTCGGGTAAAATTGGATCATACTGGTAATAAAATCATTCTCGGGCGAGACCTTCAAACTGCCCGTCATCGGAGACATGGCCGAGAAATACAGCAATAAATAGGGCCACAGGCGGAGATATATGAATTTATTCCAGGCGGTCGTCCTCGGCCTCGTCCAGGGGCTCGGGGAGTTCCTGCCTATAAGCAGTTCGGCGCACCTGATCATCTTCCCGTGGTTTTTCGGATGGCAGGAGCACAGCCTTTCATTTGACGTCGCGCTGCACGCCGGCACACTTTTTGCCGTAGTGGCCTATTTCTGGAAGGACTGGCTCGGTATAATAAAAAGCCGTATGCTGTGGTATATAGCCGCAGCGAGCGTGCCGGGCGCTTTGATAGGAAAGCTTCTCGAGAGCAAGGCCGAGGCCGCCTTCAGGTCGCCGTTATTGATCGCGCTCGCAATGAGCGTTTTTGCCGCGCTATTCTACGTCATAGACAGGTTCGTATGGAAATCGCGCAGCCTCAAGTCGTTGAACCTGCTGGATGCGATCATAATAGGATTATCGCAAGCGCTCGCAATAATACCGGGCGTATCAAGGTCGGGCATAACTATGGCCTCCGGCATGGGGCTTAAGTTTGACAGGGAGTCCGCCGCAAAGTTCTCGTTCATGTTGTCCGCGCCGATTATATTCGGGGCGGTCCTGCTGAAGTTCAAGGATATCGGAGGCATGGCCTCGGAAGGGCAGGGTATCCCGCTGTTGGCGGGATTCCTGGTGTCCGCCGTTACGGGGTTCCTCGCCATAAAAGGCCTGCTCGGTTTCGTGAAGAAGCATTCATTCAACGTATTCATAATTTACAGGTTTGTGTTCAGCGCCGTGATCCTCGCGGTATTCCTGCTCAGGAGGTAGCGGACAACAAGGAGCCAGCATAGATGAAGAAGCCCGGTTTTGACAACGAGAAGTACCTGAGGGAACAGACCGCCGCGATACTCGAGAGGGTCGGCAGGTTCGGCAACAAGCTGTACCTTGAATTCGGCGGGAAGCTGCTCTACGACTACCACGCGTCAAGGGTGCTCCCGGGATTTGACCCGAACGTGAAGATGCGCCTCTTCCAGAAACTGAAGGACAAGGCCGATATAATATTGTGCATCTACGCCGGCGACATCGAGCGCAAGAAGGTAAGGGCGGATTTCGGCATCACCTACGATGTGGACGCTATGAAGCTGATAGACGACCTCAGGGACTGGGGCATAGAAGTGCTGGCGGTCGTGATAACGCGTTTCGACAACCAGCCCGCCGCGAGGATATTCAAGAACAAGCTCGAGCGCCGCGGCATAAAGGTCTATACGCACAGCTTCACAAAGGGATACCCGACCGACGTCGACCTAATCGTAAGCGATGAGGGATACGGCGCGAACGAATACATAAAGACGAAGAACCCGCTCGTGATCGTGACCGGCCCGGGGCCTGGGAGCGGGAAGCTCGCGACGTGCCTCTCGCAGCTTTACCATGACCATAAGAAGGGCGTGAATTCAGGGTACGCGAAGTTCGAGACGTTCCCGATATGGAACATCCCGCTGAAGCACCCGGTAAACGTCGCGTATGAGGCGGCGACCGCCGATATCAGGGATTTCAACATGATAGACCCGTTCCACCTCGAGGCGCATAACGAGAAGACGGTCAACTACAACCGCGATGTGGAGGTGTTCCCCGTCATTAAGAGGATCCTCGAGAAGATAATGGGCGAGGGCTCGGTATATAAGTCCCCGACCGATATGGGCGTAAACCGCGCGGGTTTCGGCATAACGGACGACGAAGCGGTAAAGGAAGCGGCCAAGCAGGAGATAATACGAAGGTACTTCAGGTACGCCTGCGAATACGCGATGGGTTTCGTGGACAAGGAGACCGAGCAGAGGGTCCAGCTGCTGATGGAGGAAGTAGGCGTCAGGGCGGAGGACCGCAGCGTCGTGCTACCGGCGAGGAAAGCGGCCGATGAGTGCCGGCAGCATGAGAAGGGCAACGACGGAGTATATTGCGGCGCCGCGATAGAGCTCTCCGACGGCACGATAATGACAGGGAAGAACTCGCAGCTGATGCACGCGACCTCGAGCCTCGTCTTCAATTCGATAAAGAAGCTCGCGGGCATTCCCGATAAGCTTCACCTGCTTTCGCCGAATATCATCGACTCGATAAAGAACCTGAAGAAAGATGTGCTCAAATACAAGACCGTAAGTTTGGACCTGGAAGAGGCGTTGATAGCGCTCAGCATCAGCGCGACGACGAACCCGGCCGCGCAGGACGCGATGGAGAAACTGCAGGAACTTCACGGGTGCGAGGTGCACCTTACGCATATACCGACCCCGGGAGACGAAGCGGGGTTGAGGAAGCTCGGAGTCAACCTTACGAGCGAGCCGAATTTCGCCACAAAGAGCCTTTTCGAGTCATAATACCGGAAGTATAACATCCAGGGGGAAAAGATGAGCGGTTTTTTTGGTGTGGTATCAAAAGGTGACTGCGCGGAAACGCTTCTTTACGGGACCGATTACCATTCGCACCTCGGGACGGAGTTCGGAGGCATGGCCGTCCTGGGGGAGACGTTTACCAGGCAGATACACAGCATAAGCCAGAGCCAGTTCAAGTCGAAGTTCTTCGATGACTGCAGGAGGATGAAGGGCAACAAGGGCATCGGCGTAATAAGCTCCTACGATGAGCAGCCGATATACCTTAATTCGAGGTTCGGCCCTTTCTGCCTCGTTACATACGGCCTCATTGAGAATGCGGAAGAACTGATGCAGGAGATGCTCAAGAAGGGCACATCGTTCAGCGAGGTCACGAAGGGCAATGTCAACGTGACCGAACTGATAGCGAAGATGATCGTCCAGGGCGATAACCTGCTCGACGGCATTCAGAAGATGTGGCAGAAGATCGAGGGTTCCTGCTCGCTGCTGCTGCTCAATAAGGACGGCGTCTACGCCGCGCGCGACAGGTTCGGATATACTCCTGTCATAATCGGCAAACGGATGGACGCCTGGGCCGCGGCGACCGAGACGGCGGCGTTCCCGAACCTTGAGTTCCAGACGGTCAAGTACCTCGAGCCGGGCGAGATAGTCCTGCTCAACGAGGAAGGGATGGTCCAGAGGAAACCCGGCGGGAAGACGAGCCGTATATGCGCGTTCCTGTGGATCTATTCCGGGTTCCCGGCGTCGGATTACGAAGGCATAAATACAGAGATAGTAAGGGAGAGGTGCGGAAGGTGCCTCGCGAAGCATGATAAGGACATCGAGGTCGATGTAGTTTCGGGCGTGCCGGATTCCGGTTCGGCGCACGCCCTCGGTTACGCCATGGAATCGAAGAGGCCGTTCAGGCGTCCGCTCGTGAAATATTCGCCCGGGTACGGCAGGAGCTATACGCCGCCATCGCAGAAGACCCGCGACCTTATCGCGAGGATGAAGCTCGTCCCGATAAAGGAGATAATAAACGGCAGCAGGATAGTGCTCTGCGAGGATTCAATTGTAAGGGGCACGCAGCTGAAGAATTTCACGGTCAACAAGCTCTGGGATAACGGCGCGAAAGAGGTCCATGTGAGGCCGGCGTGCCCGCCGCTGATGTTCCCGTGCAAATACTGCCTGTCGACCCGCAGCATACATGAGCTCGCGGCGCGCAAGGCGATAAAGGTGCTGGAAGGAAGCGATGTCGAGGATGTCTCGGAATATATCGACCCGAAGACCGAAAAGTACAAGGCGATGGTCGAATGGATACGCAAGGACCTCGGGGTGACTACGCTGAGGTACCAGCTGCTCGAGGACATGGTCAAGGCGATCGGATTGCCAAAGGACAGGCTGTGCCTCTATTGTTGGACGGGGGAATCGGGAATATGAAGTCGAAGGCGATAGAGAACATAGAAAAGAAGATGGAGGGGCTCGAAGAGGGTTCCCTCAGGTACCGCGTGCTGCGCAACGTGATGCAGTTCAAGACCTCGTGGATTGAGCTCGGGCAGTCCCTTTACGCGGTATGGAAGGATAAGATGTACAAGGACTGGGGCTACCTTACGTTCGAGGCCTATTCGGCCAAGGAGATAGGGATCAGGAAGGACACGGCGATGAAGCTGCTGCGCTCGTATTATTTCCTCGAGAAGGAGGAGCCGCAGTACCTGAAGAAAGGCGACGACGACCCTTCCGAGGCCGCGAACGTCCCGAGTTACGAGGCGGTCAACCTGCTGCGCATGGCGAAGAACAAGAAAGAGCTGGGCGAGGAAGGTTACGAGTCGCTGAAGAAGAACGTCTTCGAGAAAGGCAGGGATTTCCGCGAGGTCAAAAAAGACCTTACCGCTCTCATTAGGCAGAGGGAGGACCTCGACCCGCAGGAAGCGAGGGACAGGAGGAAGTCCGCGGCGATACGCCGCGTCGTCGCGACGCTCAAAGGGCTGAAGAACGATATTGAGGTGGCGAAGCTGCTTCCCGCCTCAACGATAAAGGACATAAAAGAACTGATAGACAAGCTCGAGTCGGAGATACCTGAGTGAAGAGGGTGATCATGGCAGCGGCCGCCATACTCTTCTTAGCGACCGTACCGGACGCGAATGAGGCGGGTGTTGTCATTACCCGGCAGAGGTGTTCGGGCTCCGACGGAAAAACCTTATGGGAATCGACCGTAACGACGGCTCCCGTGAAAGGCGAGCCCGGCGCGTATATAATAACGGAAGAGGGTAAGGGCAGGTATTACGGTTTCGAGGGCGAGACCTCATGCCGGTCGGAAACGAAGTATACGGGCGGAAATGAAGGTATAAGGCCCGCCTGGCTCAAGAGGACGGTCTTGTCGCTGTCGGGAAAAACCCTGCTTGAGGAGACACAGGATTACGGCACGGGAAAGGATGAGGTGCGGTGCACGGTAAAGGATTTTGCGAAAGGCTCGGAGAAGAGCAGGTCGTTCAAATATAAAGGCGGAATGATCAACAAGATGCTTACGGGAGCCACGGTGAGGTCTATGCTTGAGGCCGGGGAGAAGCAGAGGACCGTGAATATAGTAAACGACGAGCCCGCGGTTTACAGCATTACGATAAGGGTGGAAGGCAGGGAAAAGATAACCGTAAACGGGCGTGAGACGGACGCCTTCAAGGTATGCATAGACCCGAATATAGGCCTGCTGAGCCCCGTGAAGGCGTTCATACCGAAGAATTATTCGTGGTATTCATGCGAACCCCCGTACAGGTGGCTGAAATTCAAGGGCCTTGAAGCGTCGATAAGTTCACCGGTCGTCGAGATGACAGCATTGGACAACTAAACATGGCTAAATTAGTCCCCGAAAGGTTCAGGGAGGAGTACAAGAACGAGCTGAGGCGTATCTTCGACCAGCGGATAAACCTCTTCTGTTATATTGCGATAAGCGCTTTCTTCATAGAGGTCGTGCTGGCCAGTTTCTGGTTCAGGAGGCTTCTGAGCGCCAAGGATATGCCGGGCGTCGCGGGCGGCACGATACTGGCACTGATAATACTCTTCTCAGGGAAGTTCAAGAGGCGCCTCATTATTCATAAGATCAGGGGTTTCTTCTTCAGTATCTTCCTGATTTCTATCGCGATACTCGCGGCTGCGGCGCATCCCGATGTCATAGCCAACCTGGGGATAACGCTGATACTGATCGGGCTGTTCGCGAGCGTCTTGCTGCTGCCGTGGAACATACTCGAGACCGCCGCGCTCGGCGTATATACGCTTGTCAGCTTTATCGGCGTATACGAGATGTCGAATACCTATGTGAATTACGAGATATTCGGGATCAACATAACGCTGCTTATCACCGCTACCCTCATATGCATGGTGGTCAAGAGGAGCGAGGAGATAATGAGGCAAAAGGATTTCGTGCTGAAGAAGGAGATCGAGGAGAAGAGCAAGATAATGGTCGAGGAGCTCGAGATAGCGAACAAGATACACAGCGGCCTCATGCCTAAGTCGGTCAGGACCGACCTCGTCGATATCGCGGTCGACTACAAACCGATGCTCTATATGGGAGGCGACTACGCGAGGTTCCACTTCATCGATAAGGAAAAGCTTGTCTTCATGATAGCCGATATAACAGGGCACGGCGTCTCGGCCGCGCTCCTGGTCAACAGGCTGCATACGGAAATCGAAGAGCTGCTTCGCCTGAAGATAGACCCGGGGGAGATGCTCAAGCGCCTCGACAGGTTCATCAAGTCGGATTTCGGCAAGATGAGCATATTCCTCAGCGCGTTCGGAGGACTGCTGGATTTCAAGAGCAGGAAACTGACATATTCGAATTTCGGGCATCCGCCGCAGATACTCTACAGGAAAGCGGATAGCAAGATAATATACATGGAGTCGCAGACGTTCCTCATGGGGATAGGCCTCGACGAAAGCAGCGTGTACCAGATGACGATCGATTTCGAGAAGGGAGACAAGATATTCCTTTTTACGGACGGCATGATCGAGGCGAAGGCCCCGTCGGGGGAGATGTACGGCAATAAGAGGTTCGAGGAGTTCGTCAGGCAGAACGGCGCGCTATACGTGGCGGATTTTAACGAGAGGCTGATGGCGACGCTGAAGGAATTCCAGGCCGGCGAGCAGAGCGACGACATATTCCTGCTCTCTATACAGATAAAATAGGAGGCGCTTTTGAAGGGTTTCGTCCTTACATGGATCGTGAACATAGCCGCGATGATACTCGTCATAGGGATCGTGCCGGGCATTCATTCGGAAAGCCGGCTCGCGACCGTGCTTGCCGCGCTCGTCCTCGGGCTGATCAACGCGACGCTGAGGCCCGTCGTTTTCGCGCTGACGCTGCCGCTTACGATATTATCGTTCGGGATATTCACGCTGTTCATGAACGGTTTCTTTTTTTACATAGTATCGTGGGTCGTAGAGGGTTTCGTGATAGCGGATTTTGGCGCGGCGTTCTGGGGGGCGCTTTGCTTCAGCGTGATAAGCTTCATGCTGAACCTTATCGTAAGCCCGCAGGGGAGGTTCAGGGTCTACCGTTCCGACAGGCGCGGCGGGCCCGGGGCCGGCACGCCCGCGGTGAAAGACCGGGATATAATAGACGTTGAGGCCGAGGTAGACAACGATGACGAGGAGGGGAAAGATGGCTCAAAATAGCCCGATGCTGCTTTACGGAAAGAACGCGGTCATAGAAAGGCTCAGGGCGAACATGAGGGGGGTCAGGAAAGTGATCATCGCGGAAAATTTCGATGACCCGACGGCCCTCGAGCTCATCAAGGCACGCCGCATACCGGTGCAGAAGGTCTCCGAAAAGGAGATGCTGAGGATGAAGCGGACCGAACGCCTGCAGGGCATCATCGCCGAGATAGACCCATTCAGGTACTCGTCGTTCGAAACGCTCGTAAGTAATCCTGACGGAGAAAAGCTCTCTTTCATAATGCTCGATGAGGTGACCGACCCTCAGAACCTCGGCGCGATAATCAGGATAGCGGCGTGTTTCGGCGGTTTCGGAATAGTGATTCCCGAACGCGGCGCGTGCGAGGTCAATGAGACGGTATTGAGCGTGGCCTCGGGCGGCGACAATTATGTCCCGATCTGCAGGATAAACAACCTGACGAACGCGCTGATACACGCTAAGAAGGCCGGATACTGGGCCGCGGGCGCCGTCGTGGAAGGAGGCGATGACCTCACGAAGGCGTCGCTCCCGTTCCCGCTTTGCATAGTCATGGGTTCCGAAGGCAAAGGGATACACCACGGCGTGGAAAAGCATCTGGAGATGAAGGTCACGCTCCCGATGCAGGGCGCGGCGCTGTCGTTCAACGTGGCCATGGCCTCGGCAATATTCTGTTATGAGATCGCGAGGCAGAGGCCGAAAGCCGCGAAAACGAAAGACAGATGAAAGCCGTATTCAACGAGCTTCCCGAAGAATTCACGGAAAAGCTGAAAACGGTATATCCTTCCGTATTCCCCAAGATCTGCGAGACATTCCTCCACAAGAAAGAACAGACATTCAGGATAAACTGCCTCAAGACTTCCCTGCCCGTGCTGAAGGAAGACCTTGACCGGCAGGGGATAGGATACCGAGAACTGCATTGGCCGAAAGGAAGTTTTATCCTCAGGTCGGAGAAGAAGGAATTACAGAAGAGCCCGGCGTATATTGATGGTAAAATATACATGCAGAACGTCTCGAGCATGCTGCCGCCCATTATGCTCGACCCGAAGCCGGCAGATAAGATACTCGACCTCTGTGCCGCGCCCGGGGCGAAGACAAGCGAGATCGCTTCGCTGGCCGGCAGGGAGATAGAACTCGTGGCGGTCGAGAAGCTCGGGATACGCTATGAGAAGCTCCTCGCGACGTTGAGGATCCAGGGCGTCGATTTCGCTAAGACGCTTATGGAGGACGGGATAGAGATGGGAAGGAAATACCCCGGCTATTTCGATAAGGTCCTTGTAGACGCGCCTTGCTCTGGGGAGGCACTCTTCTATATGAGGGACCCGAAATCGTTCAAACCGTGGAGCCAGAAGAAGGTCAGGGAGCTCTCGCATACGCAGAAAGTGCTGATATATTCGGGCATAAGCGCACTGAAGGAAGGCGGGGAGCTTGTCTATTCGACGTGCACGTTCTCTCCCGAGGAGAACGAGGAGGTCGTCGATTGGGCATTGAAGAAATTCGAAGGGCTTCGGCTTTTACCGGTTGACATGCCGTTGCCGAACAAGTCGCGCGGCATCGCGTCGTGGGAGGGCAAACAGTTCCCGAAAGAGATGGGCATGGCGATGCGCGTGCTCCCTAACGAGTATATGGAAGGGTTTTTCATGGCAAAACTGAAAAAGGAGAAGAGATGAAGTTCAGGCATTTCATCCCTATTATTGTTTTTACGGTCGCATTATCGGGCTGCGCGCATATGGCAAAAAGGGGGCCTGGCGCCGCGGTCGCAAAGGCCGACCCGGATACCGAACGGGTCTACGCGTGGGTAAGCGGCCTGCAGCTCGAGAACGGCCTGCTCGAAAGTTCCGACAGCAGCAACTTTGTATCGCTTTACGAGAACGCCCTTGCGGCTATAGTTTTCTCGGCTCGCGGCGACTTAAAGAGAGCGGAGAAGGTGCTCGATTATTTCGACAGGAACATAGGCGAACTGGAACAGGCGCCCGGCGGGTTTGGGCAGTTCCGCGACAGGGACGGAGCGCCGCTGGACGGCGCGCCGCACCGCTGGCTCGGGGATAACGCGTGGCTGCTGATTGCGGTGAACAATTACCATAATATCGCGGGGAACGGAAGGTATTCGAAACTGTCATCGGCACTTGAAAAGTGGATACGCTCGCTGCAGGACCCTGATGACGGCGGACTCCGGGGCGGATATGACCGGTCGGGCAAAGAGATATTGAAATCCGCGGAAGGGATCATCGATTCCTTTAACGCGGTAAAAGGATACGACGGTTTCCACAGGAAGATCCTCGGGTACCTGAAGAACGGGTATTGGGACCCGGGGAAGAAGGCGTTCCTCGCCTGGAAAGAGCACGAAAAATACAAGTATGCACTCGACCTGCATTCGTGGGGGTACTGCGCGTTCCCCCGCATGCCTCAACGCACACTGGATGAGGCCGCGATGTTCCTGACCTCAAAAAAGATGAAGGCGAGCGGCATAGAGATCACCGGGTTCTGTTTCGACCTTGACCACGATTCGGTATGGCTTGAAGGGACGGGCGAGATGGTGGTCGCCTACCGCAGCGCTGGCCGCGGATATACCGCGGATTTCTATCTCGACGAGATGAGCAAGGCGTTGATGCAAAGCGCAAACGCGAAAAACGGCAGCCCCGAAAAGGCGGGTTTGCCTTACGCGACGAATCCCGGCACGCACTACGGGGCAGGGAAGCTTTGGGACGGTGTCGACACGAACCTTTCGTTGGCCGCCTCCGCATGGTATCTCTTCGGCAAGATGCATTATGACCCGATGGAAACAGGGAGAAAGAAGAGCATACCGGCGGGAGATATGTTCTGGGCGGACAAGAAATGAGGCACATCAGCTGAAGATAAAGCGTACAGGGAAATTCTACACTTATATAGTCCGATGCTGCGACGGAACATACTATACGGGCTATACTCCGGACGTCAAGAAACGCGTGGAGACGCATAACAAGGGCAAAGGCGCTAAGTATACGCGTGACAGGCGGCCGGTCGAGCTGGTCTGGTACAGGGAATATAAATATTTCAAGCTCGCGTTCATGGAAGAGAAAAGGATAAAGAAACTTCCGAGGGCAAAGAAAGAGGCGCTGATATGCTCGACGAAAAGACGGTAAGTATCATACTGGAATTCCAGAGGAACGAGATCACGGAGGTCGGGATCTACAGGAAGCTCTCCGCGATGGCGAAGGACGCCCATAACCGGAAGATACTGGGCGAGATAGCCGATGAAGAGCAGGGCCATTATAATATCTGGAAGGAATGCTCCGGAAAGGATGCGGCGCCGAAGAACGGCAAGTACCTGTTCTATGTCCTCGTCTCGATGTTATTCGGGGTCACGTTCGGCATAAGGCTGATGGAGAAAGGCGAGAAAGGCGCGCAGGTATCTTATGCGCAGTTGGCGGGCACCGTGCCGGAAGCCGGCAGGATACAGAAGGAAGAGCTCGGGCACGAGAACATGCTGATAGGCATGATAGACGAGGACAAGCTTAAATACATGGGGTCGGTCGTCCTCGGGCTCAATGACGCGCTTGTCGAGTTCACCGGCGCGCTGGCGGGGTTTACGTTCGCGCTGCAGGATTCCCGGCTTATAGGGATGGTCGGGCTTATCATGGGTTTTTCGGCGTCGTTATCCATGGCGGCGTCCGAGTACCTTTCCACGAAGACGGAGGCGGATCATAAGAGCCCTCTCAAGGCCTCGGTCTATACGGGCATCGCATACGTGATCACGGTATTCGTGCTCGTCTTCCCGTATTTCATGACGGCAAATTACTATCTGTCCCTGGGGTTGACAGTCGTATTTGCCATACTGCTCATACTCGTCTTCACTTTTTATTATTCGGTGGTCAAAGAGATACCTTTTAAGGCCAGGTTCATGGAGATGGCCGCGATAAGCATGGGAGTCGCGGCACTGAGCTTCCTGATCGGGCTTGGGGTGAGGAAGGTCCTGCACGTAGATATATAAGGTAAAATAAAATGGAAAGAAAGAAAGTACTGGGATTCTGGGACCTTACGCTGTTCGTATTCTGCTCGATATTCGGCCTTGAGGCGATATCGGCGTCGGCGGCGATCGGCCCTTCAGCCTTATCATGGTGGCTGATAGGCATAACCTGCTATTTCCTGCCTTCAGGCCTCATATCGGCAGAATTGGGGTCGGCATATCCGGACCAGGGAGGGATGTATGTCTGGATAAAGAGGGCGCTCGGGAAAAAATGGGCCGCCCGGAGCATATGGTATTATTGGGTATCGCTGCCCGTATGGCTGCCCGCGATATACATCGCGATCTCCGAGATGCTCGGGCATATGTTCTTCCCCGGCATCAGCCTCTGGCGGCAGATAGCGATCGGGACCGCGCTTATATGGATAGCGGTCGGGATAAATCTCTGCCCGCTGAAGGTATCGAAATGGATACCTAATATAGGCTCGATCGCGCAATCCGTCGTGGTCGTGGGCATGATCTGCGCCGCTATCGCGTATTTCCGCGGCAGCGGGCATTTTGCCAACGATATAACGGCGGCGAACATACTGCCGAACCTCGGCGCGGCTATCGTTTTTATCCCGGTGATAATCTACAATATCCTAGGCTGCGAGCTTGTCTCGTCCGCGGCCGGGGAGATGAAAGACCCCGCGCGGGACATGCCAAGGGCGCTGATATTCTCCGCAGTCGTGATCGCTTTGTTGTATTTGATAACCACGTTTGCGGTATTGGTGGTCATACCCATAAAGGAGATCAATATCTCAAGCGGGATACTCCAGCTTTTCATGATAGCGCTGGAAGGCCATGCGATGAGGAATATCGTCATTCTTGCCGCCGGGTCGCTTATATCGGTCGCCTTGTTCTCCGGCATCGTCGCGTGGACCTTAGGGCAGAACAGGGCGGTGGCCGAGTCCGCGAATAACGGCGAGCTGCCAAGGGTACTCGGCAGGACGAACAAGCAGATGGCGCCGGTCGGGGCATCGGTCGTATCCGGGGTCATCTCTACCGCCGTCCTGATCATGTACGGTTTTATTGCCAAAAACGCCGCAGAGCTGTTCTGGCATACGGTCTCGTTCAGCCTTATAGTGCAGTTGTTATCGTACCTGATGCTTTTCCCCGCTTTTGTAATATTAAGGAGAAGGGATGCGGGGATTCCGAGGCCATATCGGGTGCCGGGCCCGGAATGGTTTGCGGTGTTCCTGGCAGTAATGGCAGAAGTATTCGTTCTATCGGCGATGATCGTGTTGATCATACAGCCGGGTCATGATTTCGCAAGATCTTCCTTGCCGATAATCATCGGGGTGCTTGTATCTGTTGCCGCCGGTGAATATTTGGTGGCCAATTCATCTTCGGAACACGGGAGAACAAAATGAAGCAATGGTATGAATTATTTTTTGAGAATTACGCCTGTAAATATGATCAGGAAAGTTATGTTCAAGGGACGGCCGGAGAATGTGATTCTATTGAACGGGAGATAAATCACGATAAGTCGGTAAAGATTTTGGATATCGGCTGTGGCACCGGCCGCCATGCTATTGAGTTGGCAAAAAGAGGGTATCAAGTAACGGGAATCGATCTCTCCGAGTCACAGCTTAAGAGGGCAAGAGAAAAAGCAAAAGAGCAAGGAGTGAAGATTGACTTCCGGAAGCATGATGCAAGAAACCTTCCCTTCGAAGGCGATTTCGGCCTGGTAATCATGCTCTGTGAGGGCGGTTTTTCCTTGATGGAAACGGATGAAATGAATTTCGAAATACTTAAGAATGCGACAAAGGCATTGAAAATAAACGGGAAGTTTATATTCACTACATTGAACGGATTGTTTCCGCTGTTCCATTCGGCAAAGGAAGTTTATGCATCGGCGGGTAAAGACGGGAATTCTATTTGTAAAAGCATATCCTTTGATCTGATGACCTTCCGCGATCATAATCAGGTTGAATTTGAAGATGACGCAGGAAATAAAAAGGTACTGGAATGCAATGAGCGCTGTTATGTTCCCAGCGAGATCACGTGGCTTTTGAAAACGCTCGAATATAAAAAAATCGAGATTTTCGGCGCGAAGCTCGGGGCATATTCAAGGAATGATAAACTGACCACAGAAGATTTTGAGATGCTTGTTATCGCGGAAAGATGAAAAAAGAAGACAAATATATTTTTATACGCACCTTCGGCTGACCGATGGTGCCAGTGGCGAGGGATGATTTTAGGGATATTAAAGATGTTAAGTGATTGTGATAAAACTGGTTAAAATAAAAAGATGGACCTGAACTCAGATTTTTGATGGGGAGAACTAATTGGTAATAAGTAAGCTAAAGATACGCATGGGACCAGCAGGAATACTGTTTTTCAATAGAAGAACTGGTATAAATATTTTGGTAGATGAATTCACGCCTCCACCTAAATTATGGTCAGCTGCTCCACGACAAGTATCTATTGCTTTGACTAATGCTTGTGATTTGGTATGTCCTTACTGCTATGCATCGAAAAATTCAGTAATGTTAGACTTTGAAAGTTTAAAACACTGGCTTATTGAATTAGATTTGAACGGTTGTGTTGGAGTTGGTTTTGGAGGTGGGGAGCCTACCCTATATCCATATTTGGTAGAAATTTGTTCTTTTGCAGCTAACGAGACAAGGCTGGCTGTTACCATGACAACCCATGCTCATCGCCTCAATAAGCAATTTTTAGATGACCTTGCTGGAAATTTAAATTTTGTGCGAATTAGTATGGATGGAGTGGGAAGTACGTATGAATCAACTCGGAATCGATCCTTTGACGAGTTAATTAAGCATATCGTAGATATTGGGAAAATTTTTCGGTTTGGAATTAATTATGTAGTTAATTCTAAGACTTTCTGTGACCTCGAATCTGCGATATGTGTAGCTGATGATCTTGGTGCATCCGAATTTTTGCTTTTGCCGGAGATCTCAGTAAATGACGTTAGCGGCATAAGTAGCGAGACATTGGATGCCTTGCGAATTTGGGTGAGTAGATACCAAGGAAATGTCCCTCTTTCAATTAGTGAGAGTCACAAGGAAGGATTTCCTTTTTGTGACCCGTTTAAGACTGAAAAGGAACTTTCTGCTTTTGCACATATAGATGCATCAGGTACCCTCAAACGAACATCATTTGATTTAAATGGTATTCAGATTCAAGAAGATGGGATAATGGCAGCATTAAAAATAATGAATTCGGAGGTGGCATAATGAAAATATGGAGAGAATTTGGCACTGAACATTCATGGAATTTAGTTATGATTGGGACTTTTAAAAATTCGGATGATGCAAAAAAAACAAAAGAGTTAATAGAGCAGCTAACAGAAAAACTGCACGATAAAGTTAATGTCGGAAAATCTTCAGATCGCTACCCCGAGGAAGTTAGTAATGTTCTACGGGAAGCGGATTGCTTCATACTCAGTCCTTTTGAACTTGAGCATTTCCTGTATGATATTAGCACTCACGTAGAAGGAGATAAAATCATTTTGAAGACTGATGAATCAGAAATTTCAGCTTTCTTTAAATTAATGGTGCACAATGGAGCGAGGGTAGAGATTTACTCAGCACATGACTATCCAGATGAAAAATATGGGCGGGGGAAATAGATATGCCTATGCTTAATTGGGAAAAGTTCTATTCATTGCCGGGAAGCCCCAATCAAAACCTTGAGACTCTCTGTCGTGCTTTGGTTCGTCTACATTTTGAACAATATGGACAATTTGCAGCTTTAAGAAATCAGCCTGGAGTTGAATTCCATCTCAAATTAACGAGTAGCTGTACGTTAGGCGATCCGCCGCGTTGGTATGGCTGGCAGTGTAAATTGTATAAACAGATTAAATCGGGCGATCTAACAAGTGCAAGTCGGAAGGACATTGAAGATTCCTTAAAAAAGACCGAGAAACACTTACCAAATATTACGGATTGGGTGCTTTGGACTCCATATACTCTGAGTAAAAAAGACCAAGAATGGTTAAAGACACTCCATACCGCGCTAACACTTCATCAGTGGACGAATGAAGATCTTGATACTTACCTCAATGGACCAGGACTTTTTTTAAGGAACACCTATTTTGGTGACTTAGTTGTAACACCAGAAGAGTTGAGATTGAGACATGAGGAAGCAGTTCAATCGATTCGGAAAAGATGGTTAGACAAGGTCCATCAATCGGTTGATGCTGAACGTATCGTTAGACGGATGCTTGGAGAGCCAGGTTCTTGGGATCAGTTGACAGATGTGGGACAGCGTTTGAAATCAGCAGCAGATAACATCTTCGCTTGTGTAAGTGAAACACATACTTACTTAAAGACGGCAACTGATCCATTAGTTTCAGTGTGTTCTACCTTTGCTGATACGCTCTTACACTTCCATGAAATTTTGTTAGCTGGAGATTTAGATATCATTCGACAAAAGCTTAGTGAACAAAAGACACTAGTAAACAAGCATGTTAGAGATGTCCCAAGACTCCTAAGGAAATCTAATTTACCTATTGCTATTGATGCAACTAATGCTTTAGATGATATGAGAACTGCACAAAATTTATTGAAGGAAGTGGAGGAGTTTCTCGGTGTGGGAGTAGTGGCGGTATTGGCAGACGCTGGGGGAGGTAAGACACAAATGTCGGCTCAAATTACTGCGCCTCAAACCGATAGACCTGCTGGTATTCTCCTCCATGGCAGAAATCTCCATAGAGGGCAAACACTTAATGACCTTGCACACCATTTTTCCATTAATGGCGTGTCCCTTAACAGTATGGAAAATTTGTTGGCAGCATTGGATGCTGCTGGTAAACGTGCAAGATGTCGCCTTCCAGTAATAATCGATGGACTTAACGAAGCAGAAAATCCTAGAGACTGGAAAGCACCGTTAGCTAGTCTTGGGGTAACTATGAAACGTTACCCTAATGTTCTGGTGGTTTGCACACTACGTACAGGAGAACGTCGCAGAGATGAACAGCAATGGCAGCCACGACTACAAACAAATAATAGAGAGTCGTTTGCAATTATGGCGCTTCCTGATGAGATGCGAAGAGTCGAGAGTGAAGGGTATGGCGAAGATGTTTATGAAGCTGTCGAGAAATATTTCCGATTTTTTAAAATCAATCCCGGGGATGCCGAGATTCCTTTTGATCTCTTCCAGCATCAGCTTACGTTAAGAATATTTTGTGAAGTTACTAATCCCAGGCAGGAATCTGAAGTAAGAGTTGATTATTTTCAGGCACTCTTGTCGCCACTTTTTGAAAAATATGTCACAAATGCTTGCATCCGTATTTCGGAAATGACTAATCTTAAACGTTCGTATAGTATTGATGAGTTAAGATCAGTTATCTTTAAACTTGGGGTTGAAATGTGGACCGCCCAACATCGAGAAATTAGCGAAAATCATTTTAGAAATACCGTGTTAGATGCTCCGGATTGGGATAGCAGCGTTGTTAATCTATTCGTGCAAGAGGGGATTATTTTCCGAAATCCGGGAGATACTCCGGATGATTTCTTAATCACACCTGCTCATGATGCACTTGGTGGGTATCTAATTGCCAAATCTTTACTTGAGAAGTACCAAAATGACACAACGTTCGAATGGCTTAAGAAACAAGATACCATCGCTTTATTTAGCAGTGATAACAGTCATCCGTTAGCAGTGGACATTTTTAAATCGTTAGTTTCACTGACTCCGCGATATTTTCATGGTAGCAATCTCTGGAGAAAAACTTCAGTCTTTTCTGATGCAGCTTTGAGATTTACAGTAGATATTGAACCAACATACATCGATCAGGATACTACTGAGGCCTTGCTTAAACTCTTGAAGGATGAACCTAAGAGGCGAAACTTTCTGTTTTCTCGAATTCGAAGAACTAGAAGTGCTGTCAATCATCCGTTAAATGTCAATTTTCTAGATTCTGCCCTTAAATTAATGTCTATTAACGAAAGAGATTTAAGTTGGACCGAGTGGATAAGAGAAACTCGAGCGGAGAAATTTAAGGATTTGCTCGCGATGGAGTTACGTTGGAAGCAAGACTTAAGTATGCGAACTCCAGCAGATCAACTTCGTGCAAAATGGATAATGTGGCTTTTGACTTCTACTGACCACGAACTCCGAGACATAGCTACGCGCGCTCTTTATTGGTTCGGACGTGGAAATCCTGAATCACTTTTTGCGGAGAGTTTAAATTCACTTAATATTAATGATCCATACGTTCCGGAACGAATGCTTGCGGCTAGTTATGGTGTCATGATGGCTAAACAAGTCGATTTGACTAACCAGGCATTTGTAAATACTATTTTGCCTAAATATGCGCGCAATCTTTACGATTCGATATTTGCAAAGGGCGCATCTTTTAGCACAACTCATCTCTTGATGCGTGAGTATGCAACTAGGGTCATTGAAGTTGCAGTATTACATAATCCGAAACTTTTTAACGCAGAAGAGATCAGGAGAACTCAATCGCCATTCTTGGATGGCGGAATTCGCGAATGGGGAGAGAATACAACTTTGAAGGAAAGTCACGGGGGAGACTCGCCGTTTCGAATGGATTTCGAAAACTACACGATTGGTAGTTTGGTACGAGAACGCAGTAATTACGACTACAAGCATGAAGGCTATCAAGAAATACGAGCGAAAATTTTGTGGAGAATCGAGCAACTGGGATGGTCTAGTAATCAATTTAAAAATGTAGATGATTCTATCGCTAGTAGCCAACATTGGGGACGAACAAGTCATGATGCAAAGAAAATTGATCGTTATGGAAAAAAGTATTCTTGGATAGCTTTTTTTGAAATGTCTGGATTCTTGAATGATAAAAGCATTTTGGAAGATTGGCGAGAACGTACCTCTTCTGTAGACATTGATCCCAGTTTCCCTGAGCGCGTTATTAAGGAACGTTTTATTAAGGCTGATTTCCTTGGTGATCAGCAAATGGACACGAAAGAGTGGATTGCCAATGGTCCGTTACCAGATGTGGGGCCTTGTTTCCGTGTAGCTAAAGTTCAATCTTTAAAAGGACCCTGGGTCGCTTTGGATGGATTCGTTGTTCAAGAAGACAAAAAGCGCGGTCGAAGAATATTCTGCTTTATTCGTAGCCTTATCGTTGCTAATCGAGATGCTCGATCCATACTAAATTATTTGCGTAAGCAAAACATGGGCGGGCGTTGGTTACCGGAAAAACCATCTGTGATTTATACATTCGCTGGAGAAATACCTTGGTGCGAGACTTTCCCGAAGAACGGGGCTTGTGAAATGTCATTTGTAACAAAAGAAAAAAAAGTGAAAGTTTTGCAGTCCAATCCGGAGTTATATTTAGATGGGAAAAAGTTGGGATTGACTCAAATAGAATTGATCCAACATCGTTTATTCGGAACGATTAATGAAAAAGAGAAAATCTCAAATGACTTAAGTGACGAAGATATCGAGCGCGTTGAAGTTCGAGAAAGCCAGGTCGAAGTCGAGGAGATAAAAAAAGAATTTAAGAAATTCAATGTTTTAATTCCTGTTTGCGATTTTGGATGGGAAGGATATCAAACTGAAGCAAGTGATGCGGGGCATGCTACTACGTTAGCCAAGGAAATAGCTTTTGATTTAGAGTTAATTGGACAACCACAGACGTTTGATCTATTTACGAAAGATGGTAAGCGTAGCACGCTTAATGTTTCTGACCAGAGCGGCGATTACAATAATCATCAATCTATGTTTTTTATCCGGGAAGATTTGCTTAAAACATATCTTAAGAAAAATAATTCTACGATGATTTGGGCAGTTTGGGGAGAACGAGAGTATTCCTATGACCAGCTTGAGAAACTCCGGAATGATCCAAATCGTCCGGCACAGACATATGCTGTGTATAGTTTCATAAAAAAGTATTGATTCTACGGGGAAAACTAAAGGCGCCATTTTTTTATAAAGAGCCGATGAACGAATAAGATGTTTTGGTCGTTTTTTAACCGAAGGTTATGAAAAACAGAGATGCGCAAAATCATTGAAAACATATGAACGATAATCAGATACAAAGAAATAAAATATTTCTAGTTACCTTCGGCTGCCAGATGAATTTCCGGGATTCGGAGGAGATAGCCGGTTTATTCATGAAGAAGGGGTATGCCCTTGCGGATTCCCCGGAAGAGGCGGATGTCGCTATATTCAATACCTGCTCGGTCAGGAAGCATGCCGAGGACCGCGCGATAAGCAACATAGGCGAGCTGAAGGCGCTGAAGAAGAAGCGCCCCGGCATGGTCATAGGCGTAGTCGGTTGCATGGCGAAGGCGCAGGGCGACAAAATAATCGAGAGGCTGCCGATAGTCGATTTTATCGCCGGCCCCGCCAACATCTATGATATCCCCGGCATAGCCGAAGGCATACTCGCGGAGAGGAAAGAAGCCGTCATTGCGACGGATAAGAACGCGCGGCCGTACGTCGGCAACATAGCCTACCATACAAAGGGCATTTCGGCCCTCGTTACGATAATGGAGGGCTGCAATAATTTCTGTTCTTACTGCATCGTGCCATACGTAAGGGGGCGCGAGGTCAGCAGGCCGTCCGGCGATGTCATTGAAGAGATCAGGGCGCTCGCGGAGTGCGGCTACAAAGAGGTCACATTGCTTGGGCAGAACGTGAATTCGTATACGGATTTCACGGGATTGCTCAAAGAGATAAACGGTGTAACGGGCATCGAGCGGATACGGTTCCTGACGAGCCATCCGAAGGATGCGGGGGAGGATCTCTTCAGGGCGATGCGCGACCTGCCGAAGGTATGTGAGCATCTTCATTTGCCCTTGCAGTCCGGTTCTGATAGAATACTTAAGTCGATGAACAGGGGATATACGTCATCTGATTATCTTAAGAAGGTCGAGATGCTGCGCAAACATGTCCCCGATTGCGCGATAACAACAGATGTCATAGTGGGGTACCCCGGCGAGTCCGATGAGGATTTCGGGAAGACCAAAAAGCTTATCGAGGATATAGGGTTCAACTCGGCATTCATATTCAAGTATTCGCCGCGGCCTCCGGCGAAGGCGAGCGGCCTCGAGGATGATGTCCCGAAGAAAACGAAGGAAGAACGCAACCAGGCGCTTCTCAGGCTGCGCGATAAGATATCTGACGCGAAGGACAGGGAGTTCGTAGGCAGGCAGACGGAGGTCCTTGTCGAGAGCATATGCAGAAAGGAAAAGCATAAAGTGACGGGCAGGAACAGGCAGAACATAAAGGCGGTCTTCGAAGGCGGCAGGGAGCTGATAGGGACGCTAAAAAATGTAAAGGTAAGCTCGGTCGTCGGGCATACGCTCGCGGGCGGCGCGCTGATGTTCATGGTATTATTCGCGGCAGCCGCGGCAGCGGCGCCCGTTTTCGCGGAGACGGTCGAGGAATATTTCGTCGGCGGCGATTACGAGAATACGGTACGAGAAGGCGTAAAGCAGGTCGGCAATTCAAAGGAACAGGATAAGCTCTATTATATGATAGGCACAAGCCTGAACAAGATCGGCAGGTATGACCTCGCGAGGAAGAACTTCAACCAGCTCGTGAGCGCATTTCCCCGCAGCAGGTTCTGCCCGCTGGCACAGCTCGGTATCGCGGACAGCTATTACCTTACCGGGGATTATAAGAACGCGTTCACGGAGTATGAAAAATATATGACGAAATACCCTAACGCCGGGGGCGGCGCGACAGCGTATTTCAGGCTCGCGAAGAGCGCGCAGAAGGAAGGCAAATGGCAGGCCGCGCGCAACTATTACCAGAAAGTGAAAAGCGAATTCCCGATGAGTTTCGAGGCGCAGATGGCCGCGCAGGCCCTAGGCGATGAGATACTCTTCTTTACCGTGCAGGTCGGATCCTTCAACAAGAAGTCGAACGCCCTGAAGCTCTGCGATGAGCTTGTGAAAAAAGGGTACGAGGCGTCGATAGTGAAGCCGGAACAGCCGGGTGAGGGGTCCTACAAGGTCCGCGTAGGAAAGCTCGACGCGAGGGAAGGGGCGGAAGAACTCGCGAAGAGACTGCGCGCCGAGGGCCTGCCCACCAAAGTCCTGCCTTAATATGTCGAATAAGCTGGTGTTCATCGTAGGCCCCACGGCGATAGGCAAGACCGGCATATCGTTCGAGCTCGCTAAGCTGGTAGAATGCGAGATAATATCGTGCGATTCGATGCAGGTCTACCGGGGCATGAACGTCGGCACGTCCAAACCGGCGAAGGTCCTGCTTAGTTCCATACCGCATCATCTCGTCGATATAATAGAGCCGTCCGAGGAGTTCTCGGTCGCGCAGTTCCGCGCGCTGGCGGTAAAAGCCATAGAAGACATAATATCCCGCCGCAAGACGCCTCTCCTGGTCGGCGGCAGCGGCCTCTACGTGAAGGTCCTTATAGACGGCATATTCGAGGCGCCCGTGACCGACAGGGAGCTAAGGCAAAGGCTTGAGCAGGAGGCGGAGGAATTCGGCGTCGGGCAGCTTTACGCGCGATTGACCCAAGTTGACGCGGAGGCGGCGAAAAAGATCCACGCCAACGACCTGCGGAGGATAATCAGGGCGCTGGAGGTCTTCGAGAAAGCGTCGGCGCCGATATCCGAACTCAGGAAGAAGACATCCGGGCTCGGGGATAAATACGACGTAAGGATATTCGGGCTCGAGATGGAACGCTCGGCGCTGTATGATAAGATAGACGAAAGGGTCGAGCAGATGTTCTCCGAAGGCCTGGTCAACGAGGCGAGGGCCCTGATGGAGGGGAAACTCAGCCTGACCGCGTCGCAGGCGCTCGGGTACAGGGAAGCCTTTGGTTATCTTGCGGGCGACTACGACATTGAGGAAGCCAAAAGATTGGCTAAGAGGAATACAAGGCATTTCGCGAAAAGGCAGATGACGTGGTTCAAGCGCGACCCGCGCATTGAATGGATAATGCTTGAAAAGGATTTCGATACAGAGGAGAAAGCAAGGGCGATATGGAAAAAGCTCTCTTAGTAACCGTAGAATTCTTCGACAAGAAATATAAGGACACATGGCGGCTCGACGATATCAATTTCGAGCTCAGGGAGCTTGTGAGGTCGGCGGGACTGCAGGTCGTAGACCTTATAGAATGCTTCAAGGACAAACCGGTTGCCGGGCATTATATAGGGAAGGGGAAAGCCGAGGAGATTAGTTCTATCTGCAAGGATAAAGGAGCCGATGTCGTGATATTCGGCGATGACCTGACTTCTTCGCAGCAGCAGAACCTCGAGGAGTCGATAGGTGTAAAGGTCATTGACAGGACGCAGCTCATACTCGATATTTTCGCGCGAAGGGCCCATTCGACCGAAGGCAAGGTGCAGGTAGAGCTCGCGCAGCTCGAATACCTGCTGCCGCGCCTCAAGGGAAAGGGCATCATGCTCTCGCGGCTCGGAGGCGGCATAGGCACGAGGGGCCCCGGCGAGCAGAAACTCGAGATGGACCGCAGGAAGATAAGGGAGAAGATCTCGAGACTGAAAGACGATCTCTCAAAGATCCACGAACGCAGGGGAGAACTCCGGCGCAGGCGCCATGAGGGCGAGATCTCGATAATATCGCTGATAGGATATACGAACGCGGGAAAATCGACGTTGTTGAACGCGCTCACGGATTCGGACGTGCTGTCGCAGGACAGGCTCTTCTCAACGCTGGACCCGACCGCGCGCAGGTTCGTGCTGCCGAACAACCAGAAGGTCGTCTTCGTAGATACGGTCGGTTTCCTGCACAGGCTCCCGCACCATCTCATAGAGGCGTTCAAGGCTACGCTGGAAGAGGTTGCCGAAGCGGATATAATAATACATGTCCTCGATGCGTCGAGCCCGATGGTGCATGAGCTCAGCCAGGCGGTATACGAGGTGCTCGAAGAGCTGGATATACGAGATAAGACGATAATAACTGTGCTGAATAAGTCAGATAAGGTAGAGGACAAAGCGGTCATCTCGAGGTTACTGCGCGAATTCGACAACTCCATAGCGATATCGGCCCTGAAGAAGGAGAACCTGGAAGAGCTCGTCCAACGGGTCTCGATGATTTTGTTCGCCTCGCTCGTCTATGTAAAAGCCGTAATCCCGCAATCGGAAGGCAAGCTCCTGAGCCAGATCTACAAGGAATCCAGCATAATAAGCCGCGACTTCAAGGGTGAGTGCGTCTACCTGGAAGCGGATATGCCGGTCCGTCTAAAAAATTTACTTGACAAAAAAGGCTTTTGTGATAAACTCTAGTTAGCACTCGGGCGAAATGAGTGCTAATGGGGAAAGCCAAATGGTTGTAACCGATTATATATCAAGGAGAAACAACATCCTCGAGGTGGTTGTCGATTCTTATGTATCGACCGCCGCCCCGGTCGGCTCACTTGCCGTTTCCAAGAAGCTAAGGGAGCGCCTGAGCCCGGCGACAATCAGGAATATCATGTCCGAACTGGAAGAGGTCGGCTATATAATGCATCCGCACACCTCGGCCGGAAGGATACCCACGGACAGGGGATACAGGTATTTCGTCGATTCGATAATGGAGCCGAAGCAGCTGACCCAGGACGAGAAGGAGTTCGTCGAAGGCGCCTTGAGCCAGGAGGCGGATGAGCTTGAGGACCTTATAAAGAGGGCGGCGCGCATAGTATCGGGGCTGACGGGACAGACATCTATGGTCAGCTTCCCGAGGGCGAAGAGAAGGACCTTCAAGAGGATAGAGCTTATCCCCGCGACGAGGACGAAGGTATACGCATTGCTCTTCACGGCGCAGGGGCTCGTGAAGCACTCGATATTCGAGATACACGAGACGCTCGAGGAGTCGGAACTCTCGAAGGTGTCGAAGTTCCTGAACGACGAGCTCGACGGCCTGCAGCTGAACGAGATCGCGGACCACCTGCTCAGGAGGGTCATAGGGGAGAACGACCCGTTCCACCACCTGTTCAAGGAGGCGACGGAGCTGCTCAACATGTCGCATATCCTCGAGGACAGCGGCGAGAGGATATTGCTCGACGGCGCGCACCATATGATGGAGCAGCCGGAGTTCAGGGACTCGGACAAGGTCAAGCGCCTGCTGAAGATACTCGAGGAAGAGGAAGAGATCCTCGATATAATGGACCAGGACATGAACGAGCAGAACGCAAGGATACATATAGGTTCGGAGAACCCCTACGATGACATCAGGGAATGCAGCATAGTGATATCGAATTACAGGATAGGCAACAGGAACGTCGGCAGCATCGGCGTGATAGGGCCGACAAGGATGGACTATACGAGGGCCGTCCCCGCCGTTGAATTCGTAGGCAACGCGTTCAGCAGGCTCCTTACAAGGCTAAGCGAGTAATATATGGATGAGCATAAGAAGGTAAAGATAACCGAGGAAGAACTGTCCGCGCTGAAAGAGAGCGCGGCAAAGGCGGAAGAATGCGCCGAGAAGATGCTGCGGATGCAGGCGGATTTCGAGAACAGGAAGAAGAGGCAGGATAAGGAGAAACTGGATTTCCTGAGGTTCGCGAACGAGGGCATCATCACGGAGCTGTTGAGGGTAATGGATGATTTCGAGCGCGCTATCGACTCGGCGAAGAATACGAACGACACGAAGGTGCTGCTGCAGGGGATCGAGATGGTCAGGCGCGACTTCGAGGATATACTGAAGGAGAACGGGCTTAAGGTGATCGACCCCGCCGGGCAGCCGTTCGACCCGGAGAAGCACGAAGCGGTGGAGCACGTAGAGGATGTGGTTCACCCCGAGAATACCGTGCTCGAGGTCATGAGGAAAGGGTATGAGCTTAACGGAAAGGTTTTGAGGCCGGCGGCAGTGAAGGTCTCGAACAAGAAGGAAGAAGAAACTACGGAAGAAAAATCAGAGGAGGAAAAATAAAATGGCAAGAGCGATCGGAATAGACCTCGGTACATCGAACTCGGCTGCGGCGGTGATGGAAGGCGACCGCCCGGCGATAATACCGTCCGCGGAAGGCGCGGGCGTGGCCAGCGGGAAGGCGTTCCCGTCTTATGTGGCTTTCACGAAGGACGGACAGCGCCTCGTAGGCGAACCCGCGCGCAGGCAGGCCGCCATCAACCCGGAAGGCACGATACAGGCCGCGAAGAGGAAGATGGGCACCGACTTCAAGTTCGGCGTATACGGCAAGGATTATACGCCGCAGCAGATATCGGCGTTCATCCTCCAGAAGATCAAGCAGGACGCGGAGGCATACCTCGGAGACACAGTCAACGAGGCGGTAATAACATGCCCCGCTTATTTCAACGATAACCAGCGCCAGGCGACGAAAGACGCCGGCGAGATCGCGGGGCTCAAGGTCCTGCGTATAATCAACGAGCCTACGGCCGCATGCCTCGCGTACGGGATCGACAAGGCCGAAAAAGAGATGAAGATAATGGTCTTCGACCTCGGCGGCGGTACGCTCGATGTCACCATCATGGAAATGTGGTACGACAAGGAGCAGAAGGCGAGCGGTTTTGAGGTATTGTCCACGAACGGCGATACCCAGCTCGGCGGCACCGACATGGATAACGCGTTGATAGAATACCTCGTCGGGACATTCAAGCGCGAGACCGGCATCGACCTCAAGAACGACAAGATGGCGGTCCAGAGGTTGCGCGAGGCGGCCGAGAAGGCGAAGGTCGAGCTCTCAAGCACCCTGCAGACCGACATCAACCTGCCGTTCATCACGGCCGACGCGGGCGGGCCGAAGCATTTCACTCATACGATAACCCGCGCAAAACTCGACGACCTCGTGTCGCCGATAGTCAACCGCTGCCGCGCCCCGATGGAGAACGCGGTAAAGGACGCGAAGCTGACGATGAACGACATAGCAAGGGTAATACTCGTCGGCGGCCCGACGCGCATGCCGATAATCCAGAAGTTCGTAGAGGATTACGTCGGCAAGAAGATAGAGCGCGGAGTGGACCCGATGGAGTGCGTCGCCCTGGGCGCCGCGATACAGGCGGCCGCGCTGAAGGGTGAGATAAACGACATACAGCTCTTGGACGTCACACCGCTTTCGCTGGGCATCGAGACGCTAGGTGGTGTTTTTACTAAATTAATCGAAAGAAACACTACCATACCGACCAGGCAGAGCCAGACATTCTCTACCGCGGCGGACAACCAGCCGGCAGTCACGGTGCGCGTGCTGCAGGGCGAACGGCCTATGGCCAACGACAATGTTGAGCTCGGACGCTTCGACCTCGTGGGTATCCCGCCGGCGCCGAGGGGCATGCCTAAGATAGAGGTCACCTTCGATATCGACGCGAACGGAATTGTCCATGTCAACGCGAAAGACGTAGGCACGGGTAAGGAGCAGTCGATAAAGATCACGGCTCCGAAGAAGCTGTCGAAGGAAGAGATAGACCGCATGGTCAAGGAAGCCGAGAAGTTCGCTTCCGAAGACACAAAGAAGAAGGAAGAGATTGAGACCGTAAATCAGGCTGATATGCTGGTTTATCAGACCGAGAAGCAGCTCAAAGATTACGGCGACAAGGTCAGCCAGCAGGACAGGGCCAATATAGAGACGGGTCTCAACGACCTGAAGCAGGCGATAAAGGACAAGAATGTCGACCGCATCAAGAAGTCGATGGAGTCGCTGCAGCAAGCGTCGTATAAACTCGCCGAGGAGATATACAAGGCGAGCTCCCAAAAAGGTCCTCAGGGAGGCCAGCAGGAAGGTCCGCAGGCGGGCCCCGAGCAGCCGCAGGGCGGCCCGGCCGGAGAGGCAGGCCAGGAAGGCGGCACCAAGAAAGACGACATCATCGACGCCGAGTTCCGCGCGGATGATGAGGATAAAAAGAAAAGGTAATACATAAGAAATCTTGAAATCCGGGTTTCACTTGGCCTTATTTATTACTCGCAGCATGCGATAGCAACTGCGTCATAAACCGGCTCTGCGTGAAACACCGGATTTCAAGTATGCTTATGCATTAACATTTTATTTATGGCAGACAAGCGCGATTACTATGAAATACTCGGCGTGCAAAAGAGCGCCGGGGCGGATGAGATAAAGGGCGCCTACCGGAAGCTGGCGCTCAAATACCATCCCGACAGGAACCCTGCAGACAAGAAGGCCGCGGAAGAGAAGTTCAAGGAACTTTCCGAGGCCTATGCTGTTTTATCGGATCCGCAAAAGAGGGCGCAGTACGACCAGTTCGGCCACGAGGGCATAGATTCGCGCTACACGCGCGAGGATATCTACCGCGGCGCGGACTTCTCGAGCATATTCGAGGACCTCGGTATGGGAGGCATCGACCTCGAGGATATACTTGGCGGCATATTCGGCGGCGGCCACGGGATGTTCGGAGGGCAAAGGGCAGGCGCTGGAGGCAGGCGCCGCGGGTCGGACCTTCAGTTCGACCTGGAGATAAGCTTCATAGAAGCGGCTTTCGGCACTTCGAAAGAGTTCGTGGTGCCGCGCCACGAGATGTGCCAGGCATGCAAGGGCGAAGGCACCGCGCCCGGGTCATCCCGCCAGGCGTGCTCAAAGTGCGGAGGAAGGGGCCAGGTACAGTCCTCGCAGGGATTCATGTTCTTCTCGCGGCCGTGCGACAAGTGCGGCGGGGAAGGAAGCATCATAACGAAGCCGTGCCCTAAATGCAGGGGCGCCGGCAGGACGGTCGTAGACAGGAAGATAACGGTCAAGATACCCGCCGGCATTGAGAGCGGTATGCGGCTGCGCGTCGCGGGCGAAGGCGAGGCCGGCCAGCGCGGAGGCCAGCGCGGAGACCTTTACGTCCTCGTTTACGTGAGGCCCCACGAGATCTTCGAACGCCACGGCAGCGACATATTATGCGAAGTACCGATCTCGATGATAGACGCCGCACTAGGTACAGAAGTCGAGGTCCCTACGCTCAAGAGCAGGGTAAAAATGAAGGTCCCACCGGGTACCCAGAGCGGCAAGATATTCAGGCTCAGGGGCGAGGGGATAGCGGATGTCCATTCCGGAGTCCGCGGAGACGAGCATGTCCGTGTGATAGTCGAGACGCCGACGGCGGTCAACGAAGCCCAGAAGCGCATCCTCAGGGAGTTCGCCAAGGCCTCGGGCGAGGAGACCTTCCCCAAAGCCGCCTCATTCATCAAGAAGATAAAGAGCTTTTTCAGGTGAACGCCTCCTGCAAAGGCAGGTTCCGCAGGCTCCTGATTTTTTGGTTCCCAGTCATAGCATATTGTGTTATAATCTTTATCGGTTCCGCGATGGAAAAGCCGCTCCCTGAGACACAGATCCCGCAGCTGGACAAATTCCTGCATGTGGTAGAATTCGGGGGGCTGTGTTTCCTGTTGATGCGGGCGCTTAAAGGAAGCTTCGCGGAGATGCCCCGCAGGATGGTCTTCATCATCGCGGTATCCTGCACAGTTCTGTACGGCGCCTCGGACGAAGTCCACCAGCTGTTCGTCCCGGGCAGGGTCAGCAGCATTATCGACTTGTTTTTTGATTCCCTCGGAGCGCTTATAATAGGCCTGATAAAAAAATGACGATAATCAAACCGTTCAACGGCTACAGGTACGATACCCGCAAGACGGGAAAGCTTTCGAAGGTTATCACCCCTCCTTATGATGTCATAAACCCCAAACAGCAGGAAGCGTATTACCGCAAACACCCGGAAAATTTCATCCGCCTAGATCTCGGGAAGAAATACGCGAAGGACGACAGGGATGATAACAGGTATACGAGGGCCGCGAAGGCTCTCGAGGAATGGATAAGCAAAGGGATACTCGCGAAGGACCGCGAACCCTCGATATACGTCTACAGCCAGGAATATACGATAGGCGGGAGGAGGAAGGCGCGGCTCGGTTTCATCTCGCTCGCAAAGCTCGAGGAGGACCGCACGAAAGGGTTCCTGCCGCACGAGCGCACGTTCAAGGGGCCTAAGCTCGACAGGCTCAACCTGATGAAAGAGACCGGCGCGAACCTGAGCCCGATATTCTCGATAGTCTTCGACGATAACAATAAGATAATGGGTATACTGAAGCGCGTCTCGAGAAGCCGGAAGCCGGCGATAGACGTCGCGTTCGAAGGGACTAGGAACAAGGTCTGGCGCATGACGGACCCGGCGCTTATCAGGAAGCTCGAAGGCCTCATGTCGAAGAAGAAGGCGCTTATCGCGGACGGCCACCACCGCTACGAGGTTGCGCTGGAATACAAAGTCCTGAGCGAAGCGAAGGGCAAGGCCCCGCAGGACTGCCGCAGCGCCCTGAGCGAAGCGAAGGGTTACGTAATGATGTATTTCGCGACATCCGACCCGAAAGGGCTCGCGATACTTCCCACACACCGCATGCTCGAAGGCGTATCAGCCAAAGACCTCCTGAAGAATTCCGGCAAATTAAAAGAATATTTCGATATCATAAAGGTATACGGCAGGAAAGGCATGCTCGCGTGCATGAAACGCTGCGGCGGGCACGTAATAGGAGTATTCCTCGGAGGGAAGGACTACCTTTGCCTTAAACTGAACAGGGCGGACGCAAGCTCGCTCATAAGATCGGAGAACTCCTCCTACTGGAGGAACCTCGACGTGGTAATATTGCACCAGCTTGTCTTCGATAAGGTGCTGGGGCTTAAAGGCGAAAAAGCTGAAAAGGCGATAACGTTCACGAGGGACCCGGAAGTAGCGTTCAAATGGGCGGCCGGCAGGGGCAAGAGGATATCATTCTTTCTGAACCCGCCGTCGCTGAAAGATATCTATAACATAGTCAGGTGCCGCGAGCGGATGCCGCATAAGACGACGTATTTCTTCCCGAAGCCGCCGTCGGGCCTCGTCATCAACAGGCTGGAGTGACATGTTCGGAAAACCCAAATATACGATAGTCAAAGTTGCGAAAAAGAAAGACATCCCCGAAGGACTCTGGACAAAATGCGAGGACTGCGGGGATATCATATATAACAAGGCGCTCGAGGAGAACATGAAGGTCTGCCCGAAATGCGATTACCATTTCGTGCTTACCGCCCACGAAAGGATCGCGATGCTCATGGACGAAGGCAGCTTCGAGGAACGTGATTCCGCCCTGAGGCCGATGGACCCGCTTCTCTTCAAGGGCCCGCGCTCCTACGAGGATAAGCTGAAAGAGGACCAGATAGCCACGGGCCTTACCGAGGCCTGCATAAGCGGCAGGGGTTCGATCGAAGGCAAGAGGGTCATACTGGTAGTCACGGATTCGCGTTTCATAATGGGGTCGATGGGATCCGTCGTGGGCGAAAAGATAGCCCGCGCGACGGAGCTCGCGACGAACCTCCGCTTGCCGCTGGTCATAGTATCGGGTTCAGGCGGAGGCGCAAGGATGTATGAAGGGCTCTTCTCGCTGATGCAGATGGCAAAGACCTCGGCCGCCATCGCGAAACTGCATGAGGCCGGCGTGCCGTATATCTCCGTCCTGACCAACCCGACGATGGCCGGCATCATGGCAAGCTTCGCGTCGCTCGGGGACGTGATAATAGCAGAGCCGAAGGCGCTTATAGGGTTTACTGGGCCCAGGGTAATCGAGCAGACGATAAGGCAGAAGCTCCCGCCGGGTTTCCAGCGCTCCGAGTTCCTGCTCGAGCACGGGCTGCTGGACATGATAATGCACCGGAAGACCCTTAAACCCGGAATTGCCCAGTTAATAGAGTTCTTGACCTAATTTAACTTATGTAGTATCATTGACTTAAATATACTTACTTAAGGAGGTTCAAATGGCTCAGGTAAGTCTCAGGCATGTCTCAAAGATCTATTCCGGCAACGTCAGGGCTGTCTCGGACGTAACGCTCGGCATAGAGAACAAGGAATTTGTGGTCTTCGTCGGCCCTTCCGGGTGCGGAAAGTCGACGACATTAAGGATGATAGCGGGCCTCGAGGAGATATCCGAGGGCGAGATATATATAGGCGACAAGCTCGTCAACGATGTCCCCGCAAAGGACCGCGATATCGCGATGGTCTTCCAGAATTATGCGCTCTATCCGCATATGACGGTATACGAGAACATGGCTTTCGGCCTGCGCCTTCGTAAGTATTCAAAGGCGGAGATAGACCAGCGCGTCAAGGAAGCCGCCCAGACGCTCGGGATAGCCAAGTACCTCAACAGGAGGCCGAAGGAACTCTCCGGCGGCGAGAGGCAGAGGGTGGCCGTAGGGCGCGCGATAGTAAGGAAACCGCTCGTCTTCCTGTTCGATGAGCCGCTTTCGAACCTCGACGCGAAGATGCGCGTGCAGATGAGGACCGACATAAACAAGCTGCATACGCGCCTGCAGTCGACTATGATCTATGTCACGCACGACCAGACCGAAGCCATGACGCTGGGCAACCGCATCGTAGTCATGAAGGACGGCGTCGTGCATCAGGTCGCAGACCCCATATCCCTCTACGACAAGCCGGTCAACAAATTTGTAGCGGGCTTCATAGGCAGCCCTCCGATGAACTTCCTGAACGGCAGGCTCATCAAGACGGACGGGAAGTTCCATTTCGACGAAGGGACGTTCAGGATAAGGATAGTCGATGATATGGTGCCGAAGGTCTCGGCCTATGAAGGGAAAGAGATCATTTTCGGAATCAGGCCGGAGGACATTTATGACAAGCTGTTCGTCCAGGAGGCCGCGCCGGAGAACACGGTCACGGCAAGGGTCGATGTAGTCGAGCCTATGGGTTCGGAAGTCTACCTGCATATGGCGACTCCAAAACAATCGTTCACAGCGCGCGTCGGTGGCCACGATAAGCCCGAAGTCAACCACGATATAGACCTCGTGTTCGACATGTGCAAGTTTCATTTCTTCGATAAGGACACCGAGAAAGCGATAGCCTAGTTTGAAAAAAATGAAACTCGTTTCAGGGATACTTGCGATAGCAGGTTTTCTCTTCGCGTCTACTCTTATCGTCTCAGCCTGCCATCAATACCCCATAGAATACTGGATATACGGGGTCGTAGGTTCCCTGCTCATACTCGTAAACTTCCTCATACTTGCCGCGTGGTTCGCCTTCGGCGAATGGGGGCTCTGGACGTATGTAGCCCTCTCCTCGGTGCTTACCCTTTTCGTCACGCTAGTCACCAACGCAAGGTGGCTCAATATCCAGATACTCGTATTCGTGGCACTCGGAGCGTTCGTGTCGATATTCAAGAACAGCATGGTCTCGTATATCATGTCCATAGACAGGCAGATAGGCACGCTCGAGGAAGAGCGCAATGCGCTGCAGGCGGAATATTCGTATATGCAGGGGACGAATGACGCGCTGAAGGAGAAAGTGATCAGGTATGCGACGCTCAAGGACCTCACAAGCAGGCTCAGTTCAACGCTTGCTCTGGAAGGGGTCATCGATATAGTGATCGAGAACGTATCGGACCTAGTCGAGAAGGCCGATGCCTGCATCCTCTACCTGGTCGATGAGGACGCGCACGAGCTCGCGCTGAAGGCCGCGCGCAGCAAGGAAGGCACGCTCTCGATAAAATCCAAGAAGGGCGACATCTTCGACATGTGGGTGCTGAAACAGAGGCAGCCACTGCTCGTCTCCGATACGGACAAGGATTTCAGGTTCAACCTCGACCTCGTCCCCGAAGAGTTCAGGAGGGAGTTCAAGTCGGTCATTGCGGCGCCGCTGATATCGCAAAAGAAGGTTATAGGCATACTGAGGGTCGAATCGAGGGAAGTCGAGGCGTACGTTTCGGATGACCTGAGGCTGTTGACCACGCTCTCCGACCTCGCCGCGATCGCGCTTGAGAACGCGAAGCTCTACCGCCGAATAGAAGAGCTCGCGATCAGCGACGGGCTTACCGGCCTTTATTGCCAGCGCTACTTCAAGGAAAGGCTGGAAGAGGACATCCTTAAGGCCACAAGGCTCAGGCAGCCGCTCTCGCTTCTCATGGTAGACATAGACGGTTTTAAGTCATATAACGACAAATACGGGCATACTGCCGGCGATATAGTGTTGAAGTCGATAGGCGATATAATGAAATACTCGATAGAGCTCGGAGACCTGGCGGCAAGGTACGGCGGCGAGGAGTTCGTCATAATACTTTTCGGGAAGAACAAACAGGATGCGAAATCGCTCGGCGAGGCCATCAGGAAAAAGATAGGGTCGCAGAAGTTCATCCTAAGGCAGGTGGAAACGCACGTTACCGTCTCCATAGGATGCGCGACGCTTCCCGAGGATGCGGTGGCAAGGGACGAGTTGATCAGGACCGCGGATGCGGCCCTCTATCAGGCGAAATCGGGAGGAGGCGACAAGGTATGCCTGGCGTGAACGCAAATACGCAGATAGGCCCGCAGCCCAGCCCCCGGAAGCGGCTCTTCTCGGGAAAGGGCATATTCTTCCTGTTCCTGTTCCTTGCGCTTGTCCGTCCGGCATACAGCCTGATCTTCAGCCAAAAGGCGTCGTTCTTCCTTCTCAACGTGAACCTTTCAGTGATCGCGATAGTCCCGGTCGCGTTCGAGTTCGGCCTTGTTCCCGCATACATTATATCGGGGTCGGTAAGCGCTGTCACGGTCGTGTCGATGTTCTTCAATAAAGGCGCGGAGCTGCCGTATCTAGCGTCGATACTTTTCATAAACCTTATCCCGCTGCTCCCCTCGTATTATAACGGGATGTATAACGAGTATTTCAAGAAGAAGAACTCGATTTTCAGCGAATCCAGGGCATCGTACGAAGAGTTCACGACCGAGCTTAAGGTGCTCAAGGACCTCAATATATCCCTGCAGAACCAGGTCCACGACATCCTCGACCTCTACGAAGTGACAAAGAAGATGAGCGCCTCGCTCGAAATGGAAGAGATGCTGAGGATATTCAGGGATGCCGTAAGCAAGATATCGAAGTTCGTGACCGCGAAGGTCATACTGATAGACGAATCCCAGGAGGTCCCGGTCGCGCGGGTGACATATGAGATACATAACCCCACAACGAAGAGGCCGTCGTCGGCCGATGTGCACAGCGGGCCGCCCGGCAAATTCGACCAGCTGCTGGCGGAATCCATATCGTCGCGCAAGGAAGTCATATACCTTAAGTCCCCGATAGAACGCAGCCACCCGTTCAGGGAGTTCCTGGGCGGCGGGGACAAGTCGTTCATAGCGCTGCCTTTGCTTTCCGAAGGTATACCCATAGGCATACTTACCATAGAGGGTATAGACGAAGAGCATGCCGAGAGCTTCTCTATCCTCGCGGAGCAGCTATCGCTCGAGCTTAAGAAGATAAGCCTGTACGAGAGGGTGCAGTCGCTTGCGATAACCGACGGGTTGACCGGCATATACGTCAGGAGGCATTTCCTCGAGAGGTACGCGGAGGATTTCGCTCGCTCGAAGAGGCACAACCTGAAGCTGTCAGTCCTCATGATAGACCTCGACCATTTCAAGCAGTGCAATGACACGTACGGCCATCTCGTCGGGGATATCGTGCTGAAGGAGATAGCAAAGATAATGAAGGATTTCGTCCGCCAGGTGGACCTTATAGGAAGGTATGGCGGCGAGGAGTTCGTGCTCGCGCTGCCCGACACCGACAGGAATTCCGCGATAGCCGTAGCGGAGAGGATAAGGCAGGAGGTCGAAAGGCACAAGTTCAGGGCGTATGACGAAACGATAGCGATGACCATCAGCGCGGGCGTCGCGACATACCCGGATAACGGAGACGATGTCCAGGTCCTGATAGACAAGGCGGACCAGGCCCTTTACAGGGCCAAGGAAGAGGGAAGGAACAGGGTGGTAAGTTGGCCCTGAAATATATTGAAAAATCACGCGTTTTGAGTTAAGATTAACTCCTCAAATGACGAAATTTGCTATAGGCATAGACCTCGGCGGCACGTATACCAAGCTCGCCCTTGTAAGCCCAAAAGGAAAGATCGTAGAGAGAGGCAGGCTGTCCACATCGGACCACCCGACCAGGGACGGGTTGCTGCGGGCTATTGCTTCCGAGATAGGTATCCTCCTTAAGAGGGCCCGGGTACCCCGAAGCCGCGTAAAGGGAGTGGGAATAGGCGTGCCGGGGCTTGTGGATTTCAGCAAGGGCGTGGTTTACAACCTGACCAACGTTAAGGGATGGAAGAACACGCCGGTCAAGAGGCTTCTTGAAAATAAGCTTAAAATACCCGTGCTTGCGGATAACGACGTCAACGTCATGGCGCTCGGTGAATGCAGGTTCGGCGCCGGCAAGGGAGCCGTTAATGCGGTCTGCATAACGCTCGGTACCGGCGTCGGCGGCGGCGTTATCATAGGCGGCGGGCTTTACCGCGGATCTACTTTCTCGGCCGGTGAGGTGGGGCATATGCCGCTTAAGGAAGACGGACTAAAGTGCAACTGCGGCGGTTACGGATGCCTTGAAAGATATGTGGGCAACAGGCGTATTTCGGAAGAGTACAGGTCGATGAAGAAGGGCACAGCGGCCCTTATGAGCCCCGAGTCGATTAGCATCGCGGCAAAAAAAGGCGACAAGACGGCGATCGAGCTCTGGGACAGGGTGGGCAAAAGGATCGGAACGACGCTCGCGGGTATAGTGAACCTGCTGAACCCGGAGATGATCATAGTCGGCGGCGGCGTGGCGGAGGCGGGAGAGCATCTCTTTGGCCCCATGCGCGAGACAGTGAAAAGACGTGCGATGAAGATACCAGGCGGTGCCGTAAAGATAGTAAAGGCGAAGCTGGGCAACGACGCCGGCGTAATAGGGGCTGCGGCCCTTTTCTTTTAACAATATAAACGATCGGAAACGGGAATTGCATAATAACAGGAACCTGGCTGTAATCTTTGTTGTTGCCGTTGCGGCGCTGCTAACATGCGCGTGCGCGAACGCGGAAGGGAAAGGCGGCATGACGCCCCTTGACTTCGATAAGGACAGCAAGGAGCCGGTCATCATCAACGGCGACACGGTCGAGTATGACGAGGCCGGGAAGACCGCCAGCGCTAACGGCAACGTATCGATAATATACCAGGACCTGAAGGTCACCTGCAAGAAGGCGATGTTCCATTCCGACACGAAGGAAGTCATCGCGGAAGGCGACGTCATCCTCACGCAGGACAAGAACGTGTTCAAGGGCGAGAAGGTCGTCTATAACGTAGAGACGAAGACCGGAACCGTCGTAAAACCGAATGTCTTCATAGACCCGACGTTCTACGGCGGCGGCGAGAAGGCGGAGAAGCTCAGCAAGGAGCATTATTATATCAAGCGCGGTTATGTGACCACCTGCGACAAGGAGCATCCGCACTACAGGGTCCAATCGAGGCAGCTTAACGTATACCTGGACGACAGGGTGACCGCCAGCAATATCCTGATGTTCGTCGGGGACGTCCCGATATTCTATTTCCCGTATTACAGCCATTCCCTTAAGGACAAGCATCCCGGCGTCACCATCGTCCCCGGCAAGAACGACGACTGGGGATATTTCGTGCTGACCTCATGGCGCTACTACTTCAACGATAACCTCAGGGGCCGTATACATGTCGACTACAGGGAAAAGAGGGATTTCGCCTACGGCATAACGACGAATTACGGCACCGAGGACTACGGAAGCGGCATCTTCAGGTTCAATTATTTCGACGAGAAGAAGGAGCGCATCTGGAGCAGCAGGCCCGAGCAGGAATCCGACTCGCCGAAAGGCAAGAAGATCGAACGCTACCGCGCGCAGATGAGGCACAAATGGCAGATGGACCCGATAACGCAGGGAGTGTTCGAGTTCAACAAGATGTCCGACGCGAACGTGATCAAGGATTATTACATAAAAGATTACCAGCGTGACATGGTCAACAGCAATTACGCCTCCGTCATAAGGGCGGACAAATACTATACGACAAGCCTCCTCGCGCAGAAGAGGATGAACCGGTTCGATTCGGTCGTGGAATACCTGCCGCAGGTCAAGATAGAGTCGACGAGCATAAAGATAGGCAACACAAGTTTCTATTATGACGGCCTTGCCTCGGCCTCGAACCTCAACAAGCTCGAGCCGTCGCCGGCAAACTCCGTGGCCACCACGAACAGGTTCGACACGAGCAACAAGCTGTCGTACCAGTCGACGCTCTTCGGATGGCTTTCGGTGACCCCGTTCACGGGCACAAGGCAGACCTTCTACAGCAGGGACCTGGAGGGCGACCGCAATTTCATGCGCGGGATCTTCTTTACCGGGACCGACGTCAGCACGCGTTTTTACAAGACGTATGATTATGATTCCAGGATGTTTAACATGGAGATCAATGGCATAAGACATGTGATCGCGCCGAAAGTCTCGTATTCATATACGCATGAGCCAACCGTAAACAGATCCAAACTCGGGCAGTTTGACGAGGTCGACGATATCGGCTTCCAGAACGCGATAATGCCGTCCCTCGAGAACAAGCTGCAGACGAAACGTATGGTAGGCGGCAAGATGACGACGGTAGACCTCGCGAGGTTCATGGTCAGCACTAGCTATAATTTCGCAACCGAGACCGATAAGGGCGGCAAGCTCGACAATTACAACCTCAGCTTCGAGTCGAAACCGTATAACTGGATGAGGCTCCTGTCCAACGCGGTATATAACCCGCACAGGTCGAGGTTCGAATCGTTCAGCTTCAACTTCGCGGGCAACCCCGAGCTAGATTTCGACAACCAGGACCTCAGGCAGGAAGTGTATACAGACATAACGAAGAAGAGATGGGGCTATGGCGGCGGCTACAGGTGGGATAACGACCTTGGAAGCCTCATAGAGAGCCAGTTCATGTTCAACGTGACGCCGAAGTGGAAGATAACCGCGTATAACAGGTTGGACCTCAAGAGGTTCGGCACCACGATCGACGGGACGCCGAAGAAGTTCATCAACAGCATGGCAGAACAGGAATACAGGATCAGCCGCGACCTGCATTGCTGGATAGGCGATTTCGTATACAACATATCAAGGGACCACGGGCATACGTTCATGGTGATATTCAGGGTAAAGGCGTTCCCTGATGTCCCGGTCGAATTCGAGCAGAACTATAACCCGCCGATGTTCGGTTCGGCGATGCCCCCGGGCTAAATAAGGCAGGAGACCTATGAAGATAACCGTGATAGGGGCAGGATATGTCGGGCTTGTGACGGCGGCGTGCCTTGCCGACCTCGGTAACGAAGTCACGTGCAACGATATCGACAGCGCGAAGATCGCCCAGCTGAACAGGGGCAAGATACCGATATACGAGCCGGGCCTCGACGACCTCATAAAGAGGAACCGCAGGGAGCACAGGCTTAAGTTCACGACAAACCTGAAAGGATGCGTAGAGTCGAGCGGGATAATCTTCATCGCGGTCGGCACGCCTCCGAAGGACAGCGGAGAGGCGGACCTAACGTATATAGAGGCCGTAGCCAGGGATATCGCGAAATACATGAAGTCGTACCATCTCGTCGTCGAGAAATCAACGACGCCGGTCGAGACGGGGACCTGGATAAAGAAGACGCTCGAGGTGTATGCGCGCAAGAACGTGAAATTCGACGTCGCGTCGAACCCGGAGTTCCTCAGGGAGGGCTCGGCGATAGGCGATTTCATGCATCCTGACAGGATAGTCATTGGCGTCGAGAGCAAGAAGGCGGAGCAGATGCTTACGGATCTCTACAGGCCTCTGGGCGCTGAGATAATCGTGACTAACATAAACAGCGCGGAGATAATCAAGCACGCGTCGAACTCGTTCCTCGCAACAAAGATATCGTTTATAAATGCCGTCGCGAACATCTGCGAAAAAGCCGGGGCCGATGTAGAGGAGGTCGCGCGGGGCATGGGGCTCGACAAGAGGATAGGCAGGTCGTTCCTTGACGCCGGCATAGGGTTCGGAGGGTTCTGTTTCCCGAAGGATATCGAAGCGTTCATACATATATCGGAGAAGATAGGGTATAATTTCGAATTGCTCAAGTCGGTTAAGAGGATAAACGAGGCGCAGAGGACACTGCTCGTTAAGAAGATAGAAAAGGCGGTCTGGAACATAAAAGGCAAGACGATAGCGATGCTCGGGCTGGCGTTCAAGCCGAACACCGACGATATGAGGTTCGCGCCGTCCTTGACGATAGCGGAGAAGCTCAGGCAGGAAGGTGCGCACATTAGAGCTTACGACCCGCAGTCGATGGCAAGGGCGAAGAAGCTGCCGGAGTTCAAGGGCGTGAAGTTCTGCGAAGGCCCGTACGAGGCAGTGAAGGGCGCGGACTGCACGGTCATCGTGACGGAATGGAACGAATTCAAGGAACTCGACCTTAAGAGGGCGAAGAAGCTGATGAGGCAGCCTGTCGTCGTAGACGGCAGGAACATATACGAGCCGAAGAAGATGAGGGAACTCGGGTTCAGGTACAGCTGCATCGGGAGGGCGTAGAAGATGATAGAAGGCGTGAAGATAAAGAAGCTGAAGGCGATCCCCGACGAGAGGGGCAAGCTCATGGAGATACTGCGCAACGACGACGATATATTCGAGAAGTTCGGCCAGGTATATTTTACGACCGCGTTCCCGGGCGTCGTCAAGGCGTGGCATTTCCACAAGAAACAGGACGACCATTTCGTCTGCCTGCAGGGGAAGATAAGGTTGGGGCTCTATGACGCGAGGGAGGGCTCGAAGACGAAGGGCGAGGTGAATGAGTTCATCCTTTCTCTCGAAGACCCTTTCATGGTAAAGATACCTAAGGGCGTGTACCACGGGTTCAAATGCATCGCGGACACCGAATCTATGATCCTGAACGTGCCCACCATGGCGTATAACCCGAAGGAGCCGGACGAGTTCAGGATCGACGCATACGATAACGACATACCGTTCGACTGGAGGAAATGATGGCGCCGCGCGGGGTAATACTCGCGGGAGGCCTCGGAAAAAGGCTCGACCCGCTGACGAGGATCACCAACAAGCACCTTCTGCCCGTCTATGACAGGCCGATGATATATTACCCGATACAGACGCTCGTCGACGCGGGGATCAGGGACATTCTTATCGTGACCGGCGGCAATAACGCGGGGGATTTCCTGCGCCTGTTAGGAAACGGCTCCGAGTTCGGGCTTAACCACATCAACTACACGTACCAGAGGGGCGAGGGCGGGATCGCGGAGGCGCTGGGCCTCGCGAAACATTTCGCGCAGGGAGAGAAGATAGTCGTAATACTCGGCGATAACCTCATCGAGAAGAGCATAAAGAAGCATGTGGATGATTTCATAGGGCAGGCGGAAGGCGCGAAGATACTCCTTAAGAAGGTCCCGGACCCGCAGAGGTTCGGCGTCGCCGAGATCAAGGGCGGAAGGATAATAAGCATAAAGGAGAAGCCCCGGAAACCGAGGTCCGACCTTGCCGTTACGGGCATATATATGTACGATCCGAAGGTATTCGATATCATAAGGCCCCTGAAGCCGTCTAAGAGGGGCGAGCTCGAGATAACCGACGTGAATAACGAGTATATCAGGCTCGGAGAGATGACCTTCGACGTCCTCGACGGGTGGTGGACGGATTGCGGTACCTTCGAATCGCTCTTCCGGGCGAACAAGCTTGTCGAAGAGGGCCTGAGAAGGAAAGGCGGCAGATAATGAGGATACTTGTCACCGGAGGCGCCGGCTTCATCGGCTCGAACTTCATCAGGTACGTGCTCGGCAGGAACAAGAGCTGCGAGATAACGAACCTCGACAAGCTCAGCTATGCCGGGAACCCCGAGAACCTGAAGGATATCGAAGGCAACCCGAACTACACGTTCGTCAAGGGCGACATATGCGACCATGACACCGTCGAGAAGGCGATGGACGGCTGCGATTACGTCGTGAACTTCGCGGCCGAAAGCCATGTAGACAGGTCGATCCATTCCGCCGACGAGTTCATACGCACGAACATCCTCGGGACTAACATCCTTCTCGAGAAGGCGAGGATGAAGGGCGTCACGAAGTTCATACAGATATCGACGGACGAGGTCTACGGCTCGATAGAAAACGGTTCATTTACGGAATCAAGCATGCTGGTCACGAACAGCCCCTATTCGGCGAGCAAGGCGGCCGCGGAGCATATGTGCCACGCTTATTACGTGACCTTTGGCCTGCCGGTCGTTATAACGCGCAGTTCGAACAATTTCGGGCCTTACCAGTACCCGGAAAAATTCGTGGCTCTGGGCATAACGAACCTGCTCGAAGGGAAGAAGGTGCCGCTTTACGGAGACGGCAAGAACGTGCGCGACTGGCTCTTCGTTGAGGACAATTGCGACGGCATCTATTTCGTGCTGAACAAGGGCACGGCAGGGGAGGTATACAACATCGCCGGCGGTTACGAGATGATGAACATCGAGATGGTGCACGCGATCCTTAAGGCGATGGGCAAAAATGATTCGATGGTCGAATACGTCAAGGACCGCCTCGGACACGACAGGAGGTATTCCCTCGACGATTCCAAATTAAGGGCGATGGGATGGAAGCCCGGCCACACATTCGCGTCGGCGCTGGAGAAGACGGTCAAGTGGTACGGCGACAACCGCGACTGGTGGATGAAGATAAAGCACAAGGACACATATAAGAGCTATTATAAGAAGCAATATAAGTGATGGGATCGAAGGTAATCGTAACCGGCGCTACCGGCATGCTGGGCCGCGATATCTGCCTGGCGTTCTCGGGGACGAATGAGGTAATAAGCGAGCGCGTTGATATAACCGACAGGGAAGCGTTCCTCGAATACGCGAGGTCTCACGCGCCGAATGCCATAATCAACACGGCCGCGATAGCCGATGTCGACCGCTGCGAGCGAGAGCCGGCGGAGGCGTTCCGGGTCAATGCGGAAGGCGCGAAGAACGTCGCGGATGCCGCTTCGGCGGCAGGGGCGATACTAGTCCATATCAGCACCGATTATGTATTCGACGGAGAGAAGGCCGGGGACCGCGCCTATACGGAAGAGGACAGGACCGCGCCTTTAAGTGTTTACGGCAAATCGAAGTTAGCCGCGGAAGGATATGTCATTTCGGCCGGGTGCGCGTACGCGATTATCCGCTCAAGCTGGATGTTCGGCGCCGGAGGCAGGAATTTCGTCGACTCTGTAATTGAGGCGGCGCAGAAGTGCGGCAAGGTAAGGGCGATACAGGAAAAATACGGCGGACCTACATATACGGCGGACTTAGCCGAGGCCATACGTGCGCTGTCCGCAAAGATGGCCGCAGGAGCCGCAAAACCGGGAATATATAATATATCGAACGCGGGCGTGTGCTCGCGTTACCAGTTCGCAAAGGAGATCCTTGAGTTCTGCGGCCTTTCCGCGGAGGTCGTCCCGATAACCGCGAAGGATGCGGGCGGGCCTGCAATAAGGCCAAGGATGACAGAGCTGGACAATTTGAAGATAGAAGGCGTCCTCGGGTACAGGTTGAGGCATTACAAGGAAGCGTTCAAAGAGTACATAATAAGAAAGAGGGGGAATAAGGTCTGATGGCAACCAAGTTCAAGGACAAGATCAAACAGAAGAAAGCGAAGATCGCGGTCATAGGCCTCGGTTATGTCGGGCTTCCGCTGGCGGTTGAGTTTGCGAAGGAGGGATTCCACGCCCTCGGTGTCGACCTCGACAGGAGGAAAGTGGATTCGATAAATGCCGGGGATTCGTATATCCTTGATATCCCGGGTGATGAGATCAAGCCCCTCGCGAAGAAGGGCATACTGAAGGCAACGACGGATTATTCAAGGCTGAAGGAGGTCGACGCGATCATTATATGCGTCCCTACGCCCCTGAGGAAGACGAAAGATCCCGACATGTCGTTCATAGTGTCGGCGGCAGAGGCGATCGCCAAGAACCTCAGGAAAGGGCAGGTTATCGTGCTCGAGTCGACGACATATCCCGGGACCACCGAAGAAGTGATACTGCCGATGCTCGAGGCCACGGGGCTGAAGGTAGGAAGGGATTTCTCGCTCGGTTTCTCGCCGGAGAGGATAGACCCGGGCAACCCGAGGTATATGACGCATAATATCCCGAAGGTCGTCAGCGGAATGACCGCCGGGTGCAGGGAGAACATTGCGCTGCTCTATTCGCAGATAGTTGAAAAGGTCGTGACCGTCTCGTCGGTGAAAGTAGCCGAGATGGTGAAATTGCTCGAGAACACGTTCAGGTCGGTAAATATCGGGCTCGTCAACGAGCTCGCGCTGATGTGCGACAGCCTCAAGGTGGACGTCTGGGAGATCATCGAGGCCGCGAAGACCAAACCGTTCGGGTTCATGCCTTTTTATCCGGGGCCGGGCCTCGGAGGCCATTGCATACCCATAGACCCGATATACCTGGCGTGGAAGGCGAGGATACAGGGTTTTGAGCCGAGATTCATCGACCTCGCCTCGAAGATAAACGCGGACATGCCGGAGCATGTGGCCGAGAGGGTATCACGTTCGCTGAACAGCAGGTTCGGCAAAGCGGTCAAGGGCGCGAAGGTCCTCGTGGTCGGCCTGTCGTATAAGAAGGACGTGACCGATACAAGGGAGTCGCCGGCATACGAGGTCATCGAGAAGCTGGAGGAACGCGGAGCATCTATATCGTATTACGACCCCTTCGTTCCGTCGTCTATGATAGGCGGGCATAAGATGAAGTCCGTGGCCCTGACCGCGGCGGAGATAAAGAGGAACGACTGCGTAGTTATAGTGACCGACCATTCGAACATCGATTACGATCTCATCTCCGAGAACGCGAAGTTCGTGCTCGATACGCGCAACGCGCTCAGGAATATAAGAAAACGCGAGAAAATAGAAAGGCTGTAAACTGATGGCAAGATACCTTGTGACGGGCGGCGCGGGATTCATCGGCTCGAACATAACCGATGAGCTTGTCCGGCGTAAGCAGGAGGTCAGGGTCTTCGACGACCTCTCATCCGGAAGTAAGGACAACCTTAAGGCCGTGATGAATGATATAGAGTTCATAGAGGGAGATATCAGGGACGCGACGCTGCTGAAGAAAGCGCTAAAAGGATGCGATTATGTCATTCACCAGGGGGCGCTGAGATCAGTCCCGAAGTCGATGACGAACCCCGGGCTTTATGACGATGTCAACGTTACGGGGACGCTGAACGTGCTGTCCGCAGCGGCCGAGAATAAGGTGAAGAGGCTCGTATTCGCGTCCTCAAGCTCGGTATACGGGGATTCCGAGAAACTTCCCCAGAGCGAGGACCAGATACCGCAGCCGGTCTCGCCGTACGCCGCGACAAAGCTCGCCGGCGAGCATTACTGCAGGGTTTTCGCGAAGTCATACGGGCTCGAGACGGTAGCCCTCAGGTATTTCAACGTGTTCGGGCCGCGCCAGTCGCTCGAATCCGAATACGCGGTAGTTATACCGAAGTTCATAACATGCATACTCATGGGCGAGCAGCCGCCGGTCCACGGCGACGGGAAACAGAGCAGGGATTTCACGTATGTGGATAATGTCGTCGACGCGAACCTCACGGCCGCGACCCGCGAGGGGATATCCGGAGAGGTCTTCAATGTCGCCTGCGGGAAGGGATATAACCTGCTCGACCTCATAAGGATAATCAACGACATCACGGGCAGGGATGTCCGTCCGAATTTCGAGGCCTCGCGCCCCGGCGACGTAAAACATACCCTTTCCGACATAACCAAGATGAAGAAACTGCTTAAACTCGACCCGAAGGTGGATTTTGTCCAGGGGCTGAGAAAGACGGTCGAATATTTTAGCGTGAAGCGCGCATCCGGGGGAAAATAATAATATGAAAGTTGCGCTGTTCGAGCTCGTAAGGCAGTATAACGCGCTGAAAGGCGAGATCGATCCCGCGATATCGTCGGTCATAAGTAAGGGCTCATTCATCCTCGGAGAGAATGTGTCCGGCCTGGAGCAGGAGGTCGCTTCCTTCTGCGGCGCGAAGTATGCCGCGGGAGTCGCCAACGGGACGGATGCGCTCGAGCTGGCGATAAAAGCGCTCGGGATAGGCCCCGGGGACGAGGTGATAACTGTGCCGTTCACGTTCATAGCGACGACGGAAGCCATATGCCTTAACGGTGCGACGCCGGTGCTCGTCGATATCGAGCCGGATACGTTCAATATGGACGCATCGCAGATAGAGAAGAAGATAACGAAGAGGACGAAGGCGGTCATACCGGTCCATCTTTTCGGGCAGGCATGCGACATGTCGGCCGTTGAGACGGCCTCCAAAAAACACGGGATCAAGGTCATCGAAGATTGCGCGCAGGCGATCGGCGCGGAATATAAGGGGAGGAAGGTCGGCTCGTTCGGGGATATAGGGTGTTTCAGTTTCTTTCCGAGCAAGAACCTCGGATGCTTCGGCGACGGAGGCATGGTGACTACCTCGGACAAGGAGACCGCAGACAAAATAAAGATGCTTCGCGTCCACGGGCAGGCACAGAGGTACCGCCACGAGATAGAGGGCCGCAACAGCAGGCTCGACGAACTTCAGGCCTCGATACTGCGCGTAAAACTGCGCCACCTCGACGGGTGGAACGAGTCACGCAGGAGGAACGCGGCATATTACGACAAGGCGTTCGCGCCTCTTAAGGCGTCGGGAAAAGCCGTATTACCCGTCGAAGCCGAAGGGCGAAAGCATGTATATAATATTTATAATATAAGGATCCCGGGCGGGAACAGGGACGGGCTAAGGGAAGCACTTACCGCGAAGGGAGTCGGCACGGCGGTATACTATCCGATACCGCTGCACCTGCAGCCGGTATATGCGAAATACGGATGGAAGAAAGGTGATTTCCCTGTGAGCGAGAAGGCCTGCGATGAGGTCCTCGCATTGCCCGTATATCCCGAGCTTGAGAAGGAAGAGCTGGAATATACCGCGCGATGCGTAAAGGAATACTTAGCAGGGAGCAGGATATGAAGGTACTGATAACGGGCGGCGCGGGATTCATAGGTTCGCACTTGTGTGATCACTTGCTGGCAAAAGGCCATTCGGTAATATGCGTCGATAACCTGATAACCGGCAAGATCGAGAACATCGCCCACCTCAGGAACTCGCGCACGGATTTCAAGTTCGTCAGGCATAACGTATCCGAACGGATGAACATAGGCGGGCCCGTCGATTATGTGCTGCATTTCGCGTCTCCGGCAAGCCCGGTCGATTACCATAAATACCCGATACCTACGTTGAAGGTAGGAAGCCTGGGTACCCACAATGCCCTCGGTCTGGCAAAGGCCAAAGGGGCAAAATTCCTGCTTGCTTCCACGAGCGAGGTCTACGGCGATCCGCTGGTAAACCCTCAGCCCGAGTCGTATTGGGGCAATGTCAACCCGATCGGCCCGAGGGGAGTATACGACGAGGCGAAGAGGTTCGCCGAAGCAATGACAATGGCATACCACCGCGTTCATGGCGTGGACACGAGGATAGTAAGGATATTCAATACGTACGGCCCGAGGATGAGGAAGAACGACGGAAGGGCTGTCCCGAATTTTATCATGCAAGCCCTTACGGGAAAGGCACTTACAATATATGGCAAGGGCGCCCAGACGCGCAGTTTTTGTTATGTAGATGACCTTGTAAGGGGCATATATGCCCTAATGTTTTCAAGGATCAACGAGCCGGTTAACATCGGTAATCCAAATGAGGTCACCGTACTGGAGATAGCCAAGACCATAATAAAGATAACCGGGAGCAAGTCGAAGATAACCCACAAAGCGCTTCCCGAGGATGACCCGAAAGTCCGCCGCCCGGATATAAAAAGGGCAAAGAAATTCCTGAAATGGGGCCCTAAAGTGCCCCTTGAAAAAGGCCTCAGGAATACCATAAGTTACTTCAGAAATAACCGATAAAAACCCCTTCCGATATCATTATTTCCCCTTGACACGACATAGGTTATAACGTAAAATATAATCGTTCATACCTAGAACGTTATGCCTACTAACGACAGTTTCCAAAGACCAACTGAAGACTTGCGAAATCTTCAGTTGCTGGAGGAGATCTCCAGGGATTCCACCGCTTCCCAGAGAAAATTGTCCGAGAAGCTGGGCGTGGCGCTTGGCGTTACCAACGCGTGCCTGAAGAAGATGGCCAAGAAGGGCTATATAAAAATAAAGGGCATAAACCATAAGCGCATCTCGTATTACCTGACCCCGGAAGGATTCACCGAGAAGACGAGGCTCACCTACCATTTCCTCGAATATACCGTCAGCTACTACATAAACCTCAAGAAGAACCTCTCCGACAAGATGAAACACATATCGGGGCAGGGCGTAAAACGCGCCGTATTCTACGGCGCGGGCGACGTGATGGAAGTCGCGTTCGTGATATCGCATGAGGCGAATATCGAGCTGCTTGGGATAATCGACGATGACCCGCAGAAACAAGGGACGAAGAAGTTCAATTACACGATCGGCGGCCCCGGCGCGATAAAGGAGCTTAATCCCGACGCGATAATAGTCACGTCGATACGATACAAGGACAAGATAATGAAGAACATAAACGCTGACCAGGACCTGTCGAAGGTCCCGGTCTTTTATTTTTAGGCGGAGATATGATAGCCCCGGCGCTCAATTGGTACGCGGTAAGGACGAGGTCGAACTACGAGTTCAAGGTAAGCTGCCTGCTCGGAAAGCGTTCCGTCAATACATTCTATCCCACCGTACTGAAATGGAGCAGGAGGAAGGACAGGAAGATGAAGGTCGCAAGGCCGCTCTTCCCGGGATATCTTTTCGTCGAATGCCCTGCGAACCCGAGAGACTGGCTCGGAATAAAACAGACGGAAGGAGTCGTGAGCATACTAGGCTCGAAAGCAACGCCGCTTCCTATACCTGACGACCAGATAGAAAGCGTAAGGAAGATAGTCGAGTCGGGCATCGACCCCATACCTCACCCGTATCTCAAGGAGGGCGAGAGGGTAGTCGTCGTTGACGGGCCGATGAGGGGAGCCGTAGGGATATTCAACAGGTTCAACGATAAGAAGGGTACGCTCGTGATAACGGTAGACCTGCTCGGCAGGTCATTGGCCGCGGAAGTGGACACAAACGTAGTCGAAAGGCTGTAGAACAGGCAAAAACAGACAAGAATATGGCGCTAAGTTACAAGAATGTAACCGAAAGGGACGGAGTCCGCGTAGTGAAACGAAGTGTCCCGCCGCAGCGGGATTGGAGGCTATCATGATCCGTTTAGCATATCCTGACCTCTCGTTCAAGGAGGTCTCGGCTGAGTTGAAGAAGGTCATCGATTCCGGATGGCTGACAAAAGGGCCTAAGACCGAAGAGCTCGAGTCCGCCGCGAAAAAATACCTGAAGGTGAAAGAGGCGGTGGCGGTAAGTTCGGGCACCGCCGCGCTGCATCTTTCCCTGCTCGCGCTCGGTATAGGCAGGGGCGACGAGGTGATAGTCCCGGATTTCACGTTCCCCGCCGCGGCGAACGTGGTAGAGATAGTCGGTGCCAGGGCGGTCCTTGCCGACATAGACAGGGATACGCTTAACATAGATACGGGCGACATGCGCCGGAAGATAAACAGGAAGACAAAGGCCGTCATACCGGTGCACCAGTTCGGGCATCCGGCAGAGATGGACGAGATAAAGGCCGCGGCCGGGAAGCGCGGGATCCGCGTGGTGGAGGACGCCGCATGCGCGTTCGGCGCGAAATATAAGGGCAGGATGTGCGGATCTATCGGCGACCTCGGGTGTTTCAGCTTCCATCCGCGCAAAGTCATATCGACAGGGGAAGGCGGGCTTATAACCACAAACGACGCGAAGCTCGCGAGGTCGTTGAGGAAGTTCAGGGAACACGGGATGGAACTCTCCGGCAGCGAGAGGATATTCTCGGAAGCGGGGTTCAATTACAGGATATCGGAGATATCATCGGTGCTGGGCATAGCGCAGGTCGGGAAGGTCGAGAAGATAATAAGCAGGAGGCTTGCGCTTGCAGTAAGATTCAGGAAGGCGATATCCGGGATAGGCGGCTTGCGCGTGGTCCCGGAGAAAGTTCCGGCCGGATACAGGCATATATACCAGTCCTTCATAATAGCGGTAGACGGCAGGAAGGAAGTGCCGGGCCTTATATCACACCTGAGGAAAAAAGGCATAGAGGCGACGATCAGCAACATAGTGATACACCGCCAGCCATATTACAGGAAGAAATACGCTTTGAAGGACCGGGATTATCCCGGCTCGGTCTGGGCTTATGAGCACTGCATCGCGCTGCCGTTCCATACGAAGATGGGCGACGGCGATATCGGGTATATCTCAAAAATATTAAGGGAGGCGATATGATAACCCTCGCGCAGGCTGGTCTTGGAAGGTGGGGACAGAACCACTACCGCGTATTTTCGGGCCTCAAGGATTGCCGCATGAAGATATGCTGCGACAAGAGCAAGGATGTGCTCGACAAGGTCGCTGGCAAGGAGGCCGTAAAAACGACGGAATACGACAACATAATCAGGGACCCGGAGGTGGACGCGGTAATTATTACTACGCCGTCGGAGACTCACGCCGGGCTGACGGTTAAGGCGCTCTCCGCCGGGAAGCATGTTTTCGTCGAGAAGCCCCTCGCATTGAAGGTGGAGGATGCGCAGGAGATGCTGAAGGCCGCGGAAAAGAACAAGAAGGTCCTGATGGTCGGCCACCTGCTGTTATACCATCCCGCCGTAGAGAAGATAAAATCCTACATAGACAAGGGCGAACTCGGCGACTTGCATTATATGTATTCAACGAGGGTAAACCTTGGTCAGGTCAGGGCGGAAGAGAACGCGCTATGGAGCCTGACGGCCCACGATATTTCGGTCGCGATATACCTGACGGGAAGGATGCCCATAGAAGTATCGGCTACCGGCAAATGCTACATTAGGGATTTCGTCCAGGACGTCGTCTTTGTCTCGCTCGCCTTCGACGACAAGCTTATGGCGCATGTCCACGCAAGCTGGCTCGACCCGCATAAGATAAGGCAGTTCACGGTGGTCGGGTCGAAGAAGATGGTCGTCTTCGATGACATAGAGGCGACAGAGAAGATAAGGGTCTACGATAAGGGAGTGGACTGGACAAAGAATTACGGGAACTATGACGCGTTCCTTACCGTGCGCCAGGGGGACATCTATATCCCGAAAGTAGATATGGTCGAACCGCTGAAGGTCGAATGCAGGCATTTCGTGGATTGCGTAAAAGAAAACAAGAGGCCGCTTACGGACGGAGAGAACGGCCTCAAGGTACTCAAGGTCCTTGCGGCGGCACAGGAATCGCTTGAGCAAAACGGGAGGCCCGTAAAAATTGGCTGAGAAAAAATATTTGGTTCATAGGTCCTCGTATATAGACAAGGGCGTCAAGATCGGCGCCGGCACGAAGATCTGGCATTTCTGCCACGTGCTGGAGGGCTCCGAAATTGGCCGCGGCTGCAAAATAGGGCAGAACGTAGTGATAGGCCCCGACGCGCGGATAGGCGATAATGTAAAGATACAGAATAACGTATCCGTCTACAAAGGGGTGGTCCTCGAGGACGACGTCTTCTGCGGGCCGTCATGCGTATTCACGAACGTATTCAATCCGCGAAGCGCGGTCCCGCGCATGGACGAGATAAGGCCGACGCTCGTAAGGAAAGGCGCCTCGATCGGCGCTAACGCGACGGTCGTCTGCGGGATCACGATAGGAAGGAACGCTTTTATCGGCGCGGGCGCAGTGGTGACGAAAAACGTGCCGGACTTCGCTCTGGTATACGGGAATCCGGCCAGGCAACGCGGATGGATATGCGAATGCGGAGAGAAACTGGTGTTCAAGGCAGGGTCTGCACGTTGCAAGTCATGCGGTAAGAAGTATTTCAAACGCGGCCTTTTGGTTAGAAAATAAAAAGAGAGGTATTTCGCGTTAATGCCGAATATTACTAAAAATTGGGATGCAGATAATAATGTGGTATCGGAAAAGACATACAGCCGTCCGGTAATCATAATCAGACCGCCATCTGGAGCATTCTATCTGGACTTAAGGGAATTATGGTCATATAGAGAGCTGGCATTTTTCTTCGTATGGCGCGATATTAAGATAAGGTACAAACAAACGATAATGGGGGCGATGTGGGCAGTATTCCAGCCATTCTTTGCAATGGTGGTATTCACGGTATTTTTCGGGAAACTTGCGAAGATGCCATCGGATGGTATCCCGTATCCGGTATTCGTATATGTGGGACTTCTCTTGTGGAATTATTTTGCATTCGGACTTGCGCATGCAAGCAACAGCATGATCAGCAATTCTAATATAATCCAAAAGATCTATTTTCCCAGACTGATAATCCCCCTTGCATCATCCCTTATAGGATTAATAGATTTTGCGGTCGCCTCGGTAATCCTGGCTATGCTAATGGTATATTATAGTTATGTACCCAATTTTAGCGGTTTGGTATATGTGCCGTTCTTGTTGCTTATTGCATTTTTTAGTTCTCTGGGTATAGGCAGTATTCTTGCGTCACTGAACGTTAAATACAGGGACGTCCAGTATATAATTCCATTTTTCATCCAAATGATGATGTTCCTTACCCCCGTGATCTATCCCGCGAGTATTGTAGGAAGCAAGTACCGGTGGATCCTTTCGCTTAATCCGATGACCGCAGTAATAGAAACGGCCAGGGCCGCGATTTTCGGTAATAGTCGTGTTGATATACACTCACTTTGCATATCAGGCGCAGTTAGCCTCTTCTTATTCATATTCGGTGTTGTTTATTTCAGGAAAACAGAAAGGTATTTCGCGGACATAATCTAAAAATATGGAAAATAACATTATTGAGATAAAAGGGGTCTCGAAAAGGTACAAAATTGGCAGAGGAGACAGATATCTGGCGCTTAGAGACAAGCTCACGTATTTTATGAACCCGTTGAATATGTTCAGGAAGGGAAAACGAAAAAGTCCAGGCGAAGAATTCTACGCGCTTAAGGATGTTAACCTTAACGTAAGGAAAGGCGAGATAGTCGGTATTATCGGAAGGAACGGTGCCGGTAAGACAACATTGCTTAAAATTATATCGAGGATTACTTATCCATCCGGGGGTGAGATAAAGATATACGGAAGAGTTGCCAGCCTGCTGGAGGTGGGAACGGGATTCCATCCCGAATTGACCGGAAGAGAAAACGTATATTTCAACGGGTCCATCCTCGGGATGAAGAAGAGTGAAATAACCAGGAAGTTTGATGAGATCGTGGCATTTGCGGAGGTCGAGAAATTCATCGATATGCCGGTTAAGCGGTACTCAAGCGGCATGCAGGTAAGGCTTGCGTTTGCAGTTGCGGCCCATCTCGAACCCGAGATCTTGCTTATAGACGAGGTGCTATCGGTAGGAGACATAACGTTCCAGAAGAAAAGCCTCGGGAAGATGGAGAATGTGGCGAGAGAAGGCAGGACCGTTCTTTTTGTTAGCCATAATATGGGAGCGGTGCAGAGGCTGTGCAACCGCGCCGTTTTGCTGAATAACGGTTTGGTGGTTGAGGACGGCGACGTAAACGAAGTTACGGAAAAATATATGAGCTACGGCTTGAATAAGGCCGGGGAAAGGATATGGAGCGAAGAGAACTCCCCCGGAGATGATGTTGTTCGGTTGAGAAGAATTTGTGTAATGAACGCGAAGGGCGAAATTAAAGTGGAGTTCAATACACACGAAGGGATATTTGTTTCGGTTGAATATGCGGTCTTAAAAAACAACTATCCGTTAAATACTCTTCTCTATTTCCTCGATGAAGAGGGGATTACGAAATTCGTTTCCATGGATAATCTTGATTCCCCATGGAAGGATACGGTAAGGCCCGCAGGATTATACAGGTGCACATGTGAAGTCCCTCCTGACCTGTTGAACGAAGGCACTATAAGGATAAATGTAATCGTAACAACGAGCCCGTATAACCTACACGCGAGGGACTCTGATGTGCTCGTCTTCAAGGTTATAGACGACATGAGCAACAGCGGGGTAAGGGGGAATTACCCGCGTGAATGGCCTGCCGCGGTAGTAAGGCCGAGGCTTAACTGGAAAGTGGAGATGTTGAACCATGGAAAAGGATAAGGACTCTATAATATTGGTCACCTGCGGCGATTCGATAAGTATGCCGCGCTCCTTCGACGGTATCCGTTGCGGTCATACTTATTCCGAGATAGTAAAGAAGAGTCTACAGGAAAAATATAAGGATAAAGAGGTATTTCTGTTCAACCGAGCGCTGGGAGGGGAGAGTATAGCTACCCTTTTCAGGATATTCCAGACCGACATACAGTATTTTGGAAAAGACGGAAGAAAGATACTTATATTGAGCGCAGGAATAGTAGATTGCGCGCTCAGGCCAATACCTCTTTGGTTGAAAAGAAAGATAGGCGTCATGCCTTCCGTTGTAAGAGAACCGATTATAAAATTCCTGCATAATAATAGAGCCAGGTTATTCGGATTGGGGCTTAAATGGAGGGTGACGTCTCCCGGAAGGTTCAAGCGCATATACTGCAATATACTTGCTGAAGCCTCCAAAGCATTTTCGAAAGTGTATGTCTTTACCATTATGCCGACGACTAAAAAGACAGAGAAGCATTCGCCCGGACTTACGTCAAGTATCGACCTCTATAACAGTATAATAAGGGATATAGTGAGCGTGCTTGCTCTCCCTAATATAGAGCTGATCGACATTAATGAGATGATAAACGAGGAAAAATATGACGTTGAAGATGTGGTTAACAATTCAGACGGAATCCACCTGACCGTAAAAGGGCACAGAGTATTTGCGGATAAAATACTGGAAAGAGAAAAAAATGAGATCTTGTAAAGCCAAGACGATACACGAGAGATTGACAGGTTTTGACAAGTTCAGCCGTTCCCTGGAACCTCCGTTCCCGAAAGACATGCTTATTGAGCTAACAAACGCATGTAACAATAAATGCCTATTTTGCGCGAACAGGAAAATGACAAGAAAAACAGGTCATATCAGGATAGGTATTCTGGATAAGGTGTTGTCTCAGGCATATGCTCTCGGGTGCCGGAACGTGGGTTTTTATACTACCGGCGAACCTTTTATATCAAGCAAACTGCCGCAATGTATCTCAATGGCAAAAAAGAAGGGATTTACGTACATTTATTTGACAACGAACGGTGTTCTGGCGACTCCCTCGCGCGTACGAGAAGTGATCGAGGCGGGCCTGGACAGCTTGAAGTTCTCGATAAATGCGGGGACAAGAAAGACGTACAAAGAGATACATGGTAGGGACGATTTTGACAAAGTAATAGCAAACCTTAAATATGCCTCGGAGTACAGGAAGAAAGTGTCCTCGCCTTTGACCATTCATGTTTCATACGTGATCACACGAAAAAACGAGAGAGAGCAGAATCGGTTCCGTGAATTGGTAACGCCTTTTGCGGATGACGTGTTCTTCCTGAACGTGAGCAACCAGGGGGGCATGATGCCCGAGATAAAGAAAGATCTTGTGCCTGAAAATCCGAATAGGAAATTTACGTATTCAAAAAAAGTGCCGTGCAGTATGGTATTCAACAGGTTGCATATTACCCACGAAGGGTACGTGTCTGCTTGTTGTGTCGATTTCCAGAATTACTTGATAGTGGCAGACCTTAACAAAGTTGACCTATGGAAAGCTTGGCGTAGCAGGGTATTTAAGAAAATTAGAAGACTTCATCTGGAGAATATGCTACAAGGGACTCAATGTTATAATTGCGTTTACGACAAGCAGGATACGGTCAAGCCTTTGTTGCCTGAATACGCTGCGGCACCAGATAACATGTCAAAAAAAGGAAGGATGTAAAATGAATATAGATATTATCATACCTGCCTATTCGGAAACCGGAAAGGTATATAGGATAAACAGCGTTTTGATCAAGGGCAGGCCAATAATAGATTACACGCTTGAAGCCGCCATTAACGCGCCGTATATCAGGGGTATATATCTGATAACTGATGACAGCAGCATGCTTGAAAGATACGGATCATTAAAAAAGATAAAGGTGGTCATGCATAAGCATGAGGAAAACGGCGATAATATAAGACTTAAGACGATACTGTCAAGCGCGCTTAAAAAGATAAAAGGCGCGCGGCCTGATCTGGCGGTGTTGTTATTAACGTCGGCACCCTTAAGAGATGCGGGAATATTAGAATCGGCACTCAATTATGCCAGGTCGTTTGAGGAATATGACAGTATCGTCGGCGTGACAAGGTCGAGGAAATCGAGATTCGGCGTATTGAACGTAGGCGCCAATGGGAAGACGGATTATAGCCAGGACAGGACATGTATCAGTTATACGGGCAAGGGGCAGCATTACACCGCCGCGGTAAACGGCGCACTGTATATCGTGAAGACAAATAGGCTTGGAAAGTTGAACGAAATGCTGTTATCTAGTAGAACCTACGGGTTTGAAATGGACGAAGAGGCAGGTAAGGATATAGACTCTTCGGCGGATGTGGCGGTAGCAGAAGCTTTTCTTTCAATGAAAGAGGAACGCTTCGGACAGCATGCAAGGGGAAGGTTTAATGTGCAGCGCCTTTATATTCATGACGACAGGCAGATGGGGATAAACAGGAATGTCCTTGATGCCATGGCATACGAACGCCATTTTATGAGATATCGGAAATTCTTAAAGCGCATTTCCGCGTCGGATGACGTACTTGACATTGCATGCGGGAGTGGCTACGGCAGTGAAATATTGGCTTCGAAAGCCAGGTCGGTGACCGGAGTGGATTGCGACCCGGTCACCATAAAATATGCAGGTCGCCATCATAAGAAAAAAAACATAAATTTCAAAACATCGGCGATTGAAAAATTCAATCCCAAACGAAAGTTCGACAAAATAATCAGCGTGGAGACGATCGAACACCTTACCGACCCAGAGGGATACATGAAGAAAGCCAGGGGATGGCTCAAGCCCGGAGGACAGATATGGTTGACATGCCCGCTTTCTGGAATATGTCGGCAGGAAACCGAAAATCCTTTCCATATAAGTGAAATAACGTATGAAATGCTTAAGAGGATAATGAGGAAGTATTTTAAGACTACAAGCTTCTATCGACTATCCGGAAAGAAAATATTCTCGGGTGACACCCTGAACAATAAGACGGCGTATATAGTCGCGAAAGGAGCTTTATAATGAAGGATATAGTCAAGTCACCTATACGGACTGACGATAATGATATGGTGCTGTCCTTGCCGATGACTGTACATATCGAACTGACATCTTCGTGTTGTTTCACATGTAGGCACTGCTATAATTTTTGGAGAAAAGAAAAGATCAACCACGTGTTCATGACAGAGGAAGGCCTCGATAAGATATTGGATGAGCTAATAAAGAACGGGGTGATGCATGTGATATTTACCGGGGGAGAGCCTTTCATGAACAGGAAGGTGCTGTTGCGTGGTATCAAAAGGCTGAAAAGCGCCGGTTTAAGTTCGACATGCAATTCAACACTGGCCGTTTTCAACTCGATAGAAGAACTTAAGGAACTGAAGGAGGCCGGATTAGAGCACATTCTGACATCACTCAACTCATGCAGCGAAGAGACGAACGATTATCTTGTTACTAAGCGCGGCGCTCAATCTAAGATCATCAAAGGGATGCAGAACGCGATCTCAGCCGGGATACGCATAAGCGTGAATATGATTATCTCGGAAAGTAATATAAATGATATTTACAGGACAGGCGAACTTGCAAGCAAGCTTGGAGCGAAGAAATTTTTCGGAACGAGGGTGGTACCCCATCTTTCCGGAAAGATAGAAGACCAGAAGGAATTTCTTATCTACCAAAAAGAAGCCAGGGTCATACTGGATGAGCTTATAAAGGTTCAGAATGATTTTGCTATTCAGGTCGGGACGCTCGTCCCATTCCCATATTGCTTTGTATTCAAGGAGGAAGACAGACAAAAGTATGCCCGGTTCTATTCGCACGGTTGCCCCGCGGGGAATAAGATGATATCCATAAACGCAAACGGGGAAGCGCACGCCTGCGTCCACGAAAAACAGGGTTATGGGAACATATTGGAGATCGGATTGAGGTCTGCCTGGAAGAACATGGAAAAATGGAGGTCCGGCGAGTATTTTCCTTCTGTTTGTAAGGAATGCGAGCTATTTGATGAATGCAATGGAGGCTGTCGCCTTGCTACTTTGGCATACAAGGGGGATATTTCATCGACTGACAACCTGAGGGTAGGATGGGCAAAAGGGAAAAAGAGAGTTGAAGATTCTGGCGAGCGGATGATATTGAAAGCAAGATACGCCGTTCCGCAAACCCTACGTTTTAGGAAGGAGAACGGGTTCTCGGTGGTAGACCGTTTTGGATCGGAAGTCCTATGTGTGAAGGACAGGATCGCGAAAGTCCTGATGGATCATAAACTAAAGAAAACCGCATTTATCCCAGAAGAAGAAGGCATCTTGGACATAGAGACGTTAAAAACGCTCATAAATGAAAAACTTCTGGTGAAGGCATAACAAAAGGATATTCAAGAATGAAGATAAAGCATTATGCCCTCATTCCCGCAAAGAAGGATTCAAGCCGGTGTAAAAACAAAAACTGGAGGAAATTCAGTAAAAATTGCAACCTTGTTGATTACACCGTAAAGTCGGTACCCGGGAACATGTTTGAGAAAATAATTGTATCGACAGATAAAATAGACTACCATCCTCCGCGGCATGTATTGAAACACCTGAGAGACAGGAAATTGTCGAGAAAGGGTTCGTGCGTAAAGGACCTGATACGAATAATTATACGCGAATACGGATTAAGGGATGAGGACTATCTTTGGCTTCTTAATCCTACTTCGCCGTTTAGGGAAAAAACCGACTTTACTAGAATTGCGGATTATATTGGCAGGTATAAGCCGGATTCGGTAATCTCGGTTATAGAAATACACCCATTCATATGGAAAGGGGCCAGCCCTTTGTTTGAGACGAGAGGGAAACGCAGGAATACGGAGAGTTTTAAGGAAAGGTATTCTGTTGAGAACGGCATGTTCTATGTGATGAATATCGGTTATTTCCGTTCTAAAAGGTCGTGGTATGGAAAGCGGTCAATGCTGTATAAGCGGCACGGTATCCTGTCGTTTGTGGACATCGATACGGAAGAGGAATTTATAGAAGCAAGAAAACTGACCGGAATAAAGGACTTCAAAAACCGGGGGAAAAGAGAATGATAAGATTTAAGGACCTGAAGGATGTCTACCTTATAGGAGAAATAGGCATAAACCATAATGGCGACCTTCAGATTGCAAAGAAACTAATTGACGCTGTATACGCATGCGGATGGAAATGTGTGAAGTTTCAGAAGAGGAATCCGGATGTATGTGTTCCAGAAAGTCAGAAAAATACAAAGCGTGACACGCCTTGGGGAATGATGACATACCTGGAATACAAGAAACGAACGGAGTTCGGCAGGAAAGAATACGATTATATCGACAAATATTGTAGGGAAAAACCGTTGAATTGGACGGCGTCAGTTTGGGATCTAGGCAGCTTTAAATTCATGAAGAAGTACGATCTTCCCTTTATTAAGCTGCCTTCCGCCAAGATAAATGACATGGAACTGGTAGAGGCTGTTGCGAAGTCCGGGATACCGGTGCTTGCATCGACCGGTATGAGCTCATTGGGCGAAATCGACAAGCTCGTTAGTATCCTTAGGAAATATTCGTGTGAATTCGCTCTTATGCATACGAATTCAAGCTACCCCACCCCGTTAGAAGAGCTTAACCTGAATTGCATCGTTACGCTTAGAAAAAGGTATGACTGTGTTATAGGTTATAGCGGCCATGAGTATAACGTGGAACCTACCGTTTACGCGTGCGTTCTGGGAGCCAAGATAATCGAAAGGCATATAACCCTTGATCATACGATGTGGGGGACAGACCAATCATCAAGCCTTGAAGTGGGCGCCATGTACCTCCTCAATAGAAGAGTGCAGCATATCGATATGATGCTGGGGAGCGGAATCAAGAAGATAAGTGCAAGCGAAAGAAAAATTATCAATAAGCTGAAGCATAACCTTTGCGAAAGGAGAAAATAATGTTGGGGCCGGATTTCAATAAACAATACGAATATGAGAACAGTTTCTACCTTACAGCGCCCATTAACAGGATTAGCAAATTTGTCACTCATCTTGATCTTTTCAGGAGGATTTCCGGATTGTCAGGAGAGATCGTGGAATGCGGCGTATTCAAAGGAGTGTCGCTGTCCAGATTGATTAAATTCAGAGCATTGTTTGAAAATCCGCAAAGTAGAAAGATAATAGCATTTGATACCTTCGGAGATTTTCCGGAAGCAAAATACAAGGCTGATGTCAAAAAAAGGCGACAATTTATCTCAGAAGCAGGAAGCAAAAGCATAAGCAGGGATGAATTGATCTGCATCCTGAAAAAGCTGGATCTCTACCAGAACATCGAGCTCGTGGCAGGCAATATATTGAAAACGGTGCCGCGCTACGTTTCAAGGAACAGACATCTGAAGATAGCCTTGCTGCATATAGATGTTGATCTGTATGAAGCGACGGATATATGCCTAAAGGAACTGTACCCGTTGGTCGTAAAGGGCGGGATAGTGGTATTGGATGATTACGGCGCCTTTCCCGGAGCTAATAAAGCCATTGACGATTATTTTGTGAATAAGAAGGTCAGAATTAAAAAATACCCTTATTCCAACGCCATATCATATGTGCAAGTCGATTGAGAAAGGGCGGTGATAAAATGAGAATACATAAGTATTACGATCTTAAGAAGGTAAAATTGATAGTATATGATTTCGACGGTGTTTTTACCGATAATAAGGTCATTCTTATGGAAGACGGGAAAGAAGGTGTTATAGTAAACAGGTCGGATGGGCTTGCGGTATCAATCTTCAAGAAAATGGGTATTCCTCAAATTATATTGTCTACCGAAAGAAATCCCATAGTTAAGGCCAGATCGAGGAAACTTGGCATACCAGCCTTGACCTGCGTTAACGATAAGAAGAAGGATCTCTCTTCATATTGCAGGAAACTCAATATCCCGCTGCATTCCGTGGCTTATATCGGTAATGATATCAACGACTATGAAGCGATGTTATGCGTGGGATTCCCGATAGCGCCGGCGGATGCGAACAGCCGCATAAAAGGCATAGCGGAAATAGTAACTAAAACACGAGGCGGGGAAGGAGTTGCCCGAGAGTTACTCGATATATTTACCCGCGGAATGGGAGTATGCTGAAATACGACATGGGAACAATGAGGTGTGCGGACGGCTCTTCGTTGATTTATGAAGTCGATAAGACCGCATCAATGATCGCGCTTAGGATATCACAAGAGCTTAAAAAAGATCCGATCTTCGGAGAATTAGATGAAAGGTTGCCAGGCGGGTGGTCCCTGTTTTATTTTCAGATATTAATAAAAGATAAAATATATCCGTACATACGACAAGCACACGTCATCCGCTGGTATATCGGAAACGGGATAACCATACCTGATAAAGAGAAGACCGTAACGATACCGCAATGCGGTATACTTACAGTTTTAAAAGATCATTGGGATTTCGATGATGTACCTATACGGTACGGAAGAGGTCCGCTTTCCGGATGGGATAAGGCGCTGAAAAGAACGGTAAAACGGTACAGGGATGGTTTGCTCAAGACCTGGGAAGCGTACATATTCGGTCAGGCAAAGGAAAATGCGAAGCAGGACCTCGCCGGGACCGCCCGCACCATAGCCTGTCATTATGCTGAAGGATTTGATCCTAACAGGCGAAATGACTTGAACTGGTATGCCGGTAGCGGGATAGACGCGAAAGACGTTTTGATATACTTTGATTGTCCGGATAATATTACCGGTGGTCCTATCGGCAAGGAAACTATCGACAAACTTGAAAGCAAAGGTTTTAGATGCGTGGCTCTCAAAAATGGCGTCGTAAATAGCATGCATTCGGCATTTTGTAAAGTACCATGTATACACCCGGACAGATATCTAAAAGCAGGCCGTGTGCGCAACCCGGTTACGGATTGGCTTGTTGAGGAAGGGAACGATCTCATCCGGAGCGTAGAATATTGGAGGTCATTTTATAAGGAATTTGGCATAAAAGTGAATTATGTAGCGGAAGAGAACCCGTATGTGAACATTCCGCAAAGGATAGCTTTCGATGTTGATGGCGAAAACGGCGGCCTTCTTGCAGGCAAGCAAAGGTCGGAGGTGCCGTTCATATACCGTTACCTGAATGGGTATCACCCCAAGCATATATATTTTACGTGGAATAGGAGATCCGCGTTAAACATTGAGCAAAAACATGAGAATGTAGGCAGGATAGTGGTTACCGGTTATCCTTATGGCACGCTGTGTCCGGCGAAAGATGACGCTTCATTATTGAGATCGAGAGGAGCCAAATTCATAATAGCGCTTTTTGATAATATACACGGTTCCGATTATATATATTCAACCGATGAAATGAGGCGATATTATGAGGCCTTCCTGTCGTTTATGATTGAGGACGAAACGACCGGGATAATAATAAAATCAAAGAAACCGCTTGTTATCCAAAAACTGCCTGAGATACACACGCTTCTCGAAAAGGCGGTTGCAACAGGTCGGTGCATAAGGCTTGACAGGGAGATTGGCAGGCTTCCTTTTGACGCATCCAGGAATGCCGATCTTGCCGTGGGAGTTGGCATATCATCACCTGTGATAGAAGCGGTGATAGCCGGTTGCAAGGGGGTTCATTATGACATCACGCATTATAAAAAGCACGTGTTCTATGAATGGGGATACGAGAAAATTATCTTCGATGATATATTGAGGCTTATTGATGCGATAAAAAGATTCAAGAAAGAGCCGTCATCGGAGCCGGGACTCGGTGATTGGTCCGGGCATATCGAGGAGCTCGACCCGTTTTGCGACAGGAAAGGAGGAGAACGGATGGGGAGTTATATGAAAATTCTCTTCGAATCATTCAGGTCAGGCAAAGGTCGTGTGACTGCCGTAAACGACGCGGACAGGACTTATTCTCGCGAATGGGGCGATTATAAGATTGTAAAATGAGGAATGCATATGAAACGGATTAATGTGCTTGTGGTCGGTGCGGGTATGTATGTTTGCGGAAGGGGTACAGAGACATTCGGGACCATCATCCCGTCGCTGAACGAATCAAACAAGTCCGGCGCTTTAGGAAAGATCTTTATAGCCGGAAGGAGCATCTCCGGAATAAGGGCCGCGAAAAAGAAGATTGCCTCACTAAATAAGGCTATGGGGACCGCGCCGGACCTATCTTTCTATGCCGACGTCAAGAACGGTCCAAAAGGTTATATAAGGGCAATACAGGAGATGCCGAGGCCGGCCTGCGCCATTATCGCGGTTCCAGACAACATCCATAAGGATGTAGCAGAGGCTGCGTTGTTGAATGGTATGCATGTGCTGGTCGTTAAACCGTTTGTTGAAACGGTAAAGGATGCGAAGGATCTCGAGAAGACGAGGAAAGAACAAGGGCTTTACGGGGCGGTGGAATTCCATAAAAGATACGATGATGCCAACCTGAAATTAAGGGATGCCATATCACAGGGTGCTATAGGAGACCCGTTATATTTCCTTGCTGAATTCAGCCAAAGAAAGAGCATGCCGGAAAAAGTATTCAGAAGATGGGCGGCTTCTACGAATATTTTCCAGTACCTTGGGATCCATTATGTGGATATGGTCCACTTTGTCACCAAGGCAAAACCGGTACGGGCAATGGCTACCGGCCAGTCGTATTGGCTGAGATCAAAAGGCATTGATACGTATGATGCCGTTGAAGCCGTTACCGAGTGGAAACTGGAGAACGGAAAAAGATTCGTTTCGCATATACTTACCAACTGGATAGACCCCGAGAAGACATCGGCCATGTCAGACCAGAAGATAAAGGTCATAGGCACGAAAGGAAGGTTCGAGTCAGATCAAAAGGCCCGCGGAGTTACTATGATTACCGATAAGAATGGCATAGAAGAGATAAATCCGTATTTTTGCAGCCAGTACGGTCCATATGGGAATGTGAGATTCCGCGGCTACGGAATAGACAGTATAAAGACCTTTCTCAACGATTCTATAGCGATAGAGTACGGCAGCAAAACCATTGAAGAGCTTGAAAGGGAAAGGCCTACTTTCAATAACTCGCTTATACCCACAATGGTGCTTGAAGCTGTTAATACAAGCTTGAAATGCAACGGTAAATGGGTTGAGATAGCCAGATGAAAAAGATGTTCGTTCCGCACGAGCGGTTATCTGTATTTATAAAGAAGGTACTCCTAAATGCCGGGGTACGCGAAGATGTTGCGTATCATGTCAATGAAGGGTTAGTACAAGCGTCACTAAGGGGGGTCGATTCGCACGGTATAAGGCTATTTCCGCATTATATGGCGTCGGTAAAAGCGGGCAGGATAAATCCCGATCCCGAATATAAGTTCGAGAGGACCTCGGCCTCTACCGGAAAGTTCGACGCAGACCACACCTTCGGGCACGCCGCCGGCATAGAGTCGGCAAGGAAGGCGGTAGAGCTCGCCAAGGAAGCGGGGACGGGCAGCATAGCCGTGTTCAATTCGACCCACTTCGGCGCTGCCGCATATTTCACGCTCGAGATAGCAAAGCAAGGGATGATAGGGTTAAGCTTCACTCATGCGGATTCGCTGATGAAGACATATGCGGGCAAAAGGGCGTTCCTCGGGACGAACCCGATATCCTTCGCCGCGCCGGTGGAGGGCGAAGAACCGTTCTGCCTCGACATGGCCACGACGCTTTATAATTTCAACAAGATAAAGCAGCTGAGGGAGCGCAAGCATCCCGCACCTGAAGGCGTAGGCGCGGATACGGAAGGCAATGAGACGACGGATGCGGATAAGATATCGATGCTGCTTCCAATGGGCGGATACAAAGGATACGGCCTTAGCCTGATGGTGGAGGTGCTTTGCGGGATACTTACCGGCATGCCATACGGCCCTAATATATCGAGCATGTTCAAGGCGCCGTTGTCGCAGAAAAGGTTCCTCGGACATTTTATCTGCGCGATGAGGATAGACTGTTTCCAGGAAGAAAAGGTCTTTAAGCGGCGCATGGCCGAATTGTTGAATGAACTGAGGAATGAGCCTCCCATGGAGAAAGGGGTACCGGTGCAGGTGGCGGGAGACCCGGAGAAGAAGGCCGCTTCGGAAAGGACGAAAGAAGGGATACCGATGGCCGCGCCGGAAGCGGAGGCCTTCATGAAGCTATCCGCCGAATACGGGGTGGAATTCATATAGTGGAAAGAGCGGACTTCGCGATAATAGTCCCTCCGGCGGGGGTAAGCAATACGGTGTATCCGCCGTACGGGGCGATGTACATCGCGAGCGCGGCAAGGAAAGCGGGGCTCGAGGTCCGAATAATCAATGTCGATACCGACAGGATATCGAACGCAGAAGTAATTGAACGGCTGAAGGCGCTCAGGCCGGGATTCATAGGCATAAGCGGGATAGTCGCGCCGTCATATAAATATATCAAGGGCCTCAGCGCGGATATCAAGGCCGCGATGCCGGAGAGCATACAGATACTCGGCGGAGGGTTGTCGAGCGCGGCGGAGACGGTCCTGAATAACATGCCGGTGGATTACGTTGTCGCCGGCGAAGGCGATAGGGCAATAACGGAACTAATCGGCCGCCTGCGGGACGGGAAGGTACCTTCGGACGTCACGGGGCTTTATTACAGGGAGGGTGGCAAATGCGTATTCACGGGCGCAAGGAGACTCATAGCGAATATAGATGAATTGCCTTATCCGGCGTTCGACCTGGTCGATATGTCCAGGTATATGCCCGACGGGAAGGAGTTCATAGGGTATTTCATCCAGGATATAAAGGACAGAAGGATAACGGATCCCGGCCGTAAGGGCGGGATGGTGACGATACCGACGGGCAGAGGATGCTTCGGGAAGTGCTCATTCTGCTTCAGGGCATACCCGGGGCTCAGGACCCATTCCATGAAATATGTATTCGACCTCATAGAATACTGCGCGGAGAAATTCGGCACGAGCTACTTCTCCTTCGGGGACGAATGCTTCGCGCCGAACAAGGAACATAACCGGAAATTTATCGAGGAGTACAAGAAGAGGAAACTTGACCTTGTCTTCAGGATACTCGGAATGAGGGTCGACACGGTCGACAGGGACATATTGCACGCTTATAAGGATATAGGATGCTGGATGATCGAGTACGGTTTTGAGGCCGGCAACCAGAGGATGCTTAATATTATCGATAAGAGGGTCACCGTGGAGCAGAACAGGCAGGTCGCGCTCTGGACCAGGGAGGCGGGGATATATACGTCGCCGACGATCGTCCTCGCGATGCCCGGAGAGACGGACAGGACAGTCAACGAATCTATAGGGTTCCTTAAATCGCTGAACCTCGGTTATAAGCAGTACCAATGGTCGTACGCCCTGCCGATACCCGGTGCGCCGCTATATGATTTTGCGAAACTGTCGGGCGCCATCAGGGACGAAGACGAATATCTCGCCTCGCTTGACGGCAGGGTCGCGGGCGCGGGGGTCTTCCATGTAAACCTTACCGATGAGCCGGACTCAACGGTCGCCGGATGGGCGGACAGGATAAAGGAAGAAGTCGACGCGGATTATTTCAGGAAGGTATACAGGTTCGGGGCTATCGCCGCGATAGCGCGCCTTCTTAAGAAGATCCGCCTGCACCTAAGGAGGAAGGACCTGAAGGATGTCATCAAAGGAAAATTGAAGAGCATCTGGCGGGGGCATCCGGGCGGGCAAACCTCTGCCCCTGTCGCGGCCCCGGCAAGGTTCAGGAAGAGAAGCGATATCGTATTCGAGGACCTGATAAAGGGCATGGACGACACGGTCATCAACAGGGAGATGGCGCTTAAGAACATAAATACGAGGCTCGCGCCGTGATAAGGGAAGCGCTGCTCGGCGCGGATTACAGGTTCGACGGTGCGCGGCCGCCCGCATCGCTTAGCGGCACGCAGAACGAGGCGAGGGAGCTCTTCCTCAAAGAAATCCACGCGAGGGGAAGATACATCGACGTAGAAAGATGCCCTTTCTGCGGGGCGGCGGAGTTCACTAAGATATCGGAAAGGGACGCGAGGGGGCTGCCGTGCGAAGTGGCCGTCTGCGACGCCTGCGGCGGTTGCTTCAAGAACAGGATATTGGACCCGGAGGCGAACAGGTACCTATACGAGAAGATATCATACAAGCTTAGAGGCAAGGACCGTTCTCCCGGTGCGGTAGAAGCGCTGTTCAGGAAAAGGATAAAGGAATTCGCATACCCGAGATACGGGTTCATAAGGCATTTCGCCGAACTGGAGCAGGATATGGACCTTATCGCCGAATTCGGCTGCGGCGACGGAGCGAACCTGGTCCCGTGGAGGAATGACGGTTTCAGCGTGACAGGCATCGAGTTCGACGGCGGAATGGCCGAGTTTGGCAAAAGCAAGGGGCTCGACCTCGTTCAGGGCGATTTCATGACGCACGACCTCGGAGGGGCGCGGCCGAAGCTTATAATACTGTCGCACCTGCTTGAGCATGTATCGGACATGGACGCGGTTTTAAACCGCATTCATTCCGTGCTCGACCCTTACGGATACCTATTCATAGAAGTGCCGGGCGTGAAAGGACAAGGCCTCGGAAGGCCGTTATCTTCGTTCGATGTTGAGCACAATTACTATTTCGACCTCGAAAGCCTTTCGTCGGCGCTGGGGAAGAACAGGTTCTCCGTGGCTTACGGAGACGAATATATAAGGGTGATCTGCAGGCCGTCCGGCGCACAAGCCGCGGTACCGCGGAATAAAAAGTCGGGCGCGCGAAGGATACTGGACCTTTTCAGGGAAGAGGAATCGGGAAACATCAGGGCTAAGGTCATGAACAGGCTGACCGGCGCGTACTTCAAGGCGTATTATTCGGTATTATCGTCAGGAGTCGGACATGGCAAAGCGTAAATGCAGGACGGTCGCAATGATACCCGCGCGCATGGGCAGCACAAGGCTCGCTATGAAGAACCTCGCGTTGATAGGCGGGAAACCGATGATCTACTACGCGATAAAGGCGGCGAAGGATTCGGGCGTATTCGACAGGGTGGTCATAAATTCGGAAGACAGCGTATTCGCGAAGATAGCGAAGCGTTACGGCGCGGAATTCTACCTGCGCCCGCGGGAATGGGCGACCTCGGCCGCGAAATCCGATTTCGTGGTATATGATTTCGTCAGGAATAATCCGTGCGATGTGGTCGCGTGGGTAAACCCGACGTCGCCGCTGCAGACGGCGGACGAAGTAAGGGGCGCCATGGAATATTTCGTGAAAGAGAAGCTCGATTCGATGATAACCGTCAAGGACGAGCAGGTCCATTGCGTATATAAGGGAAAGCCGGTCAATTTCAACCTGAAGGAGGTCTTCGCGCAGACGCAGGATTTGGTCCCGGTACAGCCCTTCGTATATTCGGTGATGGCGTGGAAGACGGGAAAGTTCATGAAAGAGTTCGAAAGGAAGGGTTTTGCGTTCTTTTGCGGTAAGACGGGGTATTACCCGGTAAGCAAGCTAGCGGGCATAATAATCAAAAGGCAGGAAGACCTGATGGCCGCGGACCTTATGCTGCGGTCTATCTCAAAAAAAGGCGGGTACAAGCTGCGCTACGACAAGCTCGCCGTAAAGGGCAGGAGAGGATAATTTGGGAAAGCTCGCTTCTATAATAATCAGGACAAAGAACGAGGAGCGCTGGATAACGCAGTGCCTGCACGGCGTGTTCGAGCAGGAGTACAAGGATCTCGAGGTCATACTCGTGGATAACGAAAGCGATGACAAGACGCTCGAGAAGGCCGGGCAGTTCAAGCTTGCGAAAGTCGTGAAATGCACAGAATACCTGCCGGGTAAGGCCCTAAACATCGGAATAAGGGAATCGAAGGGGGATTATATCGTATGCCTCTCGGGCCATTGCATACCCGTGAACTCGAAGTGGCTCGGGAACCTGCTTAAGGACCTCGATGACCCCGGGGTGGCAGGCGTATACGGCAGGCAGGAGCCGATGAGCTTCACTCCCGATTCCGACAAGCGGGATCTTACGCTCGTCTTCGGGCTCGACAGGAAGGTCCAGCAGAAGGACAGCTTTTTCCACAACGCGAACAGCGCCATGAGGAAAGAGACCTGGCGGAAATACCCGTTCGATGAGGCCGTCACGAATATCGAGGACAGGGTCTGGGCGAAAAAGGTCCTCGAACAGGGATACAAGATAATATATGAGCCGGAGGCGAGTGTATACCATTATCACGGTATACACCAGAACAGCAATGAACAGCGCTGTTCGAACGTCGTGAAGATAATGGAGAAGCTCCACGCGGGATTCAGCAGGAAGCCGATAGACATGGAGAAGATGGATGTCGCGGCGATAATACCGGTAAAGGGCGCGGCCAGATATATCGGGGATGCGCCGCTCATCGAATACACGATAAAGAGAGCGAAGGAATCGAAATATATAAATAATGTGATAGTCTCCACGGATAACGAAGAGACCGGGCAGTTGGCGAGGAAGCTGGGCGCGAACGTGCCGTTCATAAGGGACCCTTCGCTCTCGAAAGAGAATATCGACCTCGCGCAGGTCCTGCGGTATACGATGAAGAAGCTCGAAGAGTCGCGCATACTTCCAGACATCGTCGTCCTGCTGGAAGTCACGTTCCCGTTCAGGCCCGAGGGCCTGCTCGACGACATGATCGCGCAGCTCGCGGAAGGCGGGTTCGACAGCGTCGTCGCGGCGAAGAAAGAGAACAAGGCTATATGGCAGCAGAAGGACGGTGTGATATCGCAGATAGAGGAAGGCATAACCCCTAGGCAGTTCAAGGAGCCCACGTACATTGAGTTGAAGGGTGTCGGCTGCGTGACGCATCCGGAGTTTCTCAGGGAAGGCAAGCTCCTCGGTGAGAAGGTGGGCATCTACGAACTGGACAACCCGTATTCGCACCTCGAGGTCAGGAGCGAGGATGATTATAAGCTCGCGTCATCGCTCATAAAGGAGGTATTCGGGAGGTAATGGCTTTTTCCGGAGTTAAAAAGCTCGTATTCATCAACGGCATAAACGAGGCCGACGCTTACATGGATGGCCTTCCCGCGGAAGATGCAGCCGGCGATACGCTCCTGATAGCGATGAACCCGTCCATCCGTGCGCGCCTGAAGAGGAGAGGGTTCCGCGTCGCCGATACCGCGGATTATTTCACGGCGGATTCCCATGTGAACACGCTGAATAAGTCGGACGAACTTGTCAAATGGTTCGAGGCGAACGCCCGGTTCGCCGATACCGGGATGGGGGTTAGCGGCGCCTACAGGGATTTTTTCATATACTGGGTAAGGTTCGCGATGCATTACTGCATCTGGGCAATAGACATGGCATCCGCGGCTATAGAAGCGCATAAGCCGGAGTCGGTATGCGCATACGGCGCGGGTGGCAAGCAGGCTGTATCGAGTTTGTATATAGAGAACAGCGAAGGTTATTTCGGCCGCCTTGTAAGGGATACCGCGAAGGCGAAAAGCGTAAGATTCATAGACCTCGGGAACGGGGGCATCGGGCCCCGCAGGGAACAGGGGCCGCGCGCGATATACATGCGGTCGCTGGTAAGGTTCATCCTGCAGAATATAAAGTTCTCTTTATGGGAGGCCTCGGTATGGGCAAAGAACATATTCCCGGGCAAGAAACCGGTATTCTTCACGACGAGGTTCTATAACCTCGACAAGCTCGCGAAGGAAGCGGTAAAGGACGGCAGCGGCAAGAGGCCGGAGATACTGAGGGGGCCGGTAATATTCACATACGGCCTGTCCGATGCGGTAATAAAATTGTTCGGCGCCGCCCATTCCGCCGCGATAATATCGCAGAAGAAGAACTTCGCGGAGCTCGTCGAAAAGATAAGGAAGGACCCATCGGTATTCTCCTATAAGGCGGTATCGTTCGCAGAGCCCGTTTCAGGGAAGATCGAAGATAATCTGGGCGACCATATAATGGGCCTCATGCTGTGGACCGTGAAACTCAATGATTTTGTCGACAGGTCGAAGGCGTCATTGTTCGTCTCCAACGGCAACAGGGCGGACGATGTGATACTGGCTGAATTATGCGCGAGGAAAGGCGTAAGGACGTTGCTGATAAGCCACGGTTCGCATGTCCGGCCTAAGAACGTCCCTGAGAGGATAGAATGGGGCGAGCATGGAAGGGCGCTTCTCAGGGCGCCGTTCTCGGATATCGCGCTGCAGACGCCCGTCGCGGAAGGATACGTCGATGCCTTCAAGACGGAAAGCAGGATGATCAGGACCGGCCCTCTCATATGGGGAAAACCGGTGGAGCGCAGGAAGAGCGGCGTGAGGACTATCGTGCATGCAGGCACGCCGAAGGCGGCGAACAGCTTAAGGCCGTTCGTCTACGAAACACCCGATGAATACATACGCGGCATATGCGAGCTCGCCGCGGCTGTGGAGGGGATACCCGATGCGGTGCTTATCGTGCGTTTCAGGCCGTCCTCGGATATAGGGATTGAGGATATCAGGGAACTCGTGCCATTTTCCGATAAAGTGAAGCTCAGCACAGACGGGCCTTTTTCGGCAGCGCTCGGGGCGGCGGACCTGCTGGTAAGTTTTTCATCTACGACGATAGAGGAAGCCCTGCAGAACAGGATACCCGTCCTTCTTTACGGAGGTTCTGGGCGCTATATGCACATAGAAGCTGTCGAGGCGGGAAGCAACGGCGAAATGCCGCGGTCGGCGATATACCATGTGAGTAAGGCCGGCGACCTTAGGCCTGCAATAGAGAAGATCCTCGGCCTAGGAACGGACGGTAAACTATTCGACGAATATATATACCCTGAAAACGAAAGGCAGCCTCTGGAAGTGCTATTATAAAAGGGCTTTATATGAAAGACAGCAGAAGACGATATAAAGGTTTCGAAATCCTGGATTGCACCGTCAGGGACGGCGGTTACCTCAACGATTGGAAGTTCGACAAGGCGCTCGTCAGGGAGGTATACAGGGCCGTTTCGAAAGCGGGTGTGCCCGTCATCGAGATAGGGTTCAGGGGGACGGATGAGCATTTCGACAGGAAGAAGTACGGCCCCTGGAGGTTCTCGGACGAGTCGTTGCTGCGCGAGACGATCGAAGGGATAGACGGCGCGAAGCTCGCGCTGATGGGTGACTTCGGCAGGATATCGGCGGACGACTTTGTCCCGCGCGACGAGAGCGTTGTCGATATCGTGAGGATAGCGGCCCATAAGAACGATATAGCGGAAACTATCAAGACCCTCGGCAGGATAAAGAAGAAGGGTTACAAGACCTCGCTTAACGCGATGGGATACAGCAACTACACGAAATCGGAACGGAAGAGGTTCATCTCGATGGTCAGGAAGGCGGGCCTCGATTATGTATATGCGGTGGACAGCTACGGTTCGGTCTTCCCGAACGAGATAGAAGGGCTCATCAGCCCGCTGCTCGGCATACGCGGGACGAAGGTCGGGTTCCATCCGCATAACAGCCTGCAGATGGCGTTCGCGAACACGCTTGAGGCGGTCCGCTGCGGCGCGGATATAGTCGATTCGACGTTCTACGGCATTGGCCGCGGGGCGGGCAACCTGCCGACCGAAATAATCGTGCTCTATAAGGAGCTTTTAGGCGATAAGAAATATAACGCGATTCCGGTCCTCAATTGCATAGACAGGTACTTCCTGCCGATGAGGAAGGAGATCGACTGGGGATACCAACTGCCGTTCATGCTCTCAGGGATGTACAAATGCCACCCGAACTACGCGAGCGGCCTGATAAATTACAGGGAATATACGATAGACGAGATATGCAAGGCGATGGAGGCGATAGAGAAGAAGAACCCGTTAGGATACAAGCCGGAGATATTAAAGGAGATCATCGAGGACGGGCTTATCGGAAAGCTGAAGGCCTCCTCCGTAGCGAAAAAGGCCGGTAAGGCCAGGAAAGCCGGGATACCGGTACCGTACGCGGGCAGGCATGAGGGAAGGGATTTCCTGGTACTTGCCAACGGGCCCGGCCTGAAGGATAACAGGGAGAAGATAGAGGCGTTCATAAGGAAGACGGACCCCGTCATACTCGGCGCGAACAACCTCTCGGGGCTGTTCGTCCCGCATTATCACGCGTTCAACAACAAGAGGAGGTTCACGGATTACGCCGGTACCGTTTCCGGTAAGTCGAAACTCCTCATAAGCGAATATTTCCCGGAGGAGTTCATAAGGGAATACACGGACAGCGACTACGAGAAACTGTATTACAACGATGTCCTGAACGCTCATTTCGGCATCGATGACGGGGTCATCCGTACGAATTGCAGGACGATATCGGTCCTGCTTATCGGCGCGGCGATAGTGATGGGCGCCAGGAGGATATTCGTCGCCGGGATGGACGGCTACCTCGGCCCGGGCACCGAAGGCAAGGCCCTTTATTACAACGAGAAAGACGAGAAGACCGATAAGCAGATGATCATAGAGAGGCACATGTGGTGCCAGAAGTTCCTGGAGGAGATAGAGGCATACCTGCAGAAGAACGGCAGGGAGGGTATCCATATCATAACGCCCACGACCTACAAGGCGTTCTATAAAAGCGTGGAAAATTACATATGAAAATAATCGGGGTAATACCGGCGCGTTTCAAGTCATCGAGGTTTCCCGGCAAGCCGTTGGCGGATATATGCGGCAAGCCGCTCGTATGGTGGGTATACAAACAGGCCGTGAAGGTAAAGGAACTCGGAAAGGTCTATGTCGCCACAGATGACAGCAGGATAGCCCGGGAATGCAAAAAGCTCGCGATACCGTATGTGATGACATCGGGCAGGCACCCGACAGGCACGGACAGGGTCGCCGAGGTCGCGCGGAAGGTCAAAGCGGATATTTACGTGAATATACAGGGGGATGAACCCCTGCTGAAACCCGCTATGATAAGAAGCGCGATAGGACCGCTTTTGAAAAAGAATTCCGGATTCGATGTTACGAACCTGATGTCTTTAATACGCAACCCGAAGGAAGTACCGAGCCCGACCGTCCCGAAGGTCGCGGTGAACGCGAAGGGTGACGCCGTATTCCTCTCGAGGGCGCCGATACCTTATCCGAAGAGGGGCGGCAACGCGCAGTATTATAAGCAGGTCTGCGTATACGGGTTCAGGAGGAAGGCATTATTGGCGTTCGGCGGGCTCCGGAGGGGGGCTTCCGAGCTTATAGAGGATATCGAGCTTCTGCGTTTCATAGAGAACGGCATAAAGGTCAGGATGATCGAAGTGAAGAGCGGCAGCATGGCGGTAGATACGCCTGAGGACCTCGAGGCGGTAAAAAAGATAATATGCAAAAGCCGGGCGTAATATTCATCAACCCGTCGCTCGCGCAGGACGGGGGCAAATGCGACGAAGTGCTGTTCCCGTTCGCCGCCATCATGCTGCTCGCGACGATCCTCGATAAGTCGGGATACGATGTCACGATCATCGACGGCAATATGTATACGTCGGCGGAATGCATCGAAAAGGTCCGCGCGGCGGTAAACGAGAACACGGTCTTCGCGGGTTTTTCCGTGATGACCTCGCAGGTCAAATGGGCTTATGAAGTTGCCGGCGCGCTCAAGAAGTCGCATCCGGCCCTTAAGATAGTGTGGGGAGGGGTGCACGCGACTTTATACCCGGAACAGACGGTTGCGGACCCGCTCATAGACATCATAGCCGTCAATGAGGCGTGCAGTTCGATAGCGATGCTAGCGGAGGCGCTGAGGAACGGCGGTGATCTCTCGAACGTGCCCGGCATATATTTCAAGAAGGACGGAAAAACGATAAAGAACGCGCCGTACCTGCCGGATGACATCACGAAGATCCCGCAGATAGATTTCTCGCTCTTCGATGCGCTCCGCTACGCCAGGAACAACCTGCTCCCGAAGGCATACGACCTCCCGCTCAAGGATGCAGTGATGATGCCTATAATCACGGGGCTCGGATGCGCCTACAAATGTTCGTTCTGCATAAACGTCATCCTGAACAGGAAATACCGGTATATGGAAGCGAAGGAGATAGTCGACAGGATAGAATTCCTGCAGAAGGAATACGGAGCGAACTTCTTCCAGCTGCTCGACGAGGACTTCTTCATAAACAAGAAGAGGACGATGGATTTCATCGAGCTTGTCGAGAAGAGGGGGCTCAAGTTCTATTTCAGGCCGTGGATGCGCGTATCGTATTTCAGGGACAATTACATTTCGGAAGAGGTCGCGAAACGGCTCGAGAAGATAGGCATGGTCACGGCGGTGATGGGGGCCGAGTGCGGCTCGCAGGCGATGCTGGATAAGATACATAAGCAGATAAAAGTGGAAGACACGGTGAACGCGGCAAGGACTCTCTCGAAGACGAGGATCGTGCCGAGATATTCGATGATGGTAGGGCTTCCCGGCGAGACGAAGGATGACATACTGGCGACCTACCGGCTCGCGCTGAAATTGAAGGATATAGACCGCAGGTCGGACATACCGATACTCAGTTTTGCCGCATATCCCGGTTCGCCGATATACAGCGAAGCGGTCAGGAAATACGACCTGAAGGAGCCCGGCAGTCTTGCGGAATGGGCGGTCCTCGACTTCTCGGGTTTCCTAGGTTTCTATTCCGCGCAGGGCAAGCCGTGGATATTCGACAGGAAGATATTCGAGAGGATGAACAATTATTACAATATCGGTTTCCAGTTCTCTCCGAGGAAGACATTGCGCAACAAAGTGCTCTACCCGTTGCTGAGGTCGCTGATCAGGTTCAGGTTCATTACGGGATGGTTCGGGTTCCCTGTCGAGGAGTTCATACTCGGATGCCGTTAACCGCTTCCACGAAAAGGTTGGTAGAGGAATGCGCGGGTTTGAACGCACGGACCGCGGGACGGCTCGGACCCGGGCTCGGATTCCTTGTATGGGCCTCCCCGACGGCATACAGGGACCCGGAAGACACAAAACTCTGGCATCCGGTATATCTTGAAAAGCCGGTTGCGTATAAGCTTCCCGCGCTTTGCTACCTGTACCTGCGTTATGCGCTAATAGGGATGATAAGGTGCTTCGCTTACAGGGGTTTCTCCTACGCATACAGGGAGAAAAGCGCGCCGGTGCTTATCGTGATGGCTGAGGAGATAACGGACCATTCGCAGGAGTTCAGGACCGATTATATAATCGAAGATACTTCGCATCAGGAAGATAAACTCGTCTTCTCGCGGACAAAAAACATCGGAAAGAACTATACTGCGCTGGGCTTATGGAAGAAGATAATGATCGGAGAAAAGCTGGAAATGTCGCTGATAGCCGATTTCATCCAAAGATTACTGGCAGGACGCCTGAGCATTGCATACCTGGAATCGCTGGCAATATTCCACAGGTGGGTGATATCTTATTCGTGGTGTTTTCATTATGATTTCTACATGCTGGTGCATAAGGTGTTAAGCCGCGAACCTGCGGAATACCGTTCGGTATTCGTACCGCATGAGATGCATTTCTATTCGAGGATGGTCTGGAAAGCGGCTAAAGCGCTGGATGTAAAAGGCATTACCGCGCAGCACGCGATGATATTGCCCGAGAAGCTGTGGTATTTCCCCGAGGCCGCCGAAGTAAAGGCCGGATGCGCCCTTCCGGATATATTCTATGTTTACAGCGAAGGGACTAAAGCCCTCCTAGGCAGGTATTACCCGGGCACGGACCTACGCCTTTGCTGCAGCCCGAGGTTCAGGAAATGGAAGGACTCCGGGCGGTTGGACAGGTCGCGCGCCGATGCGGTAACGTTCGTATGCGGGATAATGGAGTACGACACCGCGATAATCGTGAAGGCTGCAAAGGCATTGCTTGCGGAGGAATATAAGGATAAGAGGAAGATCAGGCTTCGGCTGCATCCCGCCGGTATAATAGGCAGGGCGCAGAGGGAATGGATAAAAGCGGCTTCCGGGGCGGTCTCGGTAGAGCTGTCGAAAGTGCCGCTTAAGGAGGAGTTTGAGCTGTCGAGGCTGATAATAGGTTCGAATTCCGCGGTTCTGCAGGAGGCGGTGCTTTCGGGCGTGCCGGCGCTCGCCCTCACAAGCGGGGAATATATATGCGCGTCCGTCCTTCCCGATGAAGATAAATGGACCATAGACGTATCGCGGTTATCATGGAAACGGGTAGAAGAGCAATCCGCCAGGACGCCGGACCAGGACACGACACGCCGGTTCAGGGCAAACATGGGGCTCGATAACCCGGACCTGACCACGGCAACGGTGGCCGCGGCATGAGACCGCTGGTCAGCGTCCAGGTCTGTTGTTACAATTCTGAAAAGTATCTAGCACAGACGCTCGAGAGCGTAGCGGCCCAGACGTTCAAGGGATGGGAGCTTGTGATCGTAAACGACGGTTCCACGGACGGGACCGAAGCGATAGTGGACGGTTTCGTGAAGAAGGGCCTGCCGATAACCTACCACAGCCAGCCAAACAGCGGTTTCGCGGCCGCGAGGAACAGGGCGGTAGGGTTGTCGAAAGGCGATTGGATAGCAATACTCGACCACGACGATGTATGGAAGCCGGAAAAGCTTGACGTTCAGCTTAAAGCGGCCGAAAAATACCCGAAAGCGAAACTGCACTTCTCCAACTCGGAATGGTTCACCGACGACGGGAAGATAGCGAGGAATACGATAGAGGACGGCAGGTTCTGCTCCGGCATAATAAAGGAGCCCTTCACTGCGTTGCTGTCCGAGGGTTGTTTCATAGACAGCGAGACGGCGCTGATAGACAAAAAGACGCTTGAAGCCCTCGGCGGTTTCAACGAGAAATACAAGTATATCGTGGATTACGACATGTTCCTAAGGATAGCGAAGCAGGACGCTGTCTGCTATGAGGATAAGGTGCTTGCGGGATGGCGTATGCACCCGTCGCAGGCGACGAAGAAGCTTGAAGAGGAGATGACGAGGGAGTATATCGACCTTTTTGAGAAGGCGCTGAAGGAGAGCGGCCTGCCGGCGGAAGTAAAAGAGAAGGTGAAGAAGTCGATAGTTTACCACCTCAGCAACTACTCGCTTCTCATGCTGAAGAAGGAGGGAAAGAAGGCGTTCCTGCGCACGCTGCTTGGCGGGATAAGGAAGAGGCCGATGAGCCCTCACACGTACCTGAAGACGCTGCATACGTTCTGCAGGGCGTATATGGGCGAGGACGTATCGTCAAGATGAAGGTGCTGTTCATAAATTTCAATATCGGCTCCACACCGGGGATCAATAACGGTATCGCATGCCTATCTGCCGTCCTGAAGGAGAAAGGCCACAGCACGGCCCTGATATTCCTCTGCGAGCAGCTGGGTTACGGCTTCGACCCGGACAGGATAAAGAAGGACATATTGTCCGAGGCGCCCGATATCATAGGGCTGTCGCTTATAGAGACGCAGCTTAAGTATGCCAGGAAACTGATGGAAGGGCTCAGGGACTATTATAAGGGCATCGTCGTATGCGGCGGGCCGTACCCGACGATGGACCCGGAAGGCTGCCTCGCGATAGATGGCGTCGACGCCGTATGCGTCGGAGAGGGAGAGGACGCGCTCGCCGAACTTGCCGAAGCGGTAGAGTCCGGCAGGAAGTACGACGGCATAAGGAACATATGGGTAAGGAAGGGCAATGCGGTCATAAAGAACAAGCTGCGGCCGTTCAAGAGCTTGTATGACCTGCCTCCGGACGATAAGGAGCTCTTTGACCTGGACAGTATACTGCCGCTGAAGAATTACCAGCTCGAGACGATGATAGGCAGGGGCTGCGTATACCAGTGCAGTTACTGCATAAACGACTCTTATGTGAGGAAATACCGCGATCTTTGCGAACGCAAGGTCGGGCTCAACGATTACATAAGGTTCAAGGACGCCGGCAGGGCGGCCGCGGAGATAAAGGATACTGTTACGAAACATCCGCAGATAAAGAAGATAGCTTTTATAGATGATAATTTCATAACCGACGAGAAATACCTCGCCAAATTATGCGGGGAATATAAAAAGACCGTGGACCTGCCTTTCATGTGCAACGTAAACCCCGCATCCTATAACGAAAGGAAGGCGAGGATACTGAAAGAGTCCGGGTGCGATGACGTGAGGTTCGGCATCGAGAGCGGCAGCGAGCGCGTCAAGAAAGAGGTAATGAAACGCCCCGTCCCGAACAGGAGCGTATTGGAGGCCTTCAGGATAAATAAAGAGCTGGATATGATGACCAGCTCATTCAATATGATAGGGCTTCCGACGGAGACGAAAGAGGAGGTCCTCGAGACGCTGAAGCTCAACGCGCGGATAATGCCGGACACGGTGAAGGTCATGACTTTCTACCCGTTCAAGAACACGCCGATTTACGGGTTCTGCGAGGAGCTCGGGCTTATCGATACGGAAGCGAAGGAAGAGCTAGATAATTACGATACGTTCACGTGCCTGAAGTTTCCCGATGAGTACCGCCTGTTTCTGAGGAAAATGCAGGTCTGCTTCAACTGGTACCTGAACAGCATGCTGGGAAATGAGGCGTCCGGGGCGTACAGGGAGCTCGTGGAGAAGGCGGAGGGCATGTCCGGCGCGGAATGGGACGGCTATGATTTTTGCGCGGAGGACAGGAAGATATCCGATTTTATGAAGGCGAAGAAACTGGCGCATTACACGAAATATATGAACAGGAGCCTCGCGGTCAAATGGCCGAGCAGGCACCTGGAATGAGCGCAGAAAAAAAGAGAGGTGCCGAATGAAGATAAGCGTGGTCATACCCGTATATCAGGGAGGCCGTTCCGTGGGCAGGCTGGTCGATGAGCTTGTCAGGAACCTGCACGGGAAAGACGGCCTCGAAATCGTGCTTGTCAACGACGGTTCCACCGATAACAGCCACGAGGAATGCCTTGCGGCGTTCAGGAAGCACATGTCTATAGTCAAATATACGAAGTTAGCGAAAAATTTCGGGGAGCATAACGCGGTCCTTGCGGGATTGAACGAGGCGTCGGGGGACTATGCAGTGATAATCGACGACGATTTCCAGAACCCGCCCGAAGAGATAAGGAAGATGGTCGATAAGGCCGTAGAGGGCGGTTATGACGTCGTCTACAGCTATTACGACAGGAAGCGCCACTCGTTATTAAGGAACCTCGGCAGCAGCTTCAACGACCTCGTCGCGCGGTACCTGCTCGATAAACCGAAGGACCTCTACCTCTCGAGCTTCAAATGCCTAAACAGGTTCACCGTGGGCGAGATAATAAAGTACAAGGGGCCGTATCCCTACATAGACGGGCTGGTGCTCAGGACGACCCGGAACATAGGCAAGGTGCTCGTAAAGCACGACAAGAGGAGGGAGGGCCGCTCCGGTTATACGCTTAGGAGGCTCATAAGGCTATGGCTTAACATGTTCGTGAATTTCTCGGTCTATCCGTTGAGGGTCAGTACGTTCATCGGGTTCATATTCTTCCTGATAGGGGCCGTATTGAGCTTGCAGGCGGTCATCGAGCGGCTGGTCAACCCGTCGGTCCCCATGGGGATAACATCGATATTTGTCGCAATACTAATGTTCTCGGGATTACAGATGCTCATGCTGGGAGTCATAGGGGAATACCTGGGCAAGCAGTTCATGGCCAATAACCAGACGCCGCAATATGTCATACGGGAAACGCACGCCGCTAAAAAAGAGGAAGGTGGCAGATGAAAAGACGCATGCCGGACGGGTTCTTCCGCGGAAAGAACGTGCTGATAACCGGGGGTATGGGTTTTGTGGGCAGCAACCTCGCCATAGCTCTCGTATCTAAAGGAGCCAAGGTAACGCTTGTCGACTCGATGGTAAGGGATACGGGAGGCAACCTTTTCAACATTAAGGATATCGCCGAGAAAGTCCTCATCAACTTCTCGGATGTTCGCGATGAGCACTCGATGAATTTTCTCGTGAGGGGCAAGGACATCATGTTCAACCTCGCGGGGCAGGTAAGCCATATAGACAGCATGGTGGACCCCTATACCGATCTCGACATAAACGCGAGGAGCCAGTTGTCGATACTCGAGGCATGCAGGAAATATAACCCCGGCATCAAGATAGTGTATGCGAGCACGAGGCAGGTCTACGGCAAGCCCGAATATCTGCCTGTCGACGAGAGGCACCCGCTTAATCCGGTTGACATCAACGGCGTCAACAAGCTCGCCGGCGAATGGTACCACGTCCTGTATGATTCGGTATACGGCATAAAGTCGGTAAGCCTCAGGATGACCAACACCTTCGGCCCGCGCCTGCTCATGAAACACAGCAGACAGGGTTTCATCGGCTGGTTCGTAAGGCAGGTGATCGAAGGCAAGGAAATAAGGATATTCGGCGACGGGCAGCAGCTCAGGGACCTCAACTATATCGACGATGTCGTGGATGCGCTGCTGATATGCGCGGAGAACGACGGCCTGAACGGGAAGATATTCAACCTCGGCAACCATCCGCCGATAACGCTCGAAGAGATAGCCAAGCTTCTCATAAAGATCAACCGCGGCGGGAAGTACAGGCTCATTCCGTTCCCGAAGGAGAGCAGGAAGATTGATATAGGGCACTATTACGCCTCTTTCGACAAGTTCAGGGATGCGACAGGATGGGAGCCGAAGGTCGGATACGAGGAAGGCCTTCGCAGGATGATGGCTTATTATAAAAAGAACATCAAACATTACCGGGAATGACATGAAAAGACGCGGACTGGTAAAGTTCAACGACCTGAAGAAGCATTATGCCGGGATAGGGCGGCAGGCGGGTCTTGCGGCCGGGAAGGTGCTCCTCTCCGGCTCGTATATCCTCGGCGAGCAGGTCAAGGGTTTCGAGAAGGAATTCGCGGAGTATTGCGGCACGCGCTTCGGCACGGGCGTGGCGTCCGGCACGGAAGCCATTTGCCTGGCGTTGAAGGCCTGCGGCGTGGGCCCCGGGGACGAGGTCATTACCGTGGCCAATGCGGGTGTCCCGCCGGTCGTCGCGATAGAGATGGCGGGAGGCAAACCCGTCTTCGCGGATGTGGACCAGGGCACATGTCTCATGGACGCGTCGAAACTCGGCAGGAAAATAAGCCGCAGGACGAAGGCCATACTGCCGGTGCACCTTTACGGCAGGTGCGCAGACATGCGCGGCATAATGGGTATCGCGCGCAGGAAAGGGCTCAGGGTGGTCGAAGACGCCTGCCAGGCGCACGGGGCGATATATAAAGGAAGAAAGGCCGGGGCAATAGGGGACGCCGGATGCTTCAGTTTCTACCCGACCAAGAACCTCGGTTGCTGCGGTGACGGCGGCATGGTGACCACATCGGACGGATCCATAGACAGGAAGGTCAGGATGCTGCGGGACTACGGCCAGTCCGCCAGGTATGTGCATGAATTCAGGGGCATTAACAGCAGGCTCGACGAGCTGCAGGCCGCCATACTCAGGGTGAAACTGAAGCGCCTCGACTCCTGGAACAGGAAGAGGGCGGAGCTCGCAAAAGCGTACGGGTCCATGCTGGAAAGCGGATATGTAAGGAAGCCGGAGGCGGCGCACAAGGGCTCGCATGTATACCACCTTTACGTCGTGACATGCGCGCACAGGGACATGTTAAGGGGATATCTCAGGATGAACGGTATAGAAACGCTCGTGCACTACCCGGTACCCGTCTATATGCAGAAGGCCTATTCGGACCTTAAGCGGGGAAACAGGTGCCCGGCCGCCGAGAAGCTCTGCGGCTCGGTGCTCTCGCTGCCGCTTTATCCGGAGATGGAAGCCGGGGACATAGAGCGAGTATGCCGCGCGATAAACAGGTTCAGGCCCTGATGGAAAAAGAACAATACGAATTGATGTACCGGCTCGAGGAGACGCACTGGTGGTACCGCGGGCTGCGGAGCCTTATACTCGGCGAGATCAGGAGGCGGTTCAGGGGGAGGAAGGACATCTCGATACTCGACGCCGGCTGCGGCACCGGCTATAACCACAAATGCTTCGCGCAGATCGGCAAGGCATGCGGGATAGACATATCCGACATAGCGCTGGAATACTGCGCGAAGAGGGGGCTCAAGGATATATCGAGGTCGTCCGTGACGGACCTGCCCTTTGCCGACGGCTCATTTGATATTGTGGTATCGGCCGATGTCCTGTATCATATTGCGGTCGAGGACGACATCAAGGCCCTGGAAGAGATGAAGAGGGTGCTTAAGAAGGGCGGTATCCTGATAGTCAACGTGCCCGCATTCGAGCACCTCAGGAGGCCGCATGACCGCGCGGTGCATACAGGCCGCCGCTATACGGCGAGGGGATTATCCGCGAAGATGAAGGAATGCGGTTTCGAGCTCCTGAAGATCAGCTACCGGAACGCGTTCGTCTATCCGGCGGCGCTGGCCAAATCGCTCATGTCTAAAGGGCCGGCCCCAAGCGGGGCCTCGGACCTCAGGAAGGTGCCGGGACCCTTGAACGCGCTGTTGTCGTTCGCGGCCGCGGCGGACAACCTCATCGTAAGCAACATAGGATTGCCGTTCGGGACATCCGTGTTCTGTGTCGCGAGAAAGGCGGAGGGCTGATGGAAGAGAACCAGTATTCGAACATGAACTACTGGATGAACCGTGTCTATAAGGACGGGAAGCAGACGCACAGCAACAAGTGCGTCATAAGGAGCGTCACGCCGGTAATGGAGAAGATCCGCTCGTTCGTCCCGATAGGCAAGGACACTACGGTGCTCGATGTCGGATGCGGCAGCGGGAACTACACATACCAGTTCAGCCTGTTATCCGACAGGGTCAAGGGGATAGACCACTCGGAGTATATTTTCGAGAAGAACCCCCACAAGGACATCGCGGTGATGGACGCGACTAAGATGGATTTTCCCGATAACTCGTTCGACGTGGTATTCTGCAGCGACACCCTGCACCATATCCCGGAATACGAGAAGGCCGTCAGCGAGATGTTGAGGGTAAGCAGGAAGTATGTCGTGATATTGGAAGCCAATTCGTTGAACCCGATGATATACGCGGTCGGCCTGCTGAGGAAGGAAGAGAGGCTCATAATCACGAAACCGCTGACATCGAGGAAGATAAGGGGGCTGCTGAAAGGCGCCGATATACTTTTCGCGAAACACGTAATGAGCTTCTTCTTCCCGAACGCGCTGGCCAATGTCCCCGAGAAGGTTCTTGACCTCTTCCCTAAGGTCAGGTTCGTCAACATCCCTTTCATGCCGTGGTTCTTCATAATAGCGGAGAAGAAGGGCTAAGACATATGATACTCATCAAGCCGGCCATACATTCCGAGTCACAGAGCGAGCTGATAACGCCTTTCATATATAATACGTTCCCGACGAGCCTGGGGTACCTCGCCGCTTACCTGCGGAAGTATAATAACGTGCTGCCTAAGATAGTGGACGAGAATATAACGCAGCTGGACAGGAGCGCGCTCGAAGGGCTCATGAAACAGGATTCGGGGCCGAAGATAATCGGCATGACGGTCATAACTATAAGCTCATCGAGGGCGTATGCACTGGCGAAGCTTATAAAAGAGATAGATAAGGATTATCTCGTGGTCCTGGGCGGGATACATCCGACCGTGCTTCCGGATGAGGCGCTCGGCATCAAAGAGGTCGACGCGGTCATCAGGGGCGAAGGCGAGAAGACGTTATCTGAATTTACGGAGTGTGCGGTATCCGGGCGGGACTTTGCGGGAATACGCGGGCTGTCGTTCAGGAATGGCGCGGCGGTAACGCATAATCCGGCGCGGGAGCTAATAGACCTTTCGACGCTTCCGCCGTTCCCTTATGACCTGTTCGAAGAGACGTATGACAAATACAGGGATTTCGGCACGGTCATAAGCTCGAGGGGATGCCCGTTCAACTGCATCTTCTGCTCGCAGAGGGCGATAACCGGGCAGAAATACCGCACCGTGGACAACGCGCGTGTGCTTGAGGACATACGTCTTCTCATAGAAAAATACAATCAGAAGAAGATCTGGTTCATGGATGACAACTTCCTTGTGAACAAGAACCGCGCGATGTCCCTGATGGACGGTATCATCGCTAACGGGTTCAATAAGAAGGCGGGATTCGTCGCCGAGATGCGAGGTGAGTCCGTTACCCAGGAAATACTCGACAAGATGAAGGAGGCGAATTTCCTCGTCGCGTCGTTCGGCATGGAGACGTCGTCACAGCGCCTGCTGGACCTCGTGAACAAGAACGAGAAGGTGGATGATAATATCCGCGCGATAGAGATGGCGCACAGGACAGGGATAGGAACGAGCGCGACATTCATATTCGGGCTGCCTACCGAGACGAGGAAAGAGAGGCTCGATACCGCGAGGCTGACACGAAAACTGCCGCTCGATGACGCCCGTTTCAATATCGCGGTGCCGTACCCGGGGACGAAGCTTTACGATATGGCAAAAAAGGAGGGAAGGCTCCTGGTCAAGCCGGGATGGAGCAATTTCAACGTGCAGTTCTACATGTTCGGCGACGATATAGCGTATGTCCCGGAAGGCGAGAACAAATACCGGCTCATGTACGATACGTTCATGGCAAACCTGCTCTTCTCGCTGCGGCTCAGGACGCTCATAAATTTCATCAAATCGCCGGTTTCCGGCGGAATGGTCCTCACGCTCCCGAAGGGCTGGTACAGGTCACCGAAGGAGATCGTACGGCTGCTTAAGCTTTTCGCGTATATATTCGGGAGGTTCTGCGTGATCGTCTGGAGGAAAAGATGAAACGAGCGGCCTTCCTGGGGCTTGTATGCGCCTTCAGTCTTATCCTCGTATTGCCTTCGATCGGTAATAATATCGGGGACCCGAACAGGATAGTATATTTCAACGCTGACGAAGGCGGCCTGATGGACGAGATATGGTCCTATTATAGCGGGCAGAGGAGACCGAGCTTCCAATGGGATGAGGATTACGGGCTCGAGATGCTTTATATTGCGGATGCCGCACGCATCATATCCCCGCCGCCGGACGGGTTTACGCCGGGCGCGTTCGTCTTATTAATTAGATGGCTACACCTTGCCGCTTGGTTATCGGCATTGGCCTACCTCTGGTATTTTACGGGAAGACATTTTGGCAGGGGATGGTGGCAGTATGCGGTCGTCGTCCTTTTGGCGGTAAGGCCCGCCTTCGCATATTTTACCGGTAACCTTAAGCCGGAACCTCTTGTACTGTTGTTGATGATAGGCGGCCTGGACTTCACGTTAAGGATATTGGATAATCCGTCGCGGAAGTATGTACTCACGGCAATTGCGCTGGGATCGATCGCGTTCATAGTAAAGTTTTCCGGGTTATTCCTGATACCGGTCATAACCTGGGTGTTATACATCTGCAGGAAGGAGAAAGCAATATTTACACGCTTCAAGTATGCGTGGATATACCCTTCGGTAGTCGGAGCCGCCGCCGTGTTATTCGCTGTTATCCTGCTCTGCGGGTATGTTCGCAAGTCGACTGGTATGACATGGTGCGACGAGTACGGGCTATGGGGAGGGATAGTGCAGAGCAGGATAGGCATTATTGCGGTATTGATCGGGGCCCTGTCATTATTTCTATCGGCGGTATTCAAAGTAATGAAGATCGGCGATGACATTAATTCATCGGCCATGATCGTTACCGCGTATTTCGTTCTCTTCGTAATGGTGTTCGGCTTTAGGTGGCTGGTTGACCCTTCCCACCTGATATTGTCCTACGCGCCTCTCGGAGCGGTATCCACAGGATCCCCTTTTGCTGCCGCGATAGCGCAAAAAGGGCTTATCGCGGCTCTCTTTGATAATTTCGCGTATAAGGTGCGCATATTGGACCCTATTATTTTCTGGTTGTTCGTGATGTATATGGTCCTGGAATTAATATCCCTGCGTAACGGCGGTTGGTATACGGACAAACAATCGAAGAAGAGGATAGCGCTGCTTGTATTCTGCCTCCCCGCATTGTTGCTTATGGTATCTATGCTAAAGTTCGAAAAGCACCATATGGTCCCATTCTTTGTCGTGATGAGCATCCTCTCCATGAAGGGGATATCAATGGCGTGGTCGTACGCCGTAAAGGCGAAATGGCTGAAGCCCGCCCTCGCCGCCGTTTTTACGATACTGCTCGCGTATGATGTTTACGGTAACGCGGAGGTTACTGTCAGGGATTGCCTCGTCCGATCAAAACAGCAATATGATGTTTCGTATGAAGTCGATAAATGGCTCGAAGAGAACATCGATGAGGATGCTGTTATAGCCGCAGGGCATTATATCCATGTCTATATACCTCCGCGGTATAAGAACGTAAAGGTATTCGAAGGTTACGGCAAGGATAGCGTAAAGGAACTGCGGAACATCGTAAAGGTATATAAACCTTCTGCGATATACTACAATGCCGGACCGAGCGGGGCTGAACCGCTGCCATCAGTCGGGGAGATGTTGCCGGAGGTGAAAGTAAGGTTATTGAAGGAGTTTGACGGCTCGGGCAGGATGTACCAGCGCAAGCAGGGCGACAGGTTCCTTATATATGAAATCGTACGTTAACGGGGGTAAAAATTGAAAAAAAAGGATGCGGAAGTCGTCATACTGTGCGGCGGTATGGGCACGCGCATGAAAGAGGAGACGGAATACAGGCCCAAACCTATGGTCGAGATAGGCGGAAAACCGATCATCTGGCATATAATCAGGCACTATTCACAGTTCGGGTTCGACAGGTTCATACTGGCACTCGGGTATAAGGGCGACCAGATAAGGGAATATTTCTCAGGTGACGGGAACGTCGTCTGCGTCGAAACGGGGCTTAAGACGCTGAAGGGCGGAAGGATAAAGAGATTGGAACCCTTCATCCAGGGTGAGCATTTCCATCTTACATACGGCGACGGGCTGAGCGATGTTGATATCGGCCGGCTTGAGGCGTTCCACAGGAAGCACGGCAAGATATGCACGGTCACGGCCGTCAGGCCGCCGTCCCGCTTCGGGGAGATGGTGATAAAAGGAAGCAAGGTCAAGGAGTTCGAGGAGAAACCGCAGCTTTCGACCGGCCATATAAACGGCGGATATTTCGTGTTCAAGAGGGAGATATTCGATTACCTGACGCCTTCGAAGGACTGTGATTTCGAGTTCGGGCCGCTTCAGAAGCTGTCGAGGAAAGGGCAGATGATGGCATACCGGCATTACGGGTACTGGCAGTGCATGGATACGGTCAGGGACGCGGAGTACCTTAACAAGCTGTGGAAGTCGGGAGCCGCGCCGTGGAAGACATGGAAGAGATGAAAGAAAAACGTACGGTACTGGTGACCGGCAACGCCGGATATATAGGCACCGTCATGACGGGATATTTAAGGGACAGGTCGTACAAGGTGTACGGGCTGGATACATGCTATTTCTCGAACGACCTGCTTTATCCGGTGCCCGAGGGTTCGAGGCCCGACAGGCAGGCGGTAAAGGACATACGCGATGTTTGCGCTGCGGACCTTGAAGGCGTCGATGCGGTCGTGCACCTCGCCGCGTTATCGAACGACCCTCTCGGGGAGATAAACCCGGGGTTGACCGAAGAGGTAAATTTCAGGTCAACAATAAGGCTTGCGGGACTCTGCAAGGACGCCGGGGTAAAGAGGTTCATATTCGCCTCCTCATGCAGCATATACGGCATATCGGGTACAGACGCCCCGGTCGACGAGAAGGGGAAGCTCAATCCGGTAACGGCATACGCAAAAGCGAAAGTACAGGCGGAGGAGGGCCTCTCCAAACTCGCGGGCGCTGATTTTCACCCCGTCTTCATGCGCAACGCCACGGTATACGGGCTGTCCCCGCGGCTAAGGCTGGACCTCGTGGTCAATAACCTGCTGGCCTGGGCATACCTTACGAAGGAAGTGGCGATAATGAGCGACGGCAAGCCGTGGAGGCCGATATTGCATATTGAGGATTTCTGCGCGGCGTTCGCGGCCGCGCTTGAAGCGCCGGAAGACAGGGTGCATAACGAGGCCTTCAACGTTGGGCAGGACTCGGAGAATTACCGGGTGAAGGATATCGCCGCCGAAGTGCAGAAAGCGGTGCCCGGATCGGAGGTAAGGATACTGAACAAGACAGGCGCGGACGAACGCAGTTATAAGGTTGATTTCTCGAAAATAAATAGAGTGCTGCCGGAATTCAGGCCCCGTTGGGACCTTAAGGCCGGCATCGGGCAGCTCCTTGAGGCGTACGCAGGGTACGGGCTGACGCGCGAAGGGTTCGATTCCGAGAGATATTTCCGCATAAGGGCCATAAGGTCGCTGATGAAGGAAGGGAAGGTAGATAATAACCTGAAGATAACGGGAGGTAAAAGATGATAGACGGCGTAAAGGTAATACCGCTTAAGAAGATATCGGACGAGAGGGGCACGATCATGCACATGCTGAAGAATACGGACCCCCATTTCGAGCAGTTCGGCGAGGTATATTTCTCGACCGCTTATCCCGGCGTGATCAAGGGATGGCATGAGCATACGAAACAGGTCCAGTTCTACGCAGTCATAAAGGGGATGATCAAGCTCGTTATGTGCGACAACAGGCCGAAATCCCCCACATACAAGGAGCTGATGGAGGTCTGCATCGGTGACGATAATTACCAGCTTGTAAGGATACCTGCCGGCGTCATAAACGGATATAAGAACATCGGCACCGGCACCGTGATAGTTGCCAACTGCTCCACGCTGCCGCATGAGCCTAATGAGATGCTCCGGTACGACCCTCACGGGGACAAGGTCCCTTACGAATGGAAAAGAATAGATAAGTAGGATGCAGACCGTAGATTTTCTCGTTATAGGGGCGAACGGATTGGTGGGGAGGCGCGTCCTGTCATTGCTGAAGGCAAAAGGGGAAAGCGCGTCAGGTACATATAACAGGCGCGCCGAGGGCGGGCTCATTCCCTTTGATATAACGGATGGGGCATCGGCCAGGCGGATATTCAAGGACCTTGCGCCGAGACGGGTGTACCTTTGTGCTAACCTGCCAGGCGGAGTTGACTATTGCGAGAAAAACCCGGCGCAAGCCCGCAGGTTCTATTATGACGCGACCGTGAATATCGGTAACTTGTGCGGCGAGTCCGGCGCATCCCTAATATTCATCTCCACGGACTATGTATTTGACGGATCTAAGGGGCCTTATAAGGAGGAGGACGGAAAGAACCCCCTCAATCTTTACGGCCGGCTGAAGCTTGAGGCCGAGGAATGGATCCGGAAAAACATGGAAAAGCACATAATAGCCAGGACAACAAATGTTTTCGGATGGGATCCGCAGACCGTAACGCCTAATTATGTAATGAACCTTTACATGACTTTAAGGTCAAGCAAATTATTCAATGCGCCGTCATATCTATGGGGTAACCCGACGTACGCGGGGGACCTTGCAGCAGCGCTCATAGAACTGTCGGATTGTAATGCCTCGGGCATATTTCATGTGGTCGGCGGCAGTTTCGTGAACAGGTATGAGTGGGCTCTCGAGGCATGCAGGGCGCTGGAGCTGGATGCAGGGCTTATAAAAGAAGTCAAGGATCCCCCGCAGAACGCAGTTCCGCGCCCGTTAAAATCATGGCTTGGAACGGATAAATTCCGCGGCTCTTTCAAGACGGTATTGCATGGCATGAAGGAAGGCCTTGCTCTTATGAAGGAAGAGTCAGATAAGGACGATGGGAGATAATTTGCCCCTATTCACGGTGGTCATCTCGACCTATAACAGGAAGCACGTCCTGCCGCGCGCGATATCGAGCGTGCTGGGGCAGACGTGCGGGGATTTCGAGCTCATAGTGATAGACAATGGCTCCACGGACGGCACGGAGGCCGCCGTCAGCGCGATAAAAGACCCGAGGATAAAATACATCAGGAACCCAGAACCGACCTCATCCTGCGACGGGCCGCGCAACATGGGCATAGAAATGGCCAAAGGAAGCTACATCGCGTTCCTCGATGACGATGACATCTGGTATCCGCAGCGCCTCGAGAAAGTAAAAGAAGCGTTCGATAGCGACCCGGGAGTATCCGCCGTATGCCACAACGAGAACAGGAATTACAAGGGCAAAGTCGACAAGGTACTCGAGTACGGGCCTTGGTCCGATGATATATATGAGCGGTTGCTTTATGATGGCAACTGCCTCTCGTCCTGCGCGACGACCGTGAAGAAGGGTGTGTTCGACAGGTTGGGAGGTTTTGACCTGAGGCAGGAATACGCAGCTGCGGCGGACTACGATTTCTGGCTTCGGATGACGGGCAACGGAGCGAAGGTATGTTTCATTAAGGAACCCCTCGGCGAGTTTGGCTATACGGGTAAGAATTGGAGCTCGGCGGATCCAGCTTTCCAATCAAGGATAGCGGCGTTAATAAGGGACCATATCGTCAATCATGAGAACAAACCGGTAAGCGGCATATCAGATAAGGGTATGCTGCGGCTGATCAAATTGTACATCATAGCATCGAAGTCTTTTTTATCGGCATTCAGGATAACAGATGCGCTCAAATACCTGATGATGGCATCGCAGCTCACCGTTAAAAGACCTCATCTGATCGTAAAATTGCCGTCAGGGGGCGGGAGAAAATGAAGAAACGCATGGCTATCGCTATAATATCGTGCTGCGCAGTTATAGCGGTTGTTTTCCCGTTTGCGATGCTTGCAAACAAGTATACTGCATATTTCGCCTACAAGGAAATAACCTATAAGACTATGGCCGATAGTATAGCCGGCGGGCCGGGTGGGCCCGAAGAAGAAGCGACTCGCATCAGCAGTTATCTTCACCGGCACTTGTTCACGCCTTTCGGGGCTCAGGCTGTAGATAAAGACACCTATAACGATATCATCAGGGGAATAGCCTATTGTGACCAGAAAGCCTGGGGGATGTCCGCTTTTCTCGCGAAACGTGGTATAGACAGCAGGATGGTGATGACGGTAAATCCCGACGGCCAGTCTAACCATACCATTTTGGAGGTCGATATAGAGGAAGGATGGAGATATTATGATCCTCAGTACTCCCTTGTTATACGCGGGAAGGACGATGAGCTTGCGTCATACAGTGATATATGCAGGGAACCGTCGCTACTGGTCAATTCTCACAGGATGCGCCTGCTGAAGAAGGCTTGCCCTGCGGAGTACGGGATTATTAGCAAGTACCTGGAAAAGAACGTGTTCAATCCGGGAATCATAAAACCGATAGTATGGAACAGCTCCGCCAAAAGCAAGGGAGGCGCAGCACGCGTTTTGTCGCGAGTATTAGATGTTTATGTCACGATCTTCGGTAGTAAATTTTCCCGCCTCTACCAGGATGCATATCTGGGCGTATATTCCGGAAAGGGCGGCCATAATGCCGATTATCTGCTCGCGAGAAATTACGATATCTATGGAAGATATGATAAAGCGGTTCATTATTACAGGAAGTTCATCAGGAATTCTTCTTCAGATGACGAAAGGTATCCCGCTATGTTGTTCCTTTCGATCGTATATACAAAAAAAGGGGATTATAAAGCCGCGATTGACACCCTCAAGGCTATGATAGAGGAGACGGGGTCATCGAAATGGGCGTCGTCCATATATTATTGGCTCGGTTATAATTATGAGGCCCGGAATGAAGCGGAAAAAGCCGCTGATTGTTACAGAATCTCCATCAGGGAACACGTGAAGTCGGGGAACCCTTCTGACGCGATAAAACTGCTCGAACTGGATTCATTCGAAAGGCTTGCGGAATTGGAATGAAGATAAAACCGTTTATCGTATCTTCAATTATATACGCATCGGCCTCGCTATTATTGCTTGTTAATGTGGCGGCTGGAGAAGGATTATACGAGAGCTGGGACACGGCCAGGTATATAGCCATATATTTGCTTATCTCGATACTGTATTTTACGAAGATAAGGTATTCTCGCGGGGTAAATATCGCAGAAGGAATTATATCTTCCGTAATATTCAGCCTGGGAGCGATGCTTATAAGGATGAACGGCGTATTGCTGGACCTGTCATCTCCGATGAAGATACAGAAGGTATATTTCCTGGTCATGCTGTTCTCATTCATATGCTTAGTGTATGTTTTATCAATGAAAAATGCAGCTGCCGCGATTCGGCGGGCGCGCGGACACGGCTTCTACCTGACGTTCCATTATATAGCGCTTATCCCGTATGCCATATATGAGTTGTGCGTGCAGGGAGGGTTTCGCGGTTGTATTGTATTGGGCGCCGCGCTAGGTATTTCGGTGGCGACTATATATTTATTGCGTATCAGGCGCATTCGCGAAGCGATAAAAGGGATGGCTTATTACCTTTGGGATGCAAAACGGTTTCTTGTGATCGTATTTATATTCGCTATTGCGGCCAGGGTCATGTTCGCGTTCCAGCTCACAAGGAACCTTCCGGAGGGCTTTATGGAAGGCCCGGACACGCAGGAGATCCACGATGAATCCGTCGAGTTGTCGAGGAACTGGGATATACTAGACGGCAAGCCGGTCTTCCTTAACCAGAAGGGTTCCGCGATAATATTCTACGCCGTTATATATAAGGTATTCGGCGCGGACCCTCTCTATGGCCGGCTCGCGGATGCGCTCCTCAACGCGCTATGCGTTCTGATGGCGTTCTATATCGCGGATAAACTGTTCGGGCGCGCCGCCGCAAGGATAGCCGCGCTGCTCGGGGCAGGCTACGGATACCTGATACAGTACGGGGTGTATATTGGGACGGAATCGATCGGGCTCTTTTCGCTGATGCTGTTCGTGTGCGGGATCATAGCGGCGGGGGAGTCAGGAGGGATATCCTGCGGGATATCCTGCGGGATAAGGTCGCATGCGCTCGCGGCGGTATCGGGGCTTGGCCTTGCAATATGCGTAATGGCCAGGTCGGAGTATTATTATGCGATAGTGCCTTCGCTCATATGGGCCGCCTGGTCGTTAAGGAGGCAAAAAGCTGCCATAGCGTCGTTCATAGTGAGCTTCGGAGTACTGGCGGCCTTATGGTCATGGAGGAACATGATTGCGTTCGGCGATTTTACCATCTCGCAACTGCTGAGCCCCGCGTTCAAGGATGAATGGATGGGGCAGCTCTGGCAGTTCGAGAAAGGCAGGTTCGCGGAGGCTGGCATAGCGGTAACAGGCGTGGGGAGTATGTTCGCGCAGCTGCTCCTGCATCCGGAGGCCGCGTTCGGAATATTGATGCCGCACATCGCAAAAGGATTCTATAACTTCTGGGATTACAACGTATTCTTCACGCCGGCATTTATATTCCTTGAGCCGAAGAACTCCTGTTATAATATGACGCTGTGTTTGTACCTGTACATGTTCATGCTGCTCGGGATGCTGATCAGGCCATGCAGGAGGGGGGCGTCTCTTTTTCTCGCGTTCATCATAATCTTCAAGACGGTAAGCTACATATTCACTACTACGCCGACGTTTTATGAGAACGGCGCCGTCACGGCGCTATTCAAGGACTGGTACCGTTTCACGATAATCCCGTTCACTCATGTGTTCATGGGGGCCGGGATAGCGTGGCTGATATCAAGGGCGCGTGACGCAAAAACAGGGAAGGCAAAAGCATGATAAAAGGCAGCAGAGTATTCCTGACGGGCGGGGCGGGGTTCATCGGTTCAGCACTGATAGGTCGGCTTATCGAAAACAACAAGGTCACCGTATATGATAACCTGCACCGGGACGCGCTCAAGCATACGGGTCTCGCCGAACACCCGAACCTGAAGTTCGTTCACGGGGACGTGCTCGACGCGGCGAGCGTCGAGAGGAGCATCGGTGATTCGGATATCATAGTCCACCTCGCGGCTATCGCCGGGGTCGATACCGTGCTTTCGATGCCGGTCAGGACGATGGAGGTGGCGCTGATAGGCTCGTATAACATGCTGAAGGCATGCGCCGGCCGCAAGGGGATAAAGAGGTTCATAGATTTCTCTACGAGCGAGGTATACGGCGCGGTCGCGAGGGACGTCAAGGAAAGCGATGCGACCCCGGTCGGCGCCGTAGGCGAGCCGAGATGGACGTACGCGGTAAGCAAGCTTGCCGCCGAGCATCTTGCGTTCAGCTATTACATGCAGCAGAAGCTGCCCGCCGTATCCATAAGGCCCTTTAACATATTCGGGCCTATGCAGGTGGGCGTTGGCGCTATACATATATTCATCAAGAAGGCGTTGAGGGGGGAGCCGATAACGCTCAATAACGGCGGCGGACAGGTAAGGTCGTGGTGCTATATTGACGACATTGCGGACGCTGTCCTTCTTTGTATGGAGAAGGAAGCCGCCGTCGGGCAGGCGTTCAATATAGGCAACCCGCAGAACACCGTCACGATAAAGGAACTCGCGGAGATGGTAAAGAAGGTTACCGGGTCTGCGAGCGGCATAGTGCCGGTCAACAACGACCGCGCCGAGGTCGAAGTAAGGATACCCGATATAGAAAAAGCGAAGAAACTCCTGGGTTTCATGCCTAAGGTCGGGCTCGAGGAAGGCTTGTCCAGGACCGTCGACTGGTACAGAAAAGAACAGAAGGGGTGAAGCGATGAAAAGACCGGAATCCCACGGAAGCGGCGCATGCAAACGCTCGCAATTCGCGAAGATAGGCAAAGGAGTAGTGATCGAGAAAGGGGCGCTATTCTTCCATCCCGAGAATATCGAGATAGGGGATAACGTATATGTCGGGCATTACGCGATAATCAAGGGTTACTACAGGAACAGGATGAAGATAGGAAGCGGGACGTGGATAGGCCAGCAGGCGTTCCTGCACAGCGCTGGCGGCATCACGATCGGCAAAGGCGTGGGGATCGGACCGCATGTCCAGGTCCTGACATCGTCGCACGGAACCGGCGGCGCCGGGATCCCGGTAATGCGCAATAAGCTGGAATTCGAGCCTGTCATAATAGAGGACGGTTCGGATATCGGCACCGGGGCGGTCATACTGCCGGGAGTCAGGATCGGCAAGAACGCGATAATAGGCGCGGGAGCGGTGGTCACGAAGGATATCCCGGCATCATCGATCGCCGTCGGGAACCCGGCAAAGGTAATAAAGAAAAGGAAATGAAACCCGTCATCTCGGCCATAGTGATGGCATACAACGAGGCGGCGAGCATAGATGACACATGCCGCGAGATACACGGAGAATTATCCCGCATCGGAGACCCGTTCGAGCTCCTTATCATAGACGACGGCAGCACCGACGGGACGTCCGCGAAGGCCGACGCTATAGCTGTTTCACTGCCGTACTGCAGGGTCGTGCACCATGCGGTAAATTCGGGGCTCGGGGGCGTATACAGGACGGGCTTCTCGGCTGCAGCAGGTAATTATGTTACGTTCTTCCCGGCCGACGGGCAATTCCCCGCGGATATAATAGGGAAGTTCAGGCCCATGATGGCCGAATATGACATGGTACTCGGATACCTCCCGGAGAGGAAAGGGCAGGCGTTCGCGAAATTCCTGTCGAAGGCGGAGAGGTGCCTCTACGCCGCGCTGTTCGGAAAATTGCCGGTATTTCAGGGGGTAATGATGTTCAGGAGGGAACTGCCGGGTATGTTCAGGCTGAAGTCATCCGGCAGGGGCTGGGCGGTCGTCATGGAGCTCATAATAAGGGTATCCCGCGCGGGTTTCAGGATAACGAGCGTCCCTACCGGATACCGGCCGCGGAAAAGCGGCTCATCGAAGGTAAATAACCCGAGGAATATTATCGCAAACCTTCTCCAGGTCATCGTGCTAAGGTTCAATATATAACATGAAAAGGACCGTAGCCATAGCGCTGCTGTTGCTGATAAACCTTACGGCGCATTTCATGCCGTTCGAAAGGGCTGCGCTTGCTCCGGATGATTACGCGACGCTCGTAAGGTCGCTTCCGGCAGCGGAAGGCGGGGCCTCTCCCGTAAAGGCGTATGCCGACAGGCCCCTGAATTACGCGTTTTTGGCCTTTCAGGCAAAAAACATAGGCGACAATGCCGGGCTTGCGTTCATCCTGCTGTTCCTGTCCGCCTGCGCGCTCCTGCTTGCCGTATTTATGCTGCTCGAAAGGATATTCGGGGATACAGCTGCGGCTTTCATAGGGGCGGCTGTATTCTGCCTGCTGCCGAACAAGCTTGAGACGTACCATACGCTTATATTCCTTAACATAAATCTCGTATCGCTTATATACGTCGTGAGTTTCGCGTTATTCATCGCACATGCCGGCACGGGCAGGAGGGGCGTCCTTCTTGCATCAGTGCTGTTGTACGCCGCGGGGATATTCTGGTACGAAGTGGGATTTTTCATGCCTTTGCTGATGTTATCCTATTGTTTCCTGGACAAGAGATGCAGGCCGGTATCGGTAATGCCTTTCATGGCGGCGGCGTTGTTTTATGCGGTCTACAGGTTCACGGGGGCTTACGGCATGGCCGCCGGGGCGGAAGGGCAGTCCCATTCCGTCTCATTGACTATGCTGCCGCTCAACCTCAAGGAACTGTTCCATCATTATGCCGGCAGGTATGCGGCCCGCAGCGTATTATACGGTTTCTATAATTTCGCGGCTATGCAGACCGTATGGCTTGTCGCCGTATCGGCGGCGCTGATTGCGCTCATCGTTTCGGTGAGGTCCGCAGTCGCGGGCACTGGAACGCCGGAAATAAAAAAGGGCGTCCTGATGTTCGGGCTGGCAGCGTTCTTAACCATGATGCTGCCGATATTGTTCAATGACAAGGGAGGGATAGGCGGAAGGCACTTGATTCTTCCGTCGATAGGCGTGTCCATAATGGCGGTGCCGGCGCTGATGTATGCGGGCAGGATGTGGAAACACATACTGATAGCGTTCATAGCGGTAATGTCGATCGTGGGAGCGGGGAATGCCTGGACGCAGGTGGTCGCCTGCCGGATAAACGGCGCGGTGTTCGGGTATTTTAAGTCGAACATCCCGGCGCTGAGATCCGCAAAGGCCGTGGTAATAGATACGAACAGTTTTGCCGAGAAGATCAAGTATACGCTGGTGAAGAGGGATTTCAACCTCTTTAACACATATTACGGCGCGCAGGCTTTCGAGGATTGGGGGCTCATAAGCATGGTAAGGTGGGCGGCAAAAGACAGAGGGAAAGAAGTATACATATCCATAAGCTCGCCGTATACCAAAAAGGGTGAGGTCAAGTTCTGCGTTTACGAATATAAGGGATACCGTTCAAAGGACGTAAAGGACATACGCCTGCCCGCCGATGGGACGTTCGTGGTAGGAGCTAAAGAGGTATTCGGAGGCGATACGGATGCAGGCATCAGAAAGCTGGGCATAAGGCAATGAAAAGGCTCTCGGTAAGGTTCCTGGCGGTCTGCGTAATGTTCGGCGCGTCGTATCTCATATCGCCGGGCCTCGCGGTATGCATATTGCTGTCCTCGGTGTTCTTTTACGCGATCCGAAGGAATACGGGCGAAGAGGACAGGAGGTTCGTATTATTCGTCTTATCGGTCGCTATCCTTATTAGGGCTGCGACACTAATTACGTTACAGTACAAGTGTATCTCGATGAACCAGCTGGATATATTCGGTGACGCGCAGGATAATATAATACAGGGGATAAATATCAGCGAGTCCATCAGGCATATAAGGGACATCCCCGTGACGTTCCAATCGATTCTATCTAGCAGGTACAATACGCATTCGATGACCATATTCAACGGTATGTACTTCCTGCTGCTCGGTAACGATATCGTGTCGCTGAAATATATCAATGTGCTGGCGATATGCGCTACGGCTTGGTTGGCATATGACATCGCGAAGAAAATATATTCTTCAACGGCCGGCAGGATAGCGCTTATGATCGTGCTGTTCTGGCCAACGTCATTCCTGTGGTCGGTCACGGACCTTAAGGAAAGTCACCTGCTTTTCGCTATAACCTGCTCGTTTTGGCTGCTGTACAAGGCGGAAAGTGAAAAGGGAGTGCTCAGGAAGATGGCGTTAACGGGGATGTCGGTGCTGTTCGCGTCCTATTTCGTGTTATTGAAGGTAAAGCTAATGATGCCTATATTTGTCCTGTCCGTGGCGCTGATAGCATTGCATAGGATATTGTATTACGGATTCTCGAAGAACGCTGCCTTGTCAAGGAAAATGCTATATTTATCGGTCATCCCTTTAACGGTCATCTTCATATCGTTCGGCGGATGGATACAGCAGGCCATCAGGGAAATGTACGCGCTCATAATCCATTATCATATAGGGTTCCTTAACAGCGGCGGGTGGAATATTGACCTGATAGGAGACCAGGCACAGAACCATTTTACGATACAATTTATAATTAGTTATATCTCGAAGGCGTGGTTATTTTTCCTTTTTGAACCGCTTCCATGGCACTTTTATTCGTTCTCCCTTATGGTTACTTACCCGATGATGATCGCATGGTATATCATCGTGGCGTATTCTGTTATCGGTATCGGGAGGATATATTACACGGGAAAAACAAAGAAGATATTTGCAATGATCGTATTCACGGTTATATATGTCACGGTCGTCGGGATGTCTGTGGCGAATATCGGGACCTTAATACGTTTCAGGGATGTAATTGTACCTATAGTCGCGGTATTCGCGGGGATAGGGCTGTCAGGGGTGTCGCGGGCGAAGGAGGAGAGATGCAGGAACATACGATAAGGAAGGCCTTGATACCGGCGGCCGGGAAAGGCATAAGGGCATATCCTAAGAGCAGGTATATTCCGAAGACACTCCTCGAGATAGAAGGAAAACCCCTGATCGAGAATAATATAGCGATATTGAGGGACCAGCTAGGGATAAAGGACATTACCGTAATCGTGGGGCACCTTGCCGATAAGATAAAGGCACGGCTCGGGGATGGGAGCCGGCTTGGGGTGTCGGTAAAGTACGTGGATTGCGGCGATCCCGACGAGGGCCTCGCGAAAGGCATACTGCTGGCAGAGAAGGAGTTCAACGAGCCGTTCATATGTATGCTGGGCGATGAGTACTACTTCGGCTCCAACCATTCCGGGCTCGCGAAGATCCCTGCGGATGCCGGCTATGTCTGCGCGGTCAAACATTCGTCCGACATAAAGTCCATCAAGAAAAATTATAACGTCGAGATAGAGGGCGGGTTCGTCAGCAGGATAATCGAGAAGCCGGCCGAGATCAGGCAATGGAACCTCGGGTGCGGGACATACCTGCTTAGGCCCGAGATATTCGGCCTGATACGCAGGACAAAGCCGTCCCACAGGAGCCATAAGGTCGAATTCATGGATTCGCTCGACCTCGCCGTGCAGGAAGGCGCGAAGGTGAAGCCGTACTACCTCGAAGGCATATACTATAACATCAATACCATCGAAGACGTGAACCAGTGCAATTATGATATCCGTTCGCTGAATTTCGGCAAATACAAGGTAAGCGTCGTGATACCCGCGCATAATGAGGAAGCGACCATAGCTACCGTCATCGAGGACCTGCGGCAGCACGTCGACGAGGTGCTTGTAGTCAATAACGGCTCGAACGACAGGACCTCCGAGGTCAGCAGGAAGGCCGGCGCGAGAGTCGAGGAGGTCTCGTTGAAGGGCTACGGCGACACTATAAAGCACGGCCTCGAAAAGGCGTCCGGCGACATATTCATCGTGACCGAGGCGGATTATTCGTTCCGGTCTAAGGATATAGGCAAGTTCCTCGAGTACATAAAAGATGCCGACATGGTCATTGGCACGCGGACGACGCGGCAGCTCGTTGAACAGGGGGCGAACATGAGCCTGATGCTGCTGCTCGGGAACCTTGTATACGCGAAGATAGTCGAGATCCTCTGGTGGGGCATCGACCCGCCGCGTTTTACCGATGTCGGCTGCACCTACAGGGCCATTTGGAAGAGCTCTTTCGAGAAGATAAAAGGCGACCTGAGGTCTACGGGGCCGGAATTTTCCGTCGAGATGATGATAAAGACGCTCAAATACAAACTGCGCGTCCTTGAGATACCGATATCGTATTACCCGCGCCTCGAAGGCGTATCGAAACATTCGAAGAACTGGTTCGGCATCCTGAGGACCGCCTCGAGGATGATGCGCCTTATAATAAGAGAAAGGCTGGACAACAGGTGAAGCGCGCGATAAGGAAAGCGCTGCTCTGCTATCCGCCGGTGGGGCTGTTCCAGAGGGGCGAGGAGAGGTGCCAGGCGGATATCGAGGGCTCGGCGACACAGGCGCCTCATGCACCGAACGACCTCGGGTATATCGCAGCGTGCCTCGGGAGGCTCGGGACCGGATGCGTCATAAGGGATTATCCGGCCGAGGGGACGACCGAAGAGGCGGTACTGGAAGAGGTAAAGGCATACTCGCCGGACCTTGTGCTTATCAGTACGACTACGCCTACGTTCCCCGAGGATGTCCGGTTCCTCGAAAAAGTGAAGTCGGCGCTGCCGGGCGCGTTTACCGTCGCGAAGGGAAGCTGTTTCTGCTCGCTTCCTCTGGATGAACTGCGGAAGAGCGAATACAAGCCGCTCGACGCTGCCATTTACGGGGAAGCCGAGTTCATAATAGAAGACCTTGTGAATGCTCTCGCAGCGGGCGAGCCTATCGACGGCATAAGCGGGATAATAGTAAATATAGGCGATAGGGGTGCGGCAAGGACCGCGCGCCCCCAGTTCCGCGAAGACCTCGATTCCCTTCCGTTCCCGGCGAGGGGCCTGATGAATAACGGGCTCTACAGGAACCCGCTTACCGGCAGGCCGATGGCTACGATCCTTGTGTCCCGCGGGTGCCCGTCCCAGTGCATATTCTGCCTAACCCCGGTCATATCCGGGCATAAGTTCAGGAAGAGGTCCGTCGGCAACGTCCTCGATGAGATAAGGGATTGCGTCAAGAATTACGGCATCAGGGATTTCTTCTTCCGCGCCGACACCTTTACCATGGATAATGGATACGTGAAACAGCTGTGCGGCAGGATAATCGGGGAAGGCCTCAAGATAACATGGGTGGCCAACAGCAGGGCCGACGTCGTGGACAAGGAACTGCTCGCGGTGATGAAAGCGGCGGGATGCGCGCTCGTAGCGTTCGGGTTCGAGTCCGGCAACGAGGATATACAGCGCAAGGTCAAGAAGAACGCTTCCGCGGATGACGCGCGCCGCGCGGTAAGGTTATGCAAGGAAGCCGGCCTGAAGACACTCGGGTTCTTTATGATAGGTTTCCCTTGGGACGACGAGAAGACGGTAGAGGACACGGCCGCTCTCGCAAGGGAGCTCGACTGCGATTTCATAGAAGTGCATATAGCGCTGCCGTTCGAGGGCACGGAGCTTAACGACATATGCCGGGACCTCGGGCTAATAAAGGAGACATCGGTCGGGTACAACTATTTCTCCAATCCGTACGGCGGCGGGACACTGCACCTTAGCAGTGAACGCCTGGTGCAACTCAGGAAGGATATCATAAAGAGGCAGTACCTGCGGCTGCCGTACATATTCCGCATGCTTACGAACTGCGGCTCTTTTTATGAATTCATGAACTATATAAAGTACGGTTTCAGGCTCATCGGAAAGGTCGCGCGTTGAGGAAGATATCGTTACCGGCATATGAGGCCTCGCGCTGCCGCCTGTACGCGCTGGGCAGGAACGCGATGTATGCCGCGTGCAGGGCCTTCGGCCTGAAGGAGGGCGACGAAATATTGACGCCCGCATTCGATTGCGACGGGTCCCTGCAGCCGTTCAGGGCGCTCGGGCTGAAACTGAAGTTTTACCGCTCGGACCCGTACACCTTCGAGGCGGATACGGGCGATATGGAGAAAAGGATGGGACCGTCAACAAGGATGGTCCACGTAATCAACCATTTCGGGATGCCCCAGCCGTGGGGCAGGATAAAGGGGATCTGCGGGGCCTTAAGGGTCCCTGTCATGGAGGACTGCGCATATTCGCTGTTCTCAGACGGATTCGGAACGAACGGCGACGCCGCGATATTCTCGCTGAGGAAGAACCTGCCGATGGTAGACGGCGGGATGCTCCGTATGAACAACGGAAATTTCGCGCTGGGCCGTCAGGCAGAACGCGCGCCTCTGTTCTACAGGACGGAATCGGCAAATGTCCTGACATTGATCAAATCGGCCATGGGATATTATAAGGCGCCCGAAGGGCTCAGGCGTATTCTAAGGAAGGCCAATCCCGCGGTGGAACCTCCTCCGCCTTTGTATTCGGAGAAGGAGAAAGGGTATCCCGAGTGGCCCCTGCGCGACCATACGGGGGAAGAGTTTAGCTGCGGCTATGAAAGGCCCATCTCCGCGCTGGCGAGGTTCCAGCTGGAAGGCCTGCCGGAAGGATATTATAAAAATGCCGCGGAGACGAAACGGCGTTATTATTCGGAGCTCGCCGGGAAGTTCGCCGGATTGAACGGGATACGGGTTCTCTGGCCGGAACTTCCGGAAGGCATAGTCCCTTTTTGCCTTTCCGTATTAATTAACCGGGACAGGGACCGCATTTTCGCGGAATTGAGGAAGAAATATGATGTGATGGCCTGGCCGACGCTTTCGCGGGAAGTCATCGACCGGCTTGGCGAATACCCGGAAGTGGAGATCCTCGGCAGGAAGGTCCTGCAGTTCAACCTGTCGGCAGACAAGGTCATGAGGCGGGATTACCCGCAGTATATAGGCAGGCTCGCGGACGATTTTACCGCGTTAACGGTGAGATAGATGGAATACCGCTGGATCGAGGATATAGAGGATTTCAGGAAGATAGCGGGAGAATGGGACATGCTCGCCTCCAGCGGAGACTCGCACCCTTTCCTGCTTTCGGATTTCATAATAACGTGGTGGAAGTACTTCGGGAAAGGCAAGAAACTCAGGATATTCGTCGTCGAAGAGGGCGGTAAGGTCAAAGGAGGCCTGCCGTTATGCCTGAACAGGGGCGGCGCAAGGGAGGGTTTCGCGGATTTCCTCCATTACATAGGAGAGGTCGCCGCGAATTACACGGAGCCGCTTTATTCAAACGGGAAGCAGGAGATATTCCCGTTGCTGGCCCTAGCGCTTTCAGAGAGGAACGACTGGGATGTTTTTTGCCTGACCGATATCAGGGAAGGCAACCGGTTCCTGAAGGAGCTCAAAGGCGCAACGGGGCAGAAGGGTTGTTCGATATTCCTCATAAGCGACCATATGAACTACGCGATCGACCTTGGCAAGGGGCTTGAAAGCTACCTCTCGTCCTTATCTCCTAAACTAAAGAGGGACCTGAGGTCGAAGCGAAAGCATCTCACGCAGAAATGCGGGGCGATAACGCTCGAAAGGGCCTCGGGCGAAAAGGAAGTAGGGGCAAGCGCCGCCCTTTACAAGGAGTTCTCAAGGGAAGCGTTCGCAGCGAGGAACAGGAAGAGCAATTTCGAGAACGACAAATACGCGGATTTCTTCGGGGAATTCCTCGTCCTGATGGAAAAGGCCGGCCGTCTGGACGCGCACCTGCTCAAGGCGGGAGATACCGTGCTTGCTATTAGCTTCGCGTACAGGTTCGGCAGGGGTTTCAACTGGGTCCTTACGGCGTTCGATTACAAATATAAATATTACAGGCCGGGATATATCCTCATAGAGGAATTATTGAAGGAGATATGCGACAGGGGCGAGACATATTACAACTGGTACGGGCACGGGCGCTTTTACAAGGACCAGCTCTGCAACCTGCTTGAGCCCCTGTATAAGGTAATGATGGTAAGGAAGACGTTAAAAGGTTCGTCGTACCTGCTGTCGCAAAAAGCCAAGAAGGCGGTCAAGTACCTGAAAGGGCTGGTCGACGGTGCAAAATAACCCGGTACGCCGCCGCCTGCGCAGGGATTACCATGCGGTGAGGCGCGTCGTCACGCATGTAAAAAATGCGCTTACGGACCCTTCGCCGAAACTCATAGTCCTTACATACCACAGGATATTGCCTGACTCAGGGCACAATCCGCTTAATACGGCCGTGTCTGAGCGCACCTTCATAAGGCATGTCGAGGGCGTTGCAAGGAAAGCGGGCATAATATCGCTGTCGGACGCGGCCGAACAGTGCAGGACCGGCCGCATCAAGCGGGCCCTGCAGGCGGTAATAAGCTTTGACGACGGGTATTCGGATAATTACGGGACGGCCTTCCCGTTATTGAAACGCAAGGGCTTGCCGGCGGTATTCTCCGTTTCGACCGGTTATATCGGCGCAGGCCGCCCGCTGTGGGATTCCGACGTGATAATGAGGATAATCCGCGGTAATATAGGCCGCATAGACGCCGGAGGTTTCACTGCCGCAAGAGGCATGCCGGAATCGGCGTGTTCTTTCGCGTTCAGGGTCTTTGATGAGCTGAAGTCGAAGGACTTCACGGTGATAGGGAAAGTCCTGGAATTCCTGGTGGAGAAGGACCCGGGATACAGCAACGAAGAAGGGCACTGCATGACGTGGGAGCAGGTAAAGGAACTGTCCGATGCCGGGATGGAGATAGGGTCGCACGCAGTGACCCACAGGTCCCTCGCGAGGATACCTTTCGCTGAAGCGGAGTTCGAGGTGAACGCAAGCAAGGCCGAGATAGAGAAGAGGACCGGAAGGCGTTGCGCCCATTTCGCGTTCCCATTCGGGAGCGCAAGGGATTATAACGCAGGACTGATAGAATGCGTAAAGAAGGCCGGGTACGGGACCTGCCTGCTCAATATACACGGCTACAACAGGATGACCGATGGCGTTTTCGCGCTGAAGAGGGCTATAATGGAAGAAGATACGGACGTGAGGTTCATACTTGGCTGAAAATATGATGCCGGAAGTGGATGTCATGATCCTGAGCTATCTCCATTACGGAAGGCTTCAGAAATGCGCCGATTCCGTATTGGCGTCCACCTACCCGAACCTGAAACTGGTCATTGCCGATAACGGATCGGGGCCGAATGTCATCGCTGCCGTAAAGGAGAGGTATTCAGGGAATCCGAAAGTGGCCATAATAGAGAACAGGGAAAACCTCGGTTACGCCGAAGGCAATAACGTCGCGTTAAGGGCGACCGAAGGCAAATACTGCGTGATCCTCAACAACGACGCGATAGTCGACCGTAACTGGCTCGAGCCGATGGTCGAATATCTCGACAGGAACGCGAAAGCCGGCGCATGCCAGCCGAAGATACTCGATATAAAGGACCCGCGCAGGTTCGAGCATTCCGGCGCCGCCGGAGGGTACCTGGACAGGTACGGCTATCCGTTCATGAGGGGGAGGCTGTTCGATACGCTCGAGAACGACGAGGGCCAGTATGACGACCACGCGTCGCTCGACTGGTGCTCCGGGACCGCGTTCATGGCCAGGCGCGAAGTGCTCGGCAAAGTAGGCCTTTTCGACCCGATATTTTTCATGTATGGCGAAGAGAACGACCTCTGCTGGAGGATAAAGCGCTGCGGATATGACATCGCATTCGTGCCGAGGTCCAAGGTCTATCACGAGGGCATGGGCTCTATAGGGAAACGCCCGCTTTTCAAGCTGCACCTTAACTACAGGAACAATATAATTCTGCTCATGAAAAATCTCAGCATAGCCCAGCTGGCCGTAAGGCTTCCGGTAAGGATGGCGCTGGATGCCGTGAATATCCTGTATTTTATATTCAGTAAACCAATGAGTTTCAGGTTTGTCAGCATCATCTGGGCTTATTGTGAGCTTGCGATCATGCTGCCTCGCGTAATCAGCGCCAGAATACGCACGCAGCGCCTGTTCCGCGAGCTGGGCAGCGAAAGCGCCCCTCAATACCCGATGTACCGGATAAGCGTCGTATTCCAGTATTTCCTGATGGGCAGGAAAAAGTTCAGCCAGCTGAAATTAAGGAGAACGTAATATGAATACGGGCCTTTCTATCGTTGTCCCGACGTATAACGAGGAAGATTCCATCGTTAAGCTGCATTCAAGGATAAAGGAAGCCCTCCGAGGCAAGGTAAAATACGAGATCATATTTGTCGATGACGGTAGTACCGACGGGACATACGGGATCCTGGACAAGCTGAACCGCGAAGACCCGGACGTAAAGGCCGTAAAGCTCTCGAGGAATTTCGGGCATGAGATAGCGACGTCCGCAGGGCTCAGGTATGCATCGGGAGAGGCCGTAGTCGTGATGGACTCCGACCTGCAGCATCCTCCCGAGACGATAAATGAACTGCTGGAGAAAATGAAGGAAGGTTATGATATCGTCTTCGCGGTGAGGCGCAACAGGGAAGCCGGGTCCGCGCTTAAAAAATTCTGCTCGAAGGCCTTCTACGGCGTATTGGGCAGGCTGTCGGAGGTCAAACTGCCGGATGACGTGACGGATTTCATGATACTTAACAGGAAGGCGGTCGACGCGTTCCTTAAGCTCAGGGAAAAGAGCCGATTCTTCAGGGCTATGATCTCATGGATGGGCTTCAGGACGGCATTCGTGCCGTTCGAGGAAGGAAAGAGGAGCAGCGGCAGCTCGAAATACGGCCTGCGTAAGCTCGCGGGCCTCTCGGTTGACGTAGTGACGGGATATTCGATAAAACCGCTGGCGTTCGTTTCGTGGGCAGGGGCCATAATTTCGGCGGCAAGCTTCGCGCTGCTGCTTTTCTACTTGGTTAAGACGATATTCTACGGCGCGTCCATGCCGGGTTATGCGTCGATGATGATAACTATATTGTTCATAGGCGGCATTCAACTGCTGTCTATCGGGATAATAGGACAGTATATCGGCAGGATATACAAGGAGACGCAGAAGAGGCCGTTATACCTCGTCGGCAGCCTTATAGGACTGGAAGAAAAGGAATGACGCGTAAGAAGGCCGCCCTGCTATTGGCCGTCGTGATGATGGCGGCATTCCACATCTCCGCGAGCATTGCGCAGATGTCCAACAAGTTCGACGACGAACCAGCCGCAGGGCCGTTCGGCGGGATACGCCTGCATTACCTGAATGTCCTTAACTTCGATTTCTCGCACGGGGTGTCGGCGCAGGATGGCACGTCGCATATACTGGACAATTTCATCAAGTCGGCGGTCAGCGGAACGCACGGGCTCCTTGATTTTGCGCACTGGTACGCATACGCGGGCATATACGACATGCTCGGGATACCGGTGAACGAGTTCTGGCTTTTGTTCGCGCAGACCGTGGTGATGTTCTGCGGCCTCATGTTGATGGCATACGCGGTATACAGGCTCTACGATGATGCAGTAGCGGCGCTGGTATTCCTGGCGATAACGTCCCAGGCGTATGTGCAGCACTCCATCAGTTTCTATATAATACCGGTGAATACGTTATATGAAGGCCTCTTGCTTCTCTCGATATATTTTTACGACTGGAAGGAGAAGGGGTTTGCGCGGAAAATCCCGCTGCTCGTGATGTTATTCATAAACTCGGCCTGCGGCAATGTGATAAAAATGCCGGTATACCTGTATTTCGCATGGGCCGCGGCGTATAAACGGGACAATTACGGGCCGCTTGGCTCGGCCAGGGAATACTTCGTAAAGAATCCCGCGAACCTGACGCTTGCGGTCCCGGTCATTGCCGCGGCCGTCGCGCACCTCTATGTATACAAGAGGATAGGAGAGAGCAACCTGGGGCTTTTGGGCTGGGTCTCGCAGAAGATAGGCATAGGAGCTCCGCTCGTATCGAAATTCGCAGCGATAGGAAGTTCGCTGAAGAGCATGTTGCTGTCAGGCATGTGGCAGTGGTGGGCGTTTGCAGCCCTTGCGGCATTTTACGCGATAGCCGTAATGCGGGGGAAGAAACAAACACCGCTGCTGTTATTTCCCGTCGTATATTACCTGTATCTCATAAATCTTGAGCCGTATTCGGCGATGCTTCCCTACATGATTATTGCGTCTATAGCGATAGCGCAGGCCTTCAGGATGGCATCCGATAAAACACGGAATGCGGCCGCGAGGTATGCTTCGACAGCGGCAGTCGCGGTCTTTACGGCATACATACTTTCGGTTTCGGCATCTGCGAACGTGGCTTCCCTCGTTTCGCCGAGGCAACGGTCACCCAATTACCTGAAGAGCGTCGGTTATTACCTTAGGGAGCATATGAGCAAGGATGATAAGATCGCAAGCTTGCTCGACCAGAGGGAGAACATCCTGAACGAATATTATTACGGAAAGAACTTCTTCAAGAGCCCGGTATTCGGGAAATATATCTATGACATGAGGAACATTTCGGAGCCGCCATCTTCAACGAACCCGGTGGCCGAAGGCGAGGCGGACATGGAATTCCCTTTTTATGTCGTATCTGCGTCGTGTTATAAAAAGGACGCGGGATATGCCTCATTTGTAGATAGGCTCGCAAAGAAATACTCTCTCAAGAAGGTCGCCGATATCGCCTCGGGCGGCACCGTCTACGCGTCGGTGTATTCTTCGAGGCCTCTGCAATACGAGAGGTTAGAGGCCGAGAATGCCAATGGGAAATTTGATAGGAAATACGCAAATTTAAAGAAACTGTTCTACAACAGGCATGTCGGCGTAGCCTCGACCTGGGGGTTCTATTGATATGGCTCTGATAAGCGTAGTCATACCCACATACAACAGGGCCGGTTACCTCAAGGAAGCGGTAGACAGCGTCCTCGCGCAGACGCATAAGGATATCGAGGTGATCGTCGTGGATGACAGTTCCACCGACAGGACAGCGGGTGTAGCCGCATCGTTCGGAGAAAGGATCAGGTATATACTCCAGGACAACCGTGAGCGAGGAGCGGCAAGGAACAGGGGAATAAAGGATTCAAAAGGTGAGTATGTCGCGTTCCTTGATTCCGACGACCTTTGGCTGCCGGAGCATCTTGAGTCGTGCCTGTGCGCGTGCGAGTCGTCTGGAGCGGAGGTCTCTTATTCGGGCTCATACCTTATAGACGAGTCCGGCGGGACCATAGGAAAGCTTGAGGCGTCATCGTTCGGGAAAGACCCGCTGCGGGAGATGGTCGCAGGTTATTCGTCGCGCGGATGCAACGCCTCGTCCTGCCTCGTTAATAAGAGCGCGTTCGGGAAGGCGGGATATTTCAGCGAGAAGAGGGAACTCTCCGGATCTGAGGATTGGGAGATGTGGGCAAGGCTTGCGTCATGCTGCCGGATGGCCTTTACGGGGGATTATACGGCGAAGGTCAGGTTCCATCCGGGGAAATCATCTATAGTCCCCGAGCGGATGGCCGGGTCTATGAAGCTTGCGCTGGATATGGCCTTCGGGAACGAAATGCTCGCGCCGAAGATCGAAGGCCTGAAAGGAAAAGCATATTCGCGTCTGTATACGGTGACCGCCATCAATTATTATGCCGCCGGAAGGATGAAGGACGCAAGGCGATACCTTGCGCTTGCATTGCGGAGCCGCCCGGCTGCGTTAGCCGAGGATCCTCTCGTGGCATATACATTCCTTAGGAGTATTCTCGGAGCGCGTGCGGCAACGGCGCTCAGGAATGCGAAATGGGGGACGGACAAACGGGCATGAAGGTCCTCTTTATAACATATAACGGCGCGACCGAACCTCTGATAAGGTCCCAGGGCATACCATACCTGAAGGGCTTATCGAAGAAAGGCGTCGGATGCGCGATAATGAGCTTCGAGAAATCGCGGCCCGACGCGGCATCAGGTCTGCTTGAGGATGAATTAAGGGAATCGGGCATAACATGGAAGAAGCTCAGGTACCATAAAAGCCCCTCGCTTCCGGCCACGGTATTTGATATACTTACCGGTATTGCCGCAGGCGTAAAGCTGGCGATATCCCATAAGGCGGACATTATACATGCGCGGGCGACGGTCCCGGCCGTAATGGCATATGCCATAGCCTCTATCACGAGGAAGAAGTTCGTGTATGACGAGAGGGGCCTCATGGCGGAGGAATACGCCGACGGCGGTATCTGGAAGAGGGACGGTTTCATATACAGGGCCGTACGGCGTATCGAGAAATACCTCCTGTTGAAAGCCGAAGCCGTCGTGGTCCTTACGGAGAACATAAGGAAATTCCTTGTCGACGGGGATTACCTCGGCGGCGGTGGCAAAGGGCTCAACATACACGTGATACCGTGCTGTGTTGACCTGGAGAAGTTCAAAAGCCCCGATACGGAAAGACAGGCACTAAGGGAGAGGATAGCCCCGGGTTTTGGCGGCAGGTTCATGTTCATTTATACCGGCTCCATAGGCACATGGTACATGCCTTCTGAGATGCTTGATTTTATCGCGGCGGCCAAGGAAGAGATCCCGGGTGCTTGCATGATGTTCGTCACTCATATAGATAAGGAAGCGGTCATCAGGGAGAGGGATAAAAAGGGCCTTACGTCCGGGGACGTTATAGTAACGGGCGCAGAGTATGACAGGATGCCGGAATACCTGTGCGCAGCCGATGCCGGCATATTCTTCATCAGGCCCGTCCTGTCGAAGAGGTCTTCGTGCCCGATAAAGTTCGCGGAATACCTTTCGTGCGGGCTGCCTGTGGTAATAAACTCCGGCATAGGCGATACCGTGCAGACGGTGGAGGAGAACTCCGCCGGTGCCGTGGTCAAGGGATTCAGCCGCATGGAATATAAGGAAGCTGCGCGAAGGATCGCCTCGATAGCGGCCGAGGGCCCGGAGGCATCAAAACGCTGCCGCAAAGCTGCCGAGAGCGGTTTTTCGCTCGGTTCGGGAGTAGAAAAATATATGGATGTTTACGATAGCGTGTTTAAAACTAGGAAAGGGAATTAATGATGAAAAAGAAAGCCATGGTCACCGGAGCGAACGGGATGCTCGCGGACGCATTATGCCCGCTGCTCATAAAGAACGGTTACGAGCTCATACTTACCGATATCGCAGGCGAGGAAGGTATAACGAAATGCGATATCAGGGACATAAACGGCATGCTATCAGTCGTGAAGGAGGCGCGTCCCGAGATAATATTCCATCTCGCCGCGGAGACCGACGTCGACAAGTGCGAGCTCCAGCCGGAGCACGCTTACGCGACGAACTGGCAGGGGACGGAGAATATCGCGCAGATCTGCAAGGAACTGGATATTGCGATGGTGTACATAAGCACGGGCGCCGTATTTGACGGCGAGAAGGAAGGCGGGTATAAAGAGACGGACAAGCCCAACCCGATAAGCATATACGGCATGAGCAAGCTCAAAGGCGAGGAATCCGTACGGTCGCTTCTTAAAAGGTACTTTATCGTGCGCGCCGGATGGATGATCGGCGGGCATAACAAGGACAAGAAGTTCGTGTGGAAGATAGTCCAGCTCCTGAACACCAAGAAGGAGATATCGGTCGTCACGGATAAGACGGGAAGCCCGACATTCACTACGGATTTCTCGCAGGGCATAGTAGATATAGTCAAGAGCGGGAAATACGGGCTTTACCACTGCGTGAATAAAGGGATATGCACTCGGTATGACATAGCCGTGAAGATCGCCGAATTCCTCGGCAGGAAGGACGTCGTGATAAAGCCGGTCACATCGGACGCTTTCCCGCTTCCCGCGCCAAGAGGCAAGTCCGAGGCGATGCTGAACAATAACCTCTCGAAGCTCGGCCTGGACAAGACGAGGCCGTGGCAGGACGCGCTGAAGGAGTACCTGAAAGCCATAAAATGAGAGTCCTTTTCCTGGAACCGTATCCTACGGAAGGGCCCAGCAGCAGGTACAGGGTCGAGCAGTATATACCTTACCTGAGGCAGAACGGCATCGACTGCGAAGTAAGGCCGTTCGTTAGTTCTCCGTTTTACAGGATACTGTACAAGAAGGGGATGTATCTCAGGAAGCTTGCGTATTTTGCAGCCGGCACGTTCAGGAGGATGTCAGACCTGTTTACCGCGTTCTCGTCCGATGCGGTTTTTATACACCTTGAGGCGTTCCCATTCGGTCCGCCGGCCATCGAATGGCTTCTCGCCGCGGCAGGAAAGAAGATAATATACGACCTCGACGACGCGATATACCTCGGTGCGGCGAGCAGTACGAACAGCTTTCTGAAAGGGCTGAAATGCCCGTGGAAGATACCGAAGATAATAGCGATGAGCAGGCGCGTAATAACCTGCAACGAATATCTTGCTGAATACGCATCAAAGTATAATAAGAACGTGACGGTCATACATACATCGGTCGACACCGAGAAATTTAGGCCAACAGGCCGTCCCGCAGGCCAGTCCGGAGGACGGCCTGAGGGCCAGATAACAATAGGATGGATAGGCAGCCACAGCACCGCGAAGTATCTCGAATCGCTGAAGGGTGTTTTTGAAGAGCTCGTGAAAAGGGGTTTTAAGTTCAGGCTGAAGATCATAGGCGCATCAGGCAGGATCATGGAGGTGCCGGGAGCCGAGGTCATATACAAGGATTGGAGCCTGAAGGATGAGATAGCCGAATTCCAGTCGATAGATATAGGCGTCTATCCTCTTACGGATGACGAATGGACCGCAGGCAAGACGGGGTTCAAGACGATACAGTATATGAGCGTCGGCATACCGTGCGTCGCTTCGAACGCGAGCCCTAACAGGGTGATAATAGAGGAAGGCAGGAACGGTTTTCTCGCGAAGGACGCGGGAGAATGGGTCGAGAAATTATCAATACTTATCGGGGATTCCGGATTAAGGCGAAGGATAGGCGAAGCCGGCCGCAGGACCGTCCTGGAAAGGTATTCGCTCGAGGTCAACGCTCCTAAGATAATGGGGATAATCAAGACAACGGCGGGAGAGGAATAACCATGTGCGGGATCTGCGGTATCATAGACATCTCCGGAAGGCCTGTCAACGCAGATACTGTAAAAGCCATGTGCTCGGAGATGAAGCACAGGGGCCCTGACGACGAAGGGATATACCTGAACGCGGCTTGCGAACGCAGCTCCGGCAGAGGCCCCTCTGCCGCGCTCGGACACAGGAGGCTGAGCATCATTGACCTCTCGTCGTGCGCGAAGCAGCCGATGTCAAACGAGGACGGTTCGGTATGGCTTGTCCTGAACGGCGAGATATATAATTACAACGAACTGAGGCCCGGGCTTGAGAGCAAGGGCCATAAGTTCAGGTCGCATTCCGATACAGAAACGCTCGTGCACCTGTACGAGGAGTACGGCGGGAAATGCGTCGACAAGCTCAGGGGGATGTTCGCGTTCGCGATCTGGGATGATAATAAGAAGGAGCTTTTTGCGGCCAGGGACAGGGTCGGGAAGAAGCCGTTCGTATACCAGCATAAGGACGGAAGGTTCGTGTTCGCGTCGGAGTTCGCGGCGCTCCTGAAGAGCGGCGAGATATCACGGAAAGTAAGCGATGACGCGATACACTATTACATGAGCCTCGGTTACGTCCCGGCCCCGGCGTCGGCGCTGGAAGGCGTAAACAAGCTGCCGCCGGCCCATTGCCTTACGCTTTCAAAATCCGGCCTGAAGGTGGAACGTTACTGGGAACTGGATTATTCCAGGAAGCTGAAGATAAGCGAGGAAGACGCCGCCGCCGAGGTCAAAAGGCTTTCGGAGGAAGCAGTAAAGATAAGGCTGTTCAGTGACGTACCGCTCGGAGCGTTCCTTAGCGGAGGGGTCGACTCAAGCTGCGTAGTGGCGATGATGAGCAAGCTCTCCCCGGGAAAGGTCAGGACCTTTACGATAGGCTTCGAGGAGAAGGACTACAGCGAACTCGAATACGCAAGGAAGATATCCGGCATTTTCGGCACCGAACACCGCGAGTTTATCGTGAAGCCGAACGCGCTCGATATAATAGGCATGCTCGCGGAAAGGTACGGCGAACCGTATGCCGACTCTTCGTGCATACCGACATACTACGTATCGAAGGAGACGCGCGCATTCGTGACGGTCGCCCTGAACGGAGACGGCGGCGACGAATCCTTCGCCGGATACGAACGTTACCAGGCGATGAGCGCGGCGGAAAAGATCCGCGGCCTCGGGATGGGCGCGGCGGCCAGGGCTGCCTCGTCTTTATTGCCGGACTCTACGAACCCTAAAGACCTGGCGCGCAGGGCCAGGAGGTTCCTGACTAACGCCGGCCTGCCCGCGGCCGAAAGGTATTTGAGGTGGGTAGGAATTGCAGGGGAGGTGAAACCGGAGAAACTGTATTCCGGGGACTACCTCGGCCGGATAGATAAGGCCGGCCCGTTGCGCCTTTTAAAACCGTATATAGACGGCAAGTCGTGCCCGGAGTTCCTCGACAGGCTGCTGAAGGCCGACGTAAATACGTCGCTGCCGAACGACCTGCTCGTAAAGGTCGATATCGCGGGCATGGCAGCGTCGCTCGAAGGGCGTTCGCCGTTCCTCGACCATAAACTTATGGAATTTGCGGCTTCGCTTCCCTCGTCCTATAAGATAAAAGGAAACACCAAGAAGTACATACTTAAGAAGGCCTTCTCAGGGGTGATACCCGACGATATATTATCGAGGAGGAAGATGGGTTTCGGCGTGCCGGTAAGCGCGTGGTTCAGGGGGGAGCTTAAGGGCATGCTGACGGAGACGCTTCTTTCAAGGGCGTCGCTATCGAGGGGATATTTCAGGCAGGAGGCGGTAAAAGGGATGGTCGATAACCATACCTCCGGAAGGAAGGATTATTCGTTCCAGTTGTGGGCTATGTTGATGCTCGAGCTGTGGCATAAGAGGTTCATCGACGGATGAGTGAGGGTAAAAATGCTTAAGAACCATGACATAATATGCATATCTTCGATCGACTGGGATTTTATATGGCAGGGGCACCAGGAGATCATGTCCGCGTTCGCCGCGAACGGCAACCGCATCCTGTTCATCGAGAACACGGGAGTGCGCGCTCCGAAGATAAGGGACATATCCCGCCTGCGTAAAAGGTTCAAGGATTACTTCAGGGGCGTCAAGGGAATCAGGGAAGAGGCGAAGAACCTTTATATATACTCCCCTATAGTCCTGCCGTTCCCGTACTCTCGAATAGCGAGGATGGTCAATAAGTTCATCCTGCTTTCGGTCATCAAGAAATGGATGAGGGCGATGAATTTCGCGAACCCGGTCATATGGACGTTCCTCCCTACGGGGACCGCGATGGATATCATAGAGAATATAGACAAGAAGCTGCTGATATATTATTGCATAGATAATTTCGCGGTCAGCTCCGCAGCCGCGAAGAAGATAATCGCGTACGAAAAAAAGCTTATAGGCATCGCGGACCGCGTGTTCGTGACGTCGCAGGCGCTGTATGACCACTGCGCGAGGTTCAACGATAACGTGACGCTCTTCCCGTTCGGAGTGAACATAGAAAATTTCGAGAAGGTCAGGAAGGAGCGGACGGAGATACCCGCGGAGCTGAAGGACTTGAAGCCGCCGGTCATCGGTTATGTCGGAGGGGTGCACAAGTGGATAGATTTCGAGCTTGTCAAATATGCCGCTTCCGCGCATCCGGAGATGCAGTTCGTCTTCGTGGGTCCGGTGCAAACGGACGTGTCGCAGCTGTCCGGCTGTCCCAACATCCGCCTTTTAGGCGGACGCAAGCATTCCGAGCTTCCGAACCTCGTGAAGCATTTTACCGCGGCCGTAATACCTTACCTGTTGACCGAATATACGAAGAACGTATACCCGACAAAGCTTAACGAATACCTTGCAATGGGAAAGCCGGTAATATCATCATATCTTCCCGAGGTGGATACCTTCAACGGGAGGTATGGCGGTATCGTATATATTGGCAGGGACAAACAGGAGTTCTCATCGTTGTTGTCCAGGGCGATAGCTGAGGATAACGACGCCCTGAAGGAGAAAAGGATATCGGCGGCGTCGGAGAACAGCTGGAAGTCGCGCATAGAACTAATGAGCGCGGCCATAGAAGAAGCTATTGAGGAGAAAACAAAGAAGAGCGAAGCCGGCTGGAAGGACAGCCTCGCGGGATTGTTTGCCGCGGCAACGCGCAGGATCGCGCGGCCGGTAGTATATATCGCCGCGGCACTGCTGTTGGTATTCTGCACACCCGCGGTATGGTTCCTTGCGGAGCCGTTGAAGATAAGCGAGCAGCCTCAAAAGGCCGACGCGATAGTTGTATTCGCCGGAGGCACCGGGGAATCGGGAAAGAGAGGGCAAGGATACGAAGAGAGGGTCGAATACGCGGTCGAACTTTATAAGAAAGGCTATGCGGAAAACATTGTATTCTCGTCGGGATATTCATATGCGATAAAGGAAGTCGATATCATGAAAGCGTTGGCGGTGTCGATGGGAGTGCCCGCAAGCGCGATTACGTTGGAAGACAGGTCCGGATATACGTATGAATTCGTGAAGAACACGAACGATATCGTGCGCAGGAACGGCTGGAAGAAGATACTGCTCGTCAGTTCACCTTATCATATGAGGCGCGCCTCGCTGGTTTATGGTAAACTGGGAGGAAGCATAGACGTCATATATACGCCTATCAGGGACAGCAAGTTCTATAAGCACGGGTTCGGTGCGTCCCCGAGGCAGATAAAGGGCATTTTACACGAGTATGCGGGAATAGTATATTACCTGGTAAAGGGGTATATCTAAAAAGGAGCGGGCAAAATGAAGATGATAGACGAGAAGGGAAGGATCTTCGGAAAGCTTAACATAATTGATTTCATCTTTGTTGTCCTGCTATTGAGCGTCATCCCGGTATTTTATTACGGCAACAGGCTTACGGCAATGAAGAAGCCGGCGGTAAAGAGGTACGAGAAGGTCATCGCCGAGATTAAATTCCTGAAAATAATGCCAGAACTGGCGTCGGTGATCAGGGAGGGGGATATCGACAAGGATTCTGGGGGAGACACGGCCGGCGTTCTTAAAAAGATTATCTCCAGCAAGAACAGCCAGTTCGTGGCGATGGGCAATAGTGAGCAGGTTATAATCATGGAAGACCCGATGACGAGAGATGTACAGGCGTCCTTCGAGCTGAACTGTGTAAACGATAACGGCGTGCTCAGTTTTGAGGGGTATCCCGTAAAGATCGGAAGCGATATCGCATTCACTACCGACCTCTATAGCATGCAGGGTATTGTAGTGAAGATAGAGAGATGAATAAGGGTAGAGCGGCCGGAAGCGGGCTGATAAGAACTGCCTACTATATTTGGGGCTTCTACGGCCGTTGCGTCGATCGTTTTGAATCGGTATTCCTGCAAAGCTTTGCGATGAAGATGTTAAAGGGGTCTGCGGATATGATGTCAGCATGCCTGGAAGGAAGTATTTTATTGAGGATGTCAAGGGCATCGAACAGATACGTTTATTCAGATAGTGCGTTGTTCGGGAACATAAAGAAATTGTTCTGCCGCTGTGAAACCCTGATGGAATCATATTATGAAGGAAGCGGTTTTCAGAGTATTGCGGCAGAGATTAATACCCTTTTCACTGTTCTTGATGGATTCCTGTCCGGGGTCCGATGGGACAGAATGAAGGGTAGCAGTAAGATTATCGGTATCTTGAAAAGATGCGGCAGAAAATAAAGGTATTAAGGATAATCGCCCGCCTTAACGTAGGCGGGCCCGCCATACATACGATCCTTTTGACGTCGGCACTGAACGACGCGGAGTATGCCTCGGTCCTTGTCTGCGGGAACGTGGACAGGTCCGAGAAGGATATGTCCTACCTTGCGGATACAAAAGGGGTCAAGCCGGTCATAATCCCGGAGCTGTGCAGGAGCATAAACCCGGTAAAGGACCTGCGGGCGTTTATTGCCATATTCAGGGCCATAAAGGAATTCAAGCCGGATATAGTCCATACCCACACAGCTAAGGCGGGGGCGTTAGGAAGGGCCGCGGCGGTGCTTGCCGGCGTCCCGGTAAGGATACATACTTTCCACGGCCATATATTCGACGGATATTTCAGCAAGCTGCAGGCGGCGGTATTTCTCGCGATAGAGAGGGTTCTGGCCTGTTTCACGAAATATATAATTGTCGTCAGCGAGGCGCAAAAGTCCGATATAGCGGAAAAATACCGTATTGCCGGCGAAAACAAGATAAAAGTCGTCCCTCTCGGCTTGGAACTGGAAAAATACGCGGCAATCGGCGGAAGGGACGGGAATCTGAGGAAGGAGCTTGGCATCGGAGACGGCGCTGTCCTGGTCTCCATAATAGGCAGGCTTGTCCCCGTAAAGAACCACAGGATGTTCGTCGACGCGGCGAAGATAGCGTTGTCGGGGACGCCCGCCCCGGACATGAGGTTCGTTATAGTGGGAGACGGGGAAGAAAGGACAGAGTTGGAGGCTTATGCGGCCGGCGCCGGTTTGGAGGGCAGGATCGTGTTTCACGGGTGGAAGGAGGATATGGCCGGCGTCTATGCGGATTCGGATATAGTAGCCCTCACGTCTTTGAACGAGGGTACTCCCGTGGCATTGATAGAGGCCCTGGCCTCAGGGAGGCCGGTTGTTTCGACCGATGTGGGCGGCGTAAGGGATGTAGTGCAGGACGGCAGGACCGGATACCTCGTCGCATCCGGAGATGCCCGGACGTTTGCTGGAAAGCTCTGTGAGCTCGCGGCCGACTCCTCGAAACGCGCATCGTTCGGGGCGGCGGGAAAGGCCTCGGTAATGGGGAAGTATTCAAGCGAGAGGCTCATATCCGACATAAAACGGCTTTACACAGATTCGCTTATAGATTATAATAAGGGCAAAAAAGGAGTATGAATAAGTGCATTATCTCATAACGGGCGGCGCCGGCTTTATAGGATCCCACCTGACCGATAAGCTGATAAAGGAAGGGCACAGAGTCACGGTGCTCGACGACCTGTCTACGGGAAAGGTCGATAACGTAAGGCATCTCGAAGGGAACCCCGATTTCAAGCTTGTAGTTGGGACTATTCTGGATGAGTTCCTCGTAGATAAGCTGGCGGAGCGCTGCGACGCGATATTCCACCTCGCGGCGGCGGTGGGAGTGGAGCTTATAGTCAACCATCCCCTGGAATCGCTTACCACTAACATAAAAGGGAGCGAGATAGTCCTCGGGATGGCGTGCCGATACCATAAAAAAGTGCTGATAACCTCCACGTCGGAGATATACGGGAAGAATACCCAGGGCCCGCTGAAAGAGGACCAGGACAGGATTCTCGGATCGCCGTTGAAGTCGAGATGGAGCTATTCCACGGCTAAGGCGGTCGACGAGATGCTCGCCTATACATACTGGAAGACGAAGGATGTCCCGGCGGTAATAGTCCGCCTTTTTAATACCGTGGGCCCGAGGCAGTCCGGGATGTACGGTATGGTCGTCCCGAGGTTCGTCAGGCAGGCGGTCGAAGGCAAGGACATCACCGTATACGGCTCGGGAAAACAGTCAAGATGCTTCCTGCACGTGAAGGATGTCGTCTCCGCACTACCGAAACTGATAGAAGAGCCCAAGGCCTACGGCCAGGTATTCAATATAGGCAGCCAGGAAGAAGTCACGATAGAAGGCCTTGCGCGTAAGGTCATCGAGATAACAAAGAGCAGGTCCAGGGTCGTAAATATCCCTTATGAAAAAGCGTATGAAGAAGGTTTCGAGGACATGGAGAGAAGGGTGCCCGATACCACGAAGATACGCAACCTGATCGGATTCAACCCCACCGCAGACCTAAAGACGATAATAGAGGACGTTGTAGGTTATATAAAAGGGAACAAGTAACCAGTGGCTTATGTTTACCTTTTTTTAACCGCTTTTTCAATAGCGTTCCTTGCGACCCCGGTCGTTAAGGCGGCGGCATGCCGCCTCGGTATCGTCGCGAAGCCGAAAGAAGACAGGTGGCATAAGAAAGTGATACCGCTGATGGGCGGCATCGCGATATTCGCGGCGTTCATGGCGACCTACCTTGTATTCATGCGCGGCGGGAAGATCAATATGGGGCTCGTAGTGGGCGGCACATCGATATTCCTGCTTGGTGTTGTAGACGATATCAGGGGCCTGAGCCCCCAGTCGAAGCTTGTCGGGCAGATCATATGCGCCTCGCTGGCAGTGATGTTCGGCGTCTCGATAAAGGTAATACCGTTCGCCGCGATATCGGTCCCGCTTACGATCCTCTGGATGGTCGGGATCACGAATTCATTCAACCTTCTTGATAACATGGACGGGCTGTCGGCGGGCGTTACGGCGATAGCGTCGTTGACGATCTTCGCATGCTCGCTCGCGCTGCACAATTACGAGATAGCGATGGTATCGCTGATAATGGCCGGCGCCTCGCTCGGTTTCCTGCCGCATAATTTCTATCCCGCGAGGATCTTTATGGGCGACTGCGGCGCGATGTTCCTCGGTTTTACGCTGTCGGCGCTTACGATAATGGGCACATGGAAAGAGGTCTCGCACCTTTTCCTCGTCCTGCTCGTCCCTGTGCTCGCGCTGGCCGTCCCGATATTCGATACGCTCTTCGTCGCTATAACGCGCACGATAGACGGCAGGTCTGTCGCAAAAGGCGGCAAGGACCATACGTCGCACAGGATGGTCTTCCTCGGATGGCAGGAGAGGAAGGCGGTCATGGTGCTTTACTCGATATCGATCCTGTTCGGCGCCGCGGCATATATATCGCTCCACGTGAAGATATACGTAAGCGCCGTCATTATGTCGCTGCTCGTGCTGGTCATCTCGGTGTTCGCGATATTCCTGAACCATTCCACTATGTCAAGGCGCTCATCGAGGCAGCCCGGCGATAAAGAAGTCTCGTTTTACAAGAACGAATCCGAGCTGATAGAAGCCCTGGTAAAATACAAGAGGGTCATATTCGAGGTAATATGCGATTTCATCCTGATATGCCTCGCGTACATGTCGAGCTATATAATGAGGTACGAGGGGATAATAGACCATTATAATTTCGGGCTTATAGCTAAATCGCTGCCGATAATTATCGTGATAAAGCTGCTGGCCTTTTCCGTAAGCGGCGTATACGGGAACATCTGGCGGTATATAGGGCTCAACGAGTTGATCAATATCGTGAAGGGCATAACATTGGGCTCTATAGCGTCGGTCGTGGTCATGGTCATCGCATTCAGGTTCGAAGGATTTTCGAGGATGATATTCGTACTCGACGCGATGGTCCTGCTGATACTGATGTCGGCCGTAAGGATAGCTTTCAGGATATTCAGGGAACAGCTGTTCGTCTCATTCGAAGGCCAGGGCAGGAGGGTCCTCATATTCGGCGCCGGGGACGCGGGTGACGCGTTCCTGCGCGAGATAAGGAAGAACAGGTCGCTGAACTACCGCCCGATAGGTTTTATCGACGACGACCTCTCGAAACAGGGACGAAGGATACAGGCCGTCCCGGTGCTCGGCGTGAGGTCGGATATACCGAGGCTCGTGGAGGAGAAGAATATAGACGAGATAATTCTTGCGATCCCGTCCGCGGACAATAAGACCAAGGATGATATTGAAGCCATATGCAGGGAGAGCGGCGCGGAGTACCACCAGATAAGCGGGATATACCTTAAGTGAGCGCCGGGAAAAGCAGGGTATGTTCCGGATGCGACAAATTCATAGAGTACCTGCTCTACACGCTCTTCTTCTTCATCTCATCGTCAAAGAGCGTCCTCGAAGTGTTCGCTACGATAGCTATCCTCATATGGTTATTCAAGAAATCCTATGAACTAAGGGAGCGGATAAGGGCAAAGGCGGAATCGTTCAGCATGACGCGTGCAAGCGCAAGATCTTCCGTCATCTTCGCGCTTATAGGCGTCCTGACGATGGTAATGGTCTATGTCGCTATCGTGGTCACGATGGGGATAGCTACAAAACATACCGCGCCCGGCGTTAACCTTCTGGCGCCCGCACATTTCATTCCTATCGTGCTGATCGCGGCGGTCCTGCTGGCGATGTTCTATATAGTCATATCCTCGGTCATGCACTCCTTGCGACTGGATGCCGGCATAAAGGCGTCGTCCGTCTGCTACCTGCTCGTGGCTATAATCACGTCGGCATTTACCACCGGAAATCTTGCCATAAGCGCAGGGGCCCTTATGTTCAAGACGATGGAATATTTCCTGCTGTTTATCGTGATAGCGGATGTCATAAATACGAGGGAGAAGCTAGCGCGTTCCGTACTGGCCTTCATATTCCCGGCATCGATAGTGGGACTGGACGGCCTCTATCAGTATTATTCCGGCCACGACCTGTTCAGGCATTTCCCGCTCTTCGAGAAGATAAAGGTCACCGCTACTTTCAAGTTCTCGAACAGCGCGGGAACCTTCTTCGCAACGGTACTGCCGCTTCCGCTTTCGCTATTCATGATGAACACATTCCGAGGCAGTAAGAGGGCGCTGCTTGCGGTTTCGATCGCCGTCATATTCGCGTGCCTGATGCTGACACAGGCAAGGGCCGCCTGGCTCGGGTTCGCCTCCGCCTTCATATTCCTCTGCGTTATTTCCGGCAAGAAGAGGTTCTATGCGCTGCTCGCATCGTTACTGGTAGTAGTAGCGCTGCTTGCCGTCGCCGGGCCGCAATCGCTGAAGGACCAGATAGGTTCGCTTGTGAATATAGGAAGGGACCAGTCGAGCAAGGACAGGCTTCTGATCTGGGAGACGGGCTGGAGGATGTTCATGGACAGGCCTGTATTCGGGCACGGGCTGGGAACGTTCATGAGCGTCTTTGAAAAATACAGGCCGGCAGGATACAGCGAGATCGTTTATGCGCATAACTGCCTGCTGCAGGTGGCGGCGGAAACGGGTATTGCCGGCGTCCTCGCGTCCTTATGGATAGCGGCAGCAATGTTCATATCGGGATTGAAGAATTATTTCAGGGAAAAGGACGTTTCTACAAGGGCAGCGTATATAGGGTTCATCGGCGGCCTGCTCGCAACGATGGTCAACAGCCTTTTTGACACAAACCTGTATTCACTTCCGCTGGCAGTCCTGTTCTGGTCGGTCGCTGGGTTGTCGGTGGCTAAGACTGAATACGGACAGCCGGAAAATTGAAACCTCAAAACATCCTTCTCATAAGGACCGACAGGATTGGGGAGTTCATCCTGACGACGCCCGCAATAAGTGCTTTCCGCGCAGGATTCCCCGACGCCAGGATAACACTTGCCGTATCCGAGGCTTCATACGAGGCGGCGGAAGGTAATCCCTCCGTAGACTCAATAATAAAGCTAGATCCCCAAAGCGACCTTGATTCACCGGCCAAAATGGCAAGGTTCATAATCTCGTTGAGGAAGCAGCGGTACGAGATGTGCGCGGTATTCAACCCGAACAAAGCGGTGAATGCCGCCGTATTCCTTGCGGGTATACCGGTAAGGATAGGGTATGACAGGAAGCTGGGATTTCTGCTGAACAGGGCCATAGAAGACAAAAAATACCTGTGCGAAAAGCACGAGGTGGAATATAACCTCGACATCGCAAAGGCCGCGGGAATAGACGCGAAGCCGTCAAGGCCGGTATTTACGGTAAGTGCGGAGGACGAAAAGGCCGCGGCGCGCATTGTTGAAGAGAACGGTATCCATGCGGGAGAGAAATTCATAGCCGTGCATCCCGGCACGAGCAATCCCGAGAAACTCTGGCCGGCCGAGAGATTCGGACGGCTTTGCGCGATGATTGAAAATGAAGCAGGCGCCAGCGCTGTCCTTGTCGGCGGGAAGGAGGAGAAGCCCATATCCCTCGAAGCGACCAAATGCTCAGGGAAACGGCTTTCCGATCTTACGGGGAAACTGGGGCTGAAGGAATTCGGCTCGGTCCTCAAGAAAGCAAAGGCGCTAATATCCTGCGATTCGGGTCCGGTGCATATATCGGCCGCAGTTGGGACCCCGGTCATCGCATTGTTCGGGGAATCGAGGAAAGGCGGCTCATCCGTAAGGTGGGGGCCGTACGGCCGGGGGCACACGGTCATAGGCAGGCCAATGGTATGCGACATAACGGTCGAGGAAGTGTTCGAGGCGGTCAAAGGGATAAATGGCTAAGCAAAGGAAAATACTGATAATTAACCCGTTCGGCATCGGAGATGTGCTGTTCACGACGCCGGTCATAGAGTCGATAAAGCATGAGATAAAGGACTGCAGTATCGGATACCTCTGCAACCGCAGGACGGAACCGGTGCTGAGAGCCAACCCGAATGTCGAATGGGTATTCGTATACGAAAAGGATGAATTCAGGGAGCTCCGGAGGAAGTCGTTGTTCGGCTATATAAGGAAGCTGGTGTCCTTTATGATGGACATAAGGAGGAAAGGGTTCGATACCTCAATAGACCTCTCGCTTAACAGGGAATATGGCCTTATATGCCTGCTCGCGGGAATAAAGGAAAGGATAGGTTTCAATTACAGGAACAGGGGGTCATATCTTACAAAGAAGACCGATATTGAAGGCTACAGCGGAAAGCATGTCATCGAATATTATCTCGGCCTTCTGGAATCGGCGGGGATCAAACCTTCAGTGAAGAATATCGCCCTGTATATACCGGATGAAGACAGGCAATGGGCGAAGAGATTCCTTGGCTCCAACGGTTTTATCGAAGGCGAGGTACTTGTTGGAATCGCCCCCGCCGGCGGGGAGAGCTGGGGCAAGGATGCCGGGATAAAGCATTGGAGGAGCGACGGCTATGCCGCGGCCGCCGACAGGCTTATAGAGGAAGCCAAGGCGAAAGTAATATTGCTTGGCAGCGCCGGTGAATCGTCTATCTGCGACGGGATCAAGGCCTCTATGCGCAACAGGCCGATCGAGGCGTACGGCAAGACGTCGTTGCTGCAGGCTGCTGCGTTGATGGCAGCATGCAGGCTCGTGATAGCGAATGACGGGGGCCCCCTTCATCTGGCCGTGGGCGCCGGGACACGGACTGTCGGGATATTCGGGCCGGTTGACGAGAATGTTTACGGGCAATACCCGCGCGATTACGGCCGCCATAAGGCCGTGAAGGAGGAGATGTCGTGCCGCCCGTGCTACAGGGATTTCAGGATGAAGGATTGCGCCGAAAGGGTATGCCTGAGCAGGATAGAACCGGAAACGGTGTTCAAGGCGGCAATGGAGGCCCTGCAGAAAGGATGAGACTCGCACTGATATTCAATAAGGACAGGGAAGACACGATCGGCTGTTATTTTGAGTCGGCGGCAAGGTCGCTCGGGATCGATTTCGGGCATTTCTGGACAAACGACCCGAATATACCGGCGGGATACGACCTTTATTTAAGGATAGACCACGGAGATTATAAATACGACATACCCGCCCACCTGAAACCATGCGCATTCTATGCGATAGATACGCACCTCGAGAAACCGTACAGGAAGATAAGGGCGCAGGCCGCGCACTACGATTATCTTTTTTGCGCGCAGAAGACGGGGGCGACGAAACTGAGCAAGGATACCGGAAAGGCCGCGGTGTGGGTGCCGATCGCCTGCGACCCGGATAAGCACTTGGACCTTGGCATAGAGAGAAGGTTCGATATCGCGTTCGTCGGCACCGAAGGAAAGAAGAACCCGAGGGGAGAGCTGCTAAAACGGCTTGCCGTCAGGTATCCCGACAGTTTTATAGGCAGGGCGGATTCAGGCCTGATGTCTAACATATACAGCAGCGCGAAGATCGGGTTCAACTATTCGATAAACAACGATATTAATATGAGGATGTTCGAGGTGCTTTCATGCGGAGCGATGCTCTTGACGAACGTCATTAAGGATAACGGTTTCGAGGAGCTGTTTTCAGACGGGAAAAACGCCGTCGTATACAGGGATGAGGCGGACCTTTTAAGGAAGGCGGATTATTTCCTCAATGACCCGGCAATGAGGCAGAAGATTGCCGGGGAAGGGCATAGTCTCGCCGTTTCAGAGTATACGTATAGTAAACGGCTCGCCCAAATGCTGGAGGCGAGCGGATGGAAGTAAAGTGCGACCTTGTGCTGCTGAGCTGGAATAACCTCGCGATACTAAAGAAGTGCGTCGAATCGATTTTGCGGTGCACGAAAGTGCGCTGCCGGCTCATTATAGTTGATAACGCGTCCACGGAACACGGCCTGAAGGAGTACCTGATCGCGCTGAAAGGCAACGAATATATCACGGTAGAGGCCATATTCAACTGCGTGAACGAGGGTTTCGCGCGCGGCATGAATAAGGGCCTCAAAGCGTCTGATGCGGAGTATGCCTGCATCCTGAACAATGATATTATCGTGACGGAAGGATGGCTATCGGAGATGATCAAGGTCGCCGGGAGCGACGCCTCGATAGGGATAGTAAACCCGTCATCGAATAACTTCGGCGCAAGTAAGCGTGTCGGCTCCGGCGGATGGGTAGAGATGAACGCAGGGGTGGGATTCTGCATGCTGATAAAACGCGAAGTCATAAGGAAGATCGGTTATCTCGACGATGAGTTCGGCTACGCTTATTTCGAGGATACAGATTACAGCCGCCGCGCGCAGGCGGCGGGATACAAATGCGTGATGGCGAAGGGATGTTATGTATTCCACGAGGAAGGCAGGTCGGGGAAGTTCCTCAGGGACAAGAAACGGACATTCGACAGGAGCGCGGGGATCTTCGCGTTGAAATGGGGAAAAGTGTCGCGGGTCGTGTATATATTGTCGCGGAATGACGCAGGGCGGATGGATAAGATGGCAGAGAGCGTCAGGCATGAACTCGGCAACCATAACCGGATATGGCTCTTCATAGAGAAGGGGCTCGAGACCGGCCCGCTCCCTGAGCACCTCGACCTCATGGTGCAGGAAAAGCCCAAAAACTTCTTTAAATTGAAATCATTTTGGAATATCATAAAAAAGAAGAAAAGCTTCGACAGGATCTACACGGCAGACCCCGCGCTAAGGACCGCGCTTTCCGCGTACGGACTGGTCCGTAATTCGAAAATAAAGAGGATATGATTTGGAAAAGATACCCGTATCGGTCGTCGTCATAGTCAGGAACGAAGAGAAGCGTCTCGCGCAGTGCCTCGAGAGCGCGGCATGGTCCGACGATATCGTTATAGTCGACGACATGAGCACCGACAGGACGGTAGAGATAGCGCGCCGGTATACGGACAGGGTCTTCGAGAAGAAGATGGAGGTGGAAGGAACCCACCGGAATTACGCGTATTCGCTGGCACGCAACGAATGGGTCCTGAGCCTCGACGCAGATGAGGTCGTCACGCCGGAATTGGCGTCGGAGATATCGCAGGTCGTTAAGGGCGATGCCGCGGGCAAGCTGGACGAATATGTAGTATTCGCCATACCTCTCAGGAATTTTGTAGGCAAGTACTGGGTGCGCCATGGAGGATGGTATCCCGCATATAAGGACAGGCTTTTCCGGAAAGGGCGTTTCAAATACGAAGAAGCGGGGGTGCATCCACGTGTCATATATGAGGGAAGGTGCGGACGGCTGAAGTCGGACATAATCCATTATTCATACGAGGATTTCTCGGAGCTTGTCGCATCCATGAACGGGCAGACCACGAAAGAAGCGCAAAAGTGGGTGTCGGACGGCAGGAAGATGACCCTCGGTAAGGCCCTTTGGAGGGCGTTCGACAGGTTCTACCGCTGTTATTTCACGAAGAAAGGCGGGCGCGACGGCGTTATAGGGCTGATGATCGCGGTCAACAGCGGCATCTACCAGGTGCTCAGCTATGCGAAATACTGGGAGACAAATGCAAGAACCAAGACTTAGCGTCGTGATACTTACGAAGAACGCCGAGGATTGCGTAGGCGCGTGCCTTGAAAGCGTGAAGTGGGCGGACGAGATAATAATCGTCGACGGCTTCTCCACCGACGGGACGCTCGATATCTGCAGGAAATATACCGGCAGGATAATACAGAGCGAGTTCAAGGGTTTCGCGCAGGAGAGGAACAAGGGGATAGATAATTCAAAGGGTGACTGGGTCCTGCAGCTCGACGCGGATGAGGTCGTTACACCCGGGCTCGCTGCGGCGCTTAAAAAAGCCATGTCCGCATCCGGGGAGATTGCCGGATACAAGTTCAGGAGGAAGAACTATTTCCTCGGCCGTCCGATGAGGTACGGGGGATGGTACCATTATTCGGCGCATTTCTTCAAAAAAGGGTGCGGAAGGTATGAGGGCCTCATACACGAGAGGCTGAAGCTGACTGGCCCGCAAGGCGTCATCGAAGAGGAGATAGAGCACCGGCCGTTCAAGTCGATGGAACAGTTCATCGAGAGGCAGAACAGGTATACGGGTTACGAGGCGATGGATATACTGAACGAAAAATGGGTCCTTCCCGAAAAGGAGGTCATGTACAACCTCAAGGTGAAGCCGCTGAAGTTGTTCTGGAAGTTGTACGTTAAGAAGCAGGGATTCAGGGAAGGCAGGATAGGGCTCATATTTTCCGTCATGTATTCGTACGTGCATTTCATGAAATGGGCAAAATACTGGGAGCTGACGTATGGCAAGAAAGCAGCATAAGGTCATATTCCTCGACAGGGACGGCGTCATAAATGTCGACCCCGAGTTCATAAACGAGTATATGTATGTGACGAAGTGGGAGGAGTTCAGGTTCATCCCGCGCGCGAAGCAGGCGATGAAGAAGCTCGCCGACAACGGTTATTCCGTATACATAATCTCGAACCAGGCGGGCATAGGCAAGGGGTATTTTACCTTGAACGCGCTGTCGGATATCACGAGGAAGATGCGCTCCGAGATAAGGAAAGCAGGCGGCAGGATAGCGGGTGCCTACTATTGCCCGCACAGAAAAGAGCAGCGGTGCGCGTGCAGGAAACCGAAAACGGGCCTTTTCAGAAAGGCGTTGAAACGCGGAAAGATCGATTTCGGAGGCACGTATTTCATCGGGGACAATATCAGGGATGTGGTAGCCGGGAAGGCCATCGGCTGCGCCACGATACTCGTCCTCTCGGGCAAGACGAAGAGATCTGACGTGAAACGAAACTCGGCAAAGTGGGAAGCGAAGCCGGATTTCATCAAACGCGACTTGTATGACGCGGTGAACCTGGTCCTTAGGAGGGACGAGAAAAGAACATGAAGATATTCATAGTCCATGCGCCGGCCGGAGCCGGGCACAAGAGCGCCGCATTCGCAATAAAGGACGCATTCGATAAGGCCAAGACGGGGCATGACGTTAGGGTCATCGATTCGCTCGAGTATATGAACTGGTTCTTCAGGAAGACGTATATATGGGGGTATAACTTCATGGTTTCGAGGGCCCCGTTCCTCTGGAGCTTCTCGTTCTACCTGACGGATTTCAAGCCGATACGGCCGCTCATAAGGTCGATAAGGCGAATGACAAATTTCCTTAACGGCTATGCGTTCTATAAGTTCATACGAAAGGAGAACCCCGATTGCATAGTGTCGACGCATTTCCTGTCGACGGAGATAATATCGAACCTTAAACTGTCGAAGATGTACGGCGGTGAGCTGATAACCGTCATTACCGATTACGGCGTGCATGATTTCTGGATATCCGCGCAGGTGGACATATACGTCGTAGCGTCGGAATATACGAAGAAAGAGCTTGTATCTAAGGGCATACCCGCCGAGAGGATCAGGGTCCTCGGCATCCCGGTGCAGGAGAAGTTCACCCGCAGGTGGGAGAGGGGCGAAGCCGCGAGCAACCTGGGACTCAAGGAGGGATTGTTCACGGTCCTTATAATAGGAGGCGGCCTCGGGGTTGGACCGATTCCGCAGATGGTCGAGACGATATCGAAGACGCAGGAGCCGTTCCAGATCATGGTGGTCTGCGGCAAGAACGAGGCGCTGCGCAGGCATATAGAAGGGATAGCCAAGGGGTCGAAGACGGCGATGAAGATCTACGGTTTCGCCGATAACGTGAACGAGCTTATGGACGCATCCGATGTCATGATATCGAAACCCGGAGGGCTCAGCATCTCCGAGGCGATGGTAAAGGGGGTGCCGGTCATAGTGAACACTTTCATTCCCGGCCAGGAAGAGAATAACCTGATGTTCCTTGAAAAGAACGGCGTAGGTATCGGGACGAAGACGATCGCCGAGACCCTTGATAAGCTGGAGTACCTGTTCAGGCACAAGGAAGTGCTTGAAACGATGCGGTCTAAAGCGAAACAGCTCGGTAAGCCCTCATCGGCCGGCGATATAGCCCTTCTCGTCCTGCAGACTGTGGAGAAGAGATGAGCAAGGCCGGATCGAGGAAAGAACTGCTCGATATCGTAAAGGGCGTCAAGTCATATATAGAACTCGAGAGGAATGGCGGGGTGGATTCGATCATGGTCGCGGCGCCGGCGGGAAAAGCAGGGCTTTCCGATATAAAGTCGGAAGTATTCCGCTGCAAGGCATGCCCTCTCTATAGGACAAAGACGAATTACGTATTCTCAGACGGCAGCGACAATGCCAGGCTGATGTTCGTGGGCGAGGCCCCCGGGGCGGACGAAGACGCGCAGGGCGTACCGTTCGTAGGAAGGGCCGGGCAGCTGCTTACCAAGATGATAGAGGCGATGGGGCTCAGGAGGCAGGAAGTATATATATGCAATGTCCTTAAATGCCGCCCCCCCGAGAACAGGAGCCCTCTTCCCGAAGAGGTTAAGGCCTGTAAGGGCTACCTGATGCGGCAGATCGAGCTCGTATCGCCTAAGGTCATATGCTGCCTCGGAAAACATGCAGCTCAGGCGCTGCTCGATATGGATGTCCCCATTACAAAGGTCAGGGGGAAGGAAATGGAATTCAACGGGAGGATCATGATACCGACCTACCATCCCGCATACCTGCTCAGGAACCCGCCGGCGAAGAAAGAGGTCTGGGAAGACCTGAAGAAGATCATGAAAATATTATCGGAGGATTGATTTGGCGTCGAAGGATTATGCCGAGATAGCCGTGGGGCTTCCCGTGAGGAAGCCCTTTCATTACCGGATACCTCCCGAGCTTGCCGGTATGGCCGAAGCCGGTAAAAGGGTTTGGGTGCCTTTCGGGCCGAGGAAACTCGTCGGTTATATAACGGGTTTTACCGACAGGCCTGGCGTCGAAGGCATAAAGGACATAATATCCGTAATAGACAGCGAAGGCCCGGCCATTAGTTCCGAGCTGCTGTTGCTGACGAAATGGATATCGGAATATTACCACTCCTCGTGGGGCGAGGCGATAGAGGCAGCATTGCCGGGCCCGCTGAAAAAAGGCAAGATAAAAGCAGCGCCGAGGAATCCCGCGCCCGAAGAGGAATATAAACCCACCAGGAATCTCAAGCTTACGCAGGAGCAGGCCTCCGCGCTTAAACCCATCCTCGAATCGGTATCCAAAGGGAAGAGCGACGTCTACCTGCTTCACGGTATTACCGGCAGCGGAAAGACCGAGGTTTACCTGCAGTCGATCGAGTACGCGCTCGGGCAGGGGAAGGGCGCAATAGTACTTGTCCCTGAGATATCGCTTACGCCGCAGACGGTCGAGTGGTTCAAGTCGAGGTTCGGAGGGATCGTCGCGGTCCTGCACAGCCGGTTGCTCGAGACGGAAAGGTTCGTGGAATGGAAGAAACTTAAGGATGGGAAGGCGAGGATAGCGGTCGGAGCGCGTTCGGCGATATTCGCGCCGGTGGCCGACCTCGGGCTCATAGTCATCGACGAGGAACATGAGACCTCGTACAAACAGGATGACGCGCCCCGCTATAACGCGAGGGACGTCGCGATCGAAAGGGCTCGGATAACCGGAGCGGCCGTCATTCTCGGCGGCGCAACCCCGTCGGTAGAGACCTACCGGAAAGCCCTGAGCGGCGAATATAAGCTGTTGAGGATGGCGGAGCGCATAGAAAAGAGGTCCCTCCCGAAGGTCGATATCATTGATATGCGCCAGGAGATGATAGACACAAAGGGCAACAGGATATTCTCTCGCGCGCTGGAGCATGCAGTATCGCAGGTGCTTAACAAGGGCGGGCAGGTGATGCTGCTGATGAACCGCCGCGGGTTTTCCACATTCGTGAACTGCAAGAGATGCGGATATACGGTCAAGTGCAGGCACTGCAGCGTATCGATGACATACCATTACGACACGAAGAAACTGAACTGCCATTACTGCAATTATGAGTCGCTGCCTCCGGAGAAGTGCCCGAAATGCCGGAACGGCCAGATGCAATATTACGGTGCGGGGACGCAGAAGGTGGAGAGCGAGGCCTCTCGCATTTTTCCGGCCGCGCGCATAGCGAGGATGGATACCGACTCGACGGCAAAAAGGGGCTCCCACAGGCAGATACTCGGGGATTTCAGGAAACACAGGATAGATATCCTTATAGGCACGCAGATGATAGCAAAAGGCCACGATTTCCCGCGCGTCATGCTTGTCGGGGTGATATCTGCGGACACTGCGCTGAACCTTCCGGATTTCAGGTCGGGAGAGAGGACCTTTAACCTGCTGACCCAGGTGGCCGGAAGGGCGGGCCGCGGGCCCGAGCCCGGCAGGGTGATCGTACAGACGTTCTCACCCGAGCATTACGCAGTAGAGAAGAGCGTTACCCATGATTATGCGGGCTTCTTTGAGCAGGAGATAAAGTTCAGGAAGGAGCTCGGTTATCCGCCTTTCAGCCATATCGTCGATATAAAGCTCAGGGGAAGGAATGAGGATAGGGTCATTAGGGCGGCGCATGACCTCGCGTCGCTTCTCGGGCCGTTCATAGAGGGCAAGGATGCCGCGCTCGTCGGTCCGGCGCCGGAGTTCATCGCGAGGATAAAAGGACAATACAGGTGGAGCATGTTCCTGAAGGGCGCAAGGCCGGACGAGATGTGCGTTTATATAGACAAAGCGCTTGCGTTGCTGAAAGGGAAGTCCGGGGTCACAATAACAGTAGACGTTGACCCGGTGGGATTGTGAGGATACGCAATTACTGGTTCTCGAAATTGCCCTTTAGCGTTTTTATAGCGTCGAGTTCCTTTATGCCGTGCTCGGCTTCCATGTCGTTCGGGTTGGCCTTCAGCGCAGCGCTGTAGTAGGCCCTGGCCTTATCGTAATTCTCCATGGTCCTGTAAAGCCCCGCGAGTTTTTTCAATGACGCAAAATCCGCATTATTAATTAACGGTACGCCTTCTAGTATCTTTATTGCGTTCCAAGTCTGTCCTTCGCTGATGAAGCAATCGGCTATGGCATTTAAGATGGTGCCGTTTCCGGGGTCGGCCCTCATGGCTTTCTCGTAGGTATATATCGCCTGCGAGGTCTTGCCTGTCTTGCGCATCGAAAGGGCCTGCATATTAAGGATCCCGGACGTAATCTTCCCGACCAGCAAGGTAAATATGTTGGAATGGCGTTTGCTGTTCTCCCAGAGCGAGAACCACAAATAATAGCGTGCTTCCGCGAAATCCTCTTTCAGTGCGAGCGCGGCCCCGAAGAGCTCGATCGCATAAGCATAATTCTCCCTTTGTATCGCAGCAATACCCTTGTCATAGTAATCCCTTATTTCTTTTGGAATGTTTTGCGGGGCATCGTTCATTAAAAGGCTCCTTTTAGAGAATTATAGCCCTTTTTGCGGAGGGGTGTCAACCCTTTTTTGGAATTGGATTTTCAGACGATTTATAGTAGAATAATGCCATGCCTACATTGAAGATAAGGAAATATCCGGACCCGGTGCTCAGGAAGAAAGCCGCCGCCGTAAAAGAAGTTACGGACGCCGAGAGGCGTCTCGTAGAGGAGATGATAGAGACGATGAAGGTCTCCGACGGCGTAGGGCTCGCCGCAAACCAGGTGGGGGTACTGAAAAGGGTGTTCGTCTTCAACCCTTCCCCGGATGGATGGCGCGCCGACGCGATGATCAACCCGGTCATACTGAAGAGGCGCGGCAGCGAGTGCAAGGAAGAAGGATGCCTCAGCCTGCCAGGGGTGAACGGCGTCGTGCGAAGGAGCACTTATATCGTGGTCGAAGGCCTGGATATAAAGGGAAAGCCCGTATGCTACGAGGCGAAAGGCCTGCTCGCGAGGGTATTCCAGCATGAGATAGACCACCTTGACGGGGTCGTATTCATAGACAGGCTGAACCCGATCAAGCGCATGATGGCGAAACGCAGCTTAAAAAAAGAATCCGCATGAAGATAGTATTCCTGGGGACGTCGGAATTCGCGGTCCCAAGCCTGAAAAAACTCAATAGCACATACGGGATAACCGCGGTCATCACGAAGCGGGACAAGCCCCAGGGAAGGCGCCTTGTCAGCGCTCCGTCGCCGGTAAAGGCGGCCGCGCAGGAGCTTGGGCTGCCGGTATCCTCGGTAGAAGGGTTACCGGCCGATAAGGCCGCCGAAGCGCTCTCAGGTTACGGCGCGGACATATTCATAGTGATTGCTTACGGGCAGATACTCCCGGCGAAGATACTGTCGCTGCCTAATATGGGTTCCGTAGGCCTGCACGCGTCGTTGCTGCCGAAATACAGGGGGCCGTCCCCGATAAACTGGGCGATAATCAACGGCGAGACGGAGACCGGCGTTACAGTATTCCGGCTTAACGAGAGGATGGACGCGGGAGAGATAGTCTCGCAGTGTCAGGTGGAGATACTTCCGGACGATAACACGCAGACGCTTTCCGGAAAGCTTGCAGCTGCGGGCGCGGAGCTTCTTTCGGGTTCAGTCGGGGATATAGCATCGGGCAAGGCGGTTTTTACGGAGCAGGACGCGAAGGAAGCGACGGTCACCGGTAAACTTAAGAAGGAAGAGGGAAGGATCGACTGGTCTCAGCCTGCCGCCGCTGTACATAACAGGATAAGGGGATTATACGGATGGCCGGGTGCTTTTTCCGTGCTTTCCGGCAAGACCCTGAAGATATGGAGCTCCGGATTGCCGGGGACCGCAGAGGTCAAGCCATCCGGCCCGGGAAGGATAGCGGCCATAGACAAGGACGGCATAACGGTAAGCTGCGGCGAAGGGTCGGTCATCATAATAGAATTGCAGGCGGAGGGTGGCAGGCGAATGAGGGCTTCCGAATACGCGCTGGGGCATAACGTCCGTACAGGCGACAGTTTTGTCAAATGACTTGCATTGGTGCATAATTGTGATATAATATTTTCCTGTTTATCCAAAACCTACATATATGATCAACAATAAAGTCGCGCCAAGCGAATTAATTCGTCGGGATTTCCAGCACTTAAAAGAGACCGAGGAATTAAATACAACGAGTGAGATAGCGGACCTGTTGTTCGTCCAATCTCTCGAAGGAAGGGCCCATAACGGTGCGGGCGCCTTCCAGAAGAGCTTTTATGTCAATACTACGATAGACGACATCGTGAAGGCGCTCAGGCTTGACCCGGACAAAGTGAAGTCAAGGCGCCAGATGCTCATTGACGATATCGCCCGGTTCGTTGACGATACCATAAAGGGCAAGCCGAGGCTCAGGCTCGTAAATGAGAAGGGAGAGCCGTTCATAGGCGTGCCGGACCTGCTCGAGATAGAGGTCAACGCCGCGGACGTGCTTAAAGGGATATATATCGGAGGGCTTAGGGACGATCCGGGGCCCCGGGCGGCCGCGGAAGAGAAGTACGGGATCACGATCGGATACGGGAAATGCTACCCGGTGAACATCGACGTCATGGAAAAGATGGCGCTTGACGGCGAGGTGCTCGCTCACCGCGAGAATGCCGGCTCTATAGAGGCGTTCAAGAGGGCCGGGCTCATAATCCAGGAGGAAGACCTGGGCAAGACAGCTCCCGAGAAGATCAGGTATCTTTATATACGCCATAAGATAGGTCCCGGCCAGTCCGACGACGGCGCACTTGTCGCGAGCGGGATGATCTACAACAAGGACGTAGCGCTCGGGATATTCCTCGCGGATGCCATAGATACGCTGGAAAAATATGTGCACGCGTATAAGGACCAGGACGATGAGCTGGGTTACCGGATACAGAAGGATTTCAAGGGGCTCAACGTCACGATGGACGAGGTGCTCGAGATAACGTACCTGGCGGCTGTGCCCGAAGAGCTGGACGCGCAGACGCCGGACAGCTCATTGAGGTATTTCCTTACGATAGACAGGCAGGCCGGGCAATGCGCGCTGCAGAGCCATTTTAATTTCATCGACAAGAAGCCGTATTTCCCGATGTTCATAAGTTTCAACAGGGTCCTGTCGACGGAATTCTACGCTTATATCAGGAACAAGGTCATGGCGCTGAGGAACCTCAAGGCCGTCGTGACCTCGGATACGGTGCTGAAAGGGCTCGAGGCCCCCGTAGACGATTTCCTGAAGCGATCCGCCGTGATAGTGAAGTCCGGTGTATCGCTGAAGGATGCCGTCGCGAAGATGCGCTCGAGCGGCGCGGAATTTCTCGTGATTCAGGATGACTGCAATACGGTGCAGGGGGTCATATCGATGAACGACCTTCTTAAGCTGATGATGGAAAACGGGAGAAAGGACTGATGCCCGAGTTCAGGAAAGACCCGATAATCGGAAGGTGGGTCATAGTCGCGACCGAGAGGGCACGCAGGCCGAGCGATTTCGTTCCGCATTCGGTGTCGGAGGAGAAATATACCGAGCCGGAATGCCCGTTCTGCGAAGGCAAGGAAGACAAAACACCGCCTCCCGAGATCTATGCGATAAGGGACCCCGGCACAAAACCGGGTTCGCCCGGCTGGAAGGTCAGGGTAGTCCCGTCGGTCTCGCCGGTCCTGAAGATAGAAGGCAAGATAGAGCGCCGCGGCAGGGGCATATACGACGTCATCAACGGCATAGGCGCGCACGAGATAATAGTCGAAACGCCGCAGCACATATATAACATGGCAGACCTTCCCGAAGAGCAGATCACCTGCGCGATAACGGCTTATATAGAACGCATGACGGACCTCGGTAGGGACCCCCGTTTCAAGTACGCTCTCCTGTTCAAAAATTACGGGTCCGCAGCGGGTTCCGGAAAGGTAAGGCACGCGCACTCTCAGCTTATAGCGATGCCGGTCAACCCGATAAGGCTGAAAGACGAGCTTGTCGGCTCGAGGCAGTATTTCGAATATAAGGAACGCTGCATATTCTGCGATATCATAAAGCAGGAGACGGATACCGGCAAGAGGATCGTGGCCGATATAGACGGATTCCTCGCGTTTGCGCCGTTCGCGTCGAGGTTCCCGTTCGAGATGTGGGTGCTCCCAAAGAAGCACAGCTCTGATTTCTGCAACCTCACGAAGGACAAAAGGGCGGACCTTGCAAGGATACTGAAGGTCGTCCTCACCAAATTGAAGAAGGCGCTGGTGGACCCACCGTACAATATAATACTGCATACGGCGCCGTTCAGGGTGCCGAAAGCCGGGTACTGGAGGACGATAGAAGAGGATTTCCACTGGCATATCGAGATAATGCCGAGGCTTACGAGGGTAGCAGGTTTCGAATGGGGCAGCGGTTTCTATATCAACCCGACGCCTCCCGAGGACGCTGCGAAATACCTTAACGAGATGGAAATATAAATGGCCGAGCTGAGAAGGGATCCTATAACGGGAAGATGGGTCATCATCGAGATAGACAGGGCGAAGAACCCGTCCGATTACGAGGTCGAGCCGCATAAGAAGAGGGAAGGCATATGCCCGTTCTGCCCCGGCAACGAGCGCATGACGCCTCCGGAGATATTCGCGCACCGCGAGGGCGCAGCGAAGCCGAACGAGCCGGGCTGGCAGACGCGCGTAATACCGAACAAGTTCCCTGCGTTGAGGGTAGAAGGCGACCTCGACAGGATCGGGATCGGCATGTACGATATGATGAACGGCATCGGCGCCCATGAGGTCATAATAGAGAATCCCGACCACAACAAAGAGCTTTGCGACCTGATGGACCACGAGGTCGAACAGGTCATATGGGCGTACCGCAACAGGAGCCTCGACCTCATTGGAGACAAGCGTTTCAAATACATTTTGATATTCAAGAATTACGGTGTATCGGCCGGCGCGTCGCTCGAGCACCCGCATTCGCAGCTTATCGCGCTGCCGATAATCCCGAAGAGGGTCGTGGAGGAGCTGCGCTGGTCGGAAAGGTATTACGATTACAGGGAGAGATGCGTCTTCTGCGACATGATACACCAGGAGATAGACGAAAGGGAAAGGGTCATTACGGAGAACAAGAGCTTCATCGCGTTCGCGCCGTTCGTCTCGAGGTTCCCTTTCGAATTCTCGATATTCCCGAAGATACACAGCGCGGAGTTCAGCTATATACAAAAGGAAGAAGTAGTGGACCTCGCGAGGATACTGAAGGAGACCCTTTTAAGGATGAAGATCGCGCTGAAGGACCCTTCATATAATTTTATCGTACATACGTCGCCCATAGATTCAAAAGAACGCGTGGATTACCACTGGCATATCGAGATAATGCCGAGGCTCGGCAGGACGGCCGGCTTCGAATGGGGGACAGGATTTTATTTGAACCCGACGCCGCCGGAGATAGCGGCCTGGGCTTTAAGGGAAGTGTCACTGTAAAATGTTAAAAGGACATCCGCCCTGTGGGCGGATACAATTCGCCCCCTTTGGGGGCTCATTAGGGAGGTAAGAAATGGCGGTAAAGGTAGGTATCAACGGTTTCGGAAGGATAGGTCGTCTTGTAGCCAGGGCAATTCTCGAGAAGAAGAGCAAGGACCTGGAACTCGTAGCAATCAATGATATAACCGATTCAAAAACGAACGCATACCTGTTCCAGTATGATTCGGTCCACGGAAGGTTCCCCGGCATCGTCAAGGCGGTTTCCGAGGACACGATCTCCGCCGACGGCAAGATGATAAAGGTGCTCGCCAAGAGGGACCCGGGCGAGCTGCCGTGGAAAGACCTCGGTGTTGAGATCGTAGTCGAGTCGACAGGACTCTTCACCATCAAGAAGGACGGCGTGAACAAGAAGGGCAAGGAAGTAAAGGGCGCCGAGAACCATATAACGAAAGGCGGGGCGAAGAAGGTCATCATATCTGCACCTGCGCAGGATGAGGACATCACCATTGTCATGGGCGTCAATGACGACAAGTACGACCCGAAGGCGCATAACGTCATCTCGAACGCGTCATGCACGACGAACTGCCTCGCGCCTATCACGAAGGTGCTCAACGACAAATACGGCATCGTCAAGGGGCTCATGACGACGATCCACGCATATACGAACGACCAGAGGGTTCAGGACCAGGCTCACTCCGACCTGCGCAGGTCGCGCGCCGCGGCGGTATCGATGATACCGACGACGACGGGCGCCGCGAAGGCGATATCGCTGGTCATACCCGAACTTAAGGGCAAGCTCGACGGTTTCTCGATGAGGGTCCCGGTCGCGAACGTCTCTGTGGTCGACCTGACCTGCCAGCTTTCGAAGAAAGCGACAGCGGAAGAGATAAACGCGGCGCTGAAGGCGGCTTCGGAAGGCGCGATGAAGGGCATACTCGGATACACCGAAGACCCGGTCGTCTCGGTAGACTTCAACCATTGCGCGCTGAGCTCGATCGTCGACGCGAAGAGCACTAAGGTCATGGGTGACGACCTAATCAAGGTCCTCTCGTGGTATGACAATGAGTGGGGCTACTCGAACAGGGTCGTGGATCTTTGCGAGTATATCGTAAAGAAAGGCCTTTAAGGACAGGAGCCGACGATAAATGGACAAACTGACAATAAAGGACCTTGACCTCAAGGGAAAACGCGTGATCATGCGCGTGGACTTCAACGTCCCTCTGGATGACAAATTGAGCATCACGGACGATACGAGGATCAGGGCGACGGTACCTACTATAAAATACGCGCTGGATAAGGGCGCGAAACTTGTGCTGATGAGCCATCTCGGCAGGCCGGACGGCAAGGCCGTAGCGAAATACAGCCTGGCCCCATGCGCCGATAGGTTAAGCAATCTGCTCGGCAAACCCGTAAAGATGGCGAAGGACTGCGTAGGCCCGGAAGTAAAGGCGACGGCCGACGCGCTCAAGCCCGGCGAATGCATGCTGCTTGAGAACCTGCGTTTCCACGCAGAAGAGGAAGCCAACGATGCCGGTTTCGCGAAAGAGCTCGCGGGCCTCGGCGACGTATATGTCAACGACGCGTTCGGCACAGCGCACCGCGCGCATGCCTCGACCGAGGGTGTGACGAAGTACCTGAAATCAGCCTCAGCGGCGGGATTCCTCCTCGAGAAAGAGATAGAGTACCTCGAGGGCAAGGTCAGTAACCCGGCGAAGCCGTTCGTGACTATACTTGGCGGCGCGAAGGTATCGGACAAGATAGGCGTCATAGATAATCTGCTCAACAAAGCGGATTCTATACTTATCGGCGGCGGTATGGCGTATACTTTCTATGCCGCGCAGGGAAAATCGATCGGCGCATCCAAGGTGGAGAAGGACAAGATAGAGGTCGCGAAGTCCCTTCTCGAGAAGGCAAAGCAGAAGAAGGTCAACATCGTGCTTCCGGTGGATAACGTTATTGCCGACAAGTTCGACGCCAACGCAAACACCAAGACGGTAGGCGACCAGATACCCGACGGTTGGATGGGTCTGGATGTCGGCCCGAAGACGGTCGAGGCCTTCAAGGCCGTGCTCAAGGGCGCTAAGACGATCGTCTGGAACGGCCCTCTCGGGGTCTTCGAGATGGATAAGTTCTCGAAGGGCACCGAGGAAGTCGCGAAATACATCGCTTGCCTGTCCGGCGGAAGCAGCTCTTGCTGCTCATGCTGCGGCGGCGGAGCCAAGGTGATATCCATAATCGGCGGCGGAGATACGGCCGCGGCCGTGGCAAAGTTCAAATTGGAAGATAAGATGACGCATATATCGACCGGCGGCGGCGCATCGCTCGAGTACCTTGAGGGCAAGGTCCTTCCCGGCATAAAAGCGTTGACGGATAAATAATATGAGAAAACCGATAATCGCAGGGAACTGGAAGATGTACAAGACCTCGGGCGAGGCGCTCGAACTTGTAAACGGCCTAAAAGCGGAACTGAAAGGCGAGTCGGCAGTCGATATTGTCGTCTGCCCTCCGTTCACCGCAATAGCTAAGGTCGCGGACGCGCTGAAGGGGTCGAACATCGGCTACGGCGCCCAGGACATGTATTGGGAGGAAGAGGGCGCGTTCACCGGCGAGGTCGCGCCGAAGATGATAACGGATCTCGGCTGCGGGTATTGCATAATAGGGCATTCCGAGCGCAGGACCTATTTCCATGAGACGAACGATACGGTAAATAAGAAGGTCAAGGCAGCCCTGAAGCACGGGCTTACGCCGATAATGTGCGTCGGAGAGCGGCTCGAAGAGCGCGATTCCGGCAAGACGTTCGATGTCGTGAAGGACCATGTCGAAGGCGGGCTGGCCGGCCTCACAAAAGAGGACGCGGTGAAAGTCATTATCGCCTACGAACCGGTCTGGGCGATAGGCACCGGCAGGACGGCAACGCCTGAGCAGGCTCAGGAAGTCCACAAGTTTATCCGCGACCTGCTTAAGAAGATGTTCGGTGAGGAGATATCCTCGAAGGTAAGGATACAGTACGGCGGAAGCGTGAAGCCGGATAACGTAAAAGCGATCATGGCGGGGCCGGATATCGACGGCGCGCTGGTCGGCGGCGCGAGCCTTAAGGTAAAGGATTTCGCCGAGATAGTCAGACAGAGCAAAAGGTAAAGGAGCAGCGTAATAAGATGTATGGAGTATTGATAGCATTGCACGTGATCTCGTGCCTGGTTCTTATAATGGTCATATTGCTGCAGGCGGGCAAAGGCGGCGGTATATCGGAGACGTTCGGCGGAAGCGGCGGGCTGCAGTCGATGCTCGGCACGAAGGCCTCATCGTTCCTGACAAAGGCGACGGCGGCTTGCGCTGTATTGTTCCTCGCGACATCTTTGACGCTTGCGCTCGTATCCATGAACAAGAGCGGCTCGATAGTGGAAAAGGAATTGTCGAAGCCTGGCGCCGAGGCGCAGACCGCGGTGCCGGCGACTAAGCCCGCAGCGGAAGTGCCTGCGGCCGCAGGGGAAGAAGCTCCTAAAAAGTAGACAGGAGAGCAAGATATGCATATAAAAATATCCCGATTTGTCGGGATATTTTTATTTATAGTTTGGGGCCATGCACCGTTAGGATGGTCCCAGTATGGCGATGCGATTGTCACCGCCTCGATAGGCGACGCGAGCACGCTTATCCCCATACTCGCATCGGATTCGTCCTCGGCAGAAATATGCGGCCTCATCTATAACGGCCTTATAAAATATGATAAAAACCTGAACCTTGAAGGCGAGCTCGCAGAAAGCTGGGAGATCAAGGACGGGGGCCTCGTAATAATATTCCATTTGCGTAAAGGTGTAAGGTGGCATGACGGAGAGCCCTTCACCGCTCGCGACGTGGAGTTCACCTACCTGAAACTCATCGATCCGAATGTAAAGACGCCCTACAGCGGCGATTTCGAAAGGGTAAAGTCGCTTGAGGTACTCGATGAACATACCGTAAAGGTGACCTACAAGGAGCCTTTCTCACCCGGATTATCGAGCTGGGGCATGGGCATCATGCCGAAGCATCTTCTCGAAAATGAGGACCTGAGCAGCACGAAATACGCGCGCGACCCCGTCGGCACCGGGCCTTACCGTTTCAAGGAGTGGAAGACGGGCGAGAAGATAGTCCTTGTCTCGAACCCGGATTATTACGAAGGGCGGCCGTTCATCAACAGGTATATATACAGGATAATACCAGACCAGGCAACGACGTTCCTCGAGCTGCAGACTCAGGGCGTGGACCAGATCGGACTTACGCCGCTGCAGTATTCCCGTCAGACGGATACGCCATTCTTCAGGAAATATTACAGGAAATACAAATATCCGTCGTTCGGGTATGCTTATATGGGCCTCAACCTCAGGGACGCGAAATTCTCCGACGCGAGGGTCAGGCTCGCGCTCGACTACGCCATCGACAAGGACGAGATAATTACCGGGGTCCTGCTGGGCCTCGGGCGCGTATCGACGGGCCCATTCCCGCCGGAGTCGTGGGCGTGCAATAAGGATATAAAGCCGGTTCCATACGATCCGGTTAAGGCAAAGGAACTGTTGAGGGAAGCGGGATGGGAAGACCGCGACGGAGACGGCATCCTAGACAAGGACGGGCAGAAATTCAAATTTACCATTATGACGAACCAGGGCAACGATCCGAGGAAGACCGCGTCCGAGATAATACAGCGCAGGCTCAGGGATATCGGCATCGAGGCCGAGGTCAGGATAATCGAATGGGCGACGTTCCTTTCGGAATTCATAGATAAAGGCAAGTTCGAGGCCGTAATAATGGGCTGGAGCCTTTCGAGGGACCCGGACTGCTACGACATATGGCATTCGTCGAAGACGCGACCCGGAGAATTCAATTTTGTCGGATACAATAACGCTGAAGTGGACAAGCTGCTGCTCGAGGGCCGCAGGGAGTACGGCCAGGAGAAAAGGCGTGAGATATATAACAGGATAAACAAGCTGATATTCGACGACCACCCGTACATATTCCTTTATGTCCCCGATGCCCTGCCTATAGTCCACGAAAGGTTCAAGGGGATAGAGCCCGCGCCGGCCGGCATCGGTTATAATTTCATCAAATGGTACGTCCCGAAGCGGGAACAGAGGTACACGAGATGGTGAATTATATAGCGAGAAGGCTAATAGGGATACTCCCTGTGCTGATCGGCATAACGCTGATCACTTTTTTCGTGATCCACCTGTCGCCCGGCAAACCGACGCGCCTGCAGGCGGAGATGTCGCCTAAGATATCCCTCGAGGCGCGCGAGAAGCTGGACAAGCTCTACGGGCTCGACAAACCCGTGCATATCCAGTATTGGGAATGGGTCAGGAGGCTCGCAAGGTTCGACCTTGGAAAGTCCTTCGTTGATGACAGGCCGGTATCGCAAAAAATAGGCGAGAGGCTCCCCGTCACGATAGCTATAAACGTTCTGTCGCTCGCGCTGATATTTTTGGCTGCCGTCCCGATAGGCATAACAAGCGCCGTAAAGGAGGGTACCGCATACGACAGGATATCCACCGTATTCGTCTTCATCGGTTTCGCTATGCCGACGTTCTGGCTCGCATTGCTTTTAATGAACCTTTTCGGCGTCCATCTCGGATGGCTTCCGATATCCGGGATAAAATCGATAGATTTCGAGGATTATAACCTGCTGGAAAAATTCATGGACCTGGCAAGGCATCTCGCGCTTCCGGTCTTCGTATCGGCGTTCGTCGGGCTCGCGGGGATATCGCGCTACATGAGGACGAGCATGCTCGAGGTGCTCAACAAGGATTTCATTAGGACCGCCCGGGCGAAGGGCCTGCCCGAGAATATAGTCATATATAAACACGCGCTAAAGAATGCGCTGCTTCCCATAGTAACGATAATAGGGTTATCAATCCCGGGGCTGATAGGCGGCAGTGTCATATTCGAATCGATATATGCGATACCCGGAATGGGCAAGCTCTTTTACGATTCGGTAATGGCAAGGGATTACCCTGTCATAATGGGCGTGCTATTCATCGGCGCGATCCTGACGCTCATCGGCAACCTGGTCGCGGATGTCGTATATGCGTACGTCGACCCAAGGATAAGGGTTTCGGGAAGATGAAGAACCTTAACAGGCTCACGGTATTCGGCATTATTGTCGTGGTCGTAATGGCGGCCGCCGCGCTCTTCGCGCCGTTCATAGCGGAACATGACCCGGGTGCTATAGAACTTGGGAGCGTGCTTATGCCGCCGTCCGCAGAACATATAATGGGCACTGACTCGCTCGGGAGAGACCTCTTCAGCAGGATGGTCTACGGCGCGAGGATATCGCTTAGCGTCGGTTTCGTCGCTGTAGGAATATCGGTAATTGCGGGCGTAATCTTCGGTTCGCTTGCCGGTTATTACGGGGGCTGGATAGACAGCGTGATATCCCGGTTCATAGACATAATGCTCTGTTTCCCGACGTTCTTCCTGATACTCGCGACCATAGCCGTTCTCGGCCCGGGGATATGGAACATAATGGTGATAATAGGGCTTACGAGCTGGATGGGAGTCGCGCGGCTCATCAGGGCGGAGATATTGAGTTTAAGGGAGAGGGAATTCGTAGAGGCGGCACGCGCTGTCGGCGCGAGCGATTTCAGGATAATAACGCGGCATCTTATACCGAACGGCCTCGGCCCGGTGCTCGTCAGTGCGACGCTCGGCGTGGCGGGCGCGATACTCACGGAATCGGGCCTGAGCTTCCTCGGGCTTGGGGTACAGCCGCCGGTCCCGAGCTGGGGAAATATACTTACAGAGGCGAAATCGACGCTCGGAATAGCATGGTGGATAACGGTCTTCCCGGGCCTCGCAATACTCATTACGGTGCTGGGCTATAACCTTCTCGGGGAAGGCCTGCGCGAACATTTCAACCCCCACAGGAAACAATGAGCAGAGAACCCCTTTTAGAGATAAAAGGCCTGCGGCTGGATTTCAGCCAGGAAGGGAAGGTCATCGAGGCGGTCCGCGGGGCCGACCTGAAGGTCTTCGAAGGCGAGATCCTAGGCCTCGTCGGGGAATCAGGTTCCGGAAAATCCGTCACAGCGCTTTCAATAACCGGCCTTCAGCCTAAGGCGGCCTCGGTCAGGTCGGGAAGCATAATATTCGACGGAATGGAGCTGTTGGGCATGACCGAAGAGGGCCTGAGGAAGATAAGGGGCGCAAAGATATCATACGTATTCCAGGATCCTGCAACCTCGCTGAACCCCGTGTTTACGATAGGAGAACAGCTTATCGAAGCCGTTACGCTGCACCGGGAGGCCTCGGGAGCGGGCGCGTTCGATATAGCCGTATCGTCGCTGAAGGATGTCGGGATGCCGTCCCCGGAGGAACTGATGCACGCTTATCCGCACCAGCTCTCGGGAGGCATGAGGCAGAGGGCCATGATAGCGATGGCTATCTCATGCAAGCCAAAGCTCTTGATCGCCGACGAGCCGACGACGGCACTTGACGTGACCGTGCAGGCGCAGATACTCGATCTCCTTGTAAAACTTAAAGAGGATATGAAGCTTACGGTCATATTGATAACGCACGACCTGTCGATAGTATCGCAGGTCGCCGAAAAGACCGCCGTAATGCAGCAGGGAAAGATAGTCGAATACGGGGATACCGAGCTCGTATACAGGAAGCCGTCGCATCCTTATACGAAAAAACTTATAGATTGCATACCGAGGATGGGAAAGGGATAAGATGCCGGCGCTATTGTCCGTCGAGGGCGTAAAGAAATATTTCCCGGTCGAGAGGGGGCTCGCCAAAAGAATCGTCGGGACCGTCAGGGCGGTCGACGGGGTCTCGTTCGAGATAAACAAGGGCAGGACCCTCGGGCTCGTCGGGGAATCCGGATGCGGAAAAACGACATTATCGCGGATAATACTGAACCTTGTAAAGCCCACGGCCGGCAATGTGGTATTCGAAGGCGTCCGGATAAGCGGCATGCCGCAGGACAGGATGAGGCCGCTGAGGAAGGTCCTGCAGGCGGTCTTCCAGGACCCGTATAATTCGCTTAACCCCAGGATGAAGATAGGCGAGATACTTGCCGAACCGTTGCTCGTGCACGGACTCGGCAACCCGGCCAGGAGGAAAGAGCTCATCTCCGCGTCGCTGTCGAGGGTCGGATTGCAGCCGGGATACGTAAACAGGTATCCGCACCAGTTCAGCGGAGGAGAGAGGCAGAGGATAGGCATCGCAAGGGCGCTGATGACCGCCCCGAAGCTCGTCATATGCGACGAGCCGGTATCTTCGCTCGACCTCTCTATACAGGCGCAGATACTCGAACTGCTTGCGTCCGTGCAGAAGGAGTCGGGGCTATCGTACCTGTTCATATCCCATGACCTTCGCGTGATAGAGTCGATATCCGACGACGTGGTAGTCATGTACCTCGGAAGGGTCTTTGAGAGCGCGCCTACCGGCGAGCTCTATGCGCAGCCCCTGCACCCGTATACCGAAGCGCTCTTCTCGGCCGTGTCGATCGGGCCTGAAAGGAAGAAGAGGAAACTTACGGTAAAAGGGGAGCCGCCATCGCCGATATCCCCGCCCCAGGGATGCAAATTCCATCCGCGCTGCCCGTACGCGGAACCGAAATGCAGGGTCGAGGAACCCGTTTTGGAGGAAGCAGGGCCCGGGCATTTTGTAGCATGCCCTCCGAGGGTAAGGCATTTCCGGCAGGGCAAATGAGATTGCTTTTTTGGCCGCGTTCTTATATAATGGACGGGAAAGGGGAAAAATATGATCAGCGGGATACTTAAGATACTGTCGCCGATAGCGCCTTTCGTTCTTACTTTCATACCCGTATTCATGGCGGTGAACGCGTTCGGGAACCTGCCGCTCTACCTGATGCTGACAGAAGGCATGAAGCCCGAAGCGCGCCAAAAAGTGATCCTGAACAGTATATTTATAGCGACGATGGTCGCCCTTGGATTCATGTTCCTCGGTAACCTGGTGCTGCGGCTCATGGGCGTGACCGTCCCGGATTTCAGGATAGCCGGCGGCGTGCTGCTTCTTGTCCTTTCGGTGCACTTGCTGCTGCCGGGGGAGGACAAGAGGGCGAAACCTACGACGGATATCGGCGTATTCCCATTGGGTACGCCCCTGATAACAGGCCCGGCAGTGCTTACGACCATACTGATACTCCGGGAAGCGTACGGGCTCATACCCACGGTCATATCGGTCATATTAAACATGCTTTTGATGTGGCTTGTGCTCGCGAAGGCGGACCTTTTCATAAAGGTCCTCGGAAAGGGCGGTTCGAGGGCGCTGGCCAAGGTGTCGGATATATTCCTGGCCGCAATAGCGGTCATGATGATACGGATAGGCATAACCGAGATAGTAGCGGCGTTTACATTGGTAAAAAAATAATATGAAGAATGTGGTAGCGTTCATAATGGCCGGCGGAAAGGGCGAGAGGTTGTATCCGCTCACCCGCGACCGCACCAAGCCCGCAGTCCCGTTCGGCGGGATTTACAGGATCATAGATATCACGCTGTCGAACTGCATAAATTCGGATATACGCAGGATACACGTGCTGCTGCAGTATAAGTGCAATTCACTGATCAGGCATCTCAGGCTAGGATGGAATATCTTTGACGCCGAACTCGGCGAGTATATCGACATTGTCCCGGCGCAGATGAGGACAGGCGATACCTGGTATATGGGCACCGCGGATTCCATATTCCAGAACCTGTATTTCATAGAGACCGAGAAGCCGGAATACGTGCTGATACTTGCGGGCGACCATATATACAAGATGGACTATTCCGAGATGGTCGAATACCATAAGGCGAAAGGCGCGGACTGCACGGTCGCGGTCGTCGAGGTGAACAAGAAGGAAGCTCGCCATTTCGGGATCGTCGAGGTAGACCGCAACGAGAGGATACAAGGTTTTGAGGAGAAACCGCAGGTCCCCTCGAAGACGATCCCCGGCGACCAGGAACATGTCTATGCCTCCATGGGGATATACGTTTTCAGCACGAACGTGCTCAAGGAAGAGCTCGGAATAGACGCCCAGAAGGCCGACAGCAAGCACGATTTCGGCAGAAACATACTCCCGTCGATGGTCGCGAGGAAAGCGAAGGTATTCGCCTACAATTTCAAGGACGAGAACAAGAAGGAAGCCAAGTACTGGCGTGATATAGGGACGCTTGACGCGTTCTTTGACGCGAATATGGACCTCGTGAACGTGACGCCGGTATTCAACCTTTACGATAACGAATGGCCGATAAGGACGTATATGGAGAAGTTCCCGCCGGCGAAGTTCGTTTTCGCCGGGGGCGATGACGGGATGCGCATAGGCGTCGCGCTTGATTCGATGGTAGCCAACGGCTGCATAATCTCGGGCGGGCGCGTAGAGCGTTCGATACTCTCCAACAACGTCAGGATAAACAGCTATTCGAGCGTTATGGATTCGATAATAATGGAAGGCGTGGATATAGGACGGAACGCGAAGATCAGGCGGGCGATAGTGGACAAGGATGTAAAGATCCCGTCCGGTACCGAGATAGGTTACGATCTCGAGGAAGACAAGAAGAGGTTCACGGTGACGGAGTCCGGGCTTGTCGTCGTCGCAAAAGGGACGGTCATCGAGAGATAGATGCGGCGCAATAAAGTCGTCGGCGTGAGGGACCTGCTGTTGGAAAGGTTCGGCCGGCTGAAGATCGCGGCCGAAGGCGATGCGGCAGGGGAACTCGTCAAGACCATCCTTTCACAGAATACCTCGGATATAACCTCGCTTCGGGCGTTCGGTAACCTGAAAAGGCGTTTCCGGAGCTGGGAAGGCCTCAGGAAGGCCCCGCTGCCTGCGATAAAGCGGGAGATAAGGATTGCGGGGCTCTCTAACATCAAGGCGCCGAGGATAAAGGGCGCGCTTAACGAGATAAAGAAGCGCACGAATTCTCTGAGCCTCGAATTCCTGAAAGACAGGGGGCTCGACGAAGGTTACAGGTTCCTCAGGTCTATACAAGGTGTCGGGCCGAAGACGGCCGCAGTCGTGTTGTTATTTTCTTTTGGGAAGCCGATAATGCCGGTAGACACGCATATATTCAGGATAATGAAGCGGCTGGGTTTTATAAGCCCGGGCGCGACACGGGAGAAAGCGCAGGAGTACCTTACTTCGGAGTCCCCGGCGCATGCCATAAAGGAGTTCCACCTGCACCTTATCATGCTCGGCAGGCAGGTATGCACTGCGCGCGAGCCGAAATGCCCGGCGTGCAACCTGAAGAAAATGTGCAAATATTACGGAGACAGGAATGGAAGACAAGGCGTTAAGGATAGGAAAAAAAGAATTTAGATCGAGGCTGCTTGTCGGGACCGGCAAGTATGCCGCGTTCGATATAATGGAAAAGGCGCTGGAGGCATCCGGAGCAGAGGTAGTGACCGTCGCGATAAGGCGGTTGGACCTTAGCGAAGCGGGTTCCGGGAAGGAATCTCTGCTTGACCATATCGACAGAAATAAATATACTATATTGCCTAATACGGCCGGCTGTTATACCGCCGATGACGCCATAAGGATAGCCAGGTTGGCGAGGGGAATGGGGCTGTCCGACATGGTAAAGCTTGAGGTCATCGGCGACGAAAAGACACTGCTTCCGGATACGGAAGCCCTGCTGGAAGCGACGAAGGTGCTCGTGAAGGAGGGTTTCACCGTGATGCCGTATACGAACGACGACCCGATCATGGCGAAGAAACTTGCGGATGCCGGCGCGGCGTGCGTAATGCCGCTCGCCTCTCCGATAGGTTCGGGGATGGGGATAATAAACCCGATAAATATACGGTTCATACGTGAAGCGGTAAAAGTGCCCGTGATAGTCGATGCGGGAGTCGGGACGGCCTCGGACGCCGCTGTGGCGATGGAGCTCGGCGTTGACGGCATACTGATGAATACCGGCATAGCCGGCGCGGCCGACGCCGTGGGAATGGCGAAAGCGATGAAGCTGGCCACGGAAGCGGGCAGGCTGGCATTCTTGTCGGGAAGGATACCTAAGAAGCAATACGCGTCGGCATCAAGCCCGTCGGAAGGCATAATAAAATAATGATAAGAAAAGCGCATGTCGGGGACATCGAGCAGATACACGGGCTCGTCGGTTTCTACGCGCGAAGGAAAGAGATGCTTCCGCGCTCGGCGGGAGACATAGCCGAGGGGATCAGGGATTTCTTCGTACTTGAGCGTGACGGAAAGATACTCGGATGCGCGGCCCTGCATATATATTCGGATAAGCTGGCGGAGATAAGGTCGCTCGCGGTCGATGCGGGCAGCGTCAATAAAGGCATAGGAAGCAAGCTCGTAAATGCGTGCATCGAAGAGGCGGACAATCTCGGGCTAAGGAACGTATTCGCGCTGACGAGCAAGAAGGAATTCTTCGGGAAGCTCGGGTTCAACCCTACGGACAAGAAGAAACTCCCGCAGAAGATCTGGAACGACTGCAGCATATGTTCCAAATTCGCGGATTGCGACGAAGTCGCCTACGTGAAGGAGCTGTAAATGGGATATACGATAACTGAAAAGATATTACTCGCGCATACGGACAGGAAGTCGATAGCGCCCGGTGAGTTGATCGACTGCAGGATAGACCTCTGCCTCGGCAATGACATAACGGCGCCGATCGCCATCTCCGAGTTCGAGAAGACGGGCATTGGCAGGGTGTTCGACAACAAGAAGATAGCGCTCGTGCCCGACCATTTCTCTCCGGCTAAGGACATCAAGTCCGCCGAGCAGTTGAAGGTATTGCGCGATTTCGCGAAGAAATACAGGATAAAATATTATTATGAGCTCGGGTGCATGGGGATAGAGCATGCGCTCCTTCCGGAAGAAGGGCTCACGATGCCGGGAGACCTCATAATAGGGGCGGATTCGCATACATGCACATACGGGGCGGTCGGCGCGTTCTCTACCGGCGTCGGTTCGACCGACCTTGCCGCCGCATATGTCCGCGGCAGGGTTTGGTTCAAGGTGCCCGAGTCGATCAAGTTCGTCTATAAGGGAAAACTCCGCAAGTGGGTCGGCGGAAAAGACCTTATATTGCACACGATAGGCGATATCGGGGTGGACGGCGCATTATACAAGGCGATGGAGTTCACGGGAGACGCGATAGACCGGCTCCCGATGGACGACAGGTTCGCCATGTGCAATATGGCGATAGAAGCGGGAGGCAAGAACGGGATAATCGCGCCGGATGCCGCTACGGTCAAATACGTGAAAGAGACGTCGAAGAAGTCGAAGAAGAAATGGAAGATATACGCGAGCGACAAGGATGCCGTATATTCGCAGGTCAGGGAATACGACGCCTCGAAGCTCGAGCCGATGGTCTCGTTGCCGCCGTTGCCTTCTAACGCGAAACCCGTAAGCCAGGTAAAAGGCGTCAGGATAGACCAATCGGTCATAGGGTCCTGCACGAACGGGCGTATCAGCGATCTCAGGATCGCCGCAAAAATATTGAAGGGCAGGAAGGTGCATAAGGACGTACGCTGCATAATCTTCCCGGCTACGCAGGCGATATACCTCCAGGCGATGAAGGAGGGGCTCATAGAGACGTTCGTGAAGTCGGGTTGTGCGGTATCTACGCCGACCTGCGGGCCGTGCCTCGGAGGGCATCTCGGCATACTCGCCGCGGGAGAGCGCTCTATAGCGACGACGAACAGGAACTTCGTCGGGCGAATGGGACATTTGAAATCGGAGGTTTACCTCTCGAATCCGGCCGTGGCAGCCGCGTCTGCCATAAAGGGAAGGATCGCGCATCCGGAGGAGGTCATATGATACTCAAGGGCAAGGCCTGGAAATTCGGGGACGACATAAACACGGACGAGATAATCCCGGCGAAATACCTCGTAACGGTCGACCCCGGGGAGCTCGGTGCAAATTGCATGGACGGGATAATGCCGGGTTTCTCGAAGAGGGTCACTGCGGAGGACATAATAGTAGCGGGAAAGAATTTCGGCTGCGGCTCGAGCAGGGAGCACGCTCCCATAGCTATAAAGGGCTGCGGGATATCATGCGTCATAGCGGAGAGCTTCGCAAGGATATTCTTCCGCAACAGCATAAACATAGGGCTTCCGATATTCGAATGTGCGGAGGCCGCAAAGGCAATAACTGAAGGCGACGAAGTGGAAGTCGACGCCTCGACGGGGTTGATCAGGAACCTTACAAAAGACCAGGTGTATAAAGCCAAGCCGATGCCGGAGTTCATGCAGGAACTCATCGGAGCGGGCGGGCTTATGAAATGGGTGGTCAAGAAAAAATGAGCAGCTATAAGATCGCGGTTATACCCGGCGACGGTACGGGGCCGGAAGTAGTCAACGAAGGGCTTAAGGTCATGAAGGCCGCTTCGGACAAATTCGGGTTCAAATACGAGACAAGCATATTCGATTTCAGCGGCGAGCGTTACCTGAGGACAGGCAAGACAGTAGAAGACAAGGACGTCGACGAACTCAGGAAATATAACGCTATATACCTCGGAGCGGTCGGGCATCCGGAAGTGAAGCCCGGCATACTCGAGCAGCAGGTGCTGCTTAAACTGCGTTTCGCGCTGGACCAGTATATCAACCTCAGGCCGGTCAAGCTCTACAATTCCGCCTATTGCCCGCTGAAGGACAAGAAGCCGGAGGATATAGATTTCGTCGTAGTCCGCGAGAATTCCGAAGGCATCTATAAGGGAATGGGAGAGTTCCAGAAGAAAGGCACGGACGACGAGGTCGCGATACAGATATCGTACAACACGCGCAAGGGCGTGGAGCGCTGCGTGCGCTACGCGTTCGATTACTGCAAGAAGCGCAACAAGAGGAAGAAGCTCACGCTCTGCGGGAAGACGAACGTGCTGACATACGCATGGGACCTCTGGCAGAGGACGTTCAACGAAGTCGCGAAGGAGTACCCGGATGTCCAGACCGACTACGCCCACGTAGACGCGACTACTATGTGGTTCGTCAAGAATCCCGAATGGTTCGATGTTATCGTGACCGACAACATATTCGGGGATATCATAACGGACCTCGGCGCGATGATACAGGGCGGTATGGGCATCGCGGCGGGCGGTAACATCAACCCGAAAGGCGTATCGATGTTCGAGCCTATAGGCGGGTCAGCGCCGAAATATACAGGGCAGAACGTCATCAACCCGCTTGCGGCCATATGCGCGGGCGGCATGATGCTCGAGACGCTCGGAGAGGATAAGGCCGGGAAGGCGATAGAGGCCGCGGTCATAAAGGTAGTGAACACGAAACTGAAATCATTGGCAGCAGGAAAGATGGGCTATTCGACAAGCCAGGTCGGCGACCTGGTCGTGGAAAATCTATAGGAGAGAGATGAAAAGGAAGAACAAATATAATGTAGTTGTGGTAGGTGCCGGTGTAGTCGGTATAGAGATGCTTCGCGTGCTTCGCCAGCGTAACTTCCCTGTAGGCGAACTGCGTGTACTCGCGCGCAGCGCGCGGGAGATAGATGTTGACGGGCAGAAGTATTCCGTGCAGGCGATATCGCCGGAGGGTTTTGACGGTATGGACATAGCGCTGTTCGCCGGCACCGAAGGCGAGAAGGGCGCGGCGGTCACCTACGCGAAAGAGGCGGTTAAGAGGGGCTGCGTTGTAATAGATAACGGCGCCGATTTCCGCATGGACCCGAACGTGCCCCTTGTAGTCCCCGAGGTAAACGGAAAGGATGTAAAGAATCACAAGGGCATAATAGCGAACCCGAACTGCTCCACCATACAGATGGTGGTGGCGCTTGAGCCGATACATAAGAAGGCGGGCCTCAAGAGGATAATAGTGACCACTCTCCAGGCGTCCTCGGGCGCGGGAAAGAGCGCGGTCGAACAGCTCAAGGCAGAGAATGCCGCGATAGCCGCGGGCGGATACGGGAATGTCCATGTGGACCTGCCCGAAGGGCGTTCGATGCCGCAGCAGCTCGCGTATAACGTCTTCCCGCAGATCGGCGGTTTCGCGGAATGCGGTTATACGAGCGAGGAATGGAAGCTGGTAAAAGAGACGCACAAGATTATGCACGATAATAAAATAAAGGTGTCCGCGACTACCGTAAGGGTACCGGTCAGGACCGGCCATTCGGAGTCCGTGTATATCGAGACAGCGAAGCGCATAAGCCCGGACAGTGTCAGGAAACTTCTCGCGAAGTCGCCGGGCGTAGTGGTCATAGACGACGCCAGGAAGGGCCTCTACCCGATGCCTAAGGATTCCGAGGGCAGGGACGAGACATTTGTCGGCCGCATACGCTGCGACTGTTCCGTCAAGAACGGCCTGTGGCTGTGGGTCGTCGCCGACAACCTGCGCAAAGGCGCCGCAACCAACGCGGTACAAATAGCCGAATGCGTAATATCTTACTCAAAATAGAATACGAAGGCACCGGATACTCGGGTTGGCAGTCGCAGAAGAATGCACGGAGTATCCAGGATACGATAGAAGCCGCGCTTGAACGGTTAACAGGCCGTAAAGCGCGGCTTATCTCTTGCGGGAGGACCGACGCAGGGGTCCACGCTGTGACTCATTTCGCGAATTTCAAGACACCATCAGACATACCAACCTATAAACTCCAGAGGGCGCTTAACGGCGTACTGCCTAAGGATATCGTCATAAAGCAGGCGGCAGAGGTCCCGCTTAAATTCCACGCAAGGTTCGACGCGAGGTCGAAGACCTACAGATATACGATAATGACGGGCAATTCGCCCTCGGCGATAGAACGGAACCTCACGGCCTACATCCCGTACAAATTAAATCTCGCGCTGATGAAGAGGGAATCGAAGGCCCTTCTCGGAAAGCATGATTTTAAATCCTTCCAGGCGTCCGACAGGATAGATCGCTCATCGGTGCGCACAATAAAGAAACTGCGCCTGAAGAAACAGGGGGAGAAGATAATCATTGATATTGAGGCCGACGGCTTCCTTTATAATATGGTCAGGAACATCGCCGGGACGCTCATAGATATAGGACGAGGGAGGATATCCGAGGGAAGCATGCGCGGGATACTCAAGGCAAAGGACAGGAAGGCGGCCGGGGAGACGGCGCCTTCAAGAGGGTTATGCCTAATAGAGGTAAAATACTAGTTGGCGCAAAGATCCAGGCAGGCATGGGGCACGAAACTCGGCATAATAATGGCGGTCGCCGGCTCGGCGGTGGGCCTAGGTAATTTCCTGAGGTTACCTGTGCAGGCGGTGCAGAACGGCGGCGGAGCGTTCATGATACCGTATTTCATCGCCCTGCTGCTTCTCGGTATCCCGTTGATGTGGATAGAGTGGTCTCTCGGAAGGTACGGGGGAGGGTTCGGGCACGGCACCGCGCCGGGGATATTCCATTCGATCAGGCGGAAGAACCGCTTCATCAAATATTTCGGTGTCATCGGCATATTCGGTCCGCTCGTCATACTTATTTATTATACGTATATCGAATCATGAACCCTGGCGTACAGCTTTTTCGCGCTTACCGGTAAGTATGCAGGCGCAACTACGCAGGCGCAGCTGCAGTCGTTCCTTTCGGCATTCCAGGGCCTCGAATCGAACCAGTATTTTAATTCTCTCCAGACGGCATATGTCTTCTTCCTGATAACATTCGCTCTGAACATCTTTGTGCTATACCACGGGATCAAGGGAGGCATAGAAAGATTCTGCGGTATCGCCATGCCGGCCCTGGTAATATTCGGTATTCTCATCGCCGCGCGTGTTCTGCTGCTCGGGATCCCGGATATCCTTAAGCCCGATTGGAACGCTCTCAACGGCATGGGATTCCTATGGAACCCGGACCTGACGATGCTCAAAGACCCGAAGGTCTGGCTTGCCGCAGCCGGACAGATATTCTTCACTTTAAGCGTCGGCATAGGGGTGATCCTTACGTACGCGAGTTATCTCAAGAAGACGGACGATGTAGTTTTGTCCGGGCTCACGGCCGCCGGAATGAATGAATTCGCGGAAGTAATACTCGGTGGAAGCATAGTTATAACGGCGGCGTTCGTCTTTTTCGGCCCGGCAGGCGCACAGGAAGTCGCCAAGAGCGGTTCGTTCAACCTCGGGTTCGTGACAATGCCAGCGATATTCGGCAAGATACCGTTAACGGCCGTCTTCGGCTTTCTTTGGTTCATGATGCTGTTCCTGGCGGGGGTCACATCATCGGTTTCCCTTGCGCAGCCCGCGGTGGCTTTCCTGGAGGACGAGTTCAGCCTGAGCAGGAAGAAGGCTCTCGGGATCCTGACGGTCGTTTTCTTTGTTCTTTGCCAGCCCGCGATATTCTTCCTCGGTAAGGGCGTGGTAGATGAGATGGACTTTTGGGGAGGGACCTTCTGCCTCGTGCTTTTTGCTACTATAGAGACTGTATTATTCACATGGGTATTCGGGATGGACAAGGCATGGGAGGAGATGCATCATGGCGCGGAGCTGAGGATACCAAGGGCATATAAGTTCATAATGCGCTATGTTACGCCTTTGTTCCTGCTTGTAATACTGGGCTCTTATGTATTATCGAAAGGCGGAAGGGACAGGATACTGATGGCATCCGTGCCTGACGCTGACAAGCCGTATATACTTGGCGTTAGGCTGATGCTTCTCGGAATAATAGCCGTGCTAATATTGATGGTGAGAAATGCCTGGAGGAAGAAGCAGGGAGGTGCCGGATGAACCCGGGAGGATGGTTATTCCTGACGATTTCCTGGAGTTTCATAATAGTCCTTTGCGTATACTGCCTATATAGGATATTTTCAAAAAAAGAAGGGCTGGATTAAGTAATATAAGCATAAGCAATAATATGCCCCCGTGGGCAATATTTTACCCTTGATTTACATATAGACATAATGTATATTACTTAAAATGCTTAAATCCTTCGTAATAACGGCATTTGTGGCATTTGCGGTATTCGGCTCCGCGATCCCGGTATGCGCGGAGACGGACGGGGAACTATTTGCTCTTGGAGAGAGCCAGCTTAACGCGGGCCAGTACGAAAAGGCAGTAAAAACCTTCCAGACGCTCATAACAAAATACCCTTACAGTAAGCAGCTTCCGTATGCCCTGTGCAACCAGGCGCTGGCCTATATCGAGACGAAGGAATACCAGAAAGCCGAGGTGAACTTCAACAAGGTCAATAAGGACTTCGCGTACATGAAAGACCTTACGCAGAAAGTCCAGTACGGCCTCGCGGAATGTTACCTCAGGATGGGCAAGGACGACAGGGCGAACCAGATATATAACGACATGTTATCCAAGGACCCGAAGAAGGCCCCGGACATATATTTCAGCAGGGGCCTCGCTTATTACAACCAGAAGAAATGGGACCTTTCCGCGAACTTCCTTAAGAAGATGATAGAATCTTACCCAAGCGACAACCGGATACTGGAGGCAAAATTTATGCTCGCGGGCGTATATAAGGAGCAGGGTAAGAACCTAATGGCTGCGGACATCTACAGATCGATCCCGCAGGACTCGAGGTTCGCGAACGATGCCCGGTTCAGCCTCGGGCAAATAGCGTTGAAAGACAAGGAATACGCGAAAGCTATAAAATATTTCCGTACGGTTAAACCGAGGAGCGAGATATACGGATCCGGCACCGACCTGACGGAGATTGCCAGGTACCAGATGGCGGCGGCATATTACGAGCAGGGCAGGATATACGAGACATGGGTAATCTGTGAGGACTTTCTCGAGAGGTATCCTGAAAGCAAGATGAGGAAGGACGTATGCCATCTTCTCGTAATAACATACCTGAAGAAAGGTAACGCGGACGCCGCGGTGCAGGCATATAATAATTACGCGAAGCTTGATCCCGAGGCGGCGAAGAAGATGAACATGAATTTCTTCATAGCCGAATCGTATTTCGAAAAGGGGGAATACAAGGAAGCCATAGAGTATTACAAAAAGCAGCTCCCCGAATCGAAGGGGACCGAGCTTTACGAAAAGGGCCTCGCGAAGCTTGCCGAGAGCTATTTCTGTATCGACGATTACGGCAGGGCGGCCGAAGTGTATAAGGAGTATATCGAAAAATACCCGGAAGGAGAGTCGGTGCCTTATTTCGCCTTCAGGCTCGCGTATGCTCTGGCTAAGAAGAAGGACTATACCGAAGCCGTCAAATATTACAAGATGATAGAAGAGAAATACCCGAAATCGGATAATATGGAAGATGTCACGTTCAATATCGGGTGGTGTTATTCCTGCCTGGGAGATACCGCGCAGGCCCAGTCATATTACAAGAAGTTCATGGAGAAGTTCCCGGAGAACAAGCTCGTGCCTGCCGTCATCTATGAGATAGGGAACACGCATTTCGACAAAGGCCAGTATTCGTCCGCCGCGGAGTATTATAAACAGATCGCCGATAAATACCCCGATAACGAGTTCGCGCAGGCGGCCTCATACAGGCTCGGGATAAGCTACCTGTATTCGGCGAAGCGAGACGATGCCCTAATTGAACTCAAGAAGTTCCTCGACCGGAACCCGGAAAGCCCAATGGCGAACGAGGCGATAAGGACGATATATGACATATACCTGAAACAAAAGAAATATACCGAAGGTATCATGACCTTCAGGGAACTCGCGGGGGTATATTCGGGCCAGAAGTCCGTCATGCCTGAACTGTACGGGTGCCTTGCGAACCTCCAGTACCTGTCGGGCGACCCGGCGGCAGCGGCGGCGACCGTGAGGGAGCTTCTTACGGCATATAATGATTTTGCGGATACTCCGCCGCCCGAAGCAGCGGCATCGATCATTGGGCAGGTCCTTGTGGATACGAATGAGGGCTCGAGGGCCGTGGAGTTATTCAGCGGCATACTGTCGAAGTACAAGGACGACTCGCTCGAAGAAGTGTCGCTTTTCAGCAGGGGCAGGGCATACATGTCATTGAAGAAGTGGCGCGATGCGGCCTCGGATTTCGCGGAACTGCTCTCGAGATACCCCAAGACCAAATACGCGAGCAGGGCAAAACTCGGGATCGCGGATTCATATTATTACAGGGATATAACAAGCGAGGCGATAGTATATTATAAGGACGTGATAGACCATTATAAGGATGATACTACGGCTGAAGCCATGTTCCAGCTGGGTAACAGCCTTTTTATGATGTACAAATACGAGGAGGCGCTCGCTAATTTCCAGCGTGTCGCGATACTTTACTCGCACAGGGATAACCTCGCTTCCGCATCGTTGTTGAAAGCGGGAGAGTGCCAGGAGAAACTCGGTAAGAACAAGGAAGCGAAGGAGACCTACGAGAAACTTGTCGCCAAATACCCGAAGAGCGATGAGGCGGCAAAAGCGCGGGAGAGGGCGGGCTCAATAAGATGATATCCGGGAAGAAGATAGTTATGATATTTGCGGCGGCAGTCTTGTGCGCCGCGTCCATTCCCGCGGAAGCTATTGCGCAGGACCAGATCAAGATGAAGAACGGGAACATAATAAAGGGCTCGATAATCAAGACCGATAAGTCGGGCATTACCATCGAGCTGGCAGGGGAGAAGGCGGTCATAGCCGTGCCGCTCGGGAACGTAGACCAGCTGATAATAGAGGCGCCGGTCTCTTTCAGGACCGCGGAGAACAGGTATTTTGCGAAGGACTACGAGAAGGCATACGCGGATTATATGGAGACGATCAGGAAATACGGCGGTTATTCATACGGAGAGGACGCGTATTTCAAGGCCGCGGAATGCCAATTGAAGTTAGGTAATGTGGATAAGGCCATAGAGTTGTATAATACGTACATAAGCGATTATCCGGGCTCGAAATACGCAAACAGGGTGAGGATGAAGCTCGCGTCGGTCATGGCTGCCAAGGGCGATTATGACGGAGCGGTAAAGGCGTATGACGCCGTGATACGCTCCAAGGATGAGGCGCAGCGGCCCGACGCATATTTCGGGACGGCGGAAGCGTATTTTGCGAAGGGATCATACGAGCAGGCGCTTGTGAATTACCTGAAGATCGCGTTATTATATTACGACAAGGGCAAGACAGCGGCGGAAGCGAAATTCAGGAGCGGGGAATGTTATGAGAAGATAGGAGAAAGGAAGATGGCTCTGGAGACCTATAAGGAGATCGTGGACGAGTTTCCGAAAAGCGAGGTAGCGGCAAGGTCGGAGACCAAAATAAAGGAGATCGAAAACAGTGGGGAAAAAGCTAAGTAATAAAAATGCGGTAAGGATAGCGGGTTTTATCGCCCTAGCGTTGATCATGGTCCTGGTTTCGTTTTCCGCAATGGCGAAAGATGCCGAGGTCGTGGCAGGCACGAAGGGCATGACGTTCTGGCAGATATGCGTTGCAGGCGGATGGACGATGATATTCATCGGCCTGTGTTCCGTGTTCGGCATGGCGCTTATCATCGACCTGTTCATCTCCCTGCGCAAGCAGTCTATGATGCCGGTCGACTATGTGGGCGCGGTCAAGATGGCGATTAAGAACGGAGATATGCAGGGCGCAACGAACCTCGGCGCGCTCAGGAAGGGCTTCCTCGTCAACGTCGTGCAGGCCGGCATAGACAAGAGCGGCCATGACCTGCAGATAATACAGGATTCCATGACGATAGTCGGAGCGAAAGAAGCGGCGGGCCTGCTCCAGAAGATAGGGTACCTGTCTTCGATAGGCACGATCTCGCCTATGCTCGGGCTTCTCGGTACGGTCCTCGGCATGATACAGTCATTCAATGTCATCGCGTTCGAGGCCGGTTTGGGAAAACCGACACTGCTTGCGGCGGGCGTATCCCAGGCACTCATCACAACTGCGTTCGGCCTTATAGTCGGTATACCCGTCATGGCCTTCTTCTTCTATTTCAGGAACAAGGCGCAGGAGATAATAACCGACATAGAGATAACCACCGGCGAGATAGCGTTGATGCTTGCCGGAAAACTGAAGGGATAAGAGATGAGATTCTCGAAGCAGGAAAGCGAGGAGCCGGGGTTCCAGATGGCCCCGATGATCGACTGCGTATTCCTGTTGCTGATATTCTTCATGTCGGTATCGACCTTCCACCAGCTGGAATCGGTGGAGGGGATCAACCTGCCTGTCGCAGACCAGTCGCGGACCGCAGAAGGAGGCGGCCCGAAGCTGTCGATAAATATCAAGGGTGACGGGGCGATAGTCATGAACCAGAACGTATACGAACCCGCACAGCTTGCCGACGTGCTTTCGGAGGCAGAGGTAAAGCAGACGATAATCATAAGGGCTGATAAGACGGTGCCCCACGGCAGGGTCCTGGATGTATTGAGCGCGTGCGCCGCCGCCGGAATATGGGACATATCGTTCGCCACATACCAGGAAGAGCCAAAACAGTGAGGCGTGAAAATGAGATTCTATAAGGCAAGCAGCGAGGAGCCGGGGTTCCAGATGGCCCCGATGATCGACTGCGTATTCCTGTTGCTGATATTCTTCATGTCTGCGTCGAGTTTTTCCGCGCCTGAGGCCCAGTTGAACGTGAACCTTCCGGCTGTATCCACGACGACCCAGGAGAAGATAGGCGAGGACGTCGTTATAAATGTAGCCTCAGACGGCAATGTCTTGGTCAACGAGAAATATTATGACAGTCCCGATTCGGAGGATCTGCCCGAACTGGTAGCGATGCTGACGAGCCTCTCGCAGGTGTTCGAGACGCAGCCGGTCATAATATACGCCGAAGATGACGTGTCGCACGAAAGGGTCACGAACGTGCTGAATGCCTGCGCGGCGGCAAAGATAAAGTCGGTATCTTTCCTCGTGCCGGAAGAGACGATAGAGAAGATCGGTAACAGATAGAATACCAAAGCGAGGACTGATAATGCTTAAAGAGATAAAAAAATCCAGGAGTTACCTTCTGGCGCTGATCATACATATAGCGATCCTGCTGATCGTGGGTAACATCCTGATAATGAAGCCCGCGATAAGGCAGGCGTTCTTCGAAGGAAAGATACTTTCGACGAAGGACGTGAACATGGAAAAGGCGAAGTTCAAGCCAGATGTCAAGGTGCCGCAGGAGAGCACATCGCTTGCGACCAAGGAGATAGCCGCGCCGGAGCGCCAGGCGCTCTCGGTAGAGAGGCCTTCCGACCTTCCGAGTATCGCCAAGGTGCCTGCCATGGCGCCGCAGGAACTGAAGCTCGGCGAACCGAAGGAAGCGGTCACCTCAAAACCGGGAAAGAACACGCTCGATTTCTCCTCTAAGGCGAGGATATCCGGCAGGGGCACCTCGATAAAGGGCACGTTCGTATTCCCGATATCGACATATTCCGACTGGGATAACGACCTTACGACGATCCCGAACCTCATGAACGAACTGGGCAGGAGGACGAACGTTAAGGTATCGATAGAGCACAGGCCGCTGGATTTCACCGACAAGAAGCTGTTTTTCCAGTTCCCCATCATATATATGAACGGCCACCAGAGCTTCACGTTCACCGACGTAGAGGTACAGAATATAAGAGAGTACCTGACACGCGGCGGCTTCATGTTCATCTGCAATGATAACGCGCAGGGTGGGGCGTTCCAGGATTCTCTCTTCAAGGAGTTCAAGAGGATATTCCCGGAGACGGGGTTCCAGAGCGTGCCGATGACCCACCCGATATACCACAGTTTTTATGATTTCCAGGGGTCGGCACTTCCGGACGCGCTTTATAAAGGCATAGCGACCACGGGCTATATGATATATTACGGCGACAGGATGGTCGTCTACTATATCTCTTCGGGCGACGCCTGCGACGCGTGGGCCGAGGCGGAAGGGGAGAAGTGGCCCGGCACGAGGTATACACCGAACGCAAGCCACAGCTTCATGAAGCTTTCCCAGCAACCCCCAACGGCCGACCGCCATGGGGGCGCCGGTGATGAGGGCATAGAGAACGCCTTCAAGATAGGCGTAAACGTGCTCGTATATGCGTTGTCGAACGTCCCGGAATAAAATATTCTTGACAATAATCCTTTTTATGTTATAATCTTACGTCTTAACAACTAATCCCATCAAGGAAGGCAAAGAAATGGTAAAGGAACAGAGGTCGCAGGAAAAATGGTTTATCGTGGACGCGGACGGCGTTGTGCTCGGAAGGCTTGCCGTAGCTGTCTCGCGCGTCCTTTCCGGGAAGCATAAGCCCACATACCGCAAGGACTTAAATACGGGCGACGGCGTAGTCGTCGTAAACGCGGCGAAGATAAAGGTTACCGGGAAGAAGCTTATTGAGAAGGAATATGACTGGTATTCAGGTTATCCCGGAGGCAGGAAATCAGAGAAACTCGAAACCCTGCTTAAGAGGAAGCCGGAATACGTGATAATGCACGCAGTAAAGGGCATGCTGCCTAAGAACAAGGTAGGAAAGAATGCCCTCGGAAGGCTGAAAGTATTCGCGGGCAAGGAACACGGACAGTCCGCTCAGAAACCGGAGACCTTAAAGGTCTAATAGCAGGAGAAAGATGGAAGCGCAGGCAAAATTACAGGGAACAGGAAGAAGGAAGGAATCGACTGCCAGGGTCGTCCTGAAGGCGGGTAAGGGAGAGATACTCGTCAACAAGAGGGCTTTGGATGATTATTTTCCGAGGGAGACGCTCAGGATGGTGCTCAGGGAACCGCTCGAAGCTACACAGACCGCGGCTAAATACGACGTCATAGTCAACGTCGAAGGCGGCGGTGTGTCGAGCCAGGCAGGCGCAGTGCGTTTGGGCATTGCCCGTGCCTTGCTTAAGGCGGACTCTAATTTCCGTTCCGCTTTACGCGGCCGCGGGCTTTTGACCCGTGATCCCCGTATGAAGGAACGAAAGAAATACGGACAAAAAGGAGCACGCAAACGGTTCCAATGGACTAAACGTTAAAGAGATACACATAGGGCAAAAATACGCCTATTCCGACGGGACTTCGTGCTTGACGGAATAGGCGTTTTTATTTTATAATGAATTCTCTTGCAAAAAATGGAGACATGTAAAAGATGTCAAAAAACAAGGTAAGGATAGCGGTGGTCGGCGCAACGGGCTATGCCGGCTGCGAGCTCATAAAGATACTGTTAAGGCATCCGGAAGCGGAGATAGCGTCGGTAAGCGGAAAAGTAGACGGACCGGACAAGATATCGAACATATACCCGGTATTCAAGGGGCAGCTCGAGCTTGTCTGCGATAACGTTGATGTTCAGAAGATATGCGGCCTGGCGGACCTGGTATTTCTCGCGCTCCCGCACAAGGTATCAATGTCCTTCGTACCCGAATTCCTGAAGGCGGGAAAGAAAGTGATAGACCTCAGCGCGGATTACAGGCTGAAGGACACGGCGGTCTATGAGAAATGGTACGGGATAAAGCATACGAGCCCTGACCTGTTGAAAACGGCGGTATACGGGCTTCCCGAGCTTTATAAGGATAAGATAGCCAAGAGCGCCTTCATAGCGAACCCGGGATGCTACCCGACCGGAGCCATTCTCGGTATTGCGCCTCTGCTTGCGGCAAAGGCGATAGATCCGGCCCAGATAATAATAGACGCCAAATCGGGCGTGACCGGTGCCGGAAGGACGCCGTCGCTCGGACTCCTGTTCGCCGAGACGAACGAGAATTTCAAGGCATACAAGATAAACCAGCACCAGCATATGCCCGAGATAGAGCAGGTTCTTTCGGATGCGGCGGGGTCGAAGATTGAGGTGACGTTCACTCCGCACCTCGTGCCTATGAACAAAGGGATACTGTCGACGATATATACAGTGCCCGCGAAAGATGCGGACACCGCAGGATTGTTGAAGACCTGCGCGGAGTTCTACAAAGACGCGCCTTTCGTCAGGGTGCTTGATGAGGGGGTATTCCCTGAGACGAAGAACGTGCTCGGTACGAATTTCTGCGATATAGGCATAAAGGTCGCCGGAAAGAGGGTCATAGTGATAACGGCTATCGATAACCTCTATAAGGGCGCCGCGTCGCAGGCCGTGCAGAACATGAATCTTATCATGGGATTCGACGAGAAACTGGGGCTCGCCTGATGAAGACGATAGGCGGTTCCGTGACTACACCGAAGGGTTTCCTGGCTTCGGGGATAAATTGCGGGATAAAAAAGAAGAAGCCCGACCTGGCCTTGATCGTCTCAAATGTGCCTGCCCATGCGGCAGGCGTATGGACGAAGAATACCGTAAAGGCCGCGCCTGTGCTCCTGACGGAAAAGAACCTGAAAGACGGGTGGGCGCAGGCGATAATAGCGAACAGCGGGAATGCCAATTGCCTTAACGGGAAGCAGGGCCTGAAGTGGGCGCAGGATATGGCGGCGGCCGTTTCCTCATCGGTGTGCATAGCGAAGGATGACGTTCTCGTGTCCTCTACCGGAATAATAGGGAAACCGCTCCCGGTAAAAAAGATAACTGACGCAATGCCGTCGCTCGTAAAGGGCCTCTCCAGGGCCGGCGGTTTAACGGCAGCCAAGGCGATAATGACGACCGACCTGGTTCCGAAGATGGCAGCGGTCTCGGTAAGGATAGGCGGCAGGACAGTCAGGATAGGCGGCATCGCGAAGGGTTCCGGCATGATATGCCCGAACATGGCTACGATGCTCTGTTTTATCACGACGGACGCGGATATCGAGCCTAGGGCGCTCAGGGCTTCGCTGAAGGACGCGGTAGAGTCGTCGTTCAACATGGTGACCGTCGACGGAGATATGAGCACGAACGATACCGTCCTTGTCCTCGCTAACGGCCTCGCGGGAAACCGGAGGATAAAATACGGCGGAAGCGACTATAAGGCATTTGGCGGCGCGATGAGCCACGTGATGTCATCCCTCGCAAAAGAGGTGGCGAAGGACGGCGAAGGCGCCTCGAAGTTCATTGAGATAAACGTGAAGGGGCTCAAGAGCGGTAAGGACGCCAGGAAGATGGCCATGGAGATCGCGAACTCGAGCCTTGTAAAGACCGCTATAGCGGGCGAGGACCCGAATATCGGCAGGATAGCGTCATCGGCCGGAGCGTCGGGAGTAAAGTTCGACGAATCGAAGATGGAGATATCGCTCAACGGTATAAAGATAGTCAGCGGCGGAAAGGCGAGGTTCGACCTGAGGCCAGAGGCAAAAAAGTCGATGAAGAGCAGGGATATAAAGATAACCGTGGACCTCAAGGCGGGCAAGGAATCTGCGACCGCCTGGACATGCGACCTTACGGAAGGTTATATAAAGATAAATGCAAGATATAATTAGGAAGGCGGACGTCCTCATAGAGGCCCTGCCTTACATAAGGAAATTCAGGGGCAAGACGGTCGTTATCAAGGCCGGCGGAAGCATGATGGAGGACAAGGACCTGATATCCGGGATATTCGAGGATATCATATTCATGAGCCTTGTGGGCATAAGGCCTGTAATCGTGCACGGCGGCGGACCGAAGATATCCGCGAGGATGAAGGAAGCCGGGCTCGCTCCGAAGTTCGTGGACGGTCTCAGGGTCACCGACTCCAGGACGATGAAGATAGTCGACGAGACGCTTGACAGGACCAACAGGGAGATAGCGGAGCATATCTGCTGCCTCGGAGGCAAGGCGAAAGCGCTATGCGGAAAGAGGGACGGCATAATTAAAGCGTCGAAACTCCTGCATAACGGCAAAGACATAGGTTTCGTAGGAAAGATAGTGTCCATAAACGTCAAGCCGGTCATCAAGGCGCTCGACGGAGGCTCAATACCGGTGATAACGCCGGTGGCAAAAGGAAGGGACGGGAAGGCGTATAACATAAACGCGGACCTGGCCGCGTGTGATATAGCTGCGGCGATAAAGGCGGAAAAGTTTGTCCTGATAACGGACACGAAAGGCATATTGAGGGACGAGGAGGATGAGAATACGCTGATACCGACGCTCAGGAGGAAGGAAGCGGAGGACCTCATAAAAAGGGGCGTTATAAGATCGGGAATGATACCGAAGGTCAGGGCTGTAATGCACGCATTGGCGAATGGCGTAAACAAGACGCACATAATAGACGGAAGGCTGAGCCATGCCATATTACTCGAAATATTTACCGATAAAGGAATAGGAACGGAGATAATAAGATGACGAATACGGAAGAGGTAATGAAGGCCTACTATGAATACGTGATGCCTACCTATGCGAGGGTGCCTGTGGTCCTCGTGAAAGGAAAAGGCGTGAACGCATACGATATCGAGGGAAAGGAGTTCCTTGATTTCTTCCCCGGTTGGGCGGTGTCGGGCATAGGCCATTGCCATCCCAAGGTCGTAAGGGCGATAAAGGAACAGGCCGGAAGGATGATACATGTATCGAATAACTTTTACAACGAGCTTCAGGGCAAGCTCGCGGCGAAGATAATCGAGCACTCTTTCCCGGGCAAGGTCTTCTTCTGCAACAGCGGCGCGGAGGCGAACGAGGCGGCGATCAAGCTCGCGAGGAAGGCGGGATATCAGTCGGGAAAATACGAGATAATAACGATGGAAGGGTCGTTCCACGGCAGGACGCTCGCGGCGATAACCGCAACAGCCCAGCCGAAATACCAGGAGGGTTTCGGGCCGCTGCCCGGCGGGTTCGTTTACGCGAAGTTCAACGATCTCGAATCGGTCTTATCGAAGATAACAGACAAAACTGCGGCTATTATGCTCGAGCCGATACAGGGCGAGGGCGGGATTAACGTCGGCTCCGAAGAGTTCATGACCGGTCTCAGGAAGGTATGCGACGAAAAGAAGATATTGCTCATATTCGATGAGGTACAGACGGGCATGGGAAGGACCGGCAAGATGTTCTGTTTCCAGCATTATGGGATCACCCCGGACATCATGACGCTCGCTAAGACGCTCGGAGGCGGGTTCCCGATAGGCGCTATGGTAGCGGGAAAGGATATCGCGGACATACTCCAGCCGGGAATGCACGCTTCGACGTTCGGCGGCGGACCGCTGGCATGTGCCGCGTCTCTCGCGACGTTCGATGCCATAGAGGAAGGAGGCCTTGTAGAAAAGGCGGTAAAGAGGGGAAGATACCTGCATAACAGGCTTTCCCTGCTGAAGAAGGATTTCCCGTTCGTCCATGTGGTAAGGGGCAAGGGCCTGATGCAGGCGGTAGAACTGAATATCGAAGGAAGGCAAATAGTCGATAAATGCGCGGAGATGGGTCTGCTGATAAATTGCACCCAGACGAAGGTCTTAAGGGTGATGCCCCCGCTTACGGTAAAGAACGCGGACATTGACAAGGCGGTAGGGATAATCGGACAGGCAATGAAAGGGATAGAAGTTGAAAGCTAAAGACCTTATAACGATAGACGGGCTTTCGAGGGATGATATCAGCGTGATATTCGGCCTAACGGCAAAATTGAAGGCCGGTGGCAAGTTCTCATCGGGAGAGCCGCTGAAGGGCAAGACACTGGGCCTCATATTCCAGAAGCCCTCCCTCAGGACAAAGGTCTCCTTCGTGGCAGCTATGGCGCAATTGGGCGGGACCGGGATATACCTTGCACCGGAAGAGATCAGGCTGGGCGAGAGGGAAGAGATTAAGGACGTTGCAAGGACGCTCTCGAGGTACCTCAACGGTATAGTAGCGAGGACATTCAGGCACGGCGATATCATCGAACTCGCAAAGTACTCGAGCATACCGGTCATAAACGGTCTTTCGGATTTCTCGCACCCGTGCCAGGCGCTTACGGACCTCTTCACCGTAAAGGAGAAGAAGGGCGGATTGAAGGGATTGAAGCTGGCGTATATAGGCGACGGGAATAACGTTTGCAATTCGCTGCTTTACATATGCGCAAAATTAGGCGTCAACATGGCCGTAGCCGCGCCGAAGGGTTACGGGCCGGATAAGAAGGTGGCTGAAAGCGCCGCTAGGACGGCAGCCGTTTCCGGAGGTAAAATTGAACTGACATCGGACCCGGAGAAGGCGGTCTCGGGCGCGGACGTGATATATACGGATGTATGGACGAGCATGGGCCAGGAGAAAGAGAAGGCGAAGAGGCTCAAGGCGTTCAGGGGTTTCCAGGTGAACGGGAAGCTCTGCTCTAAGGCTGACAGGGGCCATATAATAATGCATTGCCTTCCCGCGCACAGGGGCGAAGAGATAACTGAAGAATGCATGGAAGGGGGCCACTCGGTGGTCTTTGACCAGGCGGAGAACAGGCTTCACGTGGAAAAGGCCCTGTTGCTTTTACTTTTAAAATGAGGAGAACATGGACAAGAAAGTAGTATTGGCATATTCGGGCGGGCTCGATACGTCCGTCATAATCAAGTGGTTCGCTAAAAAGGGCTACGACGTGGTCGCTTATATGGCCGACGTGGGCCAGGGGTCCGATTTCGCAGCATACAAGAAAAGGGCGCTGGCTACGGGTGCGTCTAAGGTTGTGGTAGAGGACCTTAAGGACGAGTTCGTCAAAGATTTCGTCTTCAAGTCCCTGAAGGCGGGCGCCGTATATGAAGGCGGATACCTGCTGGCTACCGCGCTTTCGAGGCCGATAATAGCCAAAGGTCTGGTCGAGACCGCGCACAGGGAGAAGGCCGGCTATGTAGCGCACGGCTGCACCGGGAAAGGCAACGACCAGGTAAGGTTCGAAGTTACCGTCGGGTCGATAGACCCGAAACTGAAGATACTGGCGCCTGTCAGGGAGTGGGAGCTCAAGACAAGGGCCGAAGAGATAGATTATGCGAAGAAGAATAATATTCCCATTGATACAACAAAGAAGAAACCGTACTCGATTGATCTTAATCTATGGGGAATATCGATTGAGAGCGGGAAACTGGAAGATCCTTATTTTGAGCCT
>JBAZJG010000002.1:0-192553 GCA_041651455.1 Candidatus Omnitrophota bacterium
AAAAGGAGCCAGCAAAATGTCCAGCAAGAAGATCGAAGATTTTATGTCCAAGGTCATCGCAAGGGACCCCAACCAGCCCGAATTCCACCAGGCGGTCCAGGAAGTCGTGGAATCCGTCGCCGATTATGTCGACGATAACCCGAAATACCAGGAAGAGAAGATACTCGAAAGGATGGTAGAGCCCGAAAGGGTCATCATGTTCAGGGTGCCCTGGACGGATGACAAGGGGAACATCCACATCAACCGCGGTTTCCGTATCGAGATGAACAGCGCCATCGGCCCGTATAAGGGCGGGTTGCGCTTCCATCCGAGCGTGAACCTCAGCATACTGAAATTCCTCGCGTTCGAGCAGGTGTTCAAGAACGCGCTGACGACGCTGCCGATGGGCGGCGGCAAGGGCGGTTCCGATTTCGACCCGAAGGGCAAGTCGGACGACGAAGTCATGAGGTTCTGCCAGAGCTTCATGACCGAGCTCCAGAGGCATATCGGTCCTGATACGGACGTCCCCGCCGGTGACATCGGCGTCGGCGGCCGCGAGATAGGCTTCCTCTTCGGCCAGTATAAGAGATTGCGCAACGAGTTTACCGGAGTACTGACAGGCAAAGGCCTGAAGTGGGGCGGAAGCCTCATAAGGCCGGAAGCGACCGGTTACGGGTGCGTCTATTTCGTCGAGGAGATGCTCAAGACCAGGGGCGAGAGCCTTAAGGGCAAGGTCTGCGCGGTATCGGGCGCGGGCAACGTCGCCCAGTACACGGTCGAGAAGCTCATCGACCTCGGTGCGAAGGTCGTGACGCTCTCCGACTCGAACGGGTTCATATACGACGAGGGCGGCATAGACAAGAAGGAGCTCTCCTGCGTATTGGAGCTCAAGAACGTCCGCCGCGGAAGGATAAAGGACTGCTCGAAAGAGTTCAAGTGCAAGTATTACGAGAACCAGCGCCCGTGGGGCGTGAAATGCGACGTCGCTTTCCCGAGCGCGACGCAGAACGAGATCAGCGGCGAAGACGCGAAGATGCTCGTCAAGAACGGGTGCATCGCCGTAGGCGAAGGCGCGAACATGCCGACGGCCCCCGAAGGCATCAAGGTGTTCCAGAAGGCGAAGATACTTTATGCCCCCGGAAAGGCCTCGAACGCCGGCGGAGTGGCAACATCAGGGCTCGAGATGTCGCAGAACAGCATGAGGCTCTCATGGACGCGCAAGGAAGTAGACGAGAGGCTCCACGACATAATGATAGCTATACACGAACAGTGCGTGAAATACGGCAAGGAAGGCAATTCCGTAAATTACGTCAAAGGCGCGAATATCGCCGGTTTCGTGAAGGTGGCGGACGCGATGATAGACCAGGGCCTGGTCTAAAAGCCGCCGCGCATATAACAAGGACAAGGGCGTCCCAACGGACGCCCTTGTTTGTTTTAAAGACGGAGGCCTCGTGGCTATAAGCACCGGATTGAAAGGGCTCGATAAGGTCATTACCGGCCTGAGGATCGGCGATAATGTCGTATGGCAGATCGACGATGTCAGGGATTACCAGCATTTCCTCGCCCCGTTCGTCAAGAAAGCGCTCGAAGAGAAGAAAAAGGTCGTATATATAAGGTTTGCCAGCCACAAGCCCCTGCTTGAGCAAGGCAAAGGCATCCTTGTATACAAGCTCGACGCATATGAAGGGTTCGAGTCGTTCTCCACGAAGCTCAACGGGATAATAAAAGAACACGGCGAAGGCGTATATTACGCTTTCGACTGCCTCTCCGACCTCCTGCCTGCATGGGCCAACGACCTGATGATAGGCAACTTCTTCAAGATAATGTGCCCGTACCTTTACGAGCTGAATACTATCGCCTATTTTTCCATATTGCGCAACAAGCACTCTTTCAGGACGGTCGCCCGCATACGCGAGATAACCCAGCTGCTTATAGACGTCTACGAATACGAGGGCAGGTATTATGTCCACCCGCTGAAGGTCTGGAACAGGTATTCCCCGACGATGTTCCTCCCGCACCTGATAAGCCGCGACCGTTTCGTCCCGATAGCCAACAGCGCCGATACCGCGCGGCTCTTCTCCGACATTCTGAAGAAGGGGACGAAGAGCACGCGCAGGAACCTCGATTACTGGGACCGGCTCTTCATGAAGGCAGAGGACCTCGCACTGAAGGCGGGCTCGCAGGACGAGAAGAAAGAGATGCTTCAGCACCTCTGCAAGATAATGATCGCGCGGGAGGAGAAACTCCTCGCGCTCTCGGAGCGGAACTTCTCGCTCGAGGACCTGCTGGCCGCCAAATCGAAGATGATAGGCACTGGGTTCATCGGCGGCAAAGCCGTCGGCATGTTGCTCGCAAGGAGCATCCTCATGAAGGAGCGTTCGCTCGGCATGGACGAGTATTTCGAGCCGCACGACTCGTTCTATGTCGGCTCCGACGTCTTCTACACGTATATGGTCGAGAACGGCTGGTGGAAGCTCAGGATGGAGCAGAAGACCAAGGACGGCTATTTCACGGTCGCGGAATCGCTTCGCGAGAAGATGCTCACCGGCGTATTTCCCGAGGAGATAAAGGAACAGTTCCGGCAGCTCATAGAATATTACGGCCAGTCCCCGATAATCGTGCGTTCGAGCTCCCTGCTCGAAGACAGTTTCGGCAACGCGTTCGCCGGCAAATACGAGAGCATATTCCTCGTGAACCAGGGGACGCCGGAGGAGAGGTACGCGAAGTTCACCGAGGCGGTCAGGCGCGTATATGCGAGCACGATGAACAAGGACGCGCTCGCCTACAGGCACCAGCGAGGCCTCGACCTGTCGGACGAGCAGATGGCCCTGCTGGTCCAGAGGGTGTCGGGCGCCTATCACGCGGATTATTTCTTCCCCGACATGGCCGGCGTCGGCATATCTTACAACACTTTCGTATGGAACAGCCAGATGGACCCGAAGGCGGGCATGCTGCGGATAGTCGTCGGGCTCGGAACGCGCGCGGTCAACCGCGTCGAGGGCGATTATCCGAGGATAGCCGCGCTCGACATGCCGCTTGCGAAACCGCAGGCCGGCGCGAAGGACATCCAGAGGTTCTCGCAGCACGACCTCGATGTCCTTAACATAAAAGAGAACAAGCTCGAGACGGTGCCGCTGCGGAAACTGCTTGCGCAGGGTGTGGACGTCAACCTCGAATTTTCCGGCGTAAAGGATTATGAGGCATCCCACAGGATGGAAGAGATGGGGAGGCCCGGCGAAGAGTTCTGGGTGTTGACCTTCGACAAGCTTTTCACCGAAACTCGTTTCGGCGAGGTCATGCAGAACGCCCTGAAGTGCCTCGAGCGCCATTACGGGTATCCGCTCGACATAGAGTTTACGGTGAATTTCAAGAACAACAGGGAATTCCGGATAAACCTCCTGCAATGCCGCCCGCTCCAGGCGAAGGGGCTCGGCGTGAAGAAGGTGGAATTCCCGAAAAAAGCTGCGGAAGGGGACGTCCTGCTGAGGTCGAGAGGATCCTTCCTCGGAGGCAACATCTCGCAGCCGATAAGGAGGTTGGTTTATATCGACCCGCATAAGTACAGCGCGCTCCCGCTCTCGTCGAAATACGATATCGCGCGCGCAGTCGGGGAGATAAACAGGACGATCGGCGACAAGGACATGATGCCCGCGTTCCTCATAGGGCCGGGCAGGTGGGGCACGACTACGCCGTCGTTAGGCGTGCCGGTGTCTTTCTCGGAGATAAACAATATCGCGGTCCTCGGGGAGCTCGCGTTCACCGAGGCGGACTATGCGCCGGAACTGTCGTTCGGCACGCATTTTTTCCAGGACCTCGTCGAGGCGAACATCTTTTATCTCGCGGTCTTCCCGGACAGCGAGAATACCTTCTTCAACAAGGGCCTCATAGAGTCATTCCCGAACTCGCTCAGGGCCCTCGCGCCGTCTTTCGGAAAATATGAGGATGTCATAAAAGTATACGACCCGCCCAAAGACCGGATGCGGCTTCTGGCCGACATCATCTCCCAGGATGTCATGGTATTTGCCCAAAAATAGTCGACAGCATGGGGCTTAACTGGTATAATATCAGCACGTTATGAAGATAAAGATACCTTACGGAAAAACCCAAATAGACGTTTCGGTCCCCGACAGGAACCTCCTCGGGGTCCTTCATCCGAAACGCGCCCACACGAAGAAGAACGAGTCGCGGATAATCAGGGACGCGGTGCTGAATCCCATGGGATGCTCGCGGCTTAAGGATATCGTCTCGCCGGGCGATACCGTCGCGATCGTCGTGCCGGACCTTGCGCGTGTATGCCCGAGGAAACTTATACTCTCTATTGTCCTCGAGGAGCTTGCGAGGGGAGGGGTAAAGGACAAGGGCATCACGATATTCATGGCCGTCGGCATGCTTACCCCGCCGGTGAAAAAGGACCTCGTGGCCGCCTTCGGGAAGGATATAGTAAGGCGCATAAAGATAAAGGTGCACGACCCGTCGGACCAGTCGAAGCTGACCCATCTCGGGTATGTTGCGAACGGCGTGCCAGTCGTCGTGAACAAGGAGCTTCTCTATAACGACCATGTAATATCGATGGGCGTAATAGAGCCGCACCTGCATGCCGGTTTCTCCGGAGGCCCCGAGACCCTAAGCATCGGCATGGCAGGCGAAGAGACGATAAAGTTCACGCATTCCCCGAAATTCATCGACAAGCCGGGAGCGAAGCCCGGCGTCATAAAAGACAACCCCTTCCACCGATGGATCATGGAAGTCGCCTGCATAGCAAAACTGAAATTCATAATAAACGTGATGAACGACGACCTGGGGCACACCGTATTCGCGACGGCAGGCGAGCCGCAGCTCGCGTTCTATAAAGGCATTGAGCATGCGATGCTCTATTACCGGGTAAAAGTAGATGAGCCCGCCGATATCGTTATTTGCGGCGTCGGCTGGCCGAAGGACGTGAACATATACCAGGCCTCGCGCGCGCTGACATACCTGACAAACACGCAGAAACCGGTCATAAGGAAGGGCGGCCTTATACTGATCCCCGCGACATGCGAGGACGGCATAGGCAGGGGACTCGGCGAGAAGAGGTTTTACGGCACTATGATGAAAGCAAAGAGCGCCGAGGAGATCGTCCGGAAGATGAAGGGCAAAAACTGCCTCGCCGGCGAACAGAGGGCGTATGCGGTCGCGAAGTCCCTGATGCTCGCCGATTGCGCGATGGTGGGAACGAAGTTCCCCGGGCTTGTCAGGAACATGAAGATGATCCCGCTCAAAGATATGGACGAAGCGCTTAAGTACGCGTTTGCCACCCGCGGCAGGGACGCCAAGATCTACATCGTCCCGCACGCACTCGTGACGCTGCCAGTATCAAAATGACATTATCGGATAAAGAGCTCAAAAGGGCCGTCAAAGGGGATGTCCTTTCGGACGACCTTACCCGCCAGATCTATTCCTTCGGCGCTTCCATCTACAAGATCAAGCCGAAATGCGTCGTGTTCCCGAAAGACAAGAACGACGTCAGCGAGACGCTCAAGTTCGCGTACCGGAATAATATCCCGGTTACCGCGCGCGGCGCGTGCACAAGCCTTGCCGGGCAGGCCGTCGGGAGCGGGATAATAATAGATTTCACGAAATACCTCAACAGGGTAGTCGATTACGGCGGCGGCGATTCGGTCATCGTCCAGCCGGGTGTAGTGTACGGCGACCTCAACAAATACCTCGCTAAATACGGCATGTTCTTCCCGCCGGACCCGTCGAGCGGCGACTATTGCACGATAGGCGGCATGATAGCCGACAACTCCGGAGGCCCGCATTCCGTCAAATACGGCAGCACCTCGGATTGGTGCGAGGAGCTCGAGGCCGTCATGTCAGACGGAAACATCGTCCGGCTCAAGCCGGATTCAACCATAAAATCGATATCGGAGCCGCTCTCCGACCTCTTCAGGGAGAATGCGGAGAATATAAAGGGATACGCCCCAAAAGTAAGGAGGACCTCAAGCGGATATAACGTCTTCGCAGCGGCAAAAAACGGGGTTGCGGACCTCGTGAAGCTCATAGCGGGTTCCGAGGGGACGCTTGCCGTCATAACCGAAGCGAAACTGCGGCTAGCGCCGTTGCCCAAGAGCAGCGCGTCGGTCATGATAATACTTAAGGAGATATCGGAGCTCGCCGATACGATATCCGGGCTGAGCCCCGTGCAGCCGTCGGCTATAGAGTTCATGGACGAGTCGTTCATAAAACTCGCGAGGGAAGCGGAACCTTCCGTGAAGTCGATGCTGCCGAAGAACGCTAAGGGCGCGCTGCTTGTGGACCTCGAGGGCGCCGACGACGCGGACATCGACCTGCGCATATCGATGATCAGGAACGCGTCAGCTGTCGCAAAAGAGCCCGAGGAACGCGACCGGCTCTGGGCCGTAAGGCGCGCGGCGGTCCCGATAATGAACAGGGTGAAAGGGAAGAAACGCCCGGTGCCGTTCATCGAGGACGCGATAGTCCCGCCGGAGAACCTCGACGAGTTCGTGATAGGCGCGTACGCGATATTCGGGCACTACGGCGTCGAAGCGTGCGTATACGGCCATGCCGGCGACGGCAACATGCACATACGCCCGCTGATCGACATGAAGGACAAGGCCGACCTCGTCAAGATGGACAACATGGCCGACGATTTTTACAGGATGGTCATATCCCTCGGAGGTTCCGTATCGGCCGAGCACGGCGACGGGATACTGAGGGTGCCTTATATGAAGAAGCAATACGGCCCGCTCTACCCGATGTTCCGCGCGATAAAGGACATATTCGACCCTAAGGGCATATTGAATCCCGGCAAGAAGATAGGCAAGGACGAGAAGGTCGCGCACGATCTCGTATACGACGCCGGGACGAAATACGCGGTTACCGGCACGGCATTCGACTCTGAGGCCGTCAGGGAAGAGGTTGAGAGATGCCACGCGTGCGGCCTCTGCAGGAACGCCTGCCCGGTCAACGCCGTCCTCCCGCAGGAGTTCGCGTCACCTCGCGCGAAGGCCGCGGTCATAAAAGGCATAATGACCGGGGAGCTTGACGCAAAGCTGCTGAAGGACCCGGCGATAAAGGGGCTTCTCGACCTGTGCATCAACTGCAAGTCGTGCCGCGTCGAATGCCCGACCGGCGCCGACATGTCGCAGGTATGCTCGATGGCGAAGGAGATATACGTAAAGGAATGGGGAGTGGGATTTTCGCAATCGGCGCTCGAGAAGGTGCGCCTGCTCTGCTCGTTACCGGTTAAAGTGCCGGGCCTCGCGAAGATATTGCTCGGTTCGGCACCGGGAAAGTTCCTTTCGGAGCTCATGTTCGGCTTGGACAGCAGGAGGACGCTTCCCGTCCCCTCGGGGCGGGCCCCGGCCGTGAAGGCCGGCGGAGGGCAGGCGGCAAGGAAGGCCGTATATTTCACGGGATGTTATGTCGACCTTTTTAATGCCGAAGGCGAAGGCGCGGCGGTGATAAAAGTCCTGCAGAAGAACAACATATCGGTAACGCTCGCCGGGCAGAGATGCTGCGGCATGCCGGGAATATCTTCGGGGAATATCGCGGGGACAAAGAAGGAGATATCCGCGAATGTCAGGGAGCTTTACGAGAAGGCAAAAGCCGGTTACGACATCATCACAAGCTGCCCGAGCTGCGGCCTCGCGCTGAAGGAGGATTACCCGAGGTTATTGTCCACCCCCGAGGCGGTCCTCATATCCCAGAACACTTACGACATACACGAATACCTATGGATCCTGCTGAACGAGGGCGTGATGAACACGAACTTCAAATCCTCGAACAAGGCCGTCGTCTTCCATACGCCGTGCCACCTTAAGGCGCAGGAGATAGGCGGGCTCCAGGAATCGCTGGTCCAGCTTATCCCGGGCATATCGATAATAAGGATAGACGACTCATGCTGCGGCATGGCCGGCACCTTCGGTCTTAAGAACGAGAATTACGAACTGTCGGCATCCATAGGCGGGAAGCTTTTTGAGGGGATAAGGTCATCCGGCGCCGATTACGTCGTTACGGCGTGCGGCTCATGCAAGATGCAGATAGCCCAATTCACATCCGCGAAAGTCATCCATCCCGTAGAACTTCTATCCGAGTATTATTTTTAAGACCGCCTCGGCGGCGCGCTTGCTTGCGCCGGGCCCCCCGAGTTTTTCTTTTATCGCGGCAAGATGGGTCTTAAGGCCTTCGCTGCGGGCGGGGGACTGGAGTATGGATACCGCCTCATTCGCTATCCTCGAAGGATCTATGCGGAAACCGACGAACTCCGGGACTATCCTGCTACCGGCGACGATATTCACGAGCCCTATATCCGGTATCCTTACGAGCAATTTGCCGAAGAGCCAGGTCAGCAACGATACCCGGTAGATTATGACCATGGGCCTTTCGAGGATCGTCGTCTCGAGCGTTGCCGTGCCCGACGCTACAAGGACGAGGTCCGCTGCGTTCACGCAATCGTAGGTCTCATCCTCGATGAGTTCCGGCCTGAAACCTTCCATTCCGAGAGTTTCTTCATATAGGTTGGCATCCATGCCGCCGGGTTTCGCGACCATGAACTGTACGCCGTCACCGAGCTTTTCCCTGATAAGTTCCGCGGCCTCGGCCATCAGCGGCAGGTTCTTCTCTACCTCCGAGCGGCGGGAGCCGGGGAGGATCGCGACGGTCTTCTTTGAGGCGTCGAGGCCGTGCCGCTGCAGGAATTCGCCCCTCGAAGACAGTGTGACCACGGAGTCGAGCAGTGGATGGCCGACGAATTCCGCATCCACCCCGTATTTCGCGTAAAAATCCTTCTCGAAACCGAGGATGACCAGTATCTTGTCGATATATTTCTTTACGGTCTTGACGCGGCCTTTGCGCCAGGCCCATATCTGCGGGCTTATATAGTATATGACCGGGATCCCGCGCTTTTTCGCTTCGCGCGCGAAGCGAAGGTTGAATTCGGGATAATCAATCAGCACGACGCAATCGGGTTTTTCGCTGTCAAGCTTGTCCGCGAGCAGGCGGAAAGCGCTTTTGAATTTTTCCAGGCTGGCAAGGACCTCGCCGAGGCCTATGACCGAAAGTTCGCCTATATCCTGGAATGAGCGCAGGCCCGCCTTTACCATCATAGGCCCGCCCATGCCGATGAACGCGGTATCCGGAGAGAGCTTACTCATCTCGGATATCAGGTTCGAGCCGTGGAGGTCGCCGGAGGCCTCGCCGGCGATGATGAATATTTTCTTAGGCATTTGTTTTTATGTTTTCTTTTATGGCGTCTTCAATCTGCAGGGCAATCTTGAGCGCGTCACGGCCTTCCTCGCCGGAGACGAGCGGACGCTCGCCGGCCTTCAGGCATCCTATGAACGCCTCAAGCTCTTTCTTAAGCGGTTCCTCTTTTTTAATGTTAATGAGCTTCCCGGTTATCCTGTTGTTTATCTTGCGGTAGATGACAGACTCCTGCTTGATATAATCGAGCGATATGTAGCAGTCGTCCTTGAAGAGGCGTATCTTGCGCATCTCCTTGTCGGTCACGCGGCTCGCCGTCAGGTTTGCGACGGCGCCGTTCTTGAAGCGTATCCTTACGTTCGCGAGGTCCTCGTGGTCCGTAAGGATGTTCACGCCTACGGCGTCAATGGACGCGATCTCCGACTTCACGAGCGCAAGTATGATGTCTATGTCGTGTATCATCAGGTCGAGCACTACGCCGACATCGAGCGCGCGTTTCTTGAAAGGCCCGAGACGGTGACATTCTATGAACCGGACGTTGCCGGGGATCTCATCGAGCGCGCGAACCGCCGCGTTAAACCTCTCGATATGCCCGACCTGTATGGTCAGGCCTCTGTCTTTTGCGATGGCCAAAAGGTCCTCGGCCTCGCCTACGAACTTCGTCATCGGTTTCTCTATCAGCACGGATATGCCGTTCTGGAGGCAGTCCTTCGCGACATGGTAATGGGAATCGGTAGGTACGACCACGGAAGCGCAATTGACCACGCCGAACATCTCCTTATAATCGGAGAAGGCGGTCGTCTTGTATTTGCGGGCGAACTGCTTCGCGCGGCTTATATCAGTATCGCAGATGCCGGCCAGCTCCACGCCGTCCATATCCGCGTATATGCGCGCGTGATGCTGCCCGAGATGCCCGACCCCTATGACACCAACCTTTATTATGTCCATATACCATCCTCCGGCAATATTCTATCAAGTAGCGCCCTTGTCGGCAATGATTATTCGATTGCCCGGAAAACAAATTGCATATATAATGCGGGTAATGATCATAGGGGTTCGAACCGACGCAGAGCGATCTTAACGTTGCCGCAAAACTCACCCTGATGGCAAAGGGCAACTGGAGCCTCGAAACGAATTATGATTTCAAATACAAAGAGAACTTCGCCGCGCATGCGGGCCGGGCGGAATTTTAATATCAAAGGATTGTCCGTAATCCCGTTTATTGTTGCCGTCGCTACACTTATTGCGGTTGTTCCCGCCTCTCACGCGCAGGATAAGTCCGGAAAGTATATCTTCGAGTACAAGAAGGAGCTTGCGCTTACGGATAAGCAGGAGAAAGAATTGCGCGGCATAATAGGCAAGCTCTCGAAATACCTTTCTGACAACAAGAAACTGATGGACGGCCTGAAAGCCGAACTGGACATGTTCATAGAGAAGAAGACTGACATAAAGAAGATAAGGGCTAAACTCGAGGAGATCTCGAAGGTACAGGTGGATTCGAACTGCGAAGACATCTTGAGCGCAAGGGCGGTCGAAGGCGTGCTCACCCCGGAGCAGTTGGCCAAGTGGCGTACCATACAACAGGAGACGAGGAAGTCGTTGCGCAAAAATGTTGACAACAATACACGCAAATGATAAACTGAGCTCATGATAGATCGACCCTTGATGGATTCAGTCAGGGTAGCTCTTCGCTTATATAAGAAGCGAGGAGCTTTTTTGTTTGTCTGTCGCCTCGCGCAGCATAAAGGAGCGGTGATATGATCAGGGTACTTTTCGTTGTAGTGCTTTTGTTTTCGTCCTTTATCGTTGTAATGCCTGCATATACGGCGGACCTTACGCTGACCGGCGACGGGATCTGGGCCGAAACAGGGGATGTTGCCGACGCAGAGGCGGGTGATAATGTGGATATAAACGATTTTACCCTTACCATTACAAACGACGGCACCGCTGATGACGGCACTTTTCCCGGCGACCTGAGCTGGTTCACCATAGGTGTCATAACCGATTCCGGCATAGGCGTGGGCGATACAGGAGATGTCACTATAACCGAACCTGCGGCATGGGCGGGTATAGAGGAGTTGTGGGTCGACATAACATCAGCCACAATAGGGCGTGATTTTACGGTCCAAAATTCCGCGACATCCGGATTGGGCATAGATGTCCAGATGACGGGGGACCTTACAGCCGGGAATGACATAGTCATAACGAATAACGAGACCGAGGATTGCATTGTTGCTATTATCGTAGGAGGCGACCTGACTGCCGGTGGCGACGTTTCTTTGACCGCCGCGACGGGCGGTGAATGGGGATTGACTGCAGGATTAGCGATAGCCGGTGACGCTACCGCGACGAGTTTCACGCTCGATGACGATACTGCCGGAGGCTTAAGGAGCGGCGCCGTGCTTTTGTTCTTTGCCGACGACGGCGTAACACAGACCGTTACCGGAACGATAGACGGCGCGGCTGCGGACGAAGGTGTCGTTATGGTCGGCGCAGGCGGCGCTAACAATGTCACATTTGCCGATAATATCGGGTCTACGGCCGGTCTCCACGAGATCGAAGTGGCTACGACCGGCACCGCAACGTTCGGCGGAGACCTTTCAGTGACCGACCTGGTATTCTCCGAGAATGGCGTGGTGGACGTGACGGGCACAGCGACGATAGATACGATAACGACAACGGCGGGTTCCGGCACGGGAGACATTGAGTTGGACGGCGCGGGCAATGTCATAACGGGTGACATCGGTGCCGCAGGCGGCGAACTCAAGCTGCTCAACATCGACGGCACTACAACTACGAACGGTAACGTATATGCGGACCAGATAGATATCGCGGCCGCTACGACGCTCGGAGGCGCGGCAGCCGACAAGACCGTGGCCGACACGTTAAATTTACAACATGCCGGATTAACTACCGTTAGCGGCACGCTTAACAGTGTTAACGGCAGAACGGGCACTACCATATCTTTTACGGCCAACGGCGATCTTGATATCGGCGGAGCGGCGAACGTGGCGTCCGTAACGACGAATGTTGCCGGTACCGGCGATATCGAATTCCAGGGAGGCGGAATCACGACAGTAGGCACTATAGGTACGGCATTGCTTGACCTTGACGTGGTGGATTTTACGGGCGCCGGCGCGTATACGCTGAACGGGGCTGTATTCGCCAACACCGTTACGGTTAACAACGTATCCGCTAATGTAGTGATTGGAGCCTCGAATACCGACGCGATGACAGACCTCTTCCTTACGGCCGGTTCGATAGACCTCGGCCCATATACGACGACACTAACCGCGGGTGATTATACGCAGGCGGCGGCGACAACGCTCTATACGACCGTACAGAACAGCTCGACTATCGGCAAGTTGGTGACTCCTGATGCCGCTACGATTGCGGCCGGCACGACGCTGAACGTGAACGTAAGGGCTAATGAATATATAAGAAGCAATACGACATGGACCGTCGTGGACGGTGGCGCAGGAGGCGCGGTAAACGCTCCTGCAATCAATGACGATAGCGCGATATTGTCGTTCACCAGCGCTGCCGCAGGCGGCGGCACCGACCTTACGGTAACCGCGACGCGTGTAATGACATATGACAAGATAGCTTCCGGCAACGCCGGTACTGCGGGCGCAGTGCTGGAGCAGATAGGCGAGGCGGGCGCCACAGGCGATATGGCGCTAGTTTTGGGCGAGCTTGATTCGTTGCCCACATTCGGGGCGATTGCGCAGGCGCTAGATACAGTAATCCCCGTTGTCGACAGCGGCGTTACTACGGCGAGCAATACCGCGATGAACGGATTTACCGGAAGGACCATGGCAAGGTTAAAGGATATCTTCGCGAAAGTGCGGGGATATTCGGCGGGCGAGACGGGCGTATCCGCCGGAAGCGAGATGTTCGAGAGATGGGAGGCCTGGGGCCAGGGATACGGTGAATACCTCAGGCAGAAGCCGCGCGGGGAGAGCAACGGTTATCGTGCAATTGTTTGGGGTACAGCGATGGGAGCCGACACGCCTGTCATGCAGGACAAGATGCGCATAGGTCTCAGCGGTGGCTATTCCAAAGGATCCATAAATTCGAAGGACAACCACGGACGTACCGATGCGGATAGTTACCAGGGCACCGTCTACTGCGGATATATGGATCCGGAGAACCCGTACTACGTAAACGGCGCGCTGTCTTTTGCATATAATAAATACAAAGGGTCAAGGCAGATAAACATCGGCGCTGATTCAAGGTCCGCGGACTCGGATTACGATGGCACGCAGTATTCGGTCATGGTCGACGGAGGCTACGCCTTCGGAGTCGGAGAATTCAACCTGACCCCGGTTGCCTCTTTGCAGTACCAGCGTCTGCATCTCGACTCCTACACCGAGACGAATGCCGGCGCATTAAGCCTCAACGTAGCCAAACAGGACTATGACTTTCTCGAGTCGGGCTTAGGTGTCAAGTTGGACCGGCCGTTCGAATACGAGAGCAGGATGGTGACTCCGGAAGTCCACGCCAAGTGGTTTTACGATTTTATCGTTGATAGGATGCAGACGACGTCGACGTTCACAGGCGGCGGAGGGTCGTTCTCTACGCAGGGCTTTGATCCCGCAAAGAGCTCGTACAATATCGGGGCGAAGCTCACGATGGAGATGAACGAGAACTGGAGCCTTGAGACTAATTACGATTACGAGTTCAAGGATGATTTTGCCGGCCATACCGGTTGGGCAAGCGCAAGGTGCAGGTTCTAGCAATAAATTCCTCAATTTAAGCTCTTTAATTATCTTGACATTAAGCTTTGGTAAGGTATAATAGTGCACACGTGAACAATATGAAAAAGAGACCTACTATTGTTGATGTAGCAAAAGGCGCCGGGGTGACACATTCGACGGTTTCCAGGGTCATCAATAACAACCCTGCGATAAGCCAGGAGACCAAGACGAAAGTGCTCCAGGTTATTAGTGAGATGAGGTACCAGCCGAACCTGATAGCCCGCAGCCTCGTAAGGAAGAAGACGCGCTCTTTCGCGATAATAGCGCCCGACCTCCACCCGCACGTGCTGCCCATATTGAAAGGCATCACGGATACCTGCAGGAGGAACAATTACGCGCTTATGCTCTTCTCGACCGATTACTGGGCCGACGAAGGGATCTCGTGCAGCGAGATAGTCAGGAACTGGCTCGTTGACGGCGTGATAATCTACAACGTCGCGTACCATAAGAATATCCCCGGCAACATAAAAGAACTGCAGAAAGAGGGCGTGCCGCTGGTCTTCATCGACAAGTATCTCGGGACGAAGAAAGTCAACAATATAAGCCTCGATAACGACGACGCGATGCAGCAGGCGGTAGGCCACCTGGTCAACCTCGGCCATAAGAGGATAGGCATGATGAACGGCGGGCTTATGTCCGTTGACGGGATCGGCCGTTCCGAGGGTTATAAGAATGCCCTGAAGAAATACGGGCTCGAGTTTGACGAGAATATCACCGGGAACGCCGATTTCTTTTTCCACGAAGCGTATGAAGAGATGAAGAGGATCCTATGTTTCCCGTCAAAACCGGACGCGATGATCTGCGCCAACGATGAGATGGCGGCCGGAGTGATAAAAGCCGTGCAGGAAAAAGGGCTGAAGATCCCGCAGGATATTGCGGTCATGGGCTTCGACGACTGGGAGGGCGCAAAGTTCCTTAAGCCGTCGTTGACGACTTTAAGGTTCCCTCTGGAGGACATCGGAGGAAGGGCGATAGATATGATGCTTAACCTCATAGAGGACCCAAAGAGGCCGGTAGAGGAAGTGGCCCTTCGCGCGAGGCTTATTGTGCGCGAGTCAACGGAGAAATGATATTTTTTTGCCCATCAATGCACACGTGGGCATATACCAGAGAAAGGAGGGTGCAGTATGAAGAGCTTGTTTGCAGCAGTAATGGCAGTAGCGGTAATGTTGGTTGCGGCACCGTCGGACGTTTTCGCTAACCTGTTGACCAACGGGGACTTTGAGTCCGGCACGATGGGTTATTACGGGGACGCGTCCACCGTTATCGACGGTTGGACGAGGTGGGGCAGCAGCGGTTGGTATCACAACGATTACAACCATACCTCAGGCGGCGCGAGAGGCATAAAGTCATGGTCCGATAATACAGGTACCTACCAGGACTTTGCCGTCACATCGGGTACCCAGTATAATTTAAGCGGTTTCGCTTACGCTCCTTCCGCCGACGCTCCCGTCGGCTGGGACGGCATCTTTAAGGTCGAATGGTTCAACACGGATACGAAACTTTCCGAGAACGAGGTCGGGCGGTTCGTCAGCGGAACGGACGCGGTAGATACTTGGAAGTCGCTGTCAGGGACATTCACGGCCCCGACGGACGCAAACAAGGGCCGCATCGTCCTGAACCTTACGGACGCCAACGGCGCGACGCCGAACGGCGGTTCCATCGGCTGGGATGATATGGACGCGCAGGCTGTCCCAGAACCCGCAAGCCTGTTGCTTCTCGGGTCTGGATTGGCAGGATTGATAGGGCTCAGGAAAAAGACAACCAGGTAATTTAGCAGGATCTTCCTTCTAACCCGAGGAAGAACGGGGCAAGGGTCCCGAGAGCATACCCGGATAGTAAGCTCAAAGGCCTTTGCCCCGCATTACCTTTGACACTCCAAGGCAGGTGTGGTAAGATTTACAGCTATGAAGCTCTACCTTCGACTGCTTAAATTCGTAAAACCGCACCTGCCGACGCTTGTCTTCGCAAACCTATGCATGATAATCAACAGCGTCGTTTTCGGTGTCGTCTCGACGTCCGTAGTCATACCGGTCGTCAATAACGTCCTGCGCAACGCCCCGATGAGCGTCCCCGAGAAGATGCCGCAGATCGTCAAGGACCTCATGGTAAAGCTTAACTCAATCCCGCAGATAAACCTGTTTACCGGGATAATAATTGGCGTCATCGTCGCGTTCTTCTTCAGGGGGCTCTTCACGTTCCTGCAGTCATACCTGATGACCGACGTCAGCACGAGGGTCCTTACGGACCTCAGGCGCGCCGTTTACGACAAGCTTCTCGAATTTTCCCTCGATTTTTACAGCAAGGCCCATACCGGCGTACTGGTATCGAGGATAACCTACGACACAAGCATCATCCAGAACTCGATAACGGAAGGCATAACCGACCTCATATACCAGAGCTCGCAGGTCATCGTCTATATATTCATGATATTTTTCCTGCGCGAGATGTATGACATACAGTGGTCGCTGCTCGTCCTCGGTTTCGTCGTACTGCCGCTGATAATGTTCCCTATAATACGCGTCGGAAAGAAGCTGAGGAAGATCTCGAAGCAGACGCAGGAGCAGATGGGTTTCGTGACGACCACACTCGTCGAGACGATAAGCGGCATGCGCATCGTGAAGGCGTTCTCGATGGAGGATTCCGAGCGCAGGAAGTTCTCGTCCCAGAACACGGGCCTGTACAAGATGTTCATGAGGTCCGCGAAGAGGGAGAAGCTGCTCGACTGGGCGATAGAGTTCATAGGGATAGCGTGCGGGTCGTTCGTCCTCTGGCTCGGCGGCAGGAAGATAATAATGGATTCCGCGGACCCGGCGGGCTTTATCGCGTTCATGGTCGCGGTATTCCTGCTCGCGAGGCCGCTCAGCCGCCTCGGAAAGGTGAATTCGATCAACCAGAAGGCGCTCGCGGCGGCGGAGAGAATATACGAGATACTGGACGCGACATCGAGTGTCCGCGAGAAGCCGGATGCAGTGGCGCTCGGGACCTTCAAAGACAGGATAAGGTTCGATAGCGTTTCGTTCTCTTACGGCAGCGAGACCGTCCTTGACGGCATAAGTGTCGAAGCCAGGAAAGGCGAGATCATCGCGATAGTCGGCCCGAGCGGAAGCGGTAAATCCACCATCGTGAACCTTATCCCGCGCTTCTACGATGCCGGCAATGGCAACATAACCATAGACGGCACAGGGATTAAGGACGCCACGATCGCATCACTGCGCGCGCAGATAGCGATAGTCACGCAGGAGACAATACTGTTCCACGATACAATAAAGGCGAACATATCCTACGGGCGGCAGGGGGCTTCCGAGGAAGATATAATAAGGGCGGCGAAGATAGCCAACGCGCACGACTTCATATCCAACCTTCCGGACGGGTATAATACGGTCGTTGGCGAGCGGGGCCACCGCCTATCCGGCGGCGAACGCCAGAGGATAGCGATAGCCAGGGCCGTGCTCAAGGACGCGCCCATCCTGATCCTTGATGAGGCGACCTCACAGCTCGACATGGAGTCCGAGGCGACAGTGCAGGATGCCATCGAGAAGCTCATGAAGGGCAAAACGGCCTTTGTGATAGCCCACCGCCTCTCGACGGTCAAGTTTGCCACGAAAATAATCGTTTTGGAGAAAGGAAAGATAATAGAGACGGGTACCCACGAAGAACTGCTCCGCAGGAACGGCCTCTACAAGCGCCTTTACGACCTCCAATTCCTCGAAGAAGGGATTGCCTGAGGGCAAATAACGCTTGAAATAACCCCTTAATTGTGCTAATATTACCCAATTCCGTAGTCCAATAACGAAAACTAAAAGGAGGAAGTACAATTGGCAGCTACACAGACGATTAAGCAGTTGCTTGAAGCCGGAGTCCACTTCGGCCACCAGAAGAAGCGTTGGAACCCCAAGATGAAGAAATTTATCTTCGGAGAGAAGAACGGCATCTATATAATCGACCTCGAAAAGACCGAGAAGGCCCTCGAGAAGGCCCTCGGCTTCCTCAGGGAGACGGCCTCCAGGGGCGAAGCGGTCCTGTTCGTAGGCACGAAGAAGCAGGCGAAGGACGTCATAAAGGAAGAGGCCCTGCGCTGCGGCATGTTCTACGTCGTCGAGCGCTGGCTCGGCGGCATGCTCACGAACTATGCCACGATAAAGAAGTCGATAAAGAGGCACAAGGAGATCACGAAGATGCAGGAGGACGGCACCTTCGAGAAGCTCTCCAAGAAAGAGACCGCGAAACTCGGCAGGGAACTCGCGAAACTGAACCGCGACCTCGAGGGCGTGCTCGACATGGGCAAGCTCCCGTCCGCGTTATTCATAGTCGATTCGAAGAAGGAAGAGATAGCCGTTTCTGAGGCGAACAACCTCGGCATAGCGGTGGTCGGGCTCATTGACACGAACTGCGACCCGGAGAAGATATCCCATCCGATACCCGGCAACGACGACGCAATTCGCTCGATAAAGCTCATTTCGAGCCTAGTCTCGAACGCCGTGTCGGAGGGGCGCAAGGCGTACCTCGACAACAAGGCGGCGGAAGAGGCAAGGCAGGCCGCCGAGGACGCGGATGAGAAGGTGGAGGTCGATGAAGACGCGGCCGAGGAACTGAAGAAGAAGGTCCTTAAGGGAAAGAAGATCGAAGAGGCCGAACCGGCCGTAAAAAAGAAAAAGACAACAAAGGCATAAAATGACGACCACGATAAAAGCAGAAGACGTAATGAAACTAAGGGAATCGACCGGCGCCGGCGTGATGGCCTGCAAGGACGCGCTGATGAAGTCCGGGGGAGACACGAAGAAAGCCATAGCAATACTCAAGGAGAAGGGGCTCAAGACCGCCGAGCTGAAGTCGCTGCGCAAGGCGAAAGCGGGCACGATCCACTCCTATATACACCACGACTCGAGGATAGGCGTGCTAGTCGAGGTAAATTGCGAGACGGATTTCGTCGCCAGGACGGATGACTTCCAGAAACTCGTGAAGGACCTCGCGCTGCAGGTGGCGTCCACGAGCCCGAAATACATGAAGAAGGAAGACGCGCCGAAAGACCTCAGCGACGAAGAAGTCAAGCAGCTCTGCCTTTTCGAGCAGCCGTTCGTGAAGGACCCGTCGCTTTTGATGAAGGATTATGTCACGCAGGTGATCGCGAAGACCGGCGAGAATGTTGTCGTAAAGAGGTTCGTCAGGTTCCAGTTAGGCGAAGAGGCGTAAAGATATGGTAAAGCCGAGCAAACCGCTGTTCAAGAGGGTACTCCTCAAGATAAGCGGCGAATCGTTAAGCGGCCCGCACGGCCACGGCATCGAGCCGAAGGCATGCTCCGAGATCGCGGAAAGGATCAAGGAGGTCCGTGACCTCGGCATAGAGATTGCCGTCGTCATCGGAGGCGGTAATATCATCCGCGGCGAGAAGTTCGCCGCGAAGGGGATGGACCGCTCCGCCGCCGACTATATGGGCATGCTCGCGACCGTCATAAACGGGATGGCCCTGCAGGATTCGCTCGAAAAGCTCGGATGTTTTACGAGGGTCATGACAGCCATACAGATGGAGCAGATCGCCGAGCCGTATATAAGGCGCAGGGCGATGCGCCATCTCGAGAAGGGAAGGGTCGTCATATTCGCGGCCGGGACCGGCAACCCGTATTTCACCACGGATACAGCCGCGGTGCTAAGGGCGATAGAGGTCGGCGCGGACGTCATACTGAAGGCGACGAAAGTCGACGGGATATATTCGGCCGACCCGGTCATAGACAAGCACGCCAAGAAATACGACAAGCTGAAATATATTGAAGTGATAAACAAGGGGCTCAAGGTCATGGATTCGACCGCGATAAGCCTCTGCATGGATAACAGCCTTCCGATAGTGGTATTCAACCTTAACGTTAAAGGCAATATCAAGCGTGCCTGCCTCGGCGAGAGGGTCGGCACGATCGTCTCATAATAAATAAGGAGGCGCGGGTCAGATGAGCAGCTTCACGGGCCATACCGTAAAAGACGTATTACGCGACGCGGAAGAGCACATGAAGAAGAGCACGGACGTGCTCGCGCATGAATTCTCGACGGTCCGCACGGGCCGCGCGACGCCGTCGCTCGTCGACGGCATAAGGGTGGATTATTACGGCACCCCGACCCCGCTGAAATCGCTGGCCGCGATATCGACGCCGGACGCGAAATGCATCGTTATCCAGCCGTGGGACGCGTCGGCAAGCGCCGAGATAGAGAAAGCCATAATGAAGTCGGAGCTGGGCATCACGCCCGTCAACGACGGCAAGCTTATACGACTTATGATACCGGACCTCTCGAAGGAACGCCGCATAGAGCTCGCGAAAGTGGTCAAGAAGATGGCGGAGGACGGGAGGATCTCGATACGCAACGTGCGCCATTCCGCGATAGAGCACCTGAAGAAGATAGAGAAGGACAAGCTCATCACGGAAGACGATAAGTTCAGCGGCCAGGAGCAGGTACAGAAACTGACCGACAAGTATATCGCGAAGGTCGAAGAGCTGCTCCTCGCGAAAGAAAAAGAGATAACAGAGATCTAACAGTGAGCCGCTAGCTCATCCGGTAGAGCAACGGCCTTTTAAGCCGTGGGTGCTGAGTTCAAGTCTCAGGCGGCTCACCAATTTTTTGTACGGGGAATATGCTAGACCTAAAATTCATAAGGGATAACCCGGACAAGGTAAAGAAGGCCTGCGATGACCGCGGAAAACCCGCGGATATCGACGGGCTGCTCGCGCTCGACGGGAAACGCCGCGGCATACTCAAGGAATCCGAGGATATAAAGCGCAACAAGAACATCGCCTCGGACGAGATAGCCCAGCTTATCCGCGACAAGAAGGACCCGAAAGCGAAGATCGCCGAGATGAAGGCCATCTCCGAGAAAGAGAAAGCCCTCGACGAGCAGGTCCGCGCGGTCGAGAAGGAGATCCAGGCGGCGCTTTACAACATCCCGAACGTCCCGCACGCATCCATTCCCGTAGGCAAGGATGCTTCCGCGAACAAGATGGTCCGCGGATGGGGCGAGGAGAAGAAATTTGATTTCAAGCCGAAGACGCACGTCGAGATCGGCGAGTACCTCGATATACTGGACCTGCCGCGCGCGTCGAAGATATCCGGCAGCAACTTCCCGCTCTTCAAGGGCGACGGCGCGAAACTTGAGCGCTCTTTGATAAATTTCATGCTGGACCTGCATACGAAGGAGCACGGTTACAGGGAGATATTCCCGCCGTTTTTGGTCAACCGCGCGGCGATGACGGGCACGGGCCAGCTGCCTAAGTTCGAGGAGGACATGTACCGCCTCAAGGACGACGACCTCTTCCTCGTCCCGACTGCGGAAGTGCCGCTCACGAACATGCACATGAACGAGATACTCAACGAAGAGGACCTTCCTGTCTATTATACCGCGTACACGGCGTGTTTCAGGCGCGAGGCCGGTTCTTATGGCAAGGAGACGAAGGGCCTGATGAGGGTCCACCAGTTCGATAAGGTCGAGCTGGTCAAGTTCGTGAAACCGGGGACCTCTTACGACGAGTTGGAGAAGCTCGTCGTAAACGCCGAGAAAGTCCTGCAGAAGCTCGGCCTGCAATACCGCGTCGTGATGCTCTCGACGGGAGACCTGAGTTTTTCCGCGGCGAAATGCTATGATTTCGAGGCGTTCGCGCCCGGCGTCAACGCGTGGCTCGAGGTATCGAGCTGCTCGAACTTCGAGGATTTCCAGGCGCGCCGCGCTAACATCAAATACCGCATAAAAGAGACGGGCAAGTCCGAATATGTCCATACGCTCAACGGCTCGGGAGTCGCGATGGCACGCACGGTCATAGCGATACTCGAGAACTACCAGAACAAGGACGGCAGCGTCACTATCCCCGAGGTCCTGAGGCCATACATGGACGGACGGGACAGGATAGTACCACCGAAAAAGTAATGGGCCGAATAGCCAAATTCGCCGTCTCGATCCTCGCGATACCCTTCGTAATATCGTCCTCTTACGCGCTATACCGCGAAATAGGCAGGATATACTCGCTCGACAGCAACCAGGGATACTTCGTACTCGGCGCGGTCGTCTACCTTATAATACACACGGTCTTTTTCAAGCCGAACGTCGTATATATATTCGGCCACGAGCTCACGCACGCCATCGCGATGTTCATATCCGCGGGGAAAGTCAAGAGCTTCAAGGTGTCGAAAAAGGGCGGGGAGGTCAAGGGCACCAAATCGAATATCTTCATCAGCTTGGCGCCGTATTTCTTCCCGACGTATACGCTGATAATAATGCTCGTATGGCATATCGCGCGCCAGATATGGAACATAAAGGATTACATCTCGCTGTTCCTGTTCTCCGTCGGGCTTACGCTGACGTTCCATTTCGTGATGACGGTCGAGTTCCTGAAGACGAAGCAGCCCGACCTGATAAAAAGCGGATATATGTTCTCGATAGTCCTGATATACTTGATAAATCTCAGCATTGCGGCGCTGATACTGAATTTCGTGTTTGCGGATTTCTCGTTCAAGTCCTACGCGTATAACGCGTACGACGCCGGCAAGGAGATGTACGTCTGGCTCTGGAAGCAGATGTTCTCGTTGCGGGGCGTATAGGTTCTGTGATATATTGTGGTGCACGAGACCCTTCGGAATATATCCTCAGGGTCCGCGCGCATCTACCGAATAAATTAAGCGCGCGGAGAGTTGGCAGAGCGGTTGAATGCGGCGGTCTTGAAAACCGTTGAGGACGCAAGTCTTCCGGAGGTTCGAATCCTCCACTCTCCGCCATAAGTCCCCGCTATTGGCGGTAGCGGACTATCCCCGAATCGAAAGGAGGCGTCGTAATGAAGCTTACATCTCCTGATTTTGCGGATAACGGGGTTTTGCCGGCTAAATTCACGGTAGACGGGCAGGAGATTAACCCCGAGCTTGATATAGAAGGGATCCCGGACGGCACCAAGAGCCTCGTGCTTATAATGGAAGATCCCGACGCGCCGGGCGGGACGTTCACGCACTGGGTCGTTTATGATATTCCCGTGGAAACGAAAATACGGGAGGACAGCATCCCGGGCAACCAGGGGCTCAACACCGCCGGCGAGCTCGATTACGTAAGCCCGATGCCCCCGAGCGGGACGCACAGGTATATATTCAAGGTTTATGCGATTGACAGGAAATTGGGCCTGCCCGAAGGGGCAAAGCGCCGGGATGTTGAGCAGGCGATGCAGGGGCATGTTTTGGGGCAGGCGGAGCTGACGGGTAGATATAAAAGAAATAAATAGGTTGGGGCTAGCGTAGACTCCTCGGAATATATCCTCGGAGTCCGCGCGCAGCTCCCGAAAAATTAAGCGCGCGGAGAGTTGGCAGAGTGGTCGAATGCGGCGGTCTCGAAAACCGTTGTCGACGCAAGTCGACCGGAGGTTCGAATCCTCCACTCTCCGCCAGATTGATTTATATCATATTGGAAAATCAACACTTATAACGCAACCTTCGTAATTTGACGGGTTGCGTTTGTTGTTATATTGGCGCATTTGCCTCTCCTGTATAGTAGAAATAAGCCCATTGAATGGTGTTTTTGGTGGTATAATTAAGCAAATAAGAGGTAGCCGATGATTATTAATAAAGAATTCCGATTATCTTTTATCGTGATATTTTGTTTATTGTTTTATTCCACTAAAGTTTGCTTTTCCGCAGACGTCGTGTCTGATTTATCGAAAGTTGAAGGTATAAACAATACGGAATTTTCCGAACCTGCGAAAAAGTTACTAAAAGAAAATGGTTTTGTGGTAATACCGACGTATTATCGTCAAATATTCTCTCCTTATATTCATCGCAGAGCTCCAGCTTTTGTTACTGTCGATTCAGTTTATCATACTTTCCATGTTATATATGAAGAACAGATAAAGAATATGGAAGGCCAGTTCGCCTCGGAAATACAGCGTTTCAATCTAGAAATGATCAAGCAGGCGGAATCCTTAATGAATTCGAAAAATATTACAACAGCAGACTCGGAAGCCCTAAAGTTTAATCTTGTATATTTTTCGGTTGCTGCAAAGCTTATCGATGACAATTATAATCCGCCGGAGGGCATAAAGGAAAAGGTTTCGGAAGAGGTCGATCTCATAAATCAAGCCAGTGGGCTAAAATTATCGCCCCTATTTGGATATCCTATCGATTATAGCGATTTTAAGCCTAGAAGTTTTTATACTAAATCTATAATACTGCAACGTTATTTCCGTTGCATGAGCTGGTATGGCGACTGTGCTTTTAGGCTTGTTTCAGACACAGAGACGCGCTCGGCGATGTATATAGCGCAGGCATTGGCAGAAAGCAAGACAGCTATGGATATCTGGTCTAAAATTGACAAGGCGTATTCAGCCTTTTTGGCAAAAAGCGATGATCTTACCCCTCAAGAGTATATTGCTATATTAAATAGTTTGCCGCAACAAAATCCTAATGATGCAGTAGCTATTTTAAAAGAAGAGGCCGGGAAATTACACGATCCGTTGATAAATTCAATGAATTTGTCTCCGGAAGGCATGAACAATTGGAAAAAATATACCAAGGGAATGAGGGTTTTCGGGAAACGATACGTTATCGACAGCGAAGTATTTACGAGACTTACTTATCCCGCAGTCGAATCAAGGGGATTCCCCTCGGGATTGGATATCATGGCCGTAAATGGCTCTAGCAGGGCAAAAGAATTAATTAAAAATCAAGGCGACTGGGATAGAAAAGGCTATGAAGAAGGTTTTGAATATTCAACAGGGGAGTTAGTCGGACTAAAGCAGTCTGGGACGAAGTCAAATTACATAATATTTTTGTCTATGCTGGACAAAATAACAGCCCCAAAAAAGGACACAGCTTTTCCTTTTATGAAGACCAAAGCCTATGAAGATAAAAGCCTTTTAACTTCGCTTGCGGCCTGGTCGGCCATGAGGCACGCCTGGCAGCTTACCGCCAAACAGAGTGTTACATATTTGGGTATAATCGAATATCCGCCATCGGGCTGGGTAGAGCCGAATCAGCCTTTTTATGATAATCTTGCTCTATTGATAGATAATACAATTGAGAATTTGTCTGGAGTAAAAGGCGTTGATTTGGAGCGCATAAACAAATTTAAGGATTTACTCTCAACTGTTCAGACAATAGTCCGGAAGCAGCAGGATAACATGCCGTTGAATAATTCGGAAAACCAATTTTTAGAATCATACGGCGAAAAGATAGCGAATTTAGGGTATTTCGAAGGTAATTCTTACGAGGCGGAGGAGCATCTTCCTTGGATGTCATTGATTGCCGATGTTCATACCGAGCTTGAAAGTGAAAAGTGTCTAGAGGTAGGCATAGGGCCTGCTATGCCGATTTACGTTGTAATACCCTGGGGCGGCAAGGAATATCTGGCTGAAGGTGGGGTATATTCTTATTATGAGTTCAAACAAGATATCTCCGACCGTCTTACAGATGACGAATGGACAATAAATGTTGATGCGGCTAACATCCCCCCAATGCCTGCTTGGACTAGTTCGTTCATTGCCGGATATGATGTAAACAAAGTGATCGAAAAACTAAAACAAGGTGAAAAAACAAGCGAGCTGGATTATGTAAGCAGCCCAGAGATAGTTGATTTTCTCGAGAAAGCGATCTGCCCGGGAGGGGTTTTTGAAAATAGCAAAGATTTATCATGGGCAGTGGAAGAATATGGGAAAAAAGCGGGAAGAAAGGCCGTGCCGCTGCTTATGAAGATGCTGAAAGAGGGGAATGTCGAGAGAGATGTAGAACGGAAGAATCAGTCGCCGGATCGCGTCGAAGGGGTGGCAGAAGGTGCAGCGAGAGCACTTATGGTTTTAGCAGGAAAAAATGAATTGCCTGAATTAAAAGAAATGTTAGATAAGAAGATTACATCCCAAAGGATAAAGGATTGGCGGATTACTGACGACGAAAAGAGAAAGAGATTGGTAGTTAATGTAATAAGCGCTGTCGGCAATGGTACGGCAAAGAAGATTTTGATAGATGCATACAAGAATACATCAGAGAAAGACCTGAAAAAGTTTCTGGAATGGCAATTTGTGATAAGAGGCACGAAAGATATGACACCCATGTTATTGGAAAGTTTCAATAAAGAGCCAAGTACTGAAATCCTCAATGCTCTTTCGTCCATTTGGGGAAACCAGGATTTGCCAGACGAAAGAATGGGTTATTTTGGCGGAAGAAACACCTTTCCGGAGTCCCTCCCTGTAGATCAGGAGATCGTTTTAAGAGATAAAGTTGAAAAACTTTTCTTAGAATTGATCGATTCAAGTAAAGACGAAGAGATGTTTGAAGCTGCGTGTAAAGGCGCAGGTAGAATGAAATTATCCAGCGCTATTCCATTGCTTGAGAAGAAAGCAATTCTTCCGGGGAAATATGAAGCCCTATACTCCTTGATGGAGATTGATACAGTCGAATCCCATAAAGCTGTACTCAGACTAAATTATGTCAACAACGGTAAGTTAAAGTCTATATTAGTTAGTTACATGATACATTATACGGCACGATCAAAAGACGATATATTTATTCCCACGCTTATTGAATTATTGAATAATAAGAGTTATGTACAGGGAGGAAGTAAAAGGGCGTGTGATTATACGGTTATAGAGTTACAGTATTCTTTTTTTGAAAATGGCCCTAAAGCAGTGGAAGATTCAAAGATCGATGATAAAATCGTGAATGAATGGAAGGAATATTTATTTAATAGATTAAAGGGCAGAAATTTAAATATTTCTTTTGCCGATGCCGAAATTGCCGAAGAACATGTAGACCATGGAATGGCGAATATCGATAAGGGCAACTTGCCTCAGGCCATCTCTGATTGTACCAAAGCCCTTAAAATTAATCCTAGTGACGCAAAGGCCTATATCACTCGCGGGATAGCCTACGATAAACAGGGCAGCCATACACAGGCGATCTCCGACTTTAATAAGGCCATGGAACTCAATCCTGCTTATGCAGAGGCATACTATAATCGCGGACTTGCATACTACCGTCAAGGCAAATTGCCCCAAGCTATTTCCGACTACACCAAGGCCATAGAGATCGATCCTTACAGTGTAGTGCTTTACGCCAATCGCGGAGCCGCATATGGAAAGCAAGGCAACTATACTCAGGCCATCTCTGATTGTACCAAAGCCATTGAAATCGACCCTAACTCCGCAGTGGCGTATTCCTGCCGTGGTAGTGCATACGACCATCAAGGTAACTTATCCCAAGCTGTCCTTGACTATAGTAAGGCAATTGAAATTAATTCTGCCAATGCAGAGAGCTACTACAACCGCGGCACTATTTACATCAGGCAAGGCAATTTTCCCCAGGCTATCTTTGACTATACCAAGGCTGTTGAAATCGACCCTAACTATGCAGACGCCTATTGCAATCGCGGGTCTGCCTACTATAGTCAAGGCAACTTTCCCCGAGCCATCCTTGATTTTAGCAAGGCCATTAAAATTAAGCCTGACTTAGCGGCGGCCTACGTCAACCGCGCGATGGCCTATTCTTCCGAGAAAGAATATGACAAGGCCTGGAAAGATATACATAAAGCAGAGGAATTGGGCCTTACTGTTGATCGGGGGTTTATAAATAAGCTTAAGCAGGATTCAAGAAGAGATAAATGAATATAAACAGTAACTGACTATCGCAAAACTGTACAATTCCTGTATAGTGAGTGGCTTGTATTAACATAACTTATTTATTATAGTGGCGTTGGGAGCTGAGGAATTATAATCCTCCACTATGGACTTCATAAACACTTGGCAGTGTTTGATATTACAGGTGACCATCCGGAATCGGTCTTCGCCGCTACTTATCTTGAAGAAGCAAGAACAATCGACGATATTCAAAACTTAGCACAGAAGGATAAGTTAAAGAATCAAATTGGAAATGTTCACCAAGAATGGTAGAAAGATAAATATCGGTGGTTCTTTAGCGGCAAAAACCATACTCCTAGCTTTAACTTGCCCATTCGTTTTACTATTATGCCTTAATTCTTATGCTGGCGACGCTGATCCAATAAATGTTTCTGAAGACGATGACATTACAGCTGTCCAGGCGCCTAGGGGTTTATTGATTTACTCAGAGGGAGCAAATCTTTATAAGTACGATTTTGGTACAAAAAAAGAAAAGTCATTATTTTCCCAGAAAAAAGCCATAGAGTCTCATAAAGATATATCCAACGTGACTTATCCCAATTACTTAAAGCCTAAAAACAGAATAGTATTTATAGGCTACGACGGGCCAATCGGTAAAGGTCGCATATTTGAATGTAACATCGATGGTAAAAATTGGCTGGAAATCAAGGATTCTGATAATATAAAACAATTATTTGTTTCTCCGGACGGCAGCAAATTTTCTTTTGGAAGGCAAATTAAGCCACAGGGTAAAGGAGGAACAGGTTTGCCTAAAGACTACAGGTATCAATTGGTAGTAAAGGACTATAATGGGTCGGGTATTGATGGCCACGAACGGATAATCGCCGATGACTATTCCGGTCGCGGCTGTTTCTGGCAATCAAACGATACAATGTTATATTCAGACATTGACTCAAATACGGTAAAAGTAGTTCTTAAAACCGGAGATAAGAAGATTGCCATAAAGGGATTGGAGCCGGTTGGAATGAGTAATGATGGAGAACTTTTGTTATGTGCCGACAGAAAAAATATATATTTAGTCTATACAGATAATTATGCGCCTATTTGGTTGAAGAAAATTAATCAAGGCGTTAGCCATAGGTTCGTCCTATCTCCGGATAAACGCTATCTTGTATATAGTAAACTCAGAGCTCTTGAACTATTCATTCTCGCGGAGACAAAAGATCTGTGGTTATATGATTTAAATACCGATAAGGAAAAACTATTAATCAAAGGCGCTTCACTATTTAGTGGGTTTTGGATAGAATAACCATCAGCCGCAAATCACATGAAAAGAATAATTACCAGCATACTAGTTGTCGCATTGGCAGTCGGAGCAATTATTATGTATGCTTATGGCCGTTCATTATGGCATCCGATCTACGTTAAAATTGCGGGAGAAAGGAGCACTGAGAAAGTCATTGGGAATATAGTCAAGAGAACGCCGGAATTGATCGAGTTTAATCATGCTAAAATCAATATTCTGGTATTCAAGCAAGAAAGAGCTGTAAAGGTAGTGGATCGCAGAGATTTGTATGAATTCAAGATGACCGCGTTTTCCGGTAGATTAGGGCCGAAAATAAAAAGCGGCGACGGCCAAATACCCGAAGGGATATACAAAATAACCGGTTTAAACCCGAACAGCAGCTATCATTTATCGATGAAAATATCATATCCGAACCAGGATGATCTGGAAAGATGCAGAAAGAAAAATATAATCGACCCCGGGAAGGACATTTATATCCATGGGAAACGCACGAGCGATGGCTGTATCGCTATAGGCGACGAATCGATTGAGAAGTTATTTTATATGGTTTATAAGGTCGGTCTTGATAACGTGAATGTCATAATTGCGCCTTCCGAGATGTATAAAGAAGAGTTTAGGCAATCTGAAGATAAGGCTTTGTACGACCGCATATATGATGAAATTGATAAATTATATGAAGATAGCTAAGACGTTGCGCAGGCTTTCTCCGCTACTGTGTTTATAGAGAAGATGGCAAAATGAAAAAATTCCTCATAGCAATGATCGCCACATTATTGGTTATTGCAGCGCTGTTTTTATATATTCGTCAGGAAAGTTCAAAAAAATTGGATAAGATGGCGCCGTGGTTGGCCAGGGCGGTCCTTGGAACGCTTTCTAATTTCGGGATGCTACCAAAAGATAGATTTATAACGCAAAAAGAGATATTAGTATTTGCAAACAAAGAAGCCGCAAGGCTTGGTTACGATATTGAATCAATGGATGTTTATCTTGACAGGTACAATGCTGAATGGAATAAGCTGATTTCAAATAATCCTTCTTACCTGGATTGCAACCCCGGACTGCGGGATAAGCTTAGGAGCGGATATTGGGCGGTTTATTATAGCCCAAAACGCTCATTCCGAAAAGGCGGAGACCTGTGGATTTTTATAAATCCTAACACCGGGGAAATAATAGGTCGAATAGGAGGCGAGTAGCGGATAGGAAATGAGAAAATTAGTTTTTACGATCGCGCTTATGAGCCTATTTTGCCCTATAGCCTATGCGTTTGAATGGGATCCTATGGCGGCCCAAAGGGCATTTCGAAGGTTGGTAGGGTCACGAAACATAAACGAGTTACTAAGCAATTGTTCGGCGCAGACCCGTAATCATATATTGAGTAATAGATATTCATTTAAAGACGTATCAGATCTTGCTCCAAAAGTTTATTCTGTTAAGGCGGTAAGAAAGTTGTCTGAAAGTGAGCTGAAGTCTCTAGATGGAAGCCAGTATAAAAGGTCTTCATTGGAAAATGCTGTTATAATAGAAATTTCCAGAGAACAAGGCGCGGAAGGGGGTATTTTCTGCTATACTTTTGTAAATGAAGACGGAGAATGGGTTTTTGATTTATTGCTTTCAGCCAAATTCTCGATGGAAAGTGTTTTTAAGTAGCTGTACGATTTCCTTGCAGTAGCCAACTTATGTTAACGTGACTTATTTATTATAATAGCGTTGTAAGCGGAGATCTTGCGCTTTTCCGCTCTCTGCCATTTACTCTATCTGATCCTGACGTATCCACCCCTGTAGAGGTAGACACCTCCCGGTCTGTGATTAAGGCAAAGTACATGAATAGTTTCGGGAGGTGAGTTCGCGGGAATATCGTTATATGAATAATTTCCAAACGGTATCGCAGTCGCGGGTTTGGGGCATATAAAAACATCTCGATCATCGATATAGGTAGGAATTAGATAAGTCCTCAGAGAACCCTCTGCCGATAAAACCTGCGGCGGAAATCCTTCGTGGTTATCTTGAGCGTACATTTCCAGCGCAGCCCCTATCTGTTTCAGGTTATTCGCGCACTTTACCTTAAGAGCTTGTTCCCTGGCACTGCCGAGTGCCGGCAAAAGCACACCTGCTAATACAATTATAATTACTATGACGACCAATAACTCGATAAGAGTGAAGCCGTTTGTCCTGTGCATTTACTTACCCTCCAGGCAAATTAAGGAACCGCTATAACCAAGATCTACCTTATCTTTACCTGACCGCCTTTGTACAGATAGACGCCGCCAGTGCCGTGGCCTCTGCATGTTACTACGACTGTTGTAGATGACGTGCTCGGCGTAGGTAAAGTAGCGTATTGATAATAGTTGTCAAATCCAACGTGCCCGGGACAGTAGAATACGTTACGGTCGTCAATATATGGGCCCCACAAGTTGCTTACTAAGCCCCAGTTTACATAGTAATTCTGCACAGGAGAGGGGTATTTCCCGTTATTGTCGTTGGCGTACATTTCCAGCGCAAACCCTATCTGCTTGAGGTTGTTGGCGCAAGAGGTCTTTATGGCCTGCTCCTTCGCCCTACCGAGCGACGGCAAAAGAAAACCAGCCAGTATAATTATGATTGCCATAACGACCAACAGCTCGATAAGAGTGAAGCCATTTGTCTCGTGCATTTTTCCCCTTTTTAAAAGCTTAGCACCGATCCTTCGCTTTGTCAATGTTTGTGCCTGTAAACCTTTTATTCCCATCAGCGTCTAATCATGCAGAAGACGGATAAGACCGTAACTGCCTGAAAGGAGGCGCGAGATGAAGAAGATAGCTATAGCGGCGGCGATGTTCGTGCTGTTGGGGTTTGCGGGAGTGTCTCATGCCAGCGACTGGGACCTCGTAGGCAAGGTGCTCACCGGCGTTGAAGGTGCCAGGATACTTACCGGCGGCAGGGTGGACATAATCGGCAGCGTGATGGATATAAGCGGCATAAGCGGCGGCCGGCAGGATTGCGCGTCGGACGGGGGTATCGTCCGCAGGGAAAAGATAATAGTCGTCGAAAAACAGGCCCCGCGAAACAAGGTCTGGGTCCCGGAATACAGGTGGGAAGACGTCTGGGTCCCCGGGCATACCGTATATGACCCGAAGTACGGCAATATCTACATAGAGGGGCATTACGTGCAGTATAAGGTCGAATGCGGCGGGCATTGGGAGTATTCCTCCGGCCGCGGCAGGGACGTCTGCTCCGGGAGAGCGGGCCGGCGTTAGGTTTTCGGGCGGAATACGGGGCCGGGCATTTTGTCCGGCCCTTTTTGCGTGCTTATACAGTTGATTTCCCGTCGATAATGAGGTAATATACTCAAACGCGGAGAGGTGTGAGAGCGGTTGAATCAGCACGCTTGGAAGGCGTGTGAGTCCGAAAGGGCTCCCAGGGTTCGAATCCCTGCCTCTCCGCCATAAATAAGGAAAAACATGAAAAACTGTAAAAAGACGGGAAAAAGGAAGTATGTGATTAATTGCCGCGAATGCAGGAACCAGGCGGACTGCTGCAGGATAGGCGCCTGGATAGACCTCGAGGAAGCCAAGAAGATACTCGACCTCGGCCTTAAAGGCGACTTCTTCCATCTCGAGAAGGACAAGTCGTTCCCGTCCGGATACCGCATCGGCACGAGCATAGAGGATGAGCCCTGCACGTTCCTGGATAAGGACGGGCTCTGCTCCGTGCATAAGGCCGATTTCAGCTTCAAGCCGCAGACCTGCATAGAATTCCCTTACGAGAACAACAAGCTGTCCGATTACGCGGACGTCCTGTGCACCTTGCACAAATCCCGCAAAAAAAACAAAAAGAACAAAAAAAAGAGAAAGTAATGCACACCGGCAGGTACGGGTTACTTATGCTTGCGTTGCTGTTGTCGGCCCGGTTAGTTTGGGCGGACGAGAGTACCTACAAGTCATGGACCATGCCCAGGCAGGGCAAGGGCGGAGGTTATTCCCATGCGCGGATCTCCAAGGACGGAAACAGCATGGTGGCCGCGTCATCCGTCCACGACCAGGATGTCTACTTCCTCATAAAAAACAGCGATAAGCCGCAGTGGGTCTACAAGGACGGCACGCATATAAACCTCGGCCTCGCGATATCCGACGACGGCGAATACGCGGCCGGCTCGGGAAGCGAGATCAAGCTCTTCCACAGGTCGAAGCCCGAACCGATATGGTCGTATAAGCCGGAAAACCCGTCGCATTTCTATTCGGTGGACCTCTCGTCCGAGGGGCAGCATGTAGCGGCGTGCGGGATGAGGATATACGATAACGCGGGCGTCGTGCTGCTTTTCGGGAATAAAAACAACAAGCCGGTCAGGTCGTGGGCCGTCGACGGCATCCCGAGGCATGTGGCCATCTCCGGCGACGGCAAATATATCGCGGCCGGCACCGATAAGGGCGTCGTGTATATCGATTGCGGCAAACCCGAACCGTTATGGAAGTGCTCTATGGCCGGCAAGGACGGCAAGAAGCCGGACAACGTCATATCGTTTTCAATGTCGGACACCGGCGGCCACCTGGCGGCGACGACCTACAGCGGGCAGCTTTACTATTTCGGCAGGGACGGCGGCGGTTCGCCCGAATGGAGTTTCAAGGCCAGGAATTTCCCGGATTTCAACGCAACAGTTTCGGATGACGGGAAGAACGTCATTGCCGCCTCGGGCGGGGATTATATGGAATTCGGCGGCCACGGCGGCGAGCCGCTATGGAAACTGAATTACGACGGCGCCTACGCGCATACCGGCATATCTTCCGACGGAAAATATATCGCGGTGGCGGATTCGAACGCGCACCGCCTGTATTTCTTCGACAGGGATTTCGCTTCCGGCGACGGCCAGAGGCCTTTCAGGATATACCCGGGCACGTTCCCATCATCGGTATCACTGAGCGCGAACGGCGGGGACGCGATCTTCGACGAGAAAGACCTGCAGTACCGCGAGGTCCCGCCGGGGCTCATGGTAGAGGTCAAGGACCTCGTCAGGATATACCAGGCGGGCTCCGCGGTCAACCTGCGCGCGTATATCCCGAACCCGGGCAAGGAGAACATACTGAACCTGAACGTCAGGCTTACGGTGCTGCCGACCGAGGTCATGATGAGCGATATAGAGGAGATGCAGGGCAAGGAGAACGGGATAATATCCAAGCTGCGGACCGTCTCCGAGGGGATAGGAAGCGTCGACGCGCTCGACATGCCGGTAGTCATCGACGCGCACAGCAGCAAGGACCTCGACCTGAGGTTCCCGATCCCCCGCATGCTGGTGCCCAAGATAGTCCGGGACGCCAAGGACAAATGGGGCGACATAAAGAAATACGTCAACAGCGTAAAGAGGTACGCGGCCGGCCGCCTGCCGAAGCAGGCAGCCGACGAACTGAACAGCCAGCTGATCGACCCCGCGCTGAAAGAGATAAAGAAGGCGGAAGAGGAAGCGAAGAAGGCGTATATGCAGGGGGTCGAGGCGGACCCGTCTTTGGCTGTGCCGATCCCGATGATGGCCTTCGGGATAGTCAGCATTTACGAGGACTCCACGGGCGCGTTCCTCGACAGGGACACCTACATTTTCTTTTACCTCATGTCCACGAAGGACCTAATACCCGAATAAAAGCTGGATATTGAAGCCCGGATAGGGTATAATGCACCACCTAATCGGAGCATTCCCTCTGGAAGCCCAATAATTATGATTAAACAAGAGAACATCAGGAACATAGCTATTATCGCGCACGTCGACCACGGCAAGACGACTCTCGTCGACGCGCTGCTCAAGCAGACGCGCGTGCACCGCAACATCGATGATATGGGCGAGTGCATCATGGATTCGATGGACCTCGAGCGCGAGCGCGGCATCACCATACGCGCGAAGAACGTGAGCGTGACCTACAAGGGCGTTAAGATAAACGTCGTGGATACCCCCGGCCACGCGGATTTCGGCGGGGAGGTAGAGAGGATAATGCGCATGGTCGACGGCGTCCTGCTGCTCGTCGACGCGAAGGACGGGCCGATGCCGCAGACGCGTTTTGTGCTGCGCAAGGCGCTCGAGCTCGGCCTGAAGGCGATAGTCGTCGTCAATAAGGTCGATCTCCCGGACGCGCAGGTCGACGACGTAGTCAATCGCACGTTCGACCTCTTCGTGGAACTTAACGCGACCGACAGGCAGCTCGATTTCCCCATAGTATACGCTTCGGCAATGCTGGGGACCGCGACGCTCGACATGCACCATGAATCCGATAATATATTCCCGTTGCTCGATACGATACTCAAGAAGATAGACCCGCCCACCGTCGACCCCGACGCCCCGCTCCAGATACTGATACTCGCGCTTCTCGGCGATTATTACAAGGGCAAGATGGGCATCGGAAAGATAACCGGCGGCTCGCTCAAGGTTGGAAGCAACGCCGCACTGGTCCGCAAGGACGGTTCCAAGGAAATATCGAAAGTGACGGCCATACTGACATATGAGGGGCTCGAACGCGTCGAGCGCGAGAACGCCGTAGCCGGCGAGATAGTCGCCGTCGCGGGTTTCGACGATATAAGCATCGGCGACACGGTCACCGACCCAGTGAACCCGACTCCGTTGACGCCTCCGGAGATAGACGAGCCGACCGTCCAGATGACATTCGGGGTAAACACGAGCCCGTTCGCGGGCCGTGAAGGCAAATATGTGACGTCGCGCAATATCAGGGACCGGCTCATGAAGGAGACCGAGACGAACGTGTCCCTCAGGGTCAACGAGACCTCCGCCTCGGACTCGTTCCTCGTATCCGGGAGGGGAGAGCTCCACCTCGCGATACTCGTCGAGCAGATGAGGCGCGAAGGTTTCGAGCTGCAGGTCTCCCAGCCGGAGGTCATCTACCATGAAAAGAACGGCGTGAAATGCGAGCCGTACGAGTTCCTGACGATAGAGGTCCCCGCAGAGTACCAGGGCGCGGTAATCGAGGAGATCGGCCGCAGGAAAGGCAAGCTCAAGCATGTCTCCCAGAGCGCGACTGGTTCGCTGCATCTCGAATACCAGATCTCGACGCGCGGCATCATCGGCCTTAAGGGCGCGCTGATGACAAAGACGCGCGGTATGGCGATAGTCAACCACGTCTTTGACGAATATAAGCCGGTCGAGTCCGGCGCGTTCAATGTCGAGCCGAGGGGCTCGCTCGTCGCGATTGAGCCGGGCGTCTCTACGGCATACGCGCTCGAGAACGCGCAGCAGCGCGGCGAGCTCTTCATCGGGCCGAACGTCGACGTGTACGAGGGAATGATAGTCGGCGAGAACCCGCGCGGCGAGGACATGCCGCTGAGCCCGGTAAAGACGAAGAAACTGACGAATATGAGGTCCTCGACGTCGGATATAGCGGTCGTGCTGACCCCTCCGAGGGAGATGACGCTCGAGCTGGCGATAGAATATATCGGGTCGGATGAGCTCGTGGAGGTGACCCCGAAAAGCATCCGCCTGCGCAAGAAGATCCTCGACACCCTCGCGCGTAAACGCGCCGACAGGGACAAAGACAAGGAGTAGGAGATGGCGTCGAATTTTTCTTTCGATATCGTTTCGGAGATAGACCTGCAGGAAGTGGATAACGCGGTCAACCAGGCGAAGAAGGAGCTGTCGCAGAGGTTCGATTTCCGCGGGAGCAAGTCGTCGATAGATTACAGCCGCGAGGAGAAGAAGATAACGATAATAGCCGACGACGACTTCAAGCTCCGCTCGCTGAAGGATATCCTCGACGGCAGGATGGTTAAACGCAGCATCTCGCTGAAGGCGCTCACATACAAGGAGCCGGAGAAGGCGTTCGAGGGCACGTTCAGGCAGGTCATAGAATTGAACTGCGGCATCCCGAGGGAGAAGCAGAAAGACCTCGTGAAGCTCATCAAGGACCTGAACCCGAAGATACAGACACAGATAGAAGGGGAAAAGGTCAAGGTCTCCTCCCCGAAGAAGGACGACCTGCAGGAAGTCATCACGCACCTGCGCGCCGCGGACTTCCCCCTGCCCCTGCAATTCACCAATTACAGGTAGCGTTTTTTGTGTTATAATTCCCAATACGCGCCCGTAGCTCAATTGGATAGAGCGTTGGTCTACGGAACCAAAGGTTGGGCGTTCAACCCGCCCCGGGCGCGCCATAAATTCCCCTGTATAGGGGCAGCGAATTATTTATGAGCAAGATCGACGAAATTTATATGTCCGAGGCCCTGAAACAGGCCTGTGACGCCTTCGAGAAGGATGAAGTGCCCGTCGGCGCCGTGATAGTGCACGAAGGGCGCATAATCGCGCGGGCGCACAACCAGATAAAGATGTTGAAGGACCCGACCGCGCACGCCGAGATGATAGCGATAACGCAGGCGGCCGCGCACCTCGGGAGCGAGCGGTTGCTCGACTGTTCCGTATATGCTACGATAGAGCCGTGTTCGATGTGCGCGGGAGCCCTCGTGCTCGCGCGCGTGAAGCACATATATTACGGCGCGAAGGACCCGAAGACCGGCGCGTGCGGCTCCGTGTTCGATATCGCCGACAGCAAAAAATTGAACCACAGGATAAAGGTCACCGGAGGCGTGCTCGCGCAGGAATGCGGATCCCTCGTGACCGAGTTCTTTAAGAGGAAGAGGAAGAGCGCAAAAAAAGCGAAGAAACCCCTCGGGAATGGCCTCCAGGCCTACCCTCGGGGTTAGCTGCGCTTCCACTATATAGAGCTTGCTAAGGAGAGGTGGCTGAGTGGCCGAAAGCAGTCGCCTGCTAAGCGATTGACCTGCCCAAAAGCGGGTCCCAGGGTTCGAATCCCTGCCTCTCCGCCATTGGCCTGCATTACATTCGAGAACCCAGAGCATGCTTTTTAATACGTACCAATTCGCGTTATTCTTCCTCATAGTATATCCGCTATACCTCATATCAGGCCACAAATGGCAGAACAGGATCCTGCTTGTCTCGAGCTATATCTTCTACGGCTGCTGGGACTGGAGGTTCCTGTCGCTTCTCGCGCTCACGACCGCGATAGACCATTATTGCGCGGTAAAGATATACGGCACCGAGGATATCCGCAGGAGGAAATTCTTCCTCGGGATCAGCGTATGTTCAAACCTGACGGTCCTCGGCTTCTTCAAATATTTCAACTTCTTCGCGTCAAGCCTGCAGGACCTGCTTTCCGTATTCGGCCTGCACGCCGAAATGCGGTTTCTGAACATAATCCTTCCGGTCGGAATATCGTTCTACACATTCCAAAGCCTCAGTTATACGATAGACGTGTTCAGGAGGAACCTGAAGCCGGCACCGAGACTCCAGGATTTCGCGCTGTTTGTGTCGTATTTTCCGCAGCTGGTCGCCGGTCCTATCGAAAGGGCGACGCACCTGCTGCCCCAGGTCCTCGCGCCGCGCAGGATAAGCATCGACCGGTTCTTCGAAGGCTGCTACCTGATATTCTGGGGATTGTTCGAGAAGGTCTACATCGCGGATAACCTCGCGAAAACGGCCGATGCCGTCTTCTCCGCTCCGGCGCCGTATAACGGCATACAGGTGCTATTGGCACTCTACGCATTCGCTTTCCAGATATTTTGCGATTTTGACGGATACAGCAATATGGCCAGGGGCCTCGGCAGGATCATGGGTTTTGACATCATGGTCAATTTCAACCTGCCGTATTTCAGCACGGACCCGAGGGAGTTCTGGCAGAGGTGGCACATAAGCCTTTCGACGTGGCTGAAGGATTATCTCTACATACCTCTCGGAGGGAACCGGCGCGGCGAGCTTATTACGTACAGGAACCTCGCGCTGACTATGCTGATCGGAGGCCTGTGGCACGGCGCCGCCTGGACTTTCGTCGCGTGGGGCGCTTACCACGGGATGCTGCTGGTGCTTTACAGGATATTCCAGCCGTACCTCGCGAAAGTCCCGTTGATAAAAAGCCGCCTGATGAACGGGGCCTGGACGTTCGTAAGGGCGGTCTTTTTCTTCCACCTCGTATGCGCCGGGTGGCTTTTATTCAGGGCGGGATCGATGGCCCAGGCCTGGGACATGCTATATGCGGTGTTATATAACCTCCGGGTCACGCAGTATACGCCGATTCCGAGTTACTTCTGGCTCATGGCCTCTTCGCTGTCGATCCTGTTGATAGTCCAGCTGTCACAGAGGGCCAGGGGCGACCTGATGGCGGTATTCAAGTGGCCGCGGGCGTTAAAGACGGCATTATATGGCATAATGTTCTACCTGATACTGTTCTATGCGTCTCCCGGGTACCATTTTATATATTTCCAGTTCTGAGATGAAAGGTCTTATGGTAAAAAAGGCGTTTAGCATAGCCGTATACATCGCAGTCTTCTGCGGCACGCTCGAGATCATGGCGCAGCTGGATTATTACCGCATAATGGCGGTCGACCCGCCTTTCGAGACGATACAGGATAAGACCGACATCGGTTTCAAGGGCGTCAAATACGGCGTATGGCAGAATATACGGCTGAACAGGTACGGTTTCCACGATTTCGACATATACCTGAAGGAGAAGAAGACCCACCGGATCCGCATCATGTGCCTCGGCGATTCGGTCACGTTCGGGACTTTCAGCGCCCCCTATAACTGGCCGAGGTTCCTCCAGTCTATATTGAGGGCAAATAAGGTGGACGCGGAGGTCATCAACGCGTCGATGCCGGGAAATACTTATACCCAGCTTGTCGACCTGTTCGAGAAGGAATATATAGGATTCAGGCCCGACATACTGCTTATTTACAAGGATTTCAGGTCGTACCTGGGCGAGCCGTTCAAGGAGAAGGAGGGCCGCTGGAAGCGCCTCCTCAGGAAGTCGTATTTCATCGAAAGGTTCCTTGATAAGGAACCGGAAGACCCGAGGGCAAGGCTCGCGTTGAAGCGCAGGAAGGCCAAAATAAAGGATTCGGACTGCGGAATAGCTAAGGACGCGATCCCGAATTATGTCAAGGACCTCGAAAGGCTGATAAGGATCTGCAGGCAGAACGGCATAATGCTGATATTGAGCCCGTTCCCGAACCTGACGACGGAAGAGAACAAGGGGGCATACATGGATTACATCTATGCCCTTGTATGCTACTATCCTGCGGTAGACCCCGAGCAGTGCCTTAAGTCGATGACGGAGTTCAACGATACTACGCGCAAGATGGCTGAAGCCAACGGAATACCTTACGCGGACATCACCATGGGGCTCGAGCATAATATGGAATATTTCCACGACGATTGCCATCTCAGCCCGAAGGGCGCGTGGGTCGTCGCGAGGAATTACGCGGAGTGCATATTCAATACATTGAAAGATAGACGCGCGGGTAAATAGGTGATATAATCCGGGAAACCTGATGAAAAACTTCGCGTTTTGCAATGAATGCAAACAGATAGTCCCCGCAACGCATGTCGAGCGCGACAACAAGGTATATCTCTCCAAGGAATGCCCGAAATGCGGCAAGACGGAATACCTCGTATCCTCGGATGCGTCGCTTTATAACAAGAAGCGCGCTTTTATGCAGGACGCGGCAGTATCGTCGGGCTGCGGCCTCTTATGCCCGGACTGCACCTCCCACAAGAAACCAGACATAATATTCATAGACGTAACGAACCGCTGCAACATGAACTGCCTCATCTGCCTGAACAACCTCGCCGCGATGGGCTATAAGTTCGAGCCCCGCATGGAATACTTCGACAAGATATTCAGGCATTATTCGACGTACGACCCGAAGCCCTACGTGCAGCTCTTCGGAGGCGAGCCGACGATGCGCGCGGACCTCTTCGACATAATAAAACTCGGAAAGTCATACGGCCTCTCGATACGCGTGATAACCAACGGCCTCAAGCTCGCCGACAAGAAATACTGCGACGACTTCATGGAGCTCGGCGCGATGGTCCATGTCGCGTTCGACGGGCTCAACAAGGCGATGTACGAGAAGCTCCGCGGCAGGGCCGACGCGCTCGACCTGAAACTGAAGGCGCTCGAGAACCTTGCAAACCGCAAGAGGGGCAAGGTCATACTGATGACCGTCATCGATAAGGAGCAGAACAGGGCCGACATGGCTGAATTCTTCAAATTTAGCCAAAAAAACCTGCATATCGTGCGCGGGATATATTTTATGCCGCTCATACATACGTGGGACAAGAAGGCCCTCGATTACAACCCGGAACGCACTACGCTCGAGGACGTCGAGCACATGATAAACGAGACGATAGAGGGAGGCAACGTCGAGTTTGTGCCCCTCGGCTCATTGGCGCTTAAGAACCTTTACAGGGCGCTCGGGATAAAGAACATGCCGTTCGTTGGGGTCCACCCGAACTGCGAAAGCATAACATACCTTGTATCGGACGGCACAAAGTTTGTCTCGGCGTCGAAGTTCCTGAAGACGACGCTCTACCGCTTCATAGGCGACCTGCGCGAACTCGAGATAAAAATATCCAAAAAATACGAGGCCGAGAGGAGACGCGGGCCCTTCGATAAGGCCGGCATATGCCTGAAGGTTTTGGGCATCGCCGCGAAGCACGTGAACTTTGGCGCGCTTGTCGGCGCCAGGGGCATCGCAGCATACGGAAAATGGCTCGGGATATTTTTCAAGATACTTATCGGCAGGAAAGCAAAGGACGTACTGCGCGAGGATACCCTATTAAGGGGTTTCCTGCAGATACTCATCCTGCCGCTCGAAGACCTGAAGACGGCCGAGGCCGAGCGGCTCGTGATGTGCTCGTCGTGCTTCGCTTATGTGGACCCGGACACCGACGAGATAAAGACGCTCCCTACCTGCACGTGGGATAACTACAAAAAACCGATAATGAAGAAGGTCGCGGAGAAATTCAATGTTCGATAGGCAGGTAAAGACGATATGCCCGGTCTGCAACAGGGACCTCGACGGCCGCTATTACGAAGAGGGCGGCAAGATACTGCTCGAGAAGAAGTGCAGCGAGCACGGCAAGGTCGTCGACCTAGTCTCATCCGACGCGGAGCTCTTCAAGGAGCGCCTGAGCTTATTCGACCACATCAAGGACTACAAATGCGATATCCCGAAGTGCCGCGAGGGCATCTTCAAGTGCGCGGTTCACCACATGCGAAAGTCGCCGATAACTTTCATAGAAATAACTACGCGCTGCAACATGAAATGCCCCGTCTGCTACGCCGACGCCGACGCGACGGGCAGGGACGTCCCCTACGAGGATGTCTGCCGCATGATGGAGGCGATAGCCAGGGAGGATAAGGAGACGCACCTCGTCCTGACCGGCGGCGAGCCGACGATACACCCCGATTTCTTCAAAATAGTCAAGAAAGCCGAGGAGCTCGGTCTCATCCGCAGGACGTTCATCGCGACGAACTGCATAACCATCGCCGACAAGGATTTCTGCAAGAAGGTATTCGACGCGGGCATCAGGAAATTCTATTTCGGTTTCGACGGCACCGACCCCGAGGCGTGCCGCAAGCTGCGCGGAAGTTTGGCCGCGTACGAATCGGTGCGCAAGGCGCTCAAAAACATCCGTGAGCTCGGTAAGGCGTGGATAATCCTCTCGTTCACCGCGTCGAAACAGCTGAACCTCGACAATATCCCCGAGGCGATAAAGTTCGCGATGGATAACCAGGACATAGTCAAGCGCCTCATGATAACGACGGAGTGTTTCTCCGGAAGGGTCACGGATGTCGACAACCTCGTGAACAAGCGCCTGACCGGCGACTGCGTAGAGGACTTCATCTGCAAGAAAATCGGAGCGCAGGCGGTCACGTTCCCGCTTGCGGCGTTCTATATATTATTGAAACCGCTGAAATACGCGAAGCTGATAGACGCCGACAAGTGGGTAACATCGACTTTCAGCCCGATGTGCGGCCAGATGGGCATGGTGATCTCGCAGGACGGGAAATTGGCCTCGATGATAGACCAGGTTGTCAGGGACCCGCGCAGGAACATCTACAAATGCGGCCGCGAAATAGACATACTTGCCAGCAAAATGGAAAAAGCGCCGTGGATCGTCAACCATTTGTTCTACCTCCCGCTGTATTTCCTGAAATTGCTCTCCTATGTCAACGGAAAGTTCCTGCGGAAGGCGCTCGCGGTATCTATAATGAGCGGATTCAACTCAAAGAAGATAAAGAAGGCCCTGCTCGGGGAAAAAAGAGTGGAGCTCTACTATCTTTTGGGTTCCGACAAATATAATTTCATCTGGGACAGGATGCCGCACTGCGCGACCCACCATTACCGCATCCACCCGACGACAAAACAGGTAATAAAGGTCCCCGGATGCCTCGTCTTCGCGTTCAGGGAAGAGCTTAAAAATTATTGATTGACTTAATCTTCGTTTAGGCATAGAATCAGTTCGTTGATTTCATAAAAGGATATAATACGTAATGTCTTATATAGTCTTCGCACGCAAATGGCGGCCGAAAGACTTCGACAGCGTCCTTGGTCAGGAGCACGTCACGACCACCCTCAGGAACGCGATCGCGAATAACAGAGTCGCCCATGCGTACATATTTTCCGGCCCGCGCGGTGTAGGCAAGACCACCACAGCACGCATCTTCGCAATGGCCCTCAACTGCAAAGAAAACAGCGGAAAGGGCCCGAGCGGTTTGCGCCACCCCTGTGGCGCATGCGACTCGTGCAAAGAGATCTCTTCCGGCACCAACCTTGATGTCATTGAGATAGACGGCGCCTCGAACCGCGGCATCGACGAGGTCCGCTCCCTCCGCGAGAACATAAAGTTCGCCCCGACGCGCGGGAAATATAAAGTATATATCATAGACGAAGTCCATATGCTCACCGAGGAGGCGTTCAACGCGCTGCTCAAGACCCTCGAGGAGCCGCCGGCCCATGCGATATTCATTTTTGCCACGACGAGGCCGTATAAAGTCCCGTCGACGATAATCTCGCGCTGCCAGCGCTTCGATTTCAAGCGGCTGACCGTCAACGAGATCGCGGGAAAACTCCGCGATATAGCCAAGAGCGAGAAACTCGACATAGAAGAGGAAGCGCTATACACTATCGCCCGCGCGGCCGAAGGCGCCATGCGCGACGCGGAATCGATGCTCGACCAGCTCGTCTCGTTCTGCGGGAAGAAGATAGACGTCGAGAGCGCGGCGTCGGTGTCGGGTACGGTCGGGCAGGAAGTCCTGTTCGGTTTCACGGAAAAAGTGATAAGCAAGGACACCCCGGGCATATTGAAGCTTGTGGACGGGATGATAAGCGGCGGCAAGGACATACCCCAGTTCATAAATTCGCTCGTGACGCATTTCAGGAACCTGCTGATAACGAGGACCGCCGAAGCCGGCGACCTCACGGGGCTCATAGACCTGCCGAAAGAGATGATATCGAGATTGTCCGAGCAGGCGAAGCCCTTCACGAACGAGACGCTGCTCTATATATTGACGGTATTGATGAACGCGCAGGACGAGGTCCGCCGCGCGATATCCCAGAGGATACCGCTTGAGTTGGCCGCGATACGCCTGACCCGCCGCGACGATATCATGTCGCTGACGACGATACTCGGGCGCATCGAGAAGCTGGAAAAGAAGATCGAGAGCGGCTCCTCCGAAAAGCCCGAGGCCAAGCCCACCCCGCACCAGCACAAGGACGAATCTCCCGCCGCGCCGAAGAAAGAGGATATCGAGGTAGACATAGAGATCAAGAGCAAGGACCTCTCGTTCGACCTGATCTGCGAGACATGGCCGAACCTGCTGCGCGGCATATTATCGAAGAAGATGTCGGTCGCGCTGTTCCTCCAGCCGGCCCAACCGCTCCGGCTCGACGACAGGATACTAACGATCGCCTTTGCGAAAGAGCACAAGTTCAACAAGGAAGCGCTCGAGAGCAACGGCAACAGGAAGATAATAGAGAACGCGCTGAACGATATATTGAGGCATGAGATAAAAGTGGACATGAAGGTGGTCGAGGCCCTCGAGAAGAAAGTGTCTGTGGAGGACCTGCTGCAGGAAGAGCACGAAGAAGAAGCCCACGAAGTCGTGAAATCCGCCCTAGAGATATTCGGCGGCAATCTCAAGAAGACCGACAACGCATCCTACTAGAAGGTAATACGCATGCCCGGCTACACAAGGACAATGGAGAAGCTCATAGCGGAGTTCACGAAGCTTCCCGGCATCGGGCCGAAATCAGCCGAGCGCATAGTGATGCATATCCTGAAATCCCCGCGCGAACACGCCGCGTCCCTTTCCGAATCGATAATCAAGCTCAAGGATAATATAGTCTTCTGCAGGAACTGCTTCAACCTCAGCGAAGGCGAGGTCTGCCACATCTGCTCCGACCCGCAGAGGGACAAGGCGACGGTCCTTGTGGTCGAAAGCCCGAAGGATATACTCGCAATAGAGAAGACGGGCTCCTACAGGGGGCTCTACCACGTCCTGCTGGGATCGATATCGCCCCTGGACGGCGTAGGGCCGGACGAGCTCAAGATAAAGGAGCTGCTGCGCAGGATAAAGGCCGACAAGATAAAGGAAGTGATACTCGCCACGGACGCGGATACCGAAGGCGAGACGACAGCCCTGTATTTATCGCAACTCCTTAAGAACCAAAGCGTTAAGACAAGCCGCATAGCTTACGGCCTGCCTGTCGGCTCCCACCTCGAATACGCCGACCAGGCGACCCTCTCAAGGGCCCTCGAAGGCAGGAATCAAATTTCTTGACACAACGGCTCTCCTCTGGTAAAATTTAACCCAATACCTACCGTTTTTATCCTGTAAGGAGGCCTTTTGAAGGTCACAAGGGCGGTCGGCCAGGGTTTTTCCGCTACCCATAAGGGATGGCCAATTATAGCGGTAATTTTTGTCTTTTACGCGGTCATAAGGTTCTTTTCCGCCCCGAACGAAGAGATACCTCCTTACCTGAAGAGTTTGGGTGACTGGGGCATAGCCGCGCTGATATTCCTGGTTATGTGCCTGGGCATCAATTATATCATCGCGGGCGTACAGGCATACGCAAGGGACGGGATAAAAGACGGGCGGTACGGTTTCAAGGGGTTCTTTCGCAACTGCAACAAATTTTTCTTCGTCCAGCTTGGCATCAGTTTCCTGCTTAGCATCCCCATGTGGACTATCGCGTTCCTCGCGGTATTCCTGCTCGGGGGCGCAATGTCGGTCGCGGATAAGTACCTGTTCACCGCGGCTGTGCTCGGGGTATCGGCGGCGGTCCTGTCGATAGTGCTCGCGGTGGTCTTCGCGCTCGCGTCGGAATCATGGTCGATAGCGGCCGCGGACAGCAGGGGGATAGTCAGGTCGATAGGCAGGAGCTTCGCGTTCTGCGGACAGAGGTTCTTCAGCGTTATCTGGCTGCTCATGCTGATATGCGCGTCATGGCTGCTGATATCGCTGGTTGTATGGATAGCTTACGCGTTCATTTTGCAGGGCTTCAGGTACCTGGGCCTTGAAGGTTACGGGTTTATTTTACGTGAGGTCACGGGATGCGCGCTTTACGCGTATTTCATCCTATTCGCGGCCTCGTCGTTGATGGCGTATTATTTAAACAACAGGAAGGAAGATGAAAGGCATAACTGAAGTAGTATGGCACGGAAGGGGCGGGCAGGGCGCGGTAACCGCGGCAAAGTTGCTCGGCGAAGCGGCCCTCCGCGAAGGCAAGAATCTCCAGGCATTCCCGGAGTTCGGAGCTGAGCGCACGGGCGCGCCTGTAAGGAGCTTCACGAGGTTAAGCGACAAGCCCATCACGATCCACTGCTCGATAACGGCGGCGGATTGCATCGTGGTGCTCGACCCGACGCTCATTGACGTCGTCGACATCACAGAGGGCATGAAGGACGACACCTCGATAGTCATCAACACGGTCTTCTCGCCGAAAGAGATACGCGAGAAGCTCGGCATCAAGGGCGGCAAGATATTCACGGTCGACGCGACGTCGATATCCGTGGCGAAGGTCGGGCGCAACATCCCGAACATGCCGATGGTCGGCGCGCTGCTCAAGGCGACGGGCCTGATAAAGCTCGAAAGCCTGACCGATACGTTCAAGGAGAGTTTCGCGGCAAAGTTCACGCCTGAGGTCATCAAGGGCAACCTTGAGGCGATAGAGCAGGCGTATAAAGAGGTAAAGGCGGAATAAAATGGCAAAAACGGAAAAGGTAAAATTACCGAACTGGAAAGAGATGGTAATAGGCGGAATAAATCCGGACGCCGGCAGCGCGATGAAGTACAACAGCGGCACATGGCGCACGTTCAAGCCGGTCTGGTCGAACGAAAAATGCATCCAGTGCAACGCTTGCTGGATACACTGCCCGGATTCCTCGATAATGATAAAGGACGGCAAGGTTTGCGGTATCGATTACGAGCACTGCAAGGGCTGCGGCATCTGCGCCGCGATGTGCCCGCCCAAGGCAGGCGCAATTAAAATGGCCAAGGAAGAGAAATGAGCAAGAAACTATTAGCGTTAACTGGTAACGACGCGGCGGCTTACGCGATGAAACAGATCGATCCCGACGTAGTGGCGGCATATCCGATCACGCCGCAGACGTCGCTGATGGAGAAGTTCGCGCAGTTCGTCGCCGACGGCGAATCGAATACTGAGATCGTATTGGTAGAGTCCGAGCATTCCGCGATGTCGGCATGCGTCGGCGCTTCATGCGCGGGAGCGCGCGTGATGACGGCTACATCATCGCAGGGCCTCGCGCTCATGTGGGAGATAGTTTATATCGCTTCGAGCTACCGCCTGCCGATAGTCATGCCGCTCGTCAACAGGGCGCTCTCGGGGCCCATCAACATACATTGCGACCACGGCGACGCGATGGGCATACGCGACTCGGGCTGGATACAGCTTTGGGCCGAGAACGCGCAGGAGGTCTACGACAATCTTTTGATGGCGATAAGGATAGCCGAGAACTCCGACGTGCTGCTGCCCGTAATCGTGAATTACGACGGTTTCATCATAAGCCACGCGATCGAGAACATGTACCTCTACGATAGCGAGGAAGTGAAGAAGTTCGTCGGCGAATACAAGCCGAAATACACGCTGCTCGACCCGAAGAAGCCGACGACGTTCGGAAGCTTCGACCTGCCGGATTATTACTTCGAGCACAGGCGCCAGATGGCCGCGGCGATGAAGGGTTCCTTCAAGGTCATAGCCGATGTCGCCAAGGAGTTCTCGAAGATATGCGGGCGCGAATACAAGAACCTCGAGGGATACAAGCTCGAGGACGCCGAGATAGCGATTGTGGCACTCGGCTCGACGGTAGGCACCGCGCGCGCCGTTGTCGACGAGCTCCGCGAGAAGGGCGTAAAGGCGGGTATCCTCAAGATACGCACCTTCAGGCCGTTCCCGGAGGATGAGATAGCCGACGCGCTCAAGCACCTCAAGGCGGTGGCTGTCCTCGACCGCGCGGACGCGCTTAACGCGGTAGGCGGGCCCCTCTTCGATGAGGTCAGGGCCGCGCTTTACAAGAAGTCGGTCATACCGGCTGTAAATTACGTATACGGCCTCGGGGGCCGCGACATGGGCTTCCCCGAGATCAATAAGGTATATTCTGATTTGGCCGAAATAGCCAAATCAGGCAAGGCCGCAAACCTTGTGACATACCTGGGGGTGAGGGACTAATGGCAAACTTAAAAGAACTCAACAAGAGAAAAGAACTCCTCTCCGGCGGCCACAGGATGTGCGCGGGTTGCGCGTCGCCTATAATCATAAGGCAGATGGGCCTGTCGCAGGAGATACCGCTGGTGGTAGGAAGCGCAACGGGCTGCCTCGAAGTCTCAACGACGCCGAATCCTTTTACGGCGTGGAACTCGAGCTTCGTCCATTGCGCGTTCGAGAACTCCGCAGCCACCGTATCGGGTGCCGAAGCGGCATACAGGTCGCTGAAGCGCCGCGGCAAGGTGAAGGAAGAGATGAGATTCGTGGCGCTCGGCGGTGACGGCGGCACGTACGATATAGGGTTACAGTCGCTTTCGGGCATGCTCGAGCGCGGCCAGAGGATCCTGTATCTCTGCTACAATAACGAAGCTTATATGAATACGGGTGTCCAGCGCTCGGGCGCTACACCTATGGGAACTCAGACGACGACTGCGCCGGTAGGCAAGGAATCCATAGGGAAAAAACAGTTCCCTAAGGACTTGACAGGCATTGCGGTAGCACATAGAATACCGTTTGTGGCGCAGGCGTCACCGAGCCACTGGAACGACCTTATAACGAAGTCACAGAAGGCGCTCTCCGTCGAAGGCCCGGCTTTCATGAACGTCATTTCGCCGTGCCCTCTCGGGTGGGGATATTCCTCCGAGAAGACGATAGAGATAGCGAAGCTCGCGGTTGATACCTGTTTCTGGCCTCTCTTTGAGGTCGAGAATGGTATTACCTGGAAGCTCAGCTACAAACCCGCGGCAAAGAAGCCGATAACCGACTACCTCAAGGCGCAGGTGCGTTTCCGCCATCTGTTAAGGCCGGAGAACACCGCCGTGGTAGAAGCGATACAGAAGAGGGTAGACGACGATTGGGCCGCGTTATTGAGGCGCTGTAACGTAGAGGCCTAAGCGCCGAAACCCCGCCTCAGCGGGACATGTTAGCATCGTTCTTTAGATAGAGTTTCCGCTCCCCTGTAGCTCAGTTGGTAGAGCAGTGGACTGTTAATCCACGTGTCCCTGGTTCGAGCCCAGGCGGGGGAGCCATAACTTCCCGCTTATAGATGTAATGAAGTACTCCGAAGTGTGCGCAGTTTTTTTGGCGAGAACGCCAAAAAAACAAGCGTTTACACGAGGAGAATGCTTTCACAAAATAGGAATTTACAGGCATGACAACCACTCATTACCGGTTCGTCACCATTGATACCTCACCCAATGTTTGGGTGAGGTATTTTAATAAATTAGATAATTGCAGAAGTAAACGGAGGACCTAAAAATGACAATTGATTGGTTAGCGGTTGCAACAATTGCAGCCCCAATTATTGCACTTTTTATCGGTGTCGCTATAGATCGATTTATCGAACAAAAACCAAAACTTATTGCATATTATACGCATGCTTCTGCTTTTAATACTGCCGGAAATAATCCAATAACTATTCATACTCATGGTATTATAATCAAGAATATTGGCAGAAAATCAGCAATGGATGTTCGAGTAAGGCATAATATTCTTCCTCAGAATTATAAAGTATATCCAATAGTTGATCATCATGTTCAAAATTTACCAGGCGGTGGATCTGAAATTGTGTTTCCGATACTTGTTCAAAATGAGCAAGTATCGATATCTTATCTATATTTCCCGCCCCTAATATATAATCAAATTCACGCTGGTATTCGACACAGCGAGGGTTTTGCTTCTGAAGTCGCTGTTCTACCGACCCCACAATATCCAGATTGGATGAGAAGAGGGCTATATGTATTACTTATTTTGGGAAGCATCACATTCATATACATGTTTATTAAAGGGTGCTGTGTCGTAATAAAGTTACTAGCAAATATATAGGTACTAATAACGTAAGAAAATATAAAAATATCTAAAATAAATGCTATAATATAGAATATAAAAGAGGTAGTTATGCAATCGCAATTCGCTTTTCTCTGCGACGCAGTAAATATAACACAAAATAATCTTTTTAATGTATTGGGAGGCGGAATTGAAAAATTTCATCTATCGCAGTTACCACAAAATAGACCAGTAGCTTTACTACTTAGAATTGAATATAATCCAATTACAGAGAACGGAGATCATGTAATTGAAATAAGAATAATAGATTGTGATGGGCAAAATAAAATCTCTCCCGCCTTATTAAATGTTAGTTTTCCGCCGCAGGTAAGAACATTTAATATCGTAACCAACATGATTCCAAGGTTTGACAGATACGGAATGCATAGCGTTGAAGTGGCCGTAGACCGACATCATATAGTATCCATTCCTTTAAACGTTATAGAAAGAATCTAAATATTGCACATTTAAGGGCAATTACGTATTAATAAGAAGGGACAAGGAGGATTAGATGGCTATAAAAGAGGTATTTATGAACCCAACCGTAAAAGAAGTAATATTTCAGATTCGATTTCCTAATTTGTTTTATATAGAAAATAAGATTGGCGAGATACAAACTAGAATTATGGAGAAATTTCCAAAATCTGCACTCTTATTTAGAAGAAAATTACTTTTTGCTGATGTTGGCCCGGAAGGAAAAATCGAGGAAATTCCTTCAGTAGAAGGGCAGGGGAAGAAAATATGGAGGTTTAATTCAGATAATAATTTTCAGCTTAATATCTTAAGTGATTCATTGGACATTACTTCAAGCTATCACAAAACCTATAATCTTGGAGATGGCGACAAATTCAGAGATATCATAAAATATGTTATGGATAATTTTCTTGCCGTTGTGTCTTTACCTATAATTAATCGTATAGGATTACGATATGTTGATGAATGTCCTGTGTTAGAAAAGACTAATTCAACATTTGCAAAATGGTATAACACCGCATTTCCATTAAGTAGATTTAGTATTGATAATGCAATAGAAATGAGCTTTAATACAACCCTAAAACGATCAGAATATTGTATTCGTTATGTAGAGTCGTTAGCAAAGCATAAAAATAAGGAAGAATATAAATTAGTTCTTGATTATGATGGATACGCGGTAAATATAAAGTCCAGCGAATATTTAAAAACTACGGATGAGCTTCATGATTTAATATCAAATGAATATGAAAACACCATTAAGGAGCCAGTGTACGAATATATGAGACATAAAAAGGAGGAATGACAAATGAATTATATAGATCAAGACATTGCGTATGGTATTAATGATAACGATGGAACTGGTAGTCATGACGACCAAATTGATTATAGGGTAGTATCCTATCCGTTTGATAGATATGAAATTAAAATTAAGATATCTAAGAATAATGAATTTTTAGGAATAGAGGAGGTTGGAATAAATAAAGAGTTCATGTCTTATCGGCAAAAATTATCTGTTAAGGGAGTGCACGATATTGATGAATTTTATAAGTAATATGAAAAACAATGTTTTACTCAGATAAATGTGATAAAGAATTAAGATTCGGAGATGTATTAAAGGGCTTTATTTCAACAACGCCTTTCATTAAAGAGCCTATATTAAAGATACCCCACAACGACTATAAAATAGATATTCAACTTCCAAGTTATTGTGTTGTATTGTCCCCCTGCTGCTCTATAAAAAAAAATAAAATTGATAAACAAATATTGTTATCTCCGCTTATTCAAATTATCCCATCATTTTTTAATAACCAATATTTTATAGACGATTTAACGCGGATTAATCGAACAATGAATCCAGAGCAGACAGTAGCGAGGCATACATGGGAAGCATTGCCTACTGAGCAGAAACAGAAACGCTTAGAAAAAGGTGCAGGATATGCTTTTATAGAGTTATTTATATATGAACCAAATGACTATTTCCCAAAGTATATTGTTAATAGGAAAGAGGGGAATATAGAGACAGGTTATTATATGATTGATTTTGGGAATACCTATAAAATTAATTGTGAAGCATTGCAGGAAGGGCAGGAGGAAACCTTACTCGAGGCTAAATTGTGGCAACTATCCGTTAAGTCCAGACAAGAGCTGCGAGATAAAATTACTTGTTATTATGGTAGAATTCCAGAAGAAGACAAAGCATTGATGGGAGACTAATTAGTATAATTATGTATATGATGGCGGATTCCCGCCATATGTACGCTCGCGCGGAGAGTTAAACGAAGTATTGTTATTCTCATCCGATTAATTCCATGCACCTTAAAACAAAGTCGCACTCTTGACTACACCAGTATCGGCATTGGCAAAGGTATAACTCACGAAATCTTAGACTAAGGAAGGCATAAAATGAAAATAGTAAGAATACTCATCGCCGCAATAGCACTTTCGATCTTCGGCTTAATTATCGGGGCAGTCACCTGCGGAGGCGTGTTCAATTGGGTATATAAGCTCGAGCCGACAAACGTCTGGAAGCCGATGGACGGCCCGCCGGGTATGGTATATCACGTAGCCGGATTCATACTCAACGTAATACTCGCGGCTGTCTACGCTTTATTCCGTAAGGGCCTTCCCGGCAAGAACAGGCTGGTCAAGGGTCTTGTTTTCGGGTTATGCGTCTGGGCCGTCGGCATGCTGCCGGGAATGTTCGCGACATATTATTTCATGACGGTGGCTACCGAAGTCGTTATCTACTGGACTATACTGGGCCTGGTTGAATACCCCATCATGGGGCTGATAATCGCCGCCATATACGGCGAGTAGGGAAAACCGAAAGGAGTACTAATGTTCAGGAAAGCGGCATTATTTATATTATTGGTAATGATGTTGGTCCCGATGTCGGTGCGCGCCGAGGAAAAACCCTTCCAGCTCGCGGTGGTAAATCCTCTCCAGCTCGTGCCGGAAGACCAGTCCATTAAAGGCGTAGGCCTCAACCTGCTCTACGGCTCCAATGAGAACTTCAGCGGCATAGACATCGGCCTCATAAACCACGTCAAGAGCCGCGCCATCGGCCTGCAGTGGGGCGCCGCGAACGTGACGGAAGGCGATCTCAGCGGCATCCAGCTCGGTTTCGTGAACTGGACGACGGGCTACATGCACGGCGTGCAGCTTGGCGGACTGAACTTCTCGCAAGGCGACTCGCGCGGCATAGAGTGGGGCATAATGAACTACAGCAAGGACAGCTTCGGCGGGTTCCAGGGCGGTTTTTTCAACTACGCGGGTGAGATGCACGGCCTGCAGTTCGGCGTGATCAACGCGACGAAGAACCTCGACGGCCTCCAGATAGGCCTCGCGAACTACAACGGCAACAAGAAGCCGATGGAGTTTATGGTATTGGTCAACTGGTCGTTCTAAAAGGATGATACAATGAAAAAGATCAAGGTTAAGATAGCAACGACCTTCGTATTTATTGCGGTATTACTGATCTTGTGCTCAAATCTCCTTCGGGCAGAAGGCCTTGGGAGCCGCTTGGCAAACATTAAGACGCTTGAGGGTTATACGCTAAAGGCTGAATCCGACCGCGGGTGCTCGTATTACAATGAAAAGGAAGGAACTACGCTGATCATCGGGCTTGCCGGCGCTGACAAACAGGGATTCTCAAAACAGTTGCAGGATAAAAAGTTCGTAAAAGGGCTTATTGACGGCCAGGAGGACACTGGCAGGATAAAGATCGAAAGCCATAAGGTCATAGAGATTGAAAAGATCCCGACTGTTGAATTTTCGGGAAAAATAGATGTTTCAGGGGGCGGGAGATGGTTGCCCGAAAGAAAGATCATATTTTCCAAAAGCGGACAGATATACAATATTTCCTTGATCGGGCCAAAAGAATATATAGAAAATCAAACGAACTTGTTAATCGAGATTGCGCAAAAGCTGTAGGGGGCGCATGCCGTGAAAAAAGCGGCCTTTGGAACACTATGGTTCATAATACTGCTTATCCTCGTTCCTCACCCTAACGTTGATGATTATGAGTATGCCAGGCTTGCAGGAAGGGTCGTAATAAACCTTGCTTTATTACCGGTGCTTATAGTGACGATAATGCTTGTTAAAAAGGGGAAATTGCCTGGAACAGGCTCAAAATAATAGTTATTGCAGTAGCCCCTAATTTGAGGTAAAATCTTTCCAATAGGGCGGCCGATCGTCGGCGCCTTAAAAAAGGAGGAAACATGGGGTACCAGGGTGGTGGCGGTGGTGGCGGATTCGGTGGGCCGAGGGAAATGCACAAGGCGACATGCGCGGACTGCAAAAAAGAATGCGAAGTCCCGTTCAAGCCGAGGGATGACCGTCCCGTGTATTGCAAGGACTGCTTCTCGAAGCGCAAGAACGAAGGACGTTAACGATACGCTGTTAATCAGCGAATAACAGGATCCCCCTGCAATTAAAAGTTGCAGGGGGATTTTGTTTGCGGTAAAATCAATACAATGGAAAAAGGCAACGGTGTATCTTTTATCGACCGTATAACGGTCTCCCTGCTCGTGGTCGGAGGCATAATCGGCGCCGGGATACTCGCACTTCCCGTCAATACCGGCCTCGCGGGCTTCATCCCGTCACTGCTGAACCTGCTGCTCTTCGGCGCGGGCATGTTCTTTACCGCGAACGTGCTGGCGAGGGAAGCCGTGCTCGAGAAGACGGATAACTTCAACTACCCGAGCATGTACCGCAAATACCTCGGCGTGACCGGCAAGTGGGTGGCGACCGGCGCGAACCTCTTTTTGCTCTACGGACTGCTCGTCGCCTATATCACCGGCGGCTCCACGATAATATCGAACCTCTTCAATATCCCCGCGGAATACTACAGGCCGGTGACGATAGGGTTCTTCTTCATCCTCGTGGGAATAATAGCGATGGGTTTGGGCGTTATCGTAAAGATAAACGCCGTATTCACGGTGCTGATGTTCACGACGTTCATCGCGATAGTCGCGATGGGCATCCCGCACGTGAAGGCGCAGAACCTGACATACAAGGACCTGCAGTTCCTGCCGTGCACGGTGCCGATAATCGTGACCGCGTTCAATTTCCACAACGTGATACCTACCGTCTGCAAGTCGCTGAAATGGGACATCCTGCTTATCCTGAAGACGATACTCATCGGGATGGCCATCGGCTGCGCCATGTACGCGCTGTGGATGTTCGTCGGGATAGGCGCGTTGCCGGTGGAGGGAGGGGACGCGAGCCTTATCTTTGCCTTCGATAACAACCTGCCCGCTACAATACCGCTGTCAAGGATGGTAGATAACGGGGCATTCCTCGTTATCGCGATGGTGTTTTCGCTGGTCGCGCTGAGCGCCTCATGCATAGCCAACAGCACGGGCCTGCTCGCGTTCGTGGAAGACCTTATGTCGAATACGTTCGGCGTGCATAACAGGATGCTTTGCGTGGTCATCGCCTTTATCCCGCCGCTCATCATATCGCTGATATTCCACGGCATCTTCCTTAAGGCGCTCAATATCGTCGGCGGCTTCGGCATAATCCTGCTGTTCGGCATACTGCCGAGCGTCATCGCGATATCGAAGACGAAGGGCTGGCGGCGGGAGGTCGCGTTCCTGATAATGCTGGTCTTCCTCGCGTCATTCGTCTTCGAGATATTCCAGGAGACGGGGCTCTTGAGGATCAGGCCCGAGGTGGAGTACTACAAGGGCAATTGAGCGGCGAAGGCCTATGCGCGGCCGCTGCGCGAGGATTTTTCCTGCAGTATCTTTACTACCATCGGGTCCACCCCGAACATCCCCCTAAGCGAGACCATGCTGAGGTTGGCTATCGTCTCTTCCGGGGACTTGCCTAATACGCCGTCCTCCACGGATATCCCGTAACCAGCCAAAGCCATGAAAGCCGAGCGCATAGCCGTCTCGGCGCCGGTGACTATCTTCATCGAGCAGCCGGGCTTCGCGCCGTCGCAGATCATGCCGGTAAGGTCGCTGGCGACGTTATCCATCGCAAACGATATCTTCTTCATATCTATGCCGGCCTTCTGGTAGACGAGGGCTATCGCCGTAGAGATGCTGGCGGCTATCGCGCAGCCGCAGATCACGGAGAGTTCGCCGAGGAAACATTTTATGTAGGAATTCACCGCGTGGCTTATCGCGATGCTCTCCTCGATGCGCGCCGGGTCGATCTTTTGGTCAGTCCCGACAAGGTAGGGGACTAATATCGTCAGCGCGCCCTGGTTGCCCGAACCGCCGGAAGTCATTACGGGTTCAGGCATGCCGCCCATTCGCGCGTCTACGGCGGCAGCGACGCGGATCTTGACCCTGTTAAAGAGATCGTTGCCAAGGAGGCCGCCCTTTACCATCTGCTCTATCTGGTAGCCGGTCCTCTTCATTCCGATGCCTTTTTCGGATATCGCCATGTTCATCTCGATGCCGCGGCGGATATGCGCGCGCATGCTTTCATCGAGTTTTACCGCCTCGCGCAGGACCTCCTCGAGCTTCATCTTCCTGAGGATGTCGTGGTGGTCCTTGGCTTTCTTGCCGGCGTGCGGGTGCGCGGCCAGGATCGACTTGCCCTCCTTTTCGAGGCAGGTAATGTTCGTGTGCCCTTCCGAGACGATGCAATGCACGCGGGAGCCGCCGCCTTCGGCGTATACCTCGACATGGAAGCTCTTTTCGTCCTCCTTGCAGGAATATTCTATAGCGCCTTTATTTATGAGTTCGCGCGCTTTTTTAAGCGTGTCGGGCGGGACCTCTTTAAGTATCTCGAGCCGCAGGGACGATCTGGCGATGACCGCTCCGAGCGCCGCGGCTATCACATTGCCTTTCTCTCCGCCGCTGTTCGGGATAGTGACCGCCGCGCCGTTTTTGAACGTGCCGGCGTCTACGATGAGCTCGAGTTTTTCAACGGGCGCTTTCAGCTGCTCGACGGCCGCAGCCGCCGCGTAAGCGCAGGAGATCGGTTCGGTGCATCCGATGGCGGGGAAGACCTCGTTCGCGAATATCTCGTTGAGAAGATCTGTGTTTTTCATGATTAAACTTTATCACGGGGAAAATTTTACGTCAAGGGAAGAAAGTGGTATAATCTGGAACTACGATGGCAAAGAAAATACTCATCCTCAACGGAAGCCCAAAGAGGGGCGGGAATACCGAAATACTCGCCGGATGGTTCGCCGAAGGCGCGCGCTCAAAAAGCGAGGCGGTAGAGACCGTTCGCGTCGCGCCGCTGAAGTATAAAATCAGCGGATGCACGTCCTGCAGGAAGTGCCAGGAGATAAAAGAGTATGTATGCGTGATCAAGGACGACGCACGTCCCGTCCTGAGAAAAATGGCGAAAGCGGATGTTATAGTATTCGCGACGCCGCTTTATTTCTACGGGCCGAGCGCCCAGCTGAAAGTGCTGATAGACCGCATGTTCTCGCTCTATAAATGGGACAACGCGACCGACACTTACGAGTCACCTTTGAGGGGCAAGACGATGGTCCTGCTGTTGAGCGCGTATGAGGATGTCGGCCTGAAGAACGTGGAAGAGATGTTCAGGATAATAGCAGATTACAGCGAGATGAAGTTCTATTCCCTCCTCGTGCCGGATGCCCGCGAATCCGGTGATATCCTGAAGCTGAAAGGTGTCCGCGAAAAGGCCGCGGCCCTCGGGAAGAGAATGGCCTAAGCGCCTTACCAGATGAAAAATAATAAAATTACGGCACATGAGAGGGGCAGCATAGGCGAGATGGTCGCCATCGCGCTGCCGATGGTCGTTTCGGCGTCCTGCGACACGATAATGGTCTTTACCGACCGTCTTTTCCTGTCGCGGCTCGGGCCGGAGATGATGAACGCCGCTATGGGCGGCGGCCTGACGTCTTTTATGATGATGTCTTTCTTCCTCGGCCTTACGGGATATTCGACGGCGCTGGTTGCGCAATATCTCGGGGCAGGGAGGAAGAGGAACTGCGCGGGCGTCATATCGCAGGCGGCCATAATCTCGCTCGCGGCTTATCCTATAATACTGGCGCTCCGCCCTCTTGGACACATGCTGTTCGAGGCGGCGGGGACCGCGCCGTCCCAGCTTGTCCCGCAGAAACTGTATTTCAATATACTGCTATGGGCGTCCGTAATAGGCCTGTTGAGGAACTCGATCAGCTCGTTCTTCTCCGGGACCGGGCGGACCGCCGTCGTGATGGCGTCTTCGCTGACCGCGATGGTCGTCAACGTCTGCCTGAATTATGTGCTGATATACGGCAAGTTCGGCGTGCCGGCCATGGGCATCCGCGGCGCGGCGTACGGGACCGTCGCCGGAGGCCTCTGCGGCCTTGCCGTGCTCGCCGCTGTGTACTTCAGCAAGGAGAACCTCAAGGAGTTCCACATACCGGAAGCCCTGCGTTTCGACAGGGCAGTGATGAAAAAGCTCCTGCGCCTCGGGTCTTCGGTCGGCGCGGAGATGTTCCTGAATATCCTCGCGTTCAATACGATGGTCTTCATATTCTATTCGCGCGGCCCGGTGACAGCGACCGCCGCGACGGTCATGTTCAACTGGGATATGGTCTCGTTCGTCCCGCTTATCGGCGTGGAGATAGGGGTCACCAGTTTAGTCGGGCGCTGCATGGGCGCCGGCGACCCGGCTACCGCGCAGCGTTCGGTGCAATCGGGGCTGAAGCTCGGGCTGGCCTATTCGGCCGTCATCCTGGTGTTGTTCGCGGGGTTCCCCGGCATGCTCGTTAAGGTCTTCCGGCCCGAGGTCGCGGACAACATCTTCGCGGCCGCGGAGCCGACGGCCGTCTTCATGGTGAGGCTCGCCTCGCTGTATGTGCTTGTCGAGGCCCTGCTCGTCGTGTATATCGGAGCGCTGAGGGGCGCGGGGGATACTCTATGGGCGATGGGGATGTCCGTGACGATGCATTGGGCGTCGGCAGGCGTCCTTGCGCTGATGTTGTCGACCGCAGGGGCCACGGCGGAAACCGCGTGGACGGTAATGGTGGCGATGTTCATACTTTTCTCAGGTATCGTCATCATGAGGTACAGGAGCGGCAAGTGGAAGTCGATAAAGGTCGTGCACCCGGAGCCGGTACTGATACCGGGCGAAAGTTTTCATGAAACGCCCGACATTTAATGGTGTATAATAAGGAAAAAAGGAGAGCGGCTAAGATGAAAAGGTCAATCGTTGCGGCGGCGATCATGGCGGCATTTTTATTCATAAACACGAACGGAGGAGCGTTTGCTATGGAAGGAAAGACCGTAGTGCTGGAGACGACGCAGGGGAATATCGAGATAGAACTAATGCCCGGAATCGCGCCGAAAACATGCGAGAACTTCACGACGCTGGTCGAGAAGGGCTATTATAACGGCATAACATTCCACAGGGTAATAAAGGGCTTCATGATACAGGGCGGAGACCCGACGGGCACGGGAAGGGGCGGCGAGTCGTGCTGGGGCAAGCCGTTCGAGGACGAGGTAAGCAAGGACGTCGTCTTCGACAAGCCCGGGATACTCGCGATGGCGAACGCCGGGCCGTGCACGAACGGAAGCCAGTTCTTTATCACGACGATTCCCACGCCGTGGCTTAACGGCAAGCACACGATATTCGGGAAGGTGACGGCCGGATACGACGTCGTACAGAAGATAGAGAACACGCCTACCGGCAAGTTCGACAAGCCGAAAACGGAACAGAAGATAATAAAGGCATATATTAAATGAATCCCGACGAGAGCAGCCAGTCGTACGCGGCGGGCGTATCGTTCTGGGGCTCTATAGCCCTTTTCGCCGTCTCGGCGGCGGCGGGCCTCGCGGTCGATTCCGTTACGCTACTGCTGGACGCTTCGGCAAGCCTCGTAATACTGGTCGTCGCGTTCATGATGAACTCGACGATAAAGAAGATACACAGCCCGCCCGATGAGATATTCAATTTCGGCTACGAGAAATACGAGCCGTTCACGGTCGTCATCCAGGGCGCACTGATAATCACCACCTGCGTAATAAGCATGAAGTTCGCCCTGCAGGACATACTGCACCATGAGGACATAAAGAATTACCAGATACCCCTGATCGCGTCCGGAATATCGGTGGTGGTGGGGACGTTCATAGCCGTATTCATCGGGATCACCGCTAAAAGGACCCGTTCCTCGATGATGCATGCCGCGAGCATGCACTGGTTCATAGATACCGGGATGTCGGTAGGCATGTTAGGCGGTTTCTACCTGGGCTCTGTTCTGAAGCAGAGGGGTTATACCGAAATAACCCCGTTCATCGACCCCGCGATGGCGATAATGCTGGCGCTGGTCTTTATACTGCCGCCTTTAAAGGCCATGAGGAGGAACCTTCTCGAGCTCCTCGACGCGGTCCCGTCCAGGGAGATAAGGGACAGGGTAAGGAAGGTGGTCGACGAATACAAGCCGAAGATGTTCGGAGTCCACAGGGTCAGGACGAGGAAGGCGGGCGAGAAGGTTTTCGTTGAGGTGTGCTTCATAGTGAAGGAGAACATGACCCTGAATGAAGCCGAGGCGATCGCCTCGGCCTTCGAGAAGGACTTAAAGACCCACCTGCACCATATCGACGCAGTAGTCTACTTCAAGCCTACAAAATAGCAAAAATTCACCCTTGACGGAGCGTGCCTTAAGTGGTATATAAAAGGTATGCTCTGGTGCATACAGGTATATAACAGGAACAGGCGCGGCGCGGCCCTGATAATGACGGTGGGGGTGCTCAGCATGCTCGTGCTCATAGGCGTCTCTTTCGCCGCCACCACGCAGGCCGTATACAGGCAGGCAAGGAATTACTCAAACTCCGTGAAGGCAAGATATCTCGCCGAAGCGGGTATAGCGAGGGCGGTGGCCGAGCTCCGCTGCGGAGCGGAAGGGGCGGTATCGGACGCGGTAGATACGCAGGCGGAGGGCTGGTATGCGGGATATTCCGCCGCTCTCGGCGGCGGCAGGTACCAGGTAAGCGGCACGGATTGCGCGGCGAGAATATATATAAACGATACCAACCCTAACCTCAGCGCCATGCTTGAAAACCTCACGGCGGCCCTCATATCCATGGGCGAGCCGCTTTCAGCCGGGGACGGCGCCGCGATAGTGTCGAACCGGCCGGCCGAAGGTTATATGAGCGAGCAGGAGGTGGAAGAGCCGTTCAGGCCCTACGTCACAGTCAGGGCGTTCCGGGATACGGCCGTCTATTCGAACGCTTCGCCTTTTCCGGCCGTACCGAGGGCGCCCGTAAACGTAAATACCGCTTCCAAGCCGGTGCTAAAGGCCGTCCTGTCCGGGATAGAAGCGACGCATACGTGCCCAAGGTGCGGAGGCGACGGGACGATATTCGCCGCAAGCGCGTGCCCGGATTGCGGAGGGACCGGCGGCCTCAGGATCACCCCCGCTGAAGCGGACGCGCTCGCGGACTACATAATCGCGAACCGCCCGTATTCGACATGGGGCCAATTCTACGGTTCGATAAAATCCTGCGCAAGTATGGGCGCGCAGGACGCGGACCTTGTGATGGCGAACGCGAACCCGAACGCGGGATTCGCGCCGGGGGCGCGCAATTACGGCTGGGCGTGCGGCGCGGGGCGTATCGGCAAGTATATAGACCCGGCGGACAACGGCCGCGGCCTTACAACCCACACGACGGAATTCTGTTTCAATTCGGGGGGATATTACGATATCGTCTCGACCGGGACGATAGAAGTGGGCGCGGGGACGGCCGCGGCTTCCAGGAGCATAAGGTCTGTCGTGAAGATATTCGATATATGGAGGCAGACCGCGCAGTCGGAATTCCAGTCGGGCGCCATGAGCGGCCTGCAGAGCTATCCGGAGCCGATAGGCGCGGGCATAGCGCCGGCGGCGTTCGACGGGCAGTTGATGCTCGCGACTAACGAGGACTCGTCCACCGCCAATACGCTGCTGAGGGCAAGTTTCAACGACGGGCTCGACCTCGATTCGGCGGCGAATGCGAATATCGTCAGGGATCCCGCGAGCACCTGCTCCGTAGGGAGCGTCACTGATACGTCGGATCCGGGCAGTTTACTTCCGGACGGCGTATTCGTGAACAAAAAGTCCAACGATTACATATCGTTCATGGAGAGCTGGAGCGGCACCTATAACATGGCGAAGGCGGACATGGGGACGCTTTCGCTCTGGGTCAAAGTCGTATCCGGCGGAGAGGTGTATTCGGGTATGAGCTTCTCCGGCTACGAGATAGATACGTACGGCAACGGCCACACGGACGGCGGCCCGCCGTGGGATTTTTCGCTGTTCGAGATACACCCGAGCGGCTTCATTCCCGGCTCTCCGTTCGGCGACTGGAACTGGTGGAGGCCCGGCTACGCGAACAGGACGGAGGTATGGTTCTACGAGCAGTGGGACGCGGCCCTGCCCGAGAGGCCTATCGGATTTATCGGGTTCCAGGAGGTCGGAAGCGGCATCGGCGGAGGCAACGTCTCGCAGATAATGAGCACAGGCCGCGCGAGGAAGAACTGGGCGCCGGGCACGTGGCACCATGTCGTCTTCACGTATGAATTGAGCAATCCAGCCGACCCGAACTGCATGACGGGGACGAAGAAGATATACATAGACGGCGCTGAGCCCCCGCATTACGCCTATGATACGATATACCACCGGCTCAACGGGGACGTCCGCGACATTACCCTCGGCACGTCGGACATCAACAACAGCCATTCAGACGGCACCTATATAATAGACGAGTTCAGGTCGGAGCACGCCTGCGCGACGGCCGCGCAGGTCATGGCGGAATTCGCTTCCGGCAGGTATTACGATAACAGCGACGCGGAATTCACGTCGTCTGCGTTCAACGCGGGCACGGCGCGCATAGGCACGGTATCGTGGACGGAATACATGCCCGCGAGCGTCGCCGGAGGCGATATACAATTCGATATAGACAACGGCTCGGGGTGGCTCGGCGGGTATGCCGCGCGCAACAACCCCGCGGGATCCCCCGTTGGCGCGATGACCGCCGGGACGAACCTTATAAGGTACAAGGCGTATTTCGTGAATTCGGGCACGGGGCTTACCGATACCCCGGTCCTCGATGACGTGACCGTTACCTATTTAAAAAGGGCGGAAATACTGTACTCAAGGGAGGAATGACAGATGAGATACTGGATGATATCGATTGCGCTGGTGCTTATGGCCGTGAATACGGTATCGGCGGAGACGGGATCGGCTGTCGAGGGCTATAGCCCCGCGGTTCCTCTGCCTTCAAAAATACCCGCGGAAGCCGGGATAAAGATATCGAAAGCCGCGATAGATTTTTCCGGCGGCGAATACCGCGTAAAAGTCAGCGGCAGCACCGGCCTTCCCGACAAGGCGAGGATATACGTCTTCCTGAAGAAGGGGGAGTTCCCGCTGGACTGCAAGATCGCGCGCGCGGAAGGAGGCAGGTTCTCGGCGGAGCTCGGGCCATTCCGGGTAAAACTTCCGATAGGCATATATATCGTGGAGGCGTCGCTGACGGCCGCGGAAACATCCGGCGCGAAAGACGTATATCGTCTCGTGGCCGGTAACCCCGAAGACGCGGTAAAAGAGGAAGAGTCCGGCAGGGCCGCGGTCTCGGCAAGCCTGGCTTCGGTCAGCGCGCTGTATGATGAACTCGAGCAGAAGCGCGCGCAATACAAGGACAGTTTCGACCCGGCTGAATGGAGGAGATGGTCGGAAGGGTGGGCTGTCCGCCTCAGGAACGAACAGCAAACGGTCGATAACAACATAAAGCCGCTGTTGGCCGGCGATTATTCGGGCCCCGGACAGGCGCTTTCGCAGCTGATAAGGGACCTCGACCAGCTCGGAAGGGTGTATTCGTCCGAACTGGACGGTGGCGGCATCAAGGATGCCTACCCGTATGCCTTCAGGGACCCCGCGCAGCTCAGGGCGGTCATCAACGAAAGCCTTAAAAATAGCAAAAAAGTCGTATTGACAAACTGTGGCCTAAATGGTATATGAATGGTATACTAATGGTATTAATTGGTATAGTATAATCCCACACGAAAGGAGGTGAAAAGATTGAAATATCTGATCGCATTGTTGGCATGCATGTTCGTATTCGCGGCTTCTCCCGAGGCCCACGCAGTCCTGAATTGGGCGGGAGAGGACACCGACGCGCCTTCTAACGCGCTGAACTGGAGCTACGGGTTCTCGCAGGGAGGCGACACGGTAGAGCTGGTCACGACGCCGGACGGCAACTGCGCGCCTTCGGTAACCACCGAAGCGCATTCGGGCGCCGAATCGGTCAAGTTCCACTGGACCCACACGAAGGACACGGTCAACTGGGGAACAAGGACAGCCCTGCAGGTTGGAAGCGACGGCAACGGCGGAGACAGCCTCGGCACCTCGATGATGTTCCACGATATCTCAACGGCGAGCAACCTGACCTTCTGGGTCAAGGGCGCGGTTGGCGGGGAACAGTTCAGGGTCGCCCTGAACAGCGGCTGGGAAGGATCGGCGTATCCGACCGACCAGACGAACCAGCTGCTCGTGAGCGGAGTGACAAGCTCATGGCAGCAGGTAGTGATGCCCCTGTCGGGATTCACGTACGATTTCCAGTACTCGGAGAATCCCGGCCCGATCGACCTGGCCCATTTGACGGGCGTCAGGTTTGTCATAGAGTCGGGCGAGCCGACCGGCGAAGGGACGGTGTATATCGATGACATCTCGTTCGATACGCAGGCGGTCCCGGAACCCGCGAGCCTTCTTTTACTCGGCTCCGGCTTGAGCGGCATGTTGGTCTTTGTAAAGAAGCGTAAAGCATAAGCTCTCGTCCCCCAACGAGAAGGATCCGTCCGTCTCCCGAATCCTTTACGGCAGCTTGACAAATTCCCGCTATGTGGTATACATAAGGTATGGGTGGTATATACCAATCCTAACCGAATATTGTATCTAAGAGGAGGCGGGAGATGGACGGTAAGTTTGACAAGAAGAGGCCGATGCTCTTTTACCAGCAGTTCGCGGACATGATCAGGGACCAGATCAACAGGAACCGGTATAAACCGGGCGAATACATCCCTTCCGAAAGGCAGCTGAGCAAGGATTTCAAGCTCAACAGGATGACAGTCAGGAAGGGCATCGCGATGCTGGTGGAGGAAGGCCTGCTGCAGCCGTTCAGGGGGCGCGGGACTTTCGTTACGGGTTATCCCCAGCCCGGGAAGAAGACCCGGTCCAGGGATATCGGCTACGTCTTCATAAAGGATTTCAATTTTCCGCTTTCGAAGAATCCTTATTACACGGAGATCCTTGAAGGGGCGGAAGCCGAAGCTTCAAAACTGGATTATAAGTTCTTTCTAATGTCAGTAGATTACGATGAGAGCAAGCTCAGGGAGCTCGCGTCGCGCATAATCAGCGATAAGATAGGCGGGGCGGTCTTCGTAGGAAGGCTCGACGAGAAGGTCGAGGGGATAATAACCTCCCTCGCGAAACGCAAGATACCCGTCGTCGTCATAGACAGGTACGTGCCCTATAACGGCGTCAGCGCGGTGCTGACCGACAACGCGAAGGGCGCGTATGACGCCGTGCAATACCTGGCTTCACTCGGCCACAGGGAAATAGGGTTCATAACGGGGCCGAAGTCGAACCAGGCGGTGCAGGAGAGGATCGGCGGATTCGAGAAAGCCGCCGGGGAACTCAAGCTCAAGGTGAAGGCGGAGCACACGGCCGAGAGCGACCTGCATATACACGGCGGATACCTCGCGATGAAGAAGATACTCGGGGCGCGCAAGTTCCCCACGGCGGTCTTCGCGATAAACGACGAGGCGGCGATAGGCGCGATGCGCGCGATACACGAGAAGGGGTTGAAAATCCCGAAGGACATATCGCTCGTAGGGTTCGACGACATCGAATGGGCCTCGCACACTATGCCCGGGCTTACTACCATCAAGATCTACAAAAAAGAGATCGGCGCCGCTGCCGTGAAGAAACTCACGGAGCAGATCGAGGATAAGGCCGCTCTACCGGTCAAGAACGTTATGCCGGTAAAGCTTGTCCTCAGGGAGAGCTGCGCCAATGCCTAACATCTTGAGGAGATATAAATGGGTAGTAAGCTGGATAAGTACGGTTATTTCGATAACGATAAGAAAGAATTCGTCATCACGAGGCCCGACACGCCTCTTCCGTGGATCAATTACCTCGGCTGCGAGCAGTATTGCGGCCTCATGTCGAACACCGCGGGCGGCTACAGCTTCTGGATAGACCCGCTCGAGAACAGGATACTGCGTTACAGGTATAATAATATCCCTTCCGACAGGGGCGGCAGGTACATCTACCTGAGGGACAACAAGTCCCGCGATTTCTGGTCCGCCTCGTGGCAGCCAGTCCTGAAAAGCCCCGATAAATACAAATACGAGTGCCGCCACGGCCTCGGGTATACCGTCATATCATCGGAATATTCCGGCATAAAGACGAAGACATCATATTTCGTCCCGCTCGGGGAGAATCTCGAGATATGGATGATGGAGGTCGAGAACGCCTCGAAGAAAGACAGAGACCTTGACGTCATTTCTTTCGTGGAATTCTGCCTGCCGAACGCGCTCGAGGACATGACTAACTTCCAGGCGAACCTGAACACCGGCGAGACCGACTACGAGGACGGCACCGTCTACAACATCAGCAAACACCGCGTTACGAAGGCGCATTTCTCGTTCTTTACCGTCGCCAACCAAAAGGTCAAGAGCTTCGACAGCAAACGCGACGACTTCCTCGGGCCTTACGCCGACCTCAGCGCGCCGCGCGCCGTCGTGGAAGGCAAGGGCAAGAACGGCATCAGCTGCGGCTGGTCGCCGGTCGGGTCGCACAATATAGGCCTTAAACTGAAGAAGGGCGAGTCGAAGACGGTGATATTCATCCTCGGCATCGCGCATTCGAGGAAAGAGGTCGACGGCTACAGGAAAAAATATTCCACCAGGGCCAAAGTCCTCGACGCATTGAAAAACCTCAACGGGCACTGGGAGGAGAACCTCGACAAATTCAAGGTCGAGACGCCGGACGGCGACCTGGACCTGATGGCTAACATCTGGAACCAGTACCAGTGCCGCTCGACGTTCAACTGGTCGCGCTCGGCCTCGTACTATGAATCCGGCATCGGCCGCGGAATGGGTTTCCGCGATTCGAACCAGGACACGCTCGGTTTCGTGCATATGGTCCCGGAGAAGGTGAAGCAGAGGATAATCGACCTCGCCTCAACGCAGTTCGAGGAGGGCGACGCGCACCACCAGTATTCCCCGCTCACGAAGAAGGGCAGGGAGCGCGGATATTCCGACGACCACCTCTGGCTGATATATTCAGTCGCTGAATATATCAAGGAGACGGGAGATACCGGTTTTCTCTCCGAGACGATCCCTTACAATAATGATAAAAAAGGCACGCTGCTCGAACATCTCGAGAAGGCGATAGATTATTCGGTCAAGAACACCGGGCCGCACGGCCTGCCGCTTTCCGGGTTCGCCGACTGGAACGACTGCCTTAACCTGCGCGGGCCTAACAACAAGGGCGAGTCGGTCCTGGTCGCGCAGATGCTCGTGCTGGCCGCGAAAGAGATGGCCGGCCTGCTGAAATTCGTGAAGGAGCCGAACAAGGCGGCGCGTTTCGACGAGATAGCGGAGCGCATGACGGAGAGGATAAACGAGGTTGCCTGGGACGGCGCGTGGTATGTCAGGGCTTACGACGACAACTCGAACGTGGTCGGCTCAAAAAAGAACAAGGAAGGCAGGATATTCCTTGAGTCGCAGGGATGGGCCGTCATGTCGGGCGTGGCGCCGCAGGACAGGGCGATAAAGACGCTCGATTCGGTCGAAGAGCACCTTGCCACCGAGCACGGCGTCATCCTGCAGCAGCCGGCTTACAGCGATTACCATAAGAGTTTGGGCGACGTATCGTCATACCCGCCGGGGCTCAAGGAGAACGCCGGCATATTTTGCCATCCGAACCCGTGGGTCATGATAGCCGAATGCATCGCCGGGCGCGGCGACAGGGCGCTCTGGTATTACAAGGCGATACTGCCGCCGTCTAAGGACCCGGATGTCCGCAGGGTAGAGCCGTATATCTATTGCCAGATGGTAGCCGGAAGGGACCATCCCGATTTCGGCGAGGGTAAGAACTCGTGGCTTACCGGGACGTCGGCGTGGAATTTTGTCGCGGTCTCGAAGTATATAATCGGGATAAGGCCGGATTACGACGGACTTGTCGTAGACCCCTGCATACCGGAAAAATGGGAGGGGTTCAGGGCGGCGAGGAAGTTCCGCAACGCCGTCTACGACATCTCGGTGGATAATCCCGGGCATGTCAGCAAGGGCGTATCTTCGGTAAAGGTGGACGGGAAGTTCATAGAGGGGAACAAACTGCCCGTATTCAACGACGGCAAGAAGCATTCCGTCGAGATAACGATGGGCTAACGCATGAAGGAGACACAGATGAAGAAAGCGATGATCCTGGCAATGATACTGGCGGTACCGCGGTTGTGCATGGCCGCCGAATACGAGGCCGTATTCAAGGAGAACATGGGCAAGTACACATACGCGTACCCGTCCACGAGCACGATCGAGATAGCCGAGCAGGGCGCGAAGGACGGAAGGGCCTGCCTCATGCTTGTCCTCGACCATAAGGAATACTCGGGCGGCGCTTTCGCGTTCAGCGACCCGATCGACGTTTCTTCGATAAAGGATACCGGCTCGCTCGAGTTCTGGATAAAGGGCGGCAACGGCGGGGAGAGGCTTGAGGTCGCGCTCGTGAGCGAGCAGGCCGACGGCAAGAAGGCCGAGAGCGTGCTAAGCTTAAATTCCGTGAGCAGTGTCGACAACAGGTGGAAGAAGGTAGAGATACCGCTGAAGCTCTTCCCGAAGAACGGCATCTACTGGGACGCGGATAAGGGCAAGGAGCTCCCGCTTGCGTTCGACTGGAAGAACGTGACCGAATTCAAGGTCCGGACGAGACCGACACAGGGCCAGGATGACATAAAGCTCTATTTCGACGACATCGTCTTCACGAAAGACGCGAAGCCGGGCGTCAACGCGCTTGTCGTGTTCGACGGGGCGTTCCCATCCTATACGTACGCGTATCCGGAGAGCGGAAGCAGGATAACCGTATCGGCCGGTGACGTATTCGAGGGCAAGCCCTCGGCGAAGATATCGCTTAACGCGAAGGACTATTCGGGCGCCGCGTTCGCTTTCGGACCCGTTGACCTCAGCGGAATGCGCGAAGCGGGAGTCCTCGAGTTCATGATGAAGAGCGGCGCGGGCGGCGAGAAGGTGGAGATATGCCTCGTGCAGGCGGCAGAGCCGAAAGTCGAGACCGGCGTGAACTTAAGCGGCATAAAACCGCTCACTACCGAATGGCAGAAATACGAGATACCGCTGAGCATGTTCCAGGACAGGGGCAAGTACTGGGACGAGGCCTCCAAGAAAGAGGTCGGCGCCGACGTGAAGAACTGGGACAAGATCGGCGAGATCAAGTTCAAGATAAGGAAGGACGAGAACAAAGAATGCTCCCTATACATAACGGACGCAAAGTTCAGATTGCAGTAATAGCAGCGGCGGTATTGCTCTGTTCGTGCGCTAAGCAACCCGAGGTTGAATTCAAAGTGCGGGTTTTCGACGGTGATATGGCCGGCTGCCGCGATCATTGGGGCGACTCCTGGATAGGAAGCGGAAGCGGAAGCCGCGTCGACCGGGCCGACGACAAGATAAAACTGGCCGACCTTGGAAAAGAAGGGCCTGTCCCTGAGGGGCTTGCGCTCGATTTTTCCGGGGAGAACGTTAAGGGCGGCTGGTGGTCCGCTTGTCTGGCCCGGCCAATGTGGCAGGTGATGTCGCTCGATAATTACAGGGACAAGGGATACCTCGAGATCTGCGTGAAGGGCGCCTCCGGAGGGGAGGAGTTCATCATAGGGCTTGCCGACAAGAGCAAGCTTAAGAGGGAGGCGATGCTGCCTTCCTCCAGGTTCTTCGCGGTCACTACGCAATGGCAGCGCGTAAGGATACCCCTGTCGGAATTTGCCGCGGTAAAGCAAGCCCTCGATTTCGACAGGATATCGCACATCATAATCAGGAACGGGAACAAGCCGGGGAAATTCGCCTTTTACATTAAAGATGCGGCTTTCCGTTCGGAGCTCGTCGAGAAGTCCTACCCGCTCATCAAGGTGGACCAGGCGGGATACGCGCCGGCGGAAAAGAAGGTCGCCAAGGTATCCGGTATCGGGATAAAGGGCTACGGCGGCAGCAAATTCCGTTTGGTCGACGAGGATACGGGCAAGGAGGTCTTCTCCGGCAGGTTAAAGTACGTCTCGGGGCGCGATAGAGCGACGGGCGACGCGGTTTTCGACGCGGATTTTACGGCGTTCGACAGGCCCGGGAGGTACAGGATAAGCGCAGGGAGCGCGGAGCTCAAGAGCCCCGTCTTTTGCATATCCGGTTCGGCATATGACACCGTGCTGCGCGATTCGCTGAGGATGTATTTTTACCAGAGGTGCGGCACGGCCCTTGAGGCCGGATGCGCCGGCAAATGGACGCACGCCTCGTGCCATAACGACGACGCGTACCTGCTTTCCGACGAGACGAAAAAGATCGAGGCGGCGGGCGGCTGGCACGACGCGGGTGATTACGGGAAATATGTGGTCAACGGCGGCATAGCCGCGGGGACGCTGCTGGCGATATACGAGCTCCGTCCGGAGAACTTTTCCGACGGCCAGCTCGGGATACCGGAGAGCGGGAACTCCGTCCCCGATATCCTCGACGAGGCAAGATGGGAGATCGAGTGGTTCCTGAAGATGCAGAGGGAAGACGGCGCGGCCTGCCATAAGCTGGCCGGGGAATATGTCCCCGTCGACAGGTCGCCGGACCGGGACCAGGTAAAAAGGTTCATCATGGACATATCGACCCCTGCCACTGCGAACCTGGCCGCTGTCGCCGCTATAGCCTCGCGGACCTACGGCAAGCATGACCCGGTTTTTTCGAAGAGATGCCTGGATGCGGCCGAAAGGGCGTGGGCGTACCTGGAGTCCCACCCTTCGAATTATCCGCCGAGGGGCTATTCCGATCCTGTTTTGGATAAGGGCGAAATTGACGGAGGCGATTACGGCGACGACCCGCAGGGAAAATGGACGCAGGGCGACAGGGACGAGAGGTTCTGGGCCGCCTGCGAGCTCTTCCGCGCGACGGGAAAAGACAGGTACCATGATTACATAAAAGCGAATTACGGGATATTCAAGGCCGGCCACGCGATGAACTGGCAGCAGGTGCAGAACCTGGGCCTGTATTCATATTGCATGTCCGCGTCCGCCGATGCCTCGCTGAAGAAGGAGATCATGAGGTCCCTCGGCAAATACGGCAAGGGCATATTGAAGGCCTCCCGCGCCAACGCTTACGGCAACGCGCTGCGCGGTTACGAGTATTACTGGGGCTCGAATACGGTAGCGCTGAATTACGGCGTCGACCTGATATACCTGTACGAGATGACCGGCGACCGCAGGTACAGGGACGCCGCGCTCGACCAGCTGCACTATATACTCGGCAGGAACGTCTTCGGGCTGTCGATGGTAAGCGGCATCGGAGAGAAAAGTATAGAAAAATATTATCACACATGGTTTAATAATAGCGATTACGACACATTGCCCCCGGGATTCATGGTCGGGGGGCCGAATGCCGATAATTTCAAGGTATCGCGGTATCCGGGGCGCTGCTACAAGAATGTCGGCTCCGATTTCACCGTCGACGAGATAGCGGTAAATTACAATGCCCCGCTGGTCTTCGTATCGGGTTATTTCAAGGAGGATAAGAGATGAAAAAGGTCTTTTTGGCGGCCCTGATGCTGCTGCCGGCATCGGCCCTGTGCGCGGCGGTAGTTTACGGGATCTTCTCCGAGGAGATAGAGAAGGAAGGGACATATCATTATTCCTACCCGACGGACGGCACGAGCGAGATACGGACGACGAACATAGAGAAACATTCGGGGAATTATTCGATGAAGGTCACGCTTAACCCTTCCGGGTTTTCGGGCGCGGCTATAGGTAATTACCCGCCGATGGACCTCGCGAAGTGCCGTGAAGCGGGCGCGCTGGAATTCTGGATAAAGGGCGAGAACGGCGGCGAAAAATGCGAGATACTGCTTCTCGACGACTCGAACAACGACGGCAACAAGACGGAAGCGGGAGTGGTCATAACGCCGAAGTATGTGACGATAACAAAAGATTGGCAGAAGGTCAGTATCCCGCTGAAGGCGTTCCCGAACGACGGGCAGTACTGGGACGGCGGGAAGAACGTCAAGAATGCCGTCAATTGGAGCGAGATCGTGGAGTTCAAGGTCGCGAGCCGCCCCTATGACAAGAACGCCGGGTTCACGGTCTATATAGACGACGTGAACATAGTGATGCCATGATAAAAAATATAAGATCTTTCCTCGCGATGGCCGTATGCGGCGCCTTCATGCTGCCGAACTCCGGGAACTGGTACACGAAGGACGATTCGCCGGACAAGGGCGCCTCCGTGATAAGCTTCAGGATCGACGAGAAGGCGGACGCAACAGGCGGCGACGGCTCGATAGCATTCGAATATTCCCTCGGGAAGGGCTTCCAGTGGCCGTATGTCCAGTTATTGTGCCCGCTTTCGCAGGATGGTGCCGCGGGCACCAAGGACCTCAGCGCGTATTCCGGCGTATCGCTCTGGATCAAGACCGAGGGGAAGACGCAGGTGAGGCTGGTAATATTCACCGCTGAGGACGGCGTCACCGATATAAACAACAGCGGCACCTACAGGCACAACGAAGTATCAATAAAGACATCCGACAGGTTCGTCCAGTACAAGATACCTTTCGAGCAGTTCAAGACCCCGCAGTGGTGGTTGAGCCAGCATGCCGGTGCGAAGAAACAGCCCGACTGGAGCAAATCGATAGAGTTCGCGGTAATGGAGGACGACAGCCTCTCCGCCGGCGCGGGCGAAAAGGGATGGATAGACGGGATAACCTTTTACAGGGGCCCGCTCGAGATAAGGGCCTCGTCGCCCGAGGACAGGGAATCCGGGGTGAAAGCGGACGCGCCGGTCAAGATATCGTTCAATTTTCCCGTGACGACCGAAGAACTCCAAAAAAATTTCCGGCTCATAAAAGCGGACCAGGGCGGCAAGCCCGTCGAGTGCGCGATAAACTTATCCGCTGACGGGCGGGAAGCGGTGTTTACTCCCGTGAAACCGCTCGATACCAAGAGCCGTTATCTCTATAAGATATACAAGAGACTCGTGAACTTCACGACGGAATACGGCATCGGGAATATCTACGGCCGCGTGACCGGCGAGGACGGAAAGCCCGTCGCCGACGCGTCGGTAAGGACATATCCCGGCGATAAGAGGACGAGGACCGACAAGGACGGCAGGTACTATTTCGAGGGAGTGAACCTCGACAGGATATGCCTCTACTGCGTGAAGGACGGCTATTATACGGGATTCGGCATGTTGCCGCTCGTGCCGAAGGAAGATTTCTACGTCGATTTCAGGCTTTCGGAAACCCCGAGGCGGGACGGGAAAGTCCAGCCGTACCTGTTCGGCGTGAATTTCAACGACTGGGAGACCGAAGGATATCTTCTGCCGGTAAAGGACAAGGTCAAGGCTGCGGGTTTCACGATAATGAGGTGGGGCGGCATCGGAAAGGACCTTATCGAGGTCGACGAGGCGAAGATAGACGAGTTCATCTCATACGCGAAAGCGGTAAGGGCGGAACCCGTCGTGCAGGTCAGGCTAATTAAGGGCAGCATCGAAGAGGCGGCCAAGGCGGTCAAATACTGCAATATAGCCAAGCGCTACAAGGTCAAATACTGGATAATCGGCAACGAGCCCGACTGGTATAACGAGAAGCAGTGGGGGCCTTACGGCGCGGAGGATTACTGCAGGGATTACCGCGCGTATTACAACGCGATGAAGGCCGTGGACCCGTCGATAAAGATAATGGGCCCCGAACTGACCGCGAAATACTACCTCGCCGCGCATGACAACTGGATAGAGCCGTTCCTCAGGGAATGCGGCGATATAATAGATATCATCTCGATACACCTCTACCCGTACAGCGGCAAGCAGCCGCCCCAGCAGACGCTGATGGGCCTCGGCAATTACAGGCGCGTGATAGACAGCATCAGGCAGAAGACGCAGGAGATCGCCGGGCGCGAGATACCCATTGCGGTCACCGAGTATAACCTGACCTGGGACTGGCTCGCCGAAGGCGACGGCGCGAACAATTCGTTTTACGCGGGCCTCTACCTTGCCGACTTCCTCGGCGCGATGGCGGAGAAGCAGGTGTTCATCGCGAATTTCTGGGACATCATGGAGAAGGGCACGATCGGGTTCCTCGAGCATGAGACGTTCAAGCCGTACCCGACCTATTACACGTTCATGATGTACAGGAATTTCCGCGGCGAGCTCATAGATACCGCGACGGACAGGAAAGAGCTGAAGGTCTACGGCGCTAAGGACAAAAGCGGCAATGTGGTATTGATGGTCATCAATAAGAGCGGCAGCAGACAGGTCGAGGCGGAACTCGCCCCGGCGGCCCTGAAGAAAACGCAGGACAGGTATTTTTCATTCCCGCCGTATTCGCTTACATGCCTGAAGATAAGCTCCGGCGGCAGGTGCTCCGACGCGTGGCAGTATTCGAAGGAGATGTACGATAAGGACGAAGGCATGCTGTCGGGCAGGAAGCTTGTAAAAAAGACCGTGCTGAAAGAGCTTGTCCCTGCGGCCGTGCAGTCCGGGCCCGGGGCAGGCAAAGGCCTGATGGATGATTTCGAAAGCAGGGACTTCGTATCGCCGATGGGCGGCGCATGGATACCGGAAGACGACTCGGTCAACGGCGGCGATTCGACTTCGAAGATATCGCTCTCCGAAGGCAACGGCAGCGCGTCCGGTCTGAGGTTCGAATACACGCTCGGCGAGAAGTTCAACAACAGGTATTCCATCTGCGCGGCGGTATTCGACGGTCCGGTGGACATCTCGAAGTACAAGAAGATGGTTTTTTGGGCCAAAGGGACGGAAAAGGCCTTCAAGATAAAGGTCTGCTCCGCCTCCGTAGGCGATTATGATTACCACGGCACTACCATCACTCCCTCCGAGGGCTGGAAAGAGTATTCTATAGCCCTGTCATCCCTCAAACAGGAAGGCTGGGGCAGAAAAACAGGTATTGACCTCACGCAGGTAAACAAGATACAATTTGAGTCAGGCACGAAGACCGCCGGTGACGAGGGTTTCATTGTCGTTGACGATATCCGTTTCAAATAACGGAACTTTCCAGGTCGAAAACTGTCTAAATGGGTGAAGAGAGCATAAATTTCGATGAGCTGGTCCTTGAGCATAAGGACAAGGTCTTCAATTTGTGCTACCGTTTCCTCGGCAATTACGAGGAAGCCGACGATTGCGCGCAGGAGACCTTCGTAAAAGTATACCGCTCTTTGAAGGACTTCAGACGGGAGTCGTCCGTCTCGACGTGGATCTACAGGATAGCGGTAAATACCTGCAAGAACAGGGTCGCGTCGGCGCAGTACCGCCGCAGCAGGAACATGGTCCGGCTCGACGAGCCGAAAGAGACCGACGACGGCGCCAGGCCTGTGGAGATAGGCGACGAGAAGCTCTCCCCGGCGACGGAGGCCGACAGGAAGGAAAAGGGAGAGCTGATACAGGAAGCGATAGATTCCCTGCCGCGCGACCAGAAGTCGGTGGTCATATTGCGCGATATCGAGGGGCTCTCTTATGAGGCAGTCGCCGAAGCGACGGGCCTGAACCTCGGGACCGTGAAGTCGAAGCTGGCGAGAGCCAGGCAGGAATTAAGGGAAAAACTGAAGGGGCTGGTATAGATGGATAACAAAGACAAGAGGGATATGCTGCCGGAGGACGAATACCTGAAGCGGATGAGTTCCCTGCCGAAGGTAAAGGCCCCGGATGATTTCCTGCAGAAGGTGCGCGCGCGGATCGAAAAGCGCCCGCTCCGCGAAAGGATAATAGACGCCCTTTTTGTCCCGTTCAGGATAAAGATACCGCTCGAGGTAGCGGCCGTGACGGCGATGCTGTTGCTCGTGATGTCCAGCCTCGATGTGGTCAAGCCGTCGAAGCAGCTTGCGTCCGTGCCGAAGTCGGATGTAGAGACGGCGGTCGTCGGGAAGGCGGACGATTATAAATATCAGGAATATGCGGATAAGGTCGAATCCGGCGCCGCGCCCGCGGAAAAACCTGCGGCAACAGAAGCCCTTAAAATGAAGAAGGTTGAATTCAAAGAATCCCGGTTGTGCGAGGGGGAGTCCTCCTCTGTGTGCGCGGATTCGGCGGAGCCGGCGCCCAGATCATCCAAAGGATTTTTCCGCGCGGACGTCATGCCCGCCATAACCGGATATATCAAGTCATCTCAGGGCGCCATTACCCATATAGAGACCGACAAGAACACCGGCCTGCCGCTGTATATAGACGCCGAGATACCCGCCGCTAACTATGAATCGTTCAAGAAGAAGCTGGAAGACCCCGCCATATCCCGCAATATTAAGATAGAGCCCATCCTGAAGGAAGCCCCGCAGGGAATCAATATAATCCAAATCCGCATTTTTATGATATAATCTATAAAACGGAGGTCTGCATGAAAAAGCTGGCATTCGCGCTTTTAGCGCTGGCGGTATGTTCTTTCGCGTCGGACGCGTTTTCGCAGGAGTTCGAGGCGGATATGGTAAACACCACCCGGGGCGGCGTTTATAACGCCCATATCAACGTGGGCAAGGACAAGATGCGGATGCAGACCGACGATAATATCGTCATATCGAGGATGGATAAGGGCGTAGCCTGGATGCTCGTCCCGGCGCAAAAGATATATATGGAAGAGACGATAGACCCGAAGAACATGCAGGTCACTTCCGAGAAGGTCAACGGCGAGGTCAACAGGGAGCGCCTCGGCGCCGAGACGATAAACGGGGTAAAAGCCGACAAATATAAGGTCACCTATGATGTAAACGGCATGGAAGGCACGATGTACCAGTGGATAGCGCCGTCGTTGAACATGCCGGTAAGAAGCGAAGCCGGCGACGGGAGCTGGACGGTCGAATATACCAACATCAAAACGGGCCCGCAGGACGCGTCGCTCTTCGAGATCCCCGCGGGTTACAATAAAATGGATGCGTATAACATGGGCGACCTAATGAAAGGGATGACAAATGAAGAAGAATAACCCGCTCGTTTATTTTCTCGCTTTTGCGTTAGCGGCATCTTCCGCCGCATGCAGTGCTGCCCCCGCGGGTAGCGTCGATGCCGCGACCGAAAAGAATATAGACGGCATTATCAGCAAGATGACTATACAGGAGAAAGTAAAGCTTATCGCCGGCAACGAGATGGAGACCTACGCGATAAACAGGGCCGGGATACCGCAGCTGAAGATGTGCGACGGCCCGCTCGGCGTCCGCCACGGGCAGGCGACCGCGTTCCCGTCATCCGTATCGCTTGCCGCGGCATGGAACCCCGAGACGGCCTACGAGGTGTCCTCGGCGCTGGCCGACGAGGCGAAAGCCAGGGGAAGGAACATGTCTCTCGCACCGTGCATAAACATACACAGGGTGCCGATGGGCGGAAGGAATTTCGAGAGTTTCGGGGAAGACCCTTACCTTACCTCGCGTATGGCAGTCGCGTACATAAAAGGACTCCAGGACAAGAATGTCGTCGCGACGGTAAAGCATTACGCCTGCAATAACCAGGAATGGGAGCGCGGCACGATAGATACGATAGTCGACGAACGGGCGCTGCGCGAGATATACCTGCCAGGGTTCGAGGCCGCTATCAAAGAGGGCGGTTCGTGGTCGATAATGGCCGCCTATAACAAGGTCAACGGCTGGCATTGCACCGAGAACGATTACCTCATCAACCAGATACTGAAGAAAGAGTGGGGCTTCAAGGGTTTCCTTGTCTCGGACTGGAACGCCACGCACAGCACGGTAAACTGCGCGAATAACGGCATGGACCTCGAGATGCCGAAAGGGGATTTCTTCAACGATAAGCTCGTCGATGCCGTGAAGAAGGGCGAGGTCAAGGAGTCCGTCATAGACGATAAAGTGCGCAGGCTCCTGAGGGTCATGTACTGGCTCGGGCTGTTCGACACAGGCAGACCGGAAGATAAAGGGTCCATAGACACGCCCCGGCACAGGCAGATAGTCCGCGAAGCCGGGCGCGAAGGTATAGTGCTGCTGAAGAACGAAGGCGGGATACTTCCTATCGACATCACCAAGGTCAAGTCGATAGCCGTGATAGGGCCGAACGCGGCCGTCTGCAGGTTCGGCGGCGGCGGAAGTTCGGAGATGAGCCCGTTCTATTCGGTAAGCCCTCTTGACGGGCTGAAGAAGAAGACCGAAGGGAAAGTCACGATAAATTACGCGCTCGGATGCAAATTCGACGGCGAGATGTCGCCGATCGACCCGAAATATGTCTACACGATGTATAACGGCAAGAAAGAGAACGGTTTCCTCGGGGAATATTTCAATAACAGGGACCTGAACGGGACCCCCGCGGTCAGGAGGATCGACAAGCAGATAAACTTCACCTGGGGCGGGTCCGCGCCCGACGGCAAACTGCCCGCGGACAATTTTTCCGTAAGGTGGACGGCGAAGATCGTCCCGCCGAAGACCGCCAAATACGACATAAGCTTGATGAGCGACGACGGCTCGCGGCTCTTCCTGGACGGGAAAGAGATCATAAGTAACTGGCGCGACCACGGCGAAGAGACGAAGACCGCCTCGGTCATGTTCGAAGCGGGAAAGGAATACGACCTGAGGGTGGAATTTTACGAGAACGGCGGGATGGCCTCCGCAAGGATAGGATGGGATACGCAGGAAGAGATGATGAACGAAGCCGTGGAGGCCGCGAAGAAGTCCGATATAGCGATAGTATTCGCAGGACTGTCGAAGCATTACGAAGGCGAAGGATGGGACAGGCCTTCGATGCAGCTTCCGGCCGGCCAGGATGATTTGATAAGCAAGATCGCCGACACCAACAAGAACACGATAGTGGTACTGAACTCGGGCGCTGCGGTGCTTGTCAGGGGCTGGATAGACAAGGTCCCCGCGCTGGTCGAGGCGTGGTATCCCGGCCAGGAGGGCGGCAATTCCATCGCTGATGTGCTTACCGGCGATTACAACCCGTCCGGCAAGCTGCCTACGTCGTTCCCGAAACGCTGGGAGGATTGTTCCGCATACCCGACGTATCCCGGCAAGAACGGCAAGACGTTCTACTCGGACGGGATATTCGTCGGATACAGGCATTTCGAGAAGGAAGGCAAGGAGGCCGAGTTCCCGTTCGGCCACGGCCTTTCGTATACGACGTTCGAATATTCTAACATGAAGGTGTCGCCCGAGAGGATATCCGACGGGAATATCAGCGCGGAGGTCAGTTTTGACCTGAAGAACACCGGCCCGCGCGCGGGAGCGGAAGTGGCGCAGATGTATATAAGGGACGTGGAAGCAAGCGTCGAGAGGCCCGTCAAGGAGCTTAAGGGTTTCAGGAGGGTGTTCCTCGAGCCCGGCGAGACCGTGCGCGTCACTTTCAAGATTGACAAGAGGTCGCTCGCTTTTTATGACGTGAAAGGCAAGGACTGGCTCGCCGAACCGGGCGAATTCGAGGTGCTCGTGGGCAGCTCGTCGCGCGACATAAAGCTCAAGAAATCCATTGAGCTGCAGAAGGGCAAGCTCATCTGATGTTGATACGCGAATACGTATCGCTTACGCTGTTCCTTTGCGTAGTGCTTGCCGTATATATCAAAGAAGCGTCGCTTATACTGAAGCTTATATTCCATAAGCTGGGCAGGCGGCAGGGGCCTTCCGGGTTCCTGTCCAAGCCGGCCGTTGCGGTGCACATCGTATCCCTCATAGGCATATTATGCATACTGTATGCCATGTTCATAGAGCCGCAATGGATAGAAGTCAAGAGGGTGGAACTGACCACGCCCAAACTGTCCAAAGCGCATATCAGGATAATCCAGATATCCGATATGCATTGCGATCCAGGCGACAGCAGGGACATGAAGGCCGCCGCGACCATCAATTCCCTTAAGCCCGACGTGGTCGTCTTTACGGGCGATGCCCTGAATACTGAGAAGGCGATGCCGGTTTTCAAGGCCGCGATGAAGGCGATAAAGGCCCCGTGGAAATTCGCCGTCACGGGAAATTTCGATTATTGGTTCATGCGCGGCAAGGACCTCTTCGGCGGCACGGGTTTCAAGGCCCTGGACAGGGAGACCGTGAAGCTGACGAAAGACGGAGAGTCGGTATACATCACCGGGCTTGATTTCGGGGAATGGAGGAGATGGCCGGAAGTCCTCAGCAAGGTCCCGCGCGGCAAATACAGCATATTCCTGTACCATAAGCCCGATCTCATCGAGGATATAAAGGGAAAAGTGAACGTCGACCTCTACCTTTGCGGGCATACACACGGCGGGCAGATCGCGCTCCCTGTCTACGGCGCGATAATCACGTTCGCGAAATACGGGAAGAGGTATGAGGCGGGGGAGTATAAGGTCGGCGGTACGGTCCTCTACGTGAACAGGGGGCTCGGGCTGGAAGGCAAGGCGCCGATCAAGGCGAGGTTCTTCGCCCGCCCGGAGATAACCGTGTTCGATATCAAGCCGGAGTCCAGGCCGGAGGCCAAGGAATGAAAGCCGTCAAGTTCATGCTGAGGACCGCGTTGATCTTCGGTATCATGTTGTTCGCGGCCTCGTTCGTACTGAAAGACGAACTGCCCCCGAAGGATATGATATTGAAGGAGCTTCTGAGGAAGCCGGTACAGTCCGAAACAGACGCCGGGACATTCGACAAGAAAATGGGGGATTATACCTATACGATCAAGCCGAAGTACGATTATGAGCTTTACGGCCTGATTGTGTCGTACCACCACAGCTCGGTCTTCTGGGACATGGAGCATAAGGAGTGGCAGGACTACCTGAACAATAAGGATATAGGTGTCGTCTGGGGGGACAACATAAGCACCGGCGTATACCGCGATATGAAATTTACGAGCGGAAGCTGGACGCTGTATTGGGACGTAAAGTTCGGGACTATGCCGACGAAACAGCAGGATATATATACGAATTTCAACGCGTCAAGCATATCGAATAACCATGTCCTCGCTGCGAACGACAAAATAGCGGCACTGATAATGAGCGCCGGTAAAGGCGACCAGATATGGATGAAGGGCTATCTCGTCGATTATACCACCCCGAGCTGGCAGGGCTCCTGGCGCGAATCGAGCGTTTCGAGGGATGATACCGGCTCGCATGCGTGCGAGGTCGTATACGTGACGGATTTCAAGATACTCAGGAAGGCGGACCAGGGCTGGCGCGCGGCATATGAGATGTCGAAATTATTGATGTTATCATCGCTGGTTTTATATATAATAGCGTTCAGCATAGAAGCGTTCATGACGGGCAGGTAAACCAAAAGGAGATAATAAGATGGGGAAATCACTGAAAGGCACACAGACGGAAAAGAACTTATTGGCAGCTTTCGCGGGGGAATCGCAGGCGAGGAACAGATACACGTATTTCGCGAGCGCCGCCAAGAAGGAAGGGTACGAGCAGATATCCGCGATATTCCTCGAGACCGCCGAGAACGAAAAAGAGCACGCGAAGGTTTTCTTCAAGTACCTCGAGGGAGGGGACGTCGAGATAACGGCGTCATATCCCGCGGGCATGATCAAGGACACGAAAGCGAACCTCGAGCACGCCGCCGCCGGCGAGAACCTTGAATGGACGACACTCTACGCCGATTTCGGGAAGACGGCCGCTCAGGAAGGGTTCCCGGAGGTCGCGCGTTCCTTCGAGCATATCTCGAAGGTCGAGCGTTTCCATGAGGCGAGATACAGGAAGCTCGCAAGCAATATAGCCAACGGCGAGGTCTTCAAGAAGAAGGCGCCGGTCAAATGGCACTGCAGGAACTGCGGCTATGTGGTCGAGGGAGCCGAAGCACCGAAGGAATGCCCGGCCTGCAAACATCCGCAGCCGTATTACGAGGTCCTGGCCGAAAACCTCTAAAATTTATAGCAGCTCTTTATCTGGAAGTACTGCCCCTTGGGCGAGTTCCCGGTGTAGGCGTCATAAAGGTACGTGAACGAGAAACTCATCCCCCTGATGCGCGTGTAGATATCCCCTCCGACGGAAAGCGTCCTGCGCTCGCTGCCGGCGGCCTTTATGCCGTTGCGCCTCTGCTCCCGGCTCATCATCCAGTTGACCGACGGACCGAGTTTCAGGTTTTTCATCACGTTATAGCCGAGAAGGTATTGCAGGTGCAGTTCGTCGCCCGGGGCGATATCCTTGTCATTCTCAAGCCGGAAGTAATATTTTACCGCGGCATCCATGCTGAAATCGTTTATCGTCTTGCTGAAGAATACCACGGGCCTTATATCGACCTGGTGCGTCCCGTAATTCGTGCTCTTGTCCGAGGCGTATTCGCCGGTCGGCAGCTTAATGAAGAGCATCGGAAGGACATCGGCCTCCTTTATGGGAAGGAAATATCCGGCGCCCGCCGTAGCGTCGCCGAGGCCCCATGAATTCTTGTCTGTCGAGTCGACCCGCAGGCCGCCGGCGGGAAGCAGCGCCGTAACGACGAAGTCCGGGGAATAATAACAGAAACGCAGGAGCTCCTCGGCTTTCAACAGCCCGTAACCTTTCTTTATAGCGCGGCCGTCTGAGCCGGTGACCTTGTCTGCCGTATAGACAGAGGAGTAGGTCAGGAAGTAAAGGCCCTTCGGCGCGCGGGCGCCGTCATAGAAGTTTACGGCGTGGGAGATATCTGGTATCATAATAATACAGGCGGCAGCTGTCAGGGCATACGCTACGGCGTAAGCCGGGGCATTATTACGCATTGTAAACCTCCTATATATTAATAGGTTTACAATTATATTACAACCGGGTGAAATATGCAAAAAATATCGCTGTATGTCCACATCCCCTTCTGCGCGAGGAAGTGCGCTTATTGCGACTTCTACAGCGTCGTATATGATGAAACGGCCGCGGACGCCTACATCAGCGTACTTTGCGCGCAGATAAGCAAGATAGACAGGCCCGTATCAACCATATTCATCGGCGGGGGGACGCCGACGGTGCTCGGGATCCCGGCAATGAAAAAACTGCTTCGCTGCCTCATGAAGCTTCCGGCGGAAGGCGCGGAGTTCACGGTTGAGGCGAACCCGGAGAGCCTGACCGCCGATAAGATAAAAATGTTCCTTGATGAAGGCGTAAACAGGATCAGTATCGGCGTGCAGTCGTTCCGCGACGATAAGCTCAGGAAACTCGGACGCATACATGATTCGAGGAAGGCCAGGAACTCGGTCCTCGCGGCCGCGAAGAGGGGCTTCAGGAACATAAACGCGGACCTGATCTTCGGGGCGCCCGGCGAGACCTTCGATGAGTGCGCCGAGGAATTCGACGAAGCGGCGGGGCTGCCCGTGACCCATATATCGTGCTATTGCCTCTCGTATGAGAAGGGCACGCCGTTGTACGAAGCCAGGAAGAAGGGCGACGTTGCCCCGGTTGAGGATGAATACGCGGCGCAGATGTATTCCTACGCAATGGATTTCCTCCCTAAGAGGGGTTTCGGGCATTACGAGGTCTCGAATTTCGCGAAGAAAGGGTATGCCTGCAGGCATAATATCAACTACTGGGAGAACAACGAATATATCGGGCTCGGCGCGTCGGCGGTGACTTATTGCGGCGGCGACAGGATGAGGTATATCCCGGATGTAAAAGAGTATATAGAGAAGGTCTCTTCGGGCGGACGGGCGTTCGTCTCGTCGGAGCGCCTTATCGGCGAGCGTAAGGCGAGGGAGACCGCGGCCGTGAAGATCAGGACCGCGGAAGGGATAAATTTCCGCCGGTTCAGGGAGAAGACCGGATGCGACCTAATGAAGCTCGAACCGGGTGCTATACGCAAGCTCTGCGAGGCGGGGCTCGTGAGGTTCACGAAGTCAAAAGGCAGGAAGACGGGCATCGCGCTGACGAAGAGGGGCTTTCTCTTCTGCGATACCGTATCGAGCGAGCTGTTGTAGGGGGCATTGAATCTGCCGGTCTCCTGTGATATAATCGTAAACACTTAAAATAACGGAGGTAGACAATGCATTCCATCGCCATGAGCGAAAGGTTCTTGAAGGCAAGGCACGGCATATTCAGCTGGAGGTACCACCTCGCGACCGCGGAAAAGCTCGCACTGTCGTTCGCGATGGCGTGCGCTATCGCGCTGCTCGCGCAGGTCAGGATACCTCTGGCGTGGACGCCCGTGCCTATAACCGGGTCTACGCTCGGAGCGGTCTTTGCGGGCGTGCTGCTCGGGAACGTCTGGGGCGGGATAAGCATGCTCGTGTACCTTACGCTCGGCGCCGCGGGGCTCCCGGTATTCACGGGGTTCAAGGGAGGCACGGAGGTATTCCTCGGTCCGACCGCGGGCTACCTGCTCGGGTTCGTCATCACCGCGTTCGCGATGGGGTATATTACCGATAATTTTACGAAGGCGAGGAAGTTCCTGCCGATGCTGATGATCATGCTCGCGTTCAACGCGCTGATACTCGCGCTCGGTTCGTTATATCTGGGCATTTGGGTGCACGCGGCAACGGGCCGCGCCGCGGGCGTTTCAGAGGCGCTCTGGATGGGGGCGATACCCTTCATACCGGGCGACGTGGTAAAATCCTTCGCCGCGGCCGCCATAGCGGGATTGATAACCCCCAAGGAGTCATATAAATAATAAAGATGCAGAAGAACGCCATACTTAAAGCCATAGAGGGTTTCTTTAAGTTTGGGGAGAACAGGACAGATCTCAAGACAGAGGCCATCGCCGGGATAACGACGTTCATGACGATGGCCTATATTATTTTCGTCAACCCGGCGATGATATCGCAGGCCGGGATGGATTTCGGTTCCGCGATGACGGCGACCTGCGCGGCCGCGGCCTTCGCGACGATAATGATGGGCCTTTACGCGAATTATCCCATTGCGCTGGCCCCGGGGATGGGCGAGAACGCGTTCTTCACTTATACGGTCTGCATCACGATGGGCATACCCTGGCAGGTGGCCCTCGGGTGCGTCTTCATCACCGGCGTCCTGTTCATCATACTTACGCTTACGAACATCAGGCAGATGCTCATCGAGGCGATCCCGGCTGCGATAAGGTCGTCGATCGCGTGCGGCATAGGCCTGCTGATAGCTTTTGTGGGGCTCAAGGACGCGGGGATCATCGTCGCGCAACCCGCTACATTCGTGACGCTCGGCGACCTCGTGAGCAAACCGACCGCCCTCGCGGTGTTCGGGCTCATACTTACGAGCGTGATGCTCGTAAAGAAGGTAAGGGGAGCGATGCTGTGGGGGATCCTCGTGACCGCCGTCGTCGGCATACCGCTCGAGATCGTCAAATACCAGGGCTTCATGTCGCCGCCGCCGTCGATGGCGCCGACCTTCATGCAGATGGACGTGTTAGGCGCGCTGAAGATGGGCCTGTTGACGGTCATCTTCATATTCCTGTTCATGGATATCTTCGATACGGTCGGGACGCTCGCCGGCGTCGCGGAGCTCGGCGGTTTCATGAAGAACGGCAAGATGCCCCGCGTCGGCAGGGCGATGCTCTCCGATGCCGCCGGCACATGCGTCGGCGCGGCATTCGGCACCCCGACGGTCACGAGCTATATCGAGAGCGCCTCCGGCATAAGCAGCGGCGGGCGGACCGGGTTTACGAGCGTCGTGACCGCCATGTTTTTCATCGCGGCGATGTTCTTCTCGCCGCTCGTCAGGATGGTCGGCGGCGGGGTGGAGGTCTCCAAGGGCGTTTTCCTTTATCCCGTGACGGCGCCCGCGCTCATAATCGTCGGCTGCATGATGATGCAATCCATTACGAAGATCGACTGGAAAGATTACACCGAAGCCATACCCGCGTTCCTCGTAATGATAATGATGCCCTTGACCTTCAGCATCGCCTCGGGCGTCGCGATCGGCTTCATAAGCTTTGCCGCCATCAAATTCTTCAGCGGCAAGGGCCGGGACGTCTCCTGGCTCGTTTACATCCTCGCCGCGCTCTTCGTTCTCCGCTTCATCTACCTCCAAGCCAAGTAGGGAGCCATCCTCCGGGGGGACACCCTCGCAAAACAATTTGAAAGAAAACCATCTCCTTTTTCGTCTATTACGTATAAACAGAAAGGAGATTTGCCATGCCAAGAAAACCCAGATGCCTGGTTGATGGCGGTTACTATCACATTATGAGCAGGGGACATAATAAATGTAAGTTATTCCATACCAGGAAGGATTATGAAAAATACAAGAGTTTGATAATTGAGCATAAACGGACATTCCCCTGCGATATATACCATTATTGCCTGATGCCAAACCATGTCCATATCTTACTGAAAATTATGAATGGACGTAACTTGCCGGAACTCATGCAGCATATAAATCAGGAGTATGCAAGATATAGCAAAAGAAAACATGAAACTGTCGGCAATCTTTTTCAAGGGCGATACAAAGGTCTAATAATAGAAACAGAAGGATATCTTCTCGAATGCGGCAGGTATATTGAAAGGAATCCATTAAAAGCGGGACTTGAGACAGACCCGTCGCGATATATGTTTTCCAGCTATAGGTTCTACGCGAAAGGGGAGGAGGATGATATGTTAACTCCCAATCCTCTTTTTGCGGAATTGTCTAGGTCCGAAGAAGAAAGGAGGAGAATCTACTCGGAATATGTGCTTAAAGAGAGGATGGAAGAGCATGTCAGAGACAGCAACTCTGGACCATAAGGAGCAAATGGAGGCCGAGGGTGTCCCCCCGGAGGATGGCTCCTTCTCTTTTTTCTTGACAAGTTATTGTGATTATGATAACTATAATACAAAATATATGAATCATAAGAATAGCAGTTATGGTAATTACAATAACTCTGTGAGGGAAGAAGCTCTATAATATGGGCCTAAAGCAGAAGCTTATATCCGCGCAGGAGATCATCAAGAAGTACGGCATAACCTACCAGACCGTAAACCACTATACGAATTTCGGGCTCATCAACGTAATCACGAAAAAATCGAACGTCAGGCTCTACGACGAGGAAGAGGTGGACCGCCGCCTCACGAAGATAATCCAGCTCGCCGGGGCGGGCTTCCCGCTGCGGCTTATAAGGAAGACGTTAAACGACGAGCTCGCGGTGAAGGTCAACACCGGGACGGGTGGAGCATGAGCTACTTCAAGATACTGGGATTGGAGAAAGAGCCGTTCTCGACAAGCCCCGACCCTGAGTTCTTCTACCAGTCGCCGGAGCATAAGTCGGCGCTCTACCGGCTGCGCATCGCGATAGAGCTCAGAAGGGGCCTAAGCCTTGTGCTCGGAGATGTCGGGACCGGCAAGACGACATTGAGCAGGAAGCTCTCGCAACTCCTGTCCGAAGACCCGGGCCTCGTTATGGCGATGGTCCTTAATCCCGTATATGAATCTGAAAAGCAATTCTTGGCAGACCTTTCGGAGCGCTTCCATATTGTGGTGGATTCGGGGAATGGGAGCGCTCCAACGTTATTGGACTACATGAAGTCGTTCGAGAAGTTCCTGTTCGAGCAGGGGGTCCAGCAGGACAAGACGGTAGTCCTGCTCATCGACGAATCCCAGAAGCTCAGCGACCCGTGCATGGAGATCCTGCGCGCGCTGCTGAACTACGAGACGAACGAATACAAGATCCTGCAGCTCGTGCTTATGGGGCAGATGGAGCTGCTGCCCCGGATAAGCAGGATAAACAACATCTGGGACAGGATAGCGGTCAAGTATTTCATTAATCCGCTAGAGGAGGACGAGGTACGGGAGCTCATAAACTTCCGCCTGCGGATGGCCGGGTACGTCTCGAGGCAGCCGCTCTTTGACGACGCGGCCATAAGGGCGGTCTTTAACCATACGCAGGGATATCCTCGCAAGATCGCGATGCTCTGCCACGACGCGCTCGAATACACGGTGATGTACAACAGGCACTGCGTCGACAGGCAGGTCATACATGACCTTATTCAACGCGAGATGAAAGCGGTGCAGGCGTTCCGCTATGTCTCGCAGGCGGCGGGCTGATATGGCCGATACCGTATCTCCCGAAGAGAAGCTCTTTAATATAATCAAGGAAGGGAAGGATTCCGGCTCCGGCGGTGGAGTTTCAAAACCGAAGAATTCCTCGGCAATACTCGGGGGGATAAAGAAATTCTTCGGATCTTTGAAACTTCACCCCGGCGCTAATAAGCAGGACGCTGCGGCGGCATCCGCGGCGCCCCGGATCGACATAGACCCGGGATCGGTAAACAGGGTGCTGTCGATAGTCCTGCTGGCGGTCGCGAGCTTCTTCGTATATTACCTTTTCAGCACGCGGCCCGATGCGGATAAGATAATAAAGTCCGTCCCGAAAACGGATACGGCCCTGAAGGCCGAGGTCGAGAGATTCGCTCCGCTGGAATCGTACCTCGCGGAGGCCAGGAGGAGGAACATCTTCAAACCGGTCCCGAAGGACGAGGGCAAAGCGACTCCGACATCGAGAGAGGCGATGGAAAAACTGAAAGAAGCCGCCCGTGACCTGAAGGTCGTCGGGATCTCCTGGGGAGAGACCCCGAAAGCGCTGCTCCGCAGCGAAAAGGACAAGACGACATATTTCCTGAAACAGGGCCAGCAGGTCGGGACGATGGACGTGGATATAAGGACGATAACTAAGCAGAAAGTAACGATAGGATACAAGGCGGAAGAGTATGAGCTGCCTTAAAGGAGAAGCAAATATGAAAAGATTCGCAGGGTACGCGTTAATGGCCGCGGCGTTGCTGGTCGCCGCCGCGGCGGCATGCCAATGGCCGCTCCCGCTTTCGGCGCAGAGCATTTCGGGCGAGCCGCGGAAGACGCTTTCGCAGTATGATTTCGAGGGGCTCTCGAAGAAGGTCTCCCTCGACCTGCGCGCGATGGACATGGTCGACGTCCTGAAGTTCCTCGCTATAGAGGGCAACCTGAATATCGTCGCCGGCAAGGAGGTCACCGGTCCGGTCAGCCTGCTGATAAATGATGTGGCCATAGGCGACGCGCTCGAGATGATACTCGCGCTGAACAATTTCGCGTATGAGGTGCAGGGCGGCATAATCAAGATAATGCCTGCGAAGGACTACAAAGCGCTTTACGGCGTCGACTTCTACGACCAGAAGAAGACCGTGATACGCCGGCTGAAATACGCGTCCGCGAAGAACGTGGCGACGATGATGGGAAGCGTCAAGAGCGACATCGGCAAGATAATCTACGACGATTCGACCGGGACTATAGTCATGATAGACACGCCCGCGAAGATCGCGGAGATGGAGGAGATAATTAACGCGTCCGAGATGCCGACCGTCACGAGGATCCTGCCTACCGAGACGAAGGTCTTCGAGCTCAAGTACGCGCTCGCGGACAATATTAAGGAGGAGGTCTCTAAGTCGCTGACCACGGATATCGGGACGATGCGCCTCGACAAGAGGACCAACACTATAGTAGTGACCGACCTGCCGCACCAGATGAAGAAGATAGAGACGGTCATAAACGCGTTCGACAGGAAGACGAGGGAGGTCTTTATCGAGGCGAAGATCGTAGAGGTCACGCTCTCCGACATGTTCCAGTGGGGAATCGACTGGAGCTATATATCGCAGTATACGCGCAAGATAAACGGGGAGAACAGGAGCTACCGAATAACTCCCGAGGCGAACCTTCCCATCGGGCTGACCGGCACATACGGCCAGCTGACGCTCGCCTCGATAAACACGGCGAACCTCGCGATGACCCTGCAGGCGCTTGATACCGTCGGCGAGACGAAGATACTTTCGAACCCGCACCTGACCGTCGAGGAGAACAGGGAAGCGACTATCAAGGTCATAGAGAAGCAGCCATACCAGCTCGAGACGACGACCACCGCTTCCGGAGGCACCACGACGACCTCGAAGAACTACGAGTTCGTGGACGTCGGCGTCACGCTCAATGTCAAGCCGCTTATAAACGAGGACGGTTTCATCAGCATGGTCATAAAGCCCGAGGTCAGCTCGATATCGACCTGGTACGGCGGGGCCGCGCAGGCGGCGGGCTCGGTCCCTGTAGTCAAGTCCGCGAACGCCGAGACGACGGTCACGATAAAGGACGGCGTCAGCATAATCATCGCCGGCCTTATCAAGGATAACAAGACGAAGACGGTCAACAAGCTGCCGGTCCTCGGCGACCTGCCGCTCGTGGGGCTGCTCTTCAAGAACATCAGCGATGACATCCGCAGGACGGAGACGGTCGTATTCCTAACGCCTAGGATAGTGCACGGCGACCAGCCGTTCCTGATGGAGAGGGACACTGCGAAACCGACAAAGGGAATAAGAGAATAAGGTGAAGGAGGTGTTGAATATGAGGAAGGATTTCGCGCTTTTGCTGCTGTGTTTCATGCTTACAGCGCATGCCGCGGGTGCCGACGACATCGATGACGTCATAAACAGGAACCTCACGATGCGGCAGCAGGTAGACGCGCTCGAGACAAAATGTTCGTCGCTCGAGAACGAGAGGGACGTGCTGATCTCGAGGGTAAAGGAGCTGCAGAGGAAGAACGACCTCCTCGCAAGAGGCGAGGCCGCCAAGGGCATAACGGTGACCCCGGCGGAGCTAAATGAGCTCAAGAAGAAGCTCGACGACGCCTCGAAGAAACTCTCCTCGGTCATGAAGGAGAGGGAAGCGATGCAGAAGGACCTCGATAAGGCCCAGAAGCAGCTCTCCGACATGGATAAGAAGATCGCCGCCGAGGTCCAGAAGAGGATCAAGGACATAAAGGCCGTGCCGGCGGGTTCCGACAGGTCCGAGGCGATAAGGGCGCTTCAGCAGGAGAACGCCGCGCTGCAGGACGAGATAAACAGGCTGAAGGACGCGCTTAAAAAACAGGGGCAGCCGGCTGCCGGGCCGGGCAGCGACGTGAAGCCGGTGAAGACAAGGCAGCCGCAGGCGGACGCGGGGGATATCTCACAGGCCGAGGTCCTAAAGGTGCAGCTCGACAAGCTCGAGTCAGACCTGAAGAACGCGCAGAAGAACGCGGACGACGCGAAGAAGGAGAAGCAGGCCGCGGCGGCGCAGGCGAAGAAGATGAAGATAAAAACGGACAAGGAGAGGCTCGACATGCATTTCAACCTTGCGGTCGTCTATGAGAAGAACGGCATGTATGCCGACGCAGAACGGGAGTATTACAAGTGCCTCCAGATAGACCCGAACGACGCGGAAGTCCATTACAACCTCGGCATTCTCTATGACGACAGGATGAACAAAACGAGCGCCGCGCTCGTGCATTACAAGAGGTACCTCGAGCTGAGGCCGAAGGGAGAGAGCTCGGAGGAAGTAAGGCAGTGGATATTCAACGCCGAACAGGAGGCGAGGTTGGGAGTGGAAGCGAGATAGATGAAGACAAGCTTCGCGGTATTATACGCCTTGGTCATAATAATCCCGACGGCGCTGCTTGCGTATTTCGGGCTGCTGGCGGTGCGAAGCGAGAAGTCGATCGTCGAGAGGAACATGATGCAGAAGTACGAGGCGATGGCAGGCCTCGTGGAAGGCGAGTTCAATAAAGCGCTTTCGGAGGCGCAGAAGGACCTTCTCGATAACCCGAAATACGTCGAGCATATGATCATAGAGCAGTCGGCGATATTCAAGGAAGACGTCGCGATACTCGACATGAACGGTAAGTCGCTCAGCGACGAAAGGGGATCGGGACCGGTCTTCGTAAAGCAGGTAAAGGGATTTCCGTACCAGATAGCGGTATACGAGCGTTACCCGGTGGTCCTCAGCAAGATAAACGAAAGGCGGCAGAACCTATCCTTATATATCGGCATCATATATATATCCGCGTTCATGATATTGAGCGGGGCATTCGTGACGCTCTGGGCATTGTCGAGGCAGTGGAACCTGGCGCACATGAAGAACGAGTTCGTCTCGCACCTCGCGCATGACCTGCGCAGGCCGCTTACTTCGATACGCATGTTCTCCGAGATGCTGAAGACCGGGCGTGTCGCGGACGACGGGAAAAGAGCGGAATATTACGGCATAATATCGAACGAAAGCGAGAAACTCACGTTGCTCGCGAACAATATACTCGATTTTTCGCGCATAGAGATGGGGCGCAAGAATTACAGGATAAAGAAGGAAGACATCGCGCGCATAGTCAACGAGACGGTGGACAGGTTCAGGTCGTATATGGTCGACGTCCCGCGCCAGGTCTCCGTGGACATCGAGGAAGGCCTTCCGCCGGTAAACGCCGACGAGAGCGCGATATCGCAGGTCGTGATGAACCTGCTCACGAATGCGGCGAAATATTCCTCGCAGGACAGCATCATCAGCGTTAAAGTCGCGCGGACGGACAGGAGCGTCGCGGTCAGCGTCGTCGACCACGGCATAGGCGTCCCGAAGGGCGAGTTGAAGAGGATATTCAGGAAGTATTACCGCGTCGAGCAGGACAAGGTCTCATCCACCGAGGGAAGCGGCCTCGGGCTCACGCTCGTAAAGTATATCGCGGAAGCCCACGGCGGGCAGATACGCGCGGAGAGCGAAGAAGGAAAGGGCAGCAGGTTCACGCTGATATTACCGGTATGAGGGTGTCCCCCTTGAGGATGGCTCTGAAGAATGCATAAGATACTGGTAGTCGAAGATGACAGGAACATACTGAAGGGGCTCGTCGACAACCTTGAGATGGAGGGCTATAAGGTCGTGACGGCTCCGGACGGCGAGGCCGCGCTCAGGAAGGCGAAAGAGGCCGCGCCTGACCTGGTCATACTCGATATCATGATGCCGAAGATGAACGGTTTCGACGTATGCCGGCAGCTTAAGGCGAAAGGCAGCACATTGCCTATAATAATACTCAGCGCGAAGGCGCAGGAAGCCGATAAAGTGCTCGGCCTCGAACTCGGAGCCGACGATTATGTTACTAAGCCCTTCAGCCCCAGGGAACTGCTTGTCAGGATAAAGGCGGTGTTGAGGAGGGCCGGCGCCCCGGCAAAGGTCAAGGACGTCTATGATCTTGGCGGCATCAGGATAGATTTCAGCAAATACCTTATATATAAGGAAGGTAAAGAGGAGAAGCTCACCGCCGCGGAATATAAGATACTGAAACTGCTTATTGCCAACGAGGGTGAGCCGGTCAGCAGGCACACGATACTGGCGGAGATCTGGGGCGAGGACGTCACATCCCGCACGGTCGATACCCATATCTGGAGCCTGAGGGAGAAGATGGAGGAGGATCCGGGGAAGCCGAAGCACATCATCACGGTGCACAGGATAGGGTATAAGTTCGTGGAATAATAGATTATTACGGAGGATGCATGAGGCGGATACTATTTTTTATTATGATGTTTATTGCTTTAGGGTGGCTCCGAGCGGGATGGTCCCTTCCGGGGGACGCTGCGCAGCCCCAGGATTATGTCGTGGCGACGGTCGGGAATGAGAAGATAATGTTCTCAGAGATACAAAAAGCGGCGGAGGGGCTGAACAGGTTCCTGAAAGAGAACTTTAGCGGGTACAGGGAATACAGGCTGGATTTTATCAGGCAGTATGTGGCCAGGTATGCCTTGGCAAAGAAGGCGCTCAGGGAAGGCCTGGACAAAGATAAGGATGTCCAATACTCCATCGAGCAATCGAGGAGGACGATACTATCCGATAAGCTGATTTCGGAACGGTTAAATAAAGTGGAATTCACGCAGGAAGACGTAAAAAAATATTATGAAGAGAACAAGGAGCGTTACAAAACCCCCGAAAAAGTGAAATTGAGCTATATAAAGAAGAGCGGCAAGGCTGAAGCGGAGAAGATATCCGCGCGGCTGAATAAAGGGGAGAGCTTCGAAAAGGTCGGCCGTAAGGAGATCGTCAAGCTGGACAAGTGGATATCCGCAGGTTCGCTGCCGGAAGTGCCGGACCTGCTGAATATCGACCAGGCCTCGCTTAACCGGGTGGTATCGCTCGGCGTAGGAGGGTGCAGCCAGGTCATAACGATACCGGAAGGCCTTGCCCGGAAGGAGATGTACTTCATATTCCGCGTTGACGCAAAAGAGGCGGCGAAGGATAGGCCGCTCGAGGAAATCAGGGGACAGGCCGAACTCGAATATGCGGGTATGTTAAGGAACAAGATCGTGAACGAAGTCATTATGGAAACCTTTAAGGAAGAGAAGGTCTCCATAAACGAAAAGGAAATAAAATAAAGGTGTCCCCCGGGTGCATGGCCCCGAAAACCTTGACAGTTTCTTGACAGTTTATTGAGATGGGGATGACAACAAAATACGAAGGATATGGCATGCTTGTAGCAGACAAAGGAGCTTACAATGAATAAGCCGAAAACAGGGCAAGGTTACCGGTTTACTACAGTTGTATTGAGCTCGATACTTCTGCTGCTGAGCAGCGCCTATCTTTATATGGTATGGGCGGTAGAGACGAAGGCATGGGATTTCGCGACCGCTTCGGATTATACCGTGTACAAAGGAGACGGCAGCGAGGATACCGATAACGACTATATAATTGTCGACGAAGGCGTCGCGAAGCTAGTCGCGCAGCTCGAGACGGAAAGCGACGACAGCCTTTCCGAATACGCGCAGGGCACGAAGTCATCCACGGTGACCGGCCCGGACACGAGCCTTGTCCTTACAAAGTCAGGCGGGGTGTATAATTCCACCGGCGAATACACATCGCGGGTTTTTGACGGCGGGGCAGGCGGGAACGTATGGACGGCAGTAAAATCCTCTACATTTAACACGAATAACCGGGGCGGAGTTAGATGGGCTTTCGAGAACGGCCCGCTTACCGGATATGCCGTACTTTTGAACCGCGGAACGCAGTTCGATGCTAGTGCTATTTATTCCCCGTCCGTCATCAAAGACGGCGAGACATATAAGATGTGGTACACAGGAAATGTAAATAGCGTCTATCGTATTGGTTATGCCACGTCCACCGACGGTTTGAACTGGACAAGGGTCGATGGGCCTCAGCAATATCTCTCCGTAATTAATATTTCGACAGACAGATTTGATAAAAACCACGCAGGTTTTCCGTCCGTCATCAAAGACGGCGAGACATATAAGATGTGGTATTCGGGCTATAACGGCGAGTTCTGGCGCGTAGGCTACGCGACCTCCCCGGACGGGATAAACTGGACCAAATACGACGGCCCGGAAGCCGATTTGTCGGTACTGGACGTGAGTCTAGGCAGGTTCGACAGCGCCCATGCCTATGCCCCTACCGTCATAAAAGACGGTTCCGTTTACAGAATGTGGTATATGGGATTTGACGGAGACATCTATCGCATAGGCTACGCGACATCCCCTGACGGGATAAACTGGACCAAGGTTAACGGATATATGAGCGGCGGGGCGGTACTTGAGCCGGGACTCGACTTCGAATCGGGAGTCGTATATTATCCGTGCGTAATAAAAGACGGATCATTTTATAAGATGTGGTATTACCAGACAGGGGTGATCAATTATGCCTTTTCCCCGGATGGGATAACATGGACAAAGGTAAACGGCCTAGCAAGAGTAGGAGGCGTCCTGGAGTACTATAGCCCTTACCAATTCTGCTCTAACTACTGCTCCTATCCGTGCGTAATAAAAGACGGTTCCACCTACAAGATGTGGCCAGGCGGTAACGGCGTGGCTTTTGGCTATGCGACCAGCACGGAAGATACGATAGATACGACCTGGACGTATTTCCAGGTTCGATCCGGAACGACGGCGAATCTGACCGATGGTTTTGTCGGGCCGGACGGCACGAGTGCCACTTACTATCCCGGCAATTACCACAAACTGGTTTCTGCGGGAAATTTTAACACTTCCCATCGCTACGCGCAGTTCAAGTTGTATATGTATACTTCAGGCGGCGGGCTCAATACCCCGGTCGTGGATTGGGCGGGTTTTACGGGCACTAAGGTAAACCGTATAGACGATACGCTTTCGGATTTCAGTTCCGGGAGCTTTACGTCAAACACGACCACCCTTCCGGTCTCGGTCCAGACGCCTTTTGTCGGGTTGGCGCAAAAGGATAACGGCGAATACAACGCGGTCGGGTCATATACCAGCCGCGTATTCGACGGAGGGGACGGGGCCGTGTGGAACTCCATCGCGTGGACGAAAGGCATGAGCGCCATAGACCCGTCGGAAGAGACCGGGCTTGTGGGGTTGTATCACTTTGACAGCAGTGCCGCCGACTCGTCGGGACACGGGAACGACGGGACGTGGACCGGTGCGCCCGCATATGATACTACGAACCAAAGGTTCGGCACGGGATGTTTTAAAAATAATGGCGGGGCTAATTATATAACGCTCCCGCTGTCCGATACCCTGAAGAGGATGGACGCTTTCACGTTTTCTTACTGGACCATGTATGATTTCGGCGAGAACAGTGCATTTTCGGTGGGGCTTTATGATAGCAGGAACACAAGCAAACAGGATATTTCCATTCAATCCTATGTAAACAGTGCGTATTTGTACGCCAGGGACAGGCAGCTTAACGCATTTGTCCACCTGACTAGCAGCTATCAATTATCATACTGGCTCTCGTACTATAAGGAATGGCAGCATATCGCCGTGACGTGGGACGGCGGGCCTGTTCCCCAGTCATTTGCCGTATATGTAAACGGCATCCAGCTCAACGTTGACTCCAAATATATTACCGATTCCTACAGCGCTTTCTACAAAATAAGGGAACTGCTATATCCTATCGAAATAGGCCATTGCTATACTCCGAGCGCAGACAGGTATTTTTCGGGCTATGCGGACGAGATTGCGATATATAACAGGGCGCTCTCGGCCGATGAGATACTGAGGTTATACCAGAAGGGTGCCGGCATAAAGTTCCAGTGCCGCTCGTCTGCGACAAACCCTCCGACCGGGAATTTCGTAGGCCCGGACGGGACCGCGAACACGTATTACAGTACGGCGGCAGGTTCGAATTTCGGCGCCGAGATACCAGCCAACAGGTATTTCCAGTACAAGGCATATTTCGAGGGCTGCAATAGCAATACACCCGCGCTCGAGAGCGTGAAGGTGACGTATAACACTTCTTCGGATTTCACGGATGACAGCCGCAGCGAATTTGACGAAGGAAGCTACGACAACTCAAAGACGAAGTGCCATTTGCCGGGAGTCTCCATCGAGAATACATATAAGGCAGGCGTGCTCCCGACGCCGGACGACGATCCGGGGCTTATAGCGCTCTATCATTTTGACGGGGATCTCGTTGACGCGTCGGGTAACGGCCACAACGGCACGCTATATGACCCGAATAATTACATGCTATTCTTACCCAACTCGAAGGTAGGTTCATACGCATTTTATCATGGAAGCCAAAGCTATACGTATTATGCCAATCTCGGAACGATCGATACACCCGCGGATATGTCGATATCTTTCTGGTATAGGCCGGTTGGGACAGCGAGCGGTCCGCGCATACTCAGTGATTACAGTTCGGTAACAGGAAAATTCCAGAAGGATATAAGCTTCAACGCCGGAGACAGGCTCTGCTTTTCCCAATATCATTCCGACGGTTCAGCCGTAAACGTTTATGCGGATTATGTAAGTATGAACAAATCTTTCCGCTGGCAGCATGTCGCTATCATAAGGGATGATACCGCGAAATCCATCAGGCTTTATGCCGATGGAAAGCTTGTCGGCACGTCCTATTATCCGGGAAAGACGGTCCTGCCGATCTCGGACGCCGGGGACCTGTATATAGGGCAGTACGGCAATCTTGTATCAAATTCTTACCAGTATATTTGCAGTATCGATGAGCTTGCCATATACAACCGTGTCTTGACCGAAGAAGAGATAATGAGTAAAGCGGGCATGCAGTATGTGCCGGGGGAAGGCAAGACATTTGCTTCAAGGACAATGGATGCCGGCCTTGCTGTCGACTGGAGCCGGGTCCTTTGGGGCGAGAATACATCCGGCTACGGCAACGGCCTGAACGGGACGCCGGTAACGGGCCAGGAGATCCAGGCCGACGAAAAGGGCCTTGTAGGATTATGGCACTTGAACGGAGATTGGATCGATGTCATGGGCAGGAGGAACGGCACCCGTTATGGCACTACGGCCTTTGATTCGACGGGACAGAAGCTTGGTTCTGCGTGCGACACGTTTGACGGAAGCACTCAGAGCGTGCTTTTCGGGAATATCGGGAGCACTATAAGGACGGTAGAATTTTGGCTTAATTCTACAAGTTATAATTGCTCGGTCATGGAACTCAAGGATAACGATAACTATATAGGTATAGGGTATGTATCCTACTCTGATACGCGATATATAAAATTGACCGGCACGCCGTTGAGCTCGGGAACCATCTATGTAAACGGGGATGTATACGGGCAGGCGAAGATAAATCCCGGCTGGAACCATGTCGTTATCGTTACGACCTCAGACATACCGGCCTCATCTATGAGGCTCGGTGAAGCAGCCAACGTCTATTATAACGGCAAGCTCGATGAAGTTGCCGTATACAACCGTATTCTTTCACAAAGCGAGGCGAGGCAGCATTATTTCGACCAGACCGGCGACGGCGGGCTGGTAGCCTTGTGGCATATGGACAACGACTGGACTGATGCCACCGGCAAGGGCCATGACGGTACCGCTTACAACGGAGCAACCTTTACCTCTGATTCAAAATTCGGAGCGGCGGCTGGAAGCTTTGACGGGACGGACGATTACGTAGTATTCAATGATGCCGATTTCCCGAAATATTCCGGCGTGATGACCATCGAGGGATGGTTCAAGACTACCGCGGCGGCCAACCAGGCGATATTTTCCTATGGGACACCTGCGAATTCATTCAGCGTCCTTCTCTATATAGACGGCTCCAACACTCTCAGCAGTTACGCTTACTGCGTGCAGAGTCCGACCTTAGGGACCAGTTACACTAATATCCAGGCTAACGATGGGCAATGGCACCATTTTGCGGATGTCATGAGGTTCTACGACAGGCAAACCTCGGGCACGAGGATGTACCATTTCTTATATTTCGACGGGGAATACAGGAGTCAGTCTATTTGCTATACCTTGAGGGATACCGGAAGCGGCATATGGGTCGGTGCCCGCCCGGACGGGACGATGCCGTTTAACGGAAGCCTGGATGAGATAGCCGTATACAGCAGGTATTTGCATGGGCAGGAGATTGCGGACCACTACCTGCGCGGTGTGAACGATATAAAGATGCAGGTCTCGACTGACGGAGGAACTACCTGGAAAGACAACGAGGGCAGCGCCGGTAGCTATATAACCGAGACGCCCGCGTCGCTTAGCCTCGGCGGTCCTTCGCAGACCATAAAGTACCGCGCGACGCTATCAACAACCGATTACAGGTACAGCCCGTTACTGAGGGGCGTAGATTTCAGCAAAGCGAGCTACCCGACCGACGACCCGTACGTGATACCCGATGCCGGGCAGGAGTATATAGGCTACCTGACATCGTTCACGCAGACGGTAGGCTCGAGGAACCTGGGCACGATCAAATACCTGCTTTCGAACGACGACGGTTCGACCTGGTACCGCTGGGACGGCTCCAACTGGGTCTCGACGACGTCAGGTTATGTCGCCGCAAATACGGCATCCGATATCAACACGAATATAGGGCAGTTCTACGAAGACGTCGGCGCCGGGACTCTCAACTTCAAGGCGTTCCTGCATTCAGACGGCATACAGCCCGTAGAGCTCGATAACGTGAGCCTCGGATATGCCCCGGGCAAGATAACGGTCACGACGCCGAACGGCGGCGAAACACTGCTGTCGGGCGGTTACGCCGATATCAAATGGACCGCCGCGGGTACCATAGCAAGCGATACGTGGGACCTCGCATATTCCACGGACGGCGGCTCGAATTGGACTCCTATAGCCGCCAACCAGTCAATAGCGGCCGTGGAAGGTGTATATACGTACAACTGGAGCAGCATACCTAATGTCCAATCGGTTACCACAAAGGTCAAGGTCACTAACAACGCGGAGAACAGCATACACGATGCTTCTAATGCCAACTTCACGCTGGCGCTCGGTTTCCAGGTGACCGCGCCGAACGGCGGGGAGAAATGGTATGTAGGCTCGAGCGGTAATAATATCCAGTGGAAGTCCTCGAGCGGCATGGGCACGACGGTGCGACTGTATTACACGCTCAACGGCACCGATTATACCGCTATAACGACAAGCACGTCTAACCAGTATTCGGGCGTCAACACATACGCGTGGACGATAGGTTCTTCGGCCTCGGACGACGGCCTTTATTCGGAAACCGCGAAGATAAAGGTGACGAACCAGAGCGGGCAGAATGAGGACGCCTCCGACGCCGTATTCACCATGGCGGGCATGAAGCTTATCCAGCCGAACGGGAGCGAGCAGATAAAGAGGGGCGGAAGCTATGAGATACAGTGGAAGTCTGCCGGCGCCGGCAGTACGGTAAAGCTGGAATATTCCACCGACAGCGGCGAGACCTGGAACACGATCACCGAGAGCGAATCCAATTCCGCCGGCACAGACAGCTATGAATGGAACGTTCCGGCCGGTTGCGAACTCTCCTCAGAGGCGAAAGTAAGGATAACTTCAAACAGCGACGCGAACCTGACGGACGCCTCGGACGGGATCTTCACGATCGCCGACCTTATTGTAAACTCCCCGAACGGCGGAGAGATATGGCAGGCGGGCAGTACGTCGAACCCGGTAACATGGGTTTTTGTCGGCTCTGCCGGCGTCGGAAAGGTTACGGTATCCTACTCTACCGACAGCGGCTCGACGTGGACGGTATACAATAATAATGTCGATAACCAGCAGGGGCCGAACAGCTACAACTGGACAGTCCCGTTCGCCCCGTCGGACAATATCAGGGTCAAGGTTGTGGACAATACGTCCGGCTCGACGATGGCGGACAGCTCCGACGGCAATTTCAGCATAGCGGGCGTTAAGGTGACGCTGCCGAACGGCTCAGAGACATACGGCATCGACAGCGCGAACTTCATCAGGTGGTCCGCAAATAACGCGAGCGATACCGGTGCGATCTATTATTCGGTGGACGGCGGTTCTACTTGGAGCGCATCCCCGATAGTAGGAGCCGAAGAGGTATTGCTGAGCCAGGGCGCTACCGGTTTCAGCTGGACGCCTTCGAACGATCCGGGAACGGTTCCGACGGTCCAGGCGAGGGTCAAGGTTGTCGCGTTGACGCCGGCATCCGATGCGAATCCTCCGGTGCCGTTGACGCTGCCGATGGAAGACAGCTCTGACGCGAACTTTACTATACGGGGCCTGAGGGTCACGGCGCCGGCATTGAACGCCAGCTGGCTGCTGGGAAGCTCGCATGATATCCAGTGGACCTCTGCAGGCACGACCGCCGAGACCGCCACATTGTACTATTCCGTCATCGGCGATTTCTCGGACCAGGTAGCCATAACGGCGACGCCTGTCACTAATAATGAGATATATCCCGGCAATAACAGCTATACATGGAATATTGGAGCGTCGGTCACCCCGTCGGCGACAGCGAAGATAAAGGTGACGGCGGGCGCTTATAACGCCCTGTCCCCGGCCTTCACATTGAAGGGCATAAAGGTCACTGCGCCGGCATCGGGCGCGACCGTGACACAGAACGTCGCTTCCTCGGTGATATGGAGTTCGGCAGGGATTGACGGCAACGTCAACATATATTACAGCAGCGACAACGGCTCCACCTATTCAGAGACGCCTATAAACGCATCGCCGATAAACATCACAGCCGGCACATATTCCTGGACGCCGAACACGGCGATACTGACTCCTTCAACGTCCGCGAAACTCAAGATACAGGTTGTCTCCGGTTCTGATTCGGGGCTTTTCGCGGAATCGGCGCAATTCACCCTGAAAGGCATAAAGATAAGCGCGCCTGCGGCCGGGACGACATGGGAACTGGGCCAGACCCAGAGCATAACATGGACCGCGGCGGGGGTGGGCTCCACATGCAATATATATTACGCGGCTGACGGGACGAATTTCACAAGTACCGTCAATAGCTCGGCCGTACTGCTCTCCGCCGGGACATATTCCTGGACTATCCCGGCGTCGATTACGCCGTCGAACGGCACCGCGAAGATCAGGATAACCTCTGATACGAACGTTTCCTCGAGTTCCGGAGCGTTCACGATAAAAGGTATCAAGGTTACGAACCCTACCGCCACCACGATATGGGAAGTCGGGGAATCCGTGACGATATCGCACGCGGTTGTCGGAGCATTGAGCGCCCTTAATGTATATTACGTGAAAGACGGGATCGAGACCCAGATAGGCACGGTTATGCCTAACAGCAGTTTCCCCTGGGTCGTCACTGCCGACGCGGAGGGGCCCGGTATCATAATCAGATTGAAGAGCTTCATGCCGAATTATACCGGCGACTCCCCGGCGTTTCAGATAGTCGGCGAGGCGTCTCTGGCCGTCAGCGAGCCGTCAGCAGCGTCCTCGTGGAAGGTCTCGGAGACGAATACCATAACCTGGACGAGGAGCGGCAGCACCGAAAGGACGTTTACCGTGGAGTATGACGATAACGCGGCTTTCACCTCGCCCACGCCGATAACCGGCACGCCGGCGTATGACGGCGCGGGGCTATACAGCTTGGATTGGGCTGTCCCGGATAACGTAGGTACGTGCTACATAAAGGTCACCGATACCGGAAATTCCAATATTACGGATATCTCCGAGGCGTTTAAGATAATACCGAAGTTCAGGGTCAATATACCCAACGGCGGCGAGACGCTCTACGCGCTCAAGCCCGGTACGACCGTCAACTGGGGAACGACCGGAAGCGCGGGCACAGTGGACCTGTATTATTCGACGGATACGCCCCTGTACGAGACATGGACAAAGATCAATTCCACGGCTATCCCCGATAACGGGACTGGGACCGTGGAGAGGATAACCAGCTACTCCTGGACCGTTCCGAATATCCAGAGTACTGTTGTCAAGATAAAGGTCCAGGCGAGCAGCGCGGGCCTGTCCGGGGCCTACGATGTCTCGGACGACGTGTTTACAATCAAGTATTATAAGGTTACATGGAACGTGAAGAGCGCGACGACCGGGGATCATCTCGACAAGCTCTTCGTCATAGATTCATCCGGTTGGTCGGAAGCAGACCTCACTTCGCCGATCGAGCGTTATTACCCGTACGGCGATTCATACAACACGAACTGGTCGAGGGCGGACTATTTCGATAAGGCCGAACGCGGATGGGAGACCGACCAGGACAACAAAGTGATCAATATAACGATGAGCGAGTCCTCGCTGGCGCCCGAATACCATGTCATGAGCAACTTCTCGTATAACGCCTCGCAGGACAAGTTCCTTATCAACTCCTGGGTCGAGAGGGGCGGCGTAATACTGGCAAAGCCCTCGTCGTGCGTAGTCCATATTTATGACGCGTCGGGCGGCCCGATACAGCAGCTTACGGCGACAACGTATGACGCGAACGGCGTCTTCTGGCAGGAATGGCCGACGACGAACCTTGACCAGAACGCGATGTATTTCGCGAAGGTCGACATCGTCTACTCGGGAGAGACATATTCGTCGGGTTTGAGCTATTCGCTTAACATACCGAAGGCGATAGCGGGCCTCGGCACGACAGTCGCCCAGCAGCTCACGGACCTGCAGACGGCGATAGGCACGGACCTCGCCACACAGACGACCGCGATAGGCGCGAAGATAGACACGCTCGAGACATCCATAGGAACGAACCTCGACGCGAAGATCAGCACCGTCAAGACGGATATCGCGGCGGTCAAGACGGTCGTTGACAAGATATCGGAGGATGTAGGCGCGATCGGAGGCGACCTCGCCACGCCGATATCCGAAGCGGTCGCCGAAGACCTCGCAGCGCAGCTTGCGAAAGGCATCCAGGCCGAGATACTCACGAGGCCGACATCCGCGGGATTCGGCACTGCTACAGATATCAGGTTCAGGACCGCGACCGGCATGTCGCCGACCATAACAGTTTACGACGCTAATAATGTCGCGAGGATCGCGGCGGCGGCGATGGTAGAGGTCGGCACCACCGGTATCTATGAATACGCGCTGACGCCTCAGAGCGCATGGGGCGCGGGCGAATATACGGTGGTCTGCGAAGAGCCCACTAAGAACGCGATAGACAGCATGGTGCTCAGCGTCTCCGAGAGCGTTGGGGCGGGCGCAGGCACCGACGAAGGCATGGTCAACTCGATCAACGCGACGGTCACGACGATAGATTCGAACGTGAAGACGATGCTTTCCAAGGTCAACACCCTTCCGGATGACACGACCGACGTAGGCACGTCCGTTTCGAGCCTGCTCGCTACGGTCGGCAAGACCACCGATGCGGCCGGCACCAATACGCTGTTCGGGAAGATAGCTTCGGCGCAGGGCGATATAACTGCCTTTAAGGCCGATATAACCAATTATGTCGACGGGGTCGAAACGACGCTCGGCACGACGGCCGATGCCGCCGGGACGAATACGGTCTACGGCAAGATAAGGTCGCTCGAACAGACGCTCAGCGCTTTGGGCCCGGACGGGGCAAAGGCTAACAAGGAGCTCCTTGCGGCGAAGGACCAGGCCGCGGCGGCCTCCAAGGCGGCTGAGGACATAAAGAAGATGATAGCGGCGGGCGGCAAGAATGCCGAAGCTTACGGAGCACTGCAGAAACTTGCCGGAGACCTCGCGAAACTGCAGGCCGCAAACTCCAGGATAGGCAGCTCGGTGACCGCTGATTCTATCACCGATTTTATCAGGGACACAAGGGCGAAACTCGCGCAGGTCGCGATGAAGGAGGGCTACGATAACCTCGTCCCCGAGACCGGCGAAGTCGGCCAGGTCAACCTTACAGAGGAAGCCGATGTCGAAGACCTCAGGAACAACATGACCGAACTCAAGGCCCTGCTGTCGCAGGTCAGGAGCCTGCTCGACAAACAGGTCAACGCGCCTGTCGTCAAGAGCTGGATAGAAGGCAAATAAAGCAATGGGGACACCCTGTCTCTCAGGATGTCCCCGATAACGGAGGATGAAATGCGTAAAATTTTTTTAACCACTTTCTCATTTCTTTTAATAATGACGGTAGTTTCTTCCGCGGCGGCCGCGGAGGTAGTGCTGAAGATACGCGCGGTAAACCCGCTGGAGAAGCCGGCGGAGACGGTCGTCAAGGAATACCTGCCGAAGGGCGTTACGGCAAAGGACGTCATAAACAAGGGTAAGTTTAAGATAGAATACGACAAGGCGAAAGACCTGTATTATGCCGAGCAGAAAGTCACACTAAAGCCCAAGGAGGTCCTTGTCCTGCAGGTCGAGGTGAAGGACGTATGGGTCGTGCCGGCGAAGAAGATCGACGCGCTGAGGGCGGAAGCGAAAAAGGCATACGCATCCAAGCCCGCAGACGCAAAGGGCTCAAAGACCGCGGATGACCTTTTCGCCGAGATAAACAAGACGCTCGACAAAGTGGAAGCGCGCCAGCCGCAGAACACGATAGCGAAGGCGGGCGCGGAAGCGCATATGGAAGAATACTGGAAGGACGTCGAATCGATAAAACAGGCGGAGTCGGACATTAAACTCGTGAAGCTCCTGAATGAAAAAAAGAAATAGCTTACTGATCATAGCGCTTATGATGTGGGCTTCGGCGGCTCAGGCGGGCGTCGTCCTGAAGATGACCGCCGAGAACCCTTCCCAGTACGAATCGCGCGATGTCTCGGTAAGGTCGTTCCTGCCTTCGGGTGTGAAACCGGAGAATATAATAAATAACGGCGGGCTTGAGGTCGCCTATGACGTCAAGCAGGGGAAATATTATGTCTTCAAGGACGTAAAGCTCGGCCCGGAAGAGAGCGTGACCTACGAAATAGAGGTCGAGGACATATGGAGGGTAGATGAGGCGTATCTCGCCTCGCTGACCGCGCATGCGAGGGACCTCTCCGAAAAGCTCAGGAGGACGGAATATTCTGCGGTCGCCTCAAAGCTTAATGAGATAGTGGCTTCCGATGCCGCCGCGATACTGAAAAAACAGGATGCGTCGGGCACCGATAAGGTCGCGCCGGTCGAGCATATAAACGCCTACGAGGCGAATAAGGCCCTGCTCGACAAGATGCGCAAGGATATAGGGACGATGGAGAACCTCGTGATAGGGCTCGGGAAGGACGCCGGAAAGATAATGGGCGAAAGCTCAACGGGTTCGCGTTCGCTCGATGAGGTTTCCGCCGAGGCGGGCAGGAGCATAGAGTCCTCCGGCCTTGTCGGACAATCATCGCCGGGTACCGGAAAGCCAAAGACAATAACGCTCAAGATAGAGGTAACCAACCCGTCGAGAACGGAAGCCCGCAGGATCCCGGTTAATTATTACCTTCCTCCCGAGATCCGCAAAGATGATATAGTCGACGCGAAAGAACTCGAGCCGCGCCTTGATATCGAGAGGTCGGTATATTATATGCACCATCCCGGCGTGGAGCTCGGTCCAGGCGAGAGCAGGGTCTTCGAGATAACGGTGAAGGACAAATGGTCGGTAAGCGAACAGGTCCTACAAGCGCTCAAGAAGCAGGCGGAGGCCCTTACGGAGCTTGCCTCCTCGACGAAGGCCGATCCTGCGGTGGAAGCCCTTGCGAAGGAAGTGACGGAAAAGATAGACGCCATACTCGGGAAACAGGCGTCGCTGTCCGACACGTCGGAATATTACTCGCAGCAGCAGCAGGTCGCCGAGATACAGAGGTCGATAGGGAAGATGGAAGGGCTTTTGAAACAGGCCGGCGTCAGCGAAGAGCGCCTCAAGAAGATCCAGGATATTATGATAAAGGGCAGGTCCGATTACGGCACGGGCCCCGACCCTAAGGGCGTAAAGATGCTCGCGGGCACGATATTCAAGGGCAAGGCGCCGTCCACCGCCACGACCTGGAAGATAATATATATTATCCTCATATGTCTCGGCGTCATGAGCGCGGTATTCTACTTCTCGCAGGTAGAGCAGAGGCAGATGACGCTCTTCGACCAGCTGACAGGCGCATTCTCGAGGAAATACATAAACGAGAAGATAAGGGAGGAGGTAAAAGTCGCGAAAGCCGCAGGGATCGAATGTTCGCTGCTGCTGATAGACGTCGATAAGTTCAAGAACATCAACGACACTTACGGGCACGCGGTCGGCGACGTCATACTAAAGGAGTTCGTCATCGCGCTCAGGAAAAGCATACGCGCCACAGACCCCGTCGGAAGGTTCGGCGGCGATGAGTTCCTCGTCGTGCTCCCGACGGCGAACAAGGTAAAGGCGGCTGATATTGCCGAGAGCATTCGGAAAACCATCGAGGGTCACATAATAAAGATGGAGGACAAGGCCTACAGCGTCACCTCGAGCATCGGCGTCGCGACATATCCCGGCGACGCGGGTACGGCTGACGACCTCTTCAATAAGGCGGACAAGGCGATGTACGATTCGAAGGCGAAAGGCGGGAACGCGGTGACCGCGAATGTTTAACGTCTCCGTAATGGACCACGCCCAGGTGATATTCGAGGGCAAGGCCGCGAGCGTGATCCTTCCGGGAGATTACGGCGAGTTCGAGATCCTTGATTTCCACAGGCCCATATTGAGTCTCCTCAAAAGAGGCATAATAATGATAGACGGGGTAAGTTTCCCGGTGGCAAAGGGTATCGCAAGGTTCCATAAGAACGAATTGGTAGCATTAGTGGAGCTCTGACATGCGCAATTTCATAATAATACTCGTTATGTTCGTCGTGATACTCGGCCCTTCCGCCGTGATAGCGGCAATAGGGTTCGCCGCGATACGCGCGCTCGGGCGCAACCCGTCGGCCGCGCCGAAGATACTACCCGCGATGATAATTGCGCTGCTTTTCGCTGAAGCGATAGCGGTCATAGCGATGCTGATAATGTTCCAACTGTTCGGAAAATAGCCGGAGGACTGGATGGAGATACTTATCCCTATGATAATATTGCAGGTCGTGACGTTCGCCGCGCTCGTCTTCGTCCTGCGTAAGCTTATGTATTCCGCTTCGGCCGAAGAGGCGAAACGGCTCAAGCAGATGGAAGAGGAGTACCTGAGGCGCACGCAGGACCTCGCCGCCAAGATGGAATCGGTGGACAAGGAATACAAGGCCAAGGTCACGATAGCCGAAGAGGAGGCTCGCCGCCTGAGGGAAGAGGCGAAGGTGGAGGCCGAGAAGATAAAGGAAGAATCGCTTACCAAGGCGCGCGACGAGAGCGAGCGAATAGTCAACCAGGCGGTAAATACCCGCAGCAAGATAAAGCAGGAGATAGAATCGCAGGTGCAGTCGAAGGTGCTCGACACCTCGCGCAAGCTTGTCGCGAAGGTGCTCTCTTCAAAACAGCTGAAGCTGATGCACGAAGGCCTTATCGAGGAGCTTATTTCCGAGCTCGAGAAGGCCGACGGGAGGAAACTCACCGAAGCCCCGGACAGGGGCGAAGTATCTGTCCCGTATGAGATGGGCAAGGAATGGGTCGATAAGATAGCCGCCGCGGTCTCGAAGAAGGCGGGCAGGAAGGTCTCGCTCTCCGAAAAGACCGACAAAGACGTCGTGGCCGGCGCGGTCATAAAACTCGGGAGCATAATCATAGACGGGAGCATCACCGGAAGATTAAAGGATGCCTATACAGACTGAAGCGATCAAGATACGCGAGGTCGGGCAGATACGCGAGATAAAGAAGGATATCGCGAAGGTGACCGGCCTTGAAAACTGCATGAACGGGCAGCTCGTCGACATAACGGAGAACTCAAAGGGCATGGTAATGGGTTTCGTCAACGACGAGGTACCCGTCCTGCTGCTCGGCAAGACCGACGAGGTGCGTGTAGGCGACAACGTATACAGCAGGATGGAGCCGTTCAAGATACCCGTCGGGGAAAATTTCATCGGGCGGGCGGTCAACGCGCTCGCGGAGCCGATGGACGGCAGGGGCCCGATAGAGCCGGGCGGGCATTATTCAGTGTTCAGGGACGCGCCGTCCGTGCTCGAGAGGGTGCCGATAACCGAGACGTTCGAGACAGGCGTGCTTATAATCGATTCGACGATACCGATCGGCAGGGGCCAGAGGGAGCTCATCATCGGCGACAGGATGACCGGCAAGACCGCAATATGCACCGACGCGATAATAAACCAGAAGGGCAAGGATATTATCTGCATATACTGCTGCGTCGGCCGCGCCTATTCGACGCTCGAGAGGATAGCCGAGACACTTAAAAATTCCGGTGCGATGGATTACACGATGATCGTCGCCGCGACGGCATCGTGCTCCGCCGGAGAACAGTACCTTGCCCCGTATACCGCCTGCGCGCTCGGCGAGTATTTCATGGACAAGGGAAAGCACGTCTTTGTCGTCTTCGACGATCTCACGAAGCATGCATGGATATACAGGCAGATATCGCTGCTGCTGGAGCGCCCGCCCGGACGCGAGGCGTATCCCGGCGACGTCTTCTATCTGCATTCCCAGCTCATGGAGCGCGCCGGAAAGCTTAGCCCCGAATGCGGCGGCGGGTCGATGACGTTCTTTCCCATAGTCGAGACCCTGCAGGGCGACGTGACCGGATATATATCCTCCAACCTCGTCTCGATGACGGACGGCCAGGTATATCTTAATACCCAGCTTTTCAACGAGGGGTTCAAGCCCGCCGTGGACGTCGGGCTTTCGGTATCCAGGATCGGCAACAAGGCGCAAAGCCCCGCGATGAGGGAGTTGTCCGCGATGCTGCGGCTCGAATACATACAATACAACGAACTGCTGAAGATCACGCGCTTCAAGACCGGCACCTCCGACGAAGTAAACGTGCGCCTTAAGCACGGCGAGGCGCTGACACACCTGTTCGCGCAGAACAGGAACGACCCCTATCCCGCCGTAAAGGAGCTCGTGCTGCTCTATGCGCTCAGGCGCAACGTCCTAGACGTATTGTCAAAGGCGGAGATAACGGATTTCAAGGACAGGATACTGGGTTTCGCTCAGAAAGAGTACCCGTCGCTGGTTGGGGAGATAGCGGAGAAGAAAGAGCTTACGCCGGAGATAAAGAAGGCCCTAAACGACTGTATCGTCGCTTTCTTCAAAGGGAAGGGCGGGAAATAGATGCTCTCGACGCAAAAGCTTAAAAAAGAGCTCAGGATGAACATGGAGCTCACCGAACTGCTCGACGCGCTGAAATGGATAGCGCTCGCGCAATTCCGCATGCTCCAGAGGAAGAAGGAGCGCTTCGTGAGTTTTGAGAGCGCGTTCGAGGGGTTTTTCCAGATGATAGATTTCAGCGGCGTCAACCATCCGTTCGTCGCGGGCGCCGGGAAACTCGGGATAATCATGGTCACCTCGGACGAGGGTTTCATGGGCGGCCTGAACGTGCGCGTCATAACAACCGCGCTTTCCTATCCCGGGGCGGATGAGGCGCAGTTGATAATAATCGGCGAAAAGGGTGCGGCCTACCTTAAGGACCTCGGCAGGGATTTCGTGAAGTTCCCGGGCGTAACTGCCGAGGGGCGGTACGAGGCGGCGATAAAGGTCAGGGATTATATAATGAAGGAGAGCCTCGGAGGCAGGTTCAGCAGGCTGATACTTGTCTACCCGAAGCCCGTATCGTTCACCGTCCACGAGATAGAGGTCCTGAAGACCCTGCCGTGCAACGAACTGTTTGAAAAGAGGCAGAAGCTGATCGATGAAGCCGGGTACATAATCGTCGAGTCGGCCATGCCGAAACTCATAGAATATCTCGTCGAGACCTGGATAACGCAGAAACTGTTCGAGGTCTTCGAGGACAGCAAGCTTTCGGAGTTCTCGGCGCGGGCGGTCCATCTCGAGGAGAGCCACCAGGTGCTGCAGCAGCGCGACAGGACGCTGAAGTTCCAGTTCTTCAAGAGCCAGCACAACCTGATAGACAAGGGTATCCGCGAGACGTTCTCTTCGCAGATACTGAGGAAGGAGGCGGTTTGAGCAAGGCAGGGCGGGTCATGTCGGTGCAGGGCCCCGTCGTGGACGTCAGGTTCGACGACGGCGCCAAGATCCCGAACCTCTACGATGCGGTCGAGACGAAGACGCACGACGGGCGCAGGGTCATCCTCGAGGTGGCCGAGCACCTGAAGGGCAATGTCGTCCGCTGCATCGCGCTCGCCTCGACGCTGAACCTCAAGCATAACGCCGAAGCCGTCTCGCTCAACGACGTCATCAGGATACCCGTCGGGCGCGGGGTATTCGGCAGGATAATAAACGTGCTCGGCGAGCCGATTGACAGGAAAGGCCCGATAAACTCCGAGGAGACCGCGCCGATCAGGAAGGGCGCGGTAAGCGTAGACCTCGACCCGGAGCGCTACAGCGGCCGCAGGACCGAGATACTCGAGACCGGCATAAAGGTCATAGACCTTCTCTTCCCGTTCTCGAAGGGCGGCAAGATAGGCGTGCTCGGCGGCGCGGCGCTCGGGAAAAGTATCCTGATGCTCGAACTGATACATAATATCGTCCAGCGGCACAAGGGCGTCTGCGTCTTCACCGGAGCGGGCGAGCGTATCAGGGAAGGCAACGAGCTCTATTTCGAATTCGTGAAACAGAAGATAATAGACAAGATAATGATGGCGTTCGGGCAGATGAACGAGCCGCCCGGCACGAGGTTCGAGATTGCCGCGACCGGCATCACACTCGCAGAGTACCTGCAGGAGCAGAATAACGACGTGCTCTTCTTCATAGACAACGTATACAGGTTCGTCCAGGCCGGCGCCGAGATATCGACGCTGCTCGGGCGCGTCCCTTCGGAGACCGGTTACCAGCCGACGCTGACGTCTGAGCTCGGGGATTTCCACGAGAGGATACGCTCGAAAGAGAGCGGCTCGATAACCTCCATCGAGGCGGTCTATGTCCCGGCCGACGACCTTACCGACCCGGCCGTAGTCACGATATTCACGTACCTCGACTCGATAATGGTCCTCTCGCGCGAGAAGATACAGCTCGGCCTCTACCCGGCCATCGACCCGATAGTATCGTCGAGCAATACGCTCGACCCTTCCATAGTCGGCAGGGAGCATTTCGACATAGCGCAGGAATGCCTGAAGATATTCGCGAAATACGAGGAGCTGCGCAGGATAGTCGCGGTCATCGGCATAGAGGAGCTCTCGAAGACCGACCGCGTACTCTACGACCGCGCGAGGAAACTCCAGAACTTCCTGACGCAGCCGTTCTTCGTCGCGGAGATATATACCGGCCGCAGGGGAGAGTACGTCCCGATACACGACACGCTCGACACATGCGGTAAGATAGTCAACGGCAGGCTCGACAGCGTCCCCGAAGAGAAATTCTATATGATAGGCAAATACGAGAGACCGGAGGCATAAAATGGCGTTAAGGCTCGGCGATATACTTGTGGAAAAGAAGATCATAACCGCCTATGAGCTCGAGCAGGCGGTAAAGGAGCAGCAGAAGACGAAGGAGCCCCTCGGCTCCGTGCTCGTCAGGATGGGCTTCATATCCGAAAGGCAGCTGCTGCAGATACTCGCCGAACAGCAGGGGATATCCTTCGTCGAGTTCAAGGACATCAGGATAGACGAGAATGCCGTCAAGAGCGTGCCCGCGAAGTTCGCGGTGCACTACAAGGTCATGCCGATAGCGATAGACGGGCACCTTCTAACGATCGCGACGTCGAACCCGTTCGACATGTGGCCGGTAGACGACCTCGAGACGAACCTCGGTTTCCGCGTCGAGCGCGTGCTCTCGTCGTCGTCGGATATCCTCGAGATGATACGCAAATATTACGGCGTCGGCGCCGACACGATCGAGAAGATACTCGCCGAGGAGTCCAAGGAGAGCAGGGCCGAAGAGGCGCAGCCGGAGAAGGTCGAGGACCTCACGAAGATGGCGACGGACGCGTCGGTCATCAAGCTCGTGAACCAGATACTCCAGCAGGCGATAAACGACAGGGCGACCGACATCCATATCGAGAGGTTCAGGGAAGACCTGCGCCTCAGGTACAGGATAGACGGTATTCTATACGATACGCAGATAGCGGGGGAGATCAGGTACCTCTATAACGCGATAATATCGAGGATAAAGATCATGTCGGGGCTCAATATTATCGAGCGCCGCATCCCGCAGGACGGCCGCGCGAAGGTCAAGATCGGCAGCGAGGAATACGACCTGCGCATCTCGATACTCCCGACGCTCTACGGCGAGAATATCGTTATAAGGATACTGCCGACGACGATGCTCTTTAACATATCGCAATTGGGCCTCTCGAAGCAGTACCGGGAGATATTCGAACAGCTGCTGAAGAAGCCGCACGGCATCATCTTCCTGACCGGCCCGACGGGAAGCGGCAAGACGACGACCCTCTACGCGTGCCTCAGCATGCTCAACACCCGCGAGCGCAAGATAATAACGATAGAGGACCCGATAGAATACGAGCTCGGCGGGATCTCGCAGCTGCAGATAAAGCCGTCGATAGGTTTCACGTTCGCGACGGCGCTACGCAGCGTGCTGCGCCATGACCCGGACATAATAATGGTCGGCGAGGTCAGGGATTTCGAGGCCGCCGAGATAACGATACAGACCGCGCTGACGGGGCACCTCGTCTTCTCGACCCTGCACACGAACGATGCGGCGACCGGCGCGACGCGACTCATCGACATAGGCATAGAGCCGTACCTTGTCGCGTCATCGGTCGAGGCGTTTATCGCGCAGAGGCTCGTGCGCGTCATCTGCGAGCACTGCAAGACGGACGTTACCGCGCAGTCGCAGGATGCGGTCAGGAACATAGAGAAGGACCTGAAGATGGACCGCAAGGACATAAGGATATCGAAGGGCAAGGGATGCAAGGCGTGCAATTTCACGGGTTATATGGGCAGGACCGCGATATACGAGATACTGCTTGTCAGGGACGAGGTCCGGGGACTGATAAACCAGAAGGCATCTTCCGATATAATAAGGAAGAAGGCAGTCGAGCTCGGGATGAACACGCTTAAGCAGGACGGGTGGTCGAAGGTCATAGGGGGCGTGACGACACCCGAAGAAGTTCTCAGGGTCACGCATTTGGAGGATTGACGCATGCCATTCTATACTTACAAAGCTAAGAGCGGGCCGGATAAGGTCTTAAGCGGGGAGATAGAAGCCGCCTCACAGGATGCCGCCGTCGAGAAACTGGTCGAGAAGGGCCTGACGCCCGTCAGCGTAGCGGAGGCCTATGCCGCCGGAGAAGATCGGGGCCATCCCGCCCGGAGCCGCCCTGCCCCAAATGATGCAGGATTGACCCATATCCGTGCCGCCTCCGCCGATATCGACATATTCACGCGCCAGATAGCAAGCCTCATAAGGGCAGGCGTCCCGGTCCTGCGCGCGCTGTCGATCATCGTCTCGCAGACCGAGAGCAAGCCGCTGAAAGCAGTCGTCGAAGACCTTAGCGCGCAGATAAGGGACGGCCGCATGCTCTCCGAATCGATGTCGAAATACCCGAATGTGTTCAACGGGCTCTATATAAGCATGATAAAGGCCGGCGAGAAGGGCGGCGCGCTCGACGAGGTCCTCTACCGGCTCGCGGACTACCGCGAGAAGGAGGACGAGCTCAGGCGCAAGATACAGGCAGCCGCGGCTTATCCGCTGTTCGTCATGGCGGTCGGCATCGTCTCGGTGTTCGTGATGCTGACGTTCTTCCTGCCGAAACTCATGGCGATATTCACAGACATGTCGCAGCTTCCGCTGCCGACGAGGATGCTTAAACAGGCCAGCGATTTCATGTCCGCGAACTGGATATGGGCCGTGATAGGGCTCGTATTCGTCGCGGCGGTCTTCTCCAGGTCGAAACCGGGCGGCAAGAAGAAGATGGCCTTTGACGCGGTGAAACTTCATATACCTTTCATAAGGCGATTCGTTAAGAATGTCGAAATATCAAGGTTCTCAAGAACTCTCGGGCTTTTGTTCAAGAACGGCATCCCGGTACATGAGAGCCTGCAGCTTGCGACCGAGACGCTCGATAACGAGCTGTTGAGGTCACAGCTTGAGTCGGCCCGCAGCGATATACTCAACAAGGGCCAGGCGCTCTCCGCGAGCCTGAAGAAGATAAACCTCTTCCCTGTGTTCGCGGTGAACATGATAGCCGTCGGTGAGGAGAGCGGAAAGCTCGAGGAGTCGCTCGCCGAGATAGCCAGCGTCTACGAAAGGGAAGTCGAGCAATCGATAAAGATAATGACCGCCCTGCTCGAGCCGGTGCTCATACTCGCGGTCGGCGCGGTCGTCGGGTTCATAGTATTTGCGATGCTCCTTCCGATCTTCAGCATCGGATTGGGCGTAAAATAGGGAGGGCCAAATGAGAAGAGGATTCACGCTAATCGAGATAATGATAGTGGTCATAATAATCGCGGCGCTTGCATCGATGGTCGTGCCGCGCCTGACTGGGCGTACCGAACAGGCGAGGGTGTCAATTGCCGAGGCGGATGTCGGCTCGAATATAGCCACCGCGCTGAAGCTCTACGAGCTCGATAACGGCAACTACCCCACGACGGAACAGGGCCTGAACGCCCTTCTCTCGAAACCGTCCTCGAGCCCTGTGCCGAACAACTGGAACGGGCCGTACCTTGAGAAGAAGCCGATAGACCCGTGGAAGTACGAATACGAGTACAAGTGCCCGGGAACGCACAACCCGTCGGGATACGACCTGTGGTCAAAAGGCAAGGACGGGCAGGACAATACCGCAGACGATGTCAATAACTGGAAATAAGGGTTTCACGCTCATAGAAGTGCTTGTCGCGGTCGTCATATTCGCGGCCGGGATAGTCGCCGTGAGCAGGGCTTACGTTGTTTCGGCCGATGCGCTCGGTATAGGGCGCGAGAGCGCGCAGGCGCTCTGCCTGCTCAAACAGAAGATGTCCGAACTCGAATTCTCCTCTGTAGAGAACGACGGACTCGCGGCGGGCGTATCGTCCGGCGTATTCGAAGGCGATGACGCGGCATACGAATGGAATTGCGAGGTCAGGACGGCCGCATCGAAGCTCAACGAGCTGGCCGTCGATGTGCGCAAAACGGGAAGCCTGAGGCATTTCACTCTGGCTACATATGTCGATGAAAAAAAATAGAGGGTTCACGGCGGTAGAGCTTATCGTGGCGGTATGCATCTTTTCGATGATGGCGTTCGCCGTCTATTCGGTGCTCTCCGTCGGGCTCAGCGCGTATAAGCGCATAAAGGGGTTCGCCGGCTCGCAAAATGACGCGTTGCTCGCCTTCGAGAAGATAGAAAGGGATATCGGCAATACGTTCACGATAAACGGGATAGAATTTACCGGAAGCGCGTCGAGCTTCAGTTTTCCGGACATCGCCGGAACGGCAGGCCCCGTGGTCAAAGTGACCTATTATTTCGACGCGGAGGCCGGTAACCTCATAAGGAAGGAGCAGGCATACTCCGCAGCCGTAAAAAAGTCGGAAGGCGAAGGGACGACGAGCGCCGAGCTCTCCCCGCTCAAGGAACTGAAATTCGAGTATTGCCTTTATGACGAAGGGAAAGAGGCCTGCGAGTGGAAGGATAAATGGTCCGGCGCCGAACCGCCGATAGCGGTAAAATTTGAAGCGGCTTTCGATTCGGGCGGAAAAACCGTAAAGGTGAAGAGGATTGTCCTCATACCGGTCTCGTTATAAAGGAAGCATACTGATAATCGTGCTCTGGACGCTGTTCATCCTCGGCGCGCTGGCCATTGCCATAAATTCCTACGTGTGGCCACAGCTCAATTTCGCGGGGAAGTTCAGGGACAGGGTGAAGGCGTTATACGCGGCGAAGGCCGGCGCGAAACTCGTCATTGCGCAGGTCGTGCAGGACAAGGACACCGGATACGATTCGCTGAAGGACCCGTGGTACAGCGACGAGGCCTTCAGGGACGTGCCGGTCGGCCAAGGTCCCGCCGCAGCGGGAGATTCGTCCTTCAGCGTCTCCGTAAAGGACGAGGAGAGCAAGATCAACATAAACAAGGCGAAGCAGGACGTGCTGAAGCAGGTATTCGTCCTTTCCGCGGACGCGGACGAATCCGTCGCGAAGGAGATAGCCGCCTCGATAATCGACTGGAGAGACGCGGACGACAAACCGCTTGAAAACGGCGCGGAAACAGGATACTATGCAGGTCAGGACCCCTCTTACCCGTGCAAGAACGCGGATTTCCAGGTACTCGGTGAACTGTTGCAGGTGCGCGGGATGACGCAGCAGATACTCGACGCGTCAAAGGACTACCTTACGGTCTACGGGCTCGGAGCCGTCAACCTGAACACATGCGGAGAGACGGTGCTGCGCGCCCTCGGAGCGAGCGAGGAGCTCGCCCGCAAGATAGTCGCTTATCGCAAGGGCCTCGACGGCGAGGAAGGCACCGACGACGACATGGTCTTCGATAATATCTCGGGCGCGGTCGCGGCATTGAGCAAATCCGGCGGTTTCTCGTCGCAGGAGCTGTCCCAGGTCGCCGCGATCATCGCGTCGGGCTCGATGACAGTCCGTTCCGATAATTTCACGGGCAGGTCGGACGGGAGATCCGGCGGGAAGACCTACGGCATAACGTTCACCTTTAATCGCAACGACGTGATAAAGCAGTGGAGATCGGATTGAAGAGCGTATCGTTCAAGAAGCCGGTAACGGTCATAGAGATAGGAAACGACTGGCTCAAGATAGCCGAGAACGCGCCGTCCGCGCTGGGCAGGGTGATCTCCAAGGTCAGCCTGGTGAAGCTCGCCCAGATAAACGAGCCGGTAGCCGCGGCCCTCGCGCGGATATTCAAGGATCATAACCTTAACAAGCAGGGCGTAGTTACTTACCTCCCGAGGCACCTCGTCACCGTAAGGATCCTGGAATTCCCGTCTACCGACCCGAAAGAGATAAACGACATGGTCGGCCTGCAGGTCACGAAGCAGACGCCGTATTCGAAGGACGAGATATATTCTTCCCATAAGATCGTCTCTTCCGACAGGGAGGGGTACACGAAGGTCATGCTCGTCATCGCGAGGCGCAGCCTCGTGAGCGAGCGCGTCGAGGCGATCTTCAGCGCCGGCATGGCGGTCGAAAGGGTCGGCGTAAGCACCGAGGGCGTCTATAACTGGTTCTCCGTCGCCTATCCGAACGAGTTCACTTCCGACGCGCAGCGCTCGATAGTGGTCATCGATGTCGACTCGAACTATTCCGATTTCATGGTGATGCGCGAGGGCGGGCCGGTCTTTACGAGGAGCATACTCGTAGGCGCGAACCAGCTCATGGAGGAGTTCGACAAGTGGCATGAAAAGTTCGCCGAGGAGGCCAAGCATTCGATAGACCTCTACCAGGGCGAGCAGAGGGGCGCGAAAGTGGTAAAGGTCATCCTCAGCGGCGCGGGAAAGAATATCCAGGGCCTCAACACCGCGCTCGAAGCCAAGCTCGGGATCCTTGTCGAGAACGCGATACCCGTAAAGAACATGCGCATCAAGGACAGCGTAAACGTCCTGCAGGACCCGAACTTCAATTTCGTGTCGGTCTCTGCGCTGTTCGGCATCGCGATAAGGCACAAGGAGCTCGACCTCGACATGACGCCGCATGACCTGCGCATCCAGAGGAAGATGGAGCGCAAGAGGAGGCAGCTCATGGTCATGGGAGTGCTCGCCACATCGATAGTGATGTTCATCTCGCTGATTCTGCTGACCTCCATATACAGCAAGAACGCCTATCTGGACCAGCTGAAGGAAAAGATAGCCAAGGTCGAGCCGGAATCCAGGGAAGTCGAGGAGATGAGGAAGAAGATAAGCCTTGTCGCCAACAGGCTCGACGCGAAAGGCACGACGATAAACCTGCTCAGCGAGATATACAAGCTCACGCCGAGGGAGGTATCGCTCTCGGCTATCAGCATCAGCGAGAGGGACAGGGCAACGCTGAAGGGACGCGCGAACGCGCTGTCGGACGTCTATAAATACGCGAAGACGCTGGAGGACTCGGGATATTTCGAAAAAGTTAACACGAACTACGCGACGATAAAGAAAGAGGGCGGCGTGGAATATGCCGATTTTGAGGTGGTCTGCTACTATGAGAAGAGATAGGATATGAAAGAGCTGTTCGCAAAGATGTCGGCCAGGGAGAAGGCGGGCATAGCGGTAGCCGCCATCGTGGTCCTTGTCGTTTTCGTGGACAGGTTCATAGTAAACCCGATGTCCGCCAGGATGCACCGGCTGAACCGTGAGATAAAGGCCGGCGAGAACGACCTGCGGCTCGATACGGGCCTTGCCGGCCAGAAGGACGCCGTATCGGCCGAATACGGGAAGTATTCGGCATACGTCAGGAAGTCGGGTTCCGACGAGGAAGAGCAGACGAAGATGCTCAGCGAGATAGAGGAGCTCGAGAGGAAGTCCGGCGTCTCCCCGGCGAACATGAAATCGCTCGCGCCGAAGACGGTCGATTTCTGGAAGAAGTACGAGGTGGAGCTCGAGGTTGAGGGCGAGATGGAGCAGGTCGTGAATTTCCTGTACCTGCTGAACAGTTCCCCGCAGCTTCTCAGGGCCGAGAAGGTCACCCTGAGCCCCAGGGACAGGGACTCTACGGCGGTCCGGGCGAAATTGAACGTCACGAAAGTCGTGATGCCTTGACATTTGGCATATTAGCTTGTATACTTATCGGAACTTCGGGTAAGGGAGCCATATAGGGGGAAGTTATGGCTAATGAGACGGTTTTCAGGCGTTACAGGGGCAATCCTATCATCACGGCGAAAGCCGTACCGCGCGCGAACTCCATCCACAACAGCGCAATAGTACCTTTCAAGGGCGAATACAGGGGCATATTCCGCGTCGACGAGATCGACATGAACTACACGCTCCACCTCGGAAAGAGCAAGGACGGCATAAGGTGGGACATAGACGCCGCCCCGATAAAGATGAAGAGCGGTGATCCCGAGGTTTTCGTCACCGACCACAGCTACGACCCGCGCATAACGAAGCTCGGGGACACTTATATAGTTACATGGTGCAACGCGGGCGCACAGGGGCCGTGCATAGGCCTCGCGACGACCAAGGATTTCAAGGCGTTCAAGCAGTCCGAGAACCCGCTGCCTCCGGCAAACCGCAATTGCGTGATCTTCCCCGAGAAGATAGGCGGGAAATACGCGATGCTGCACAGGCCCAGCGACAGGGGGCATACGCCTTTCGGCGACGTCTTCTACGCCGAAAGCCCCGACCTGGTCCACTGGGGGCACCACAGGTTCGTATTCGGGCCGAGGGGCGGCTGGCAGTCCACGAAGGTGGGTCCGGGGCCGCACCCGATAAGGACGAAGGACGGCTGGCTGCTCATATACCACGGCGTCTGGACGAGCTGCAACGGGTATATATACTCGGCGGGCGGCGCGCTGCTGGACCTGAAGGAGCCCTGGAAGGTCCTTTACAGGACGCGGGACTATATGCTCTATCCGACCGAGATGTACGAACGCGTAGGCGACGTGCCTAACGTGCTCTTCCCAAGCTCGGCGGTCGTAGAGGGGGATATAATAAGGCTTTATTACGGGTGCGCCGATACCTGCATAGGTATGGCAGAGGCCAATATAAAGGATGTAATAAAGTTTATAAAAAAGCGTAGTTTTTAGCATAAAATTACCCTATTATTTAGTTGACAGAAGCCCGTATTTAGAGTATGATGACAGCCCTTGTGGGATTCTTTTGTTTAAGCTTTAAAAAAGGAGGTAGTACAGTGGCAAGAGGCAAGGTAAAGTGGTTCAGCAACCAGAAGGGTTATGGTTTCATAACTCCTGAGTCGGGAAGTGACGTGTTCGTGCATTACAGCGCTATCCAGGGCGACGGCTACAAGACTCTGGAAGAGGGCCAGGAAGTAGAGTTCGACATCGAGAAGGGTGAGAAGGGCGAACAGGCCAAAAACGTAACGAAGGTCTAAGACCCGAAAAAACACGGGCCCGCGACAAGTGCGCGGGCCCTTTTTTATTTTAGGGCATACGGCACAAAAAGAAAGCAGGTGCACCATGAAGATAGTATTCATCGAACCTCGTTCGACGGAAGCCAACGTATACAGCAGGATATCAATGCCTTTGCTCGGCCCGATATACCTCGGCACGATACTTAAGGCAAGAGGGCATGAGGTCGAGATCTACAACGAGGACATCCTGAAGCCCGACTACGATAAGCTCGAAGCGGACCTTATAGGGATATCGATACTGACCTCCACCGCCAGGCGCGGATACGAGATCGCGGACAGGTTCCCTAAGGAGAAGGTGATAATGGGCGGCGTCCACGCGAGCCTCCTGCCCGAAGAAGCCATTAAGCACGCGAGGCAGGTAGTCATCGGAGAGGCCGAGGATGTGATCGTCGATATCGCCGAAGGAAGGATTACCGAGCCGATAGTCAGGGGCAGGCCGGTCGAGGACCTGGATGCGCTGCCTTACCCGGATTTCACGCTCATCAAGGGCGACAGGTCCCGCTCGCTGGCCATACCGGTCTCGACGTCGCGCGGATGCCCGCATGACTGCAGTTTTTGCTCCGTCACGAAGATGTTCGGCCGCAAGTACCGTTTCAGGAGCGCCGAGAACGTGATGGGCGAGCTGAGGTCCAACGGGAGGAAATCCATATTCTTCTGCGACGATAATTTTACCGCGGCGCCGAAGAGAACATATAAATTGCTTGACCTGCTGGTCAAGTATGACATCAAGAACTGGGCCTGCCAGGTCCGCTGCGACGTCACTAAAGACGAGCGCATGCTGGAGCTGATGGCCAAGGCGGGCTGCAAGGCCGTATGCGTCGGCCTCGAGTCGGTCAACGAGAAGACGCTGAAAGCCTACGACAAAAAACAGACCGTAGCGCAGATAATAGACGCGATACGCGCGTTCCATAAGAAGAAGATCAAGGTGCACGGCATGTTCGTCCTCGGCGGCGACGACGATAACATGAAGACCGTGTGGGAGACTTTCAGGTTCGCTGTCAGGCAGAAGATAGACACTATCCAGATGATGATACTTACGCCGTTCCCCGGCACCAAGGTATACACGGACCTCGAGGCCGAGAAGCGCATATTCACGAAGGACTGGAACCTCTACGACGGCCAGCATATCGTATTCAAGCCCAAACTGCTCTCCGCGAAGGAGCTGCAGCTCGGCGTACTGAAGGCTTACATGAAGTTCTATTCGCTCTCGAGGTCGTTCTCGTTGCTGATGGGGCTGCATTTCCGGAACGCGCTGCTTCGTTTCATGGGACACGCGATAGTCAAAGAATGGATACGCGGCAACAGGAAGTTATCCTGGTTGTCCTCGACGCCCGTTTAGGGTATAATCCAACCTGGAGAGAACAAACATGAAGATAGGCATCATAGGATTGCCGCAATCCGGCAAGAAGACGCTCTTCGAGCTGCTTACGGAACACAAGATAACGGAGAAGGACCTCGCCTCAGGCAAGAACATCAAGAGCATCGCCGAGATAAAGGACCCCCGCTTCGACAAGCTTGTCGCGATGTATAAGCCGAAGAAGAACGTCCGGGCCCGCATCGATATCGAGCTGCTGCCGAAGATAGAGAAGGACGCGATAACCAAGGGCGACATATTCAAGGACATCGCCGAGACCGACGCGCTCTGCCATGTCGTCAGGCAGTTCGCCGACGATTCGATATACCATATCAACGGGACCGTCGACCCGAAACGCGACATCGACAGCATAAATTCCGAACTGATCCTGCACGACCTCATATTCGTCGAGAAACGCCTCGAAAGGGTCGAGCTTGAACTGAGGAAGCTTAAGGATGAGGCGAAATCGAAGGAGAGGGACGTCCTGCTGAAGATCAAGGCGCACCTCGACAAGGAGATGCCGCTGCGCCTTCTGGAGCTGAAGCCCGAAGAGAAGAAGACGATAGCGAGCTACCCGTTTGTGACGCTGAAGGAGATGCTGCTTGCGGTCAACGTCTCCGAAGACGACCTGAAAAACAAGGAGTTCCTGACCGGCCTGCAGAAGGCGTACGAACCCCTAAAGATCGAGGTGATGCTCGTATCGGCAAAGGTGGAGTCGGAGATCGCCTCGCTCGAGACCGAAAAAGAGAAGCAGGAGTTCCTCGCGGCGCTCGGCATCGAAGAGCCGGCCGTAAACGCGCTCACGCGTTTATGCATAAAAGCGATGAACCTCATATCATTTTTCACGGTCGGCGAGGACGAGGTCCGGCAATGGACGATAAGGCGCGCTTCATCCGCGCCCGAAGCAGCGGGTGCCATACATTCCGACCTGCAGAAAGGGTTCATCCGGGCCGAACTGATAAAATTGTCCGACCTGTTCGAGCTTGGCAGCGAAGAGAAGGTGAAGGAAGCGGGGAAGCTTTACCTCAAGGGCAAGGATTATATCGTCGAAGACGGGGATATCCTGAACATAAGGTTCAATGTCTAGAGACAAAAAACCGCTGTTATACGCCGCCGGGATAGTATTGCTCGGCATACTGGCATACCGGAGTGCCCTCTTCGGGGACTTCGTGCTCGACGATCTTACCCTCGTAGTCCTTAATGCCCATATTCAGGACCTTTCGGGAGCCGGACGGCTCTTCCTCGAGAATATCGGCGCCGGGTTCTCGCAACAGGCCTCCTCGGCATTCTACCGCCCGCTGCAGATACTCAGTTATGCCGTAGACCACAGTTTCTGGGGCCTGAACTACGCGGGCTACCACCTGACGAACGTCATCCTGCATATCCTGGCGGCGCTCGGTGTTTTCCAGCTCGTCAGGATGATAACCGGCAAGGAGACTCTGTCGTTCATTGCCGCTGCGGTATTCGCGGTGCATCCGGTAAATACCGAGGCGGTATCCTATATATCGGGTCGGGCCGACCCGTTATCCGCGCTTTTCATCTTCCTGTGCCTCATATGCTACATAAAATACCTCGATACATCCGGCGTCAAATACTACCTGTTATTCCCGCTCTGCTATTTCTGCGCGCTGATGTCGCGCGAAAGCGGGTTGATGGTCCCGGTATTCATCCTGCTCTACCATTTTTCTTTCAGGCGCAAGGTCACGCGCAGGCTTGCGTTCGGTCTCGCGGTCCCGTTAACCGTAGTAACGGCTGTTTACCTGCTGATGCGCTCCGTCGCGCTGAATTCGATGCTACCGCATTACCATTCAGCTGCACTCCCGGCGCGATTTGCGGGTTTCTTCTCGGCGTTCGCGGAATATATAAGGATACTCTTCATGCCTTACGGGCTGCACATGGAATACGGCAGGAAGGCGTTCTGTTTTAGCGACCCGCGAGTTATCATCGGCGCGCTGCTTTTCGCCGCATGCATTTACTTTATCGTAAGGAAGAGAAAAGAGGGGGGCGCGGCATTCTTTTTTGCGGCATGGTTCATCGCCGGGCTCATACCCGTGTCGAACATATTCCCTATGGGCGCTTATATGGCCGAACACTGGCTTTACCTGCCGTCCGTAGGATTTTATGCGGTCCTGGCGTCCGCCGTCGTCCGCCTTCCCAAGGCCGCCACGGTCGCGTTGCCGGCCGTCATACTGCTGGGGCTGACCGCCGCGACAGCGAAACAGAACCGTTATTGGGCGGACCCGCAAGTATTCTATACGAGGACGCTCGAATATTCCCCCGACAGCGCGCGCATACGCACATACCTCGATATACACAACAAGCTGAAAATGATGGAGAAGAAGCTGATTCCCGTTGACTAGGGAGCGGACGTTTAGGTATCATAGGTAATCGGAGCGGAGGGCTCTCCCGTAATGAGCATAAGGTCGAAGTTAACGCTGTTATTTATTTTCATTATACTTGTCGTAGCCGCCGCGATAGCGCTCGAACGCAGCTTCGAGGTCAGGAGGCTTACGGGCATCTTCGTTTCGAGCCGCGCGCGGGAAGAAGTCACGTTCGACAAGATAGTCGCTCTCAAGAACAACCGCCTCGAAGCCCTCGTCGGAGATTACACGTTCTGGGACGAGATGGTAGAGTTCACGAAGACCGGCAGCAAAGAGTGGGCGAAGGAGAATATCGACGCTTCTCTTCCCATCTTTGATGTAAACGCCATGTGGGTCTATCGCAGGGATTGTTCGCTCATATATTCATCCGATGATCTCAATCGGCCTGTTGCGGACCTCCCGATCGCCGGGGAAAGTATCGCCCGATTATTCAAAGACTCGAAGTTCTGCCATTTCTTTATCCTCATCGGAAAAGACCTCATGGAAGTGCGCGGAGCGACTATACACCCGACCGCGGACAGGGAGAGGAAGACCGAACCGCGGGGATACCTGTTCGCCGGCATACTATGGGACGAAAAGTTCCTGCGCGAGATTGCCGCCCTGACCGGAGCGGATGTCAGGTTTGCATCCCTGCAGGAGAAGATGGCTCCTTATACTTCCGTAAATATAATGGCCGGTGAAGCCGGATTTCTCAGGGATCTCAAGGGCTGGGATGGCAGGTCTTTGGCCAAGATCGCCGTTTCCTTCAAATCTGAGAGCATAAGGCATTATAACCGCATGGGCCAGACCATATTCTTCATATTCGGCCTGCTATCCGCCCTCTCGCTGCTCGTGCTTTTTATGTCAGTCGTCCGCCTCGTCTCTGTCCCGTTAAGGCTCGTGTCGGAATCGCTTAAGAAAAAGAACCCCGAGCTGCTGGCCCCGCTCGAGAAGAAGAGGGACGAGTTCGGCGAGATAGCCAAGGTAATAAGGGAATCATTCGAGCAGTCGGCGGAGCTCGAGGCCGCGAACATCAGGCGAAGGAAGGCCGAGATACAGGAGGAGGCGATCCTCGAGAATATATCCGACCTCGCATGGCTCAAGGACCTCGATAACAGGTATATCGTCGTGAACGGGCCCTTCGCGAAAGCGTGCGGAAAGGAACCCGCCGAATTGATCGGCAGGACGGATTACGACGTATGGCCGAAAGAACTTGCGGAGAAATATACCGCGGACGATAAGGAGGTCATGCTCTCAGGAAAGCAGAAGGTTGTCTGCGAGCCCCTCTTCTCCATAGACGGGAATATGCTGTGGATGGAGACCGTAAAGACGCCGATGTTCAACGACAAGGGCGAGGTCATCGGCATCGCCGGCATATCGCGCGATATCACCGAGCGCAGGAAGGACGAAGAAGCGCTGAAGAAGGCCTATATCGAGCTGAAGGAGACGCAGCACCGCCTGATACAGGCGGAGAAGTTCTCGGCCCTCGGGAAGTTCTCCACGTCGTTCGCGCATGAGATAAAGAACCCGCTCGGGATAATCCTGAACGGGATAGAATTCCTCGAGATGAAGCTCGGCAGCAGCGACAACGACGTCAAGGAGGACCTCGATATCATAAAGAGGTCCACGTTAAGGGCCGACGGCATCATAAAGAGGCTGCTGAAGTTCGCGCGCCCGTCGGAGATAAGGTTCGATAAGATCAACCCGGGGGAGCTCATTAACGACACGCTTCCGTTCTTCAAGTATTCCTCCCCGTCCGGAGAGATAAAGATCAGGACCGAGGTTTCCCCGGAACAGATGGCGTTCATGGCCGACAAGAACCAGATGCAGCAGGCGATCATAAACCTGATAATGAACGCCGCGGAAGCGATGTCCCTTACGGGAGGGGAGATAACGATAAAGGCCTACAAGGAAGAGCGTTCCGAATTCTATTTTGCGAAGCCGGTATGCGTCATAGAGATATCCGACAACGGGCCCGGCATATCCGAAGAGAACATGACGAAGCTCTTCGAGCCGTTCTTCACGACGAAGTCGGAGAAGGGGACCGGCCTCGGCCTCTTCATAACGAAGTTGATTATTGACAACAATAAGGGTAATATATCAATAGACAGCAAGCTCGGGCGCGGGACGGTCGTAAGGATGATATTCCCGCTCGCTTAAACGGAGGATTGACGATGAAGAAGAAGATCCTTGTTATCGATGACGAAAAAGATTTCTGCCATTTCGTAAAGAAAGCGCTCGAAGCGTCCGAGGAATTCAAGGTCGCGATATGCAACGACGGGGCCGAAGGGGTCAAGAAGGCCAAGGAGCTTCTGCCGGACCTCGTCATCCTCGACGTCATGATGCCGAAGATGGGCGGGTATGAGGTCGCGGCGGAGCTGCAGAAGGAAGAGGACACGAGGAAGATACCGATCATATTCCTTACGGCTGTCGTGACCGAACGTGAGGTCAAGGATGAAGGATACCTGCTCGAAGGCAAGCGCTTCATCGCCAAGCCCGTCAAGATACACGACCTCATGAACAGCATCAAGGGCGCCCTCACAGGCAGCTGAGAACAGGGCCCCAGGGCCCGCCGCAACAGAAATTTTTAATGACAACAACGCGAACTTAATGGTATAATCCGATTGTTTGTGAAAATCGGAACAATGTCCAATAAAAAGAGAAATATCCCCCAGGATACGGCAAGCCGGTTAAGCCTCTACCTCAGAAGCTTAAGGATGCTTGGAAAGAAGAGAGTGGACGTCGCCTCGTCGGAGGAGATAACGCAGTTCCTCAACGTCACGCCCGTCCAGTTCCGGAAGGATCTTTCTTATTTCGGGGGTTTCGGCAAGCGCGGCGTAGGTTATGATGTCGCGCGCCTCACGAGGGAGATAGAGAGGATCCTCGGGACCGACGCGGCCTGGAAGATCGCGATAGTCGGGGCGGGAAAGCTCGGCTCGGCCCTGCTCGGGTATTCGGGATTTGACGAACTGAACCTGCAGATAGTGGCGGCGTTCGACAGCGATCCCGGGAGGATAGGCAAGGTGCGGCAGGGCGTCAGGATAGAGGGCGCCTCACGCATGAAAGAGATATTGAAGGAAAAAGGGATACGGATCGCGGTCCTCGCGGTCCCCGCTGATTCAGCCCAGAAAGTAGGCGAGGAGCTCGCAAAATGCGGCATAAGGGCGATACTCAATTTCGCGCCCGTCAACCTCATCCTGCCGAAGGGGGTATCGGTCTCTAATGTTGACATGGCTTCGGAGCTCGAGAGCCTTATATACAAACTAAAAGGAGAGCGCGCATGAAAGCGGTTTCGGAAAGAGAGGTCGACGCGACGGAAGTCGACAGGATCATCGATAAGCACAGGGATTCCCCGGGCGACCTGCTCGGCATAATGGAGGAAGTCCAGGAACTGAACAGGCACAAATACCTTCCGAGGCAGACGCTCGAATATATCGCCGAAAGCCTCGAGCTGCCGTTCTCGAAAGTATACAGCGTCGCCACCTTTTACGCGTTCTTCAACCTGAAGCCGCAGGGCGAGCATTCGATAATCGTCTGCAGGGGAACCGCCTGCCATACGAAGGGGTCGAAAGCCCTACTCGAGCACCTCGAGGGTTTCCTCGGCATAAAGGGGGCCTTCGACGAAGGGGAGTCGTATTTTACGACGAAAGACAATAAGTTTACCGTCAGGACGGTCGCCTGTTTCGGCCAGTGCGCGCTGGCGCCGGTCGTGGTCGTCGACGGGAAGATATACGTGCATATGAACGAGAACAAGCTCGCAAGGATAGTCAAAGAACTCAGCCGGGGAGGTAGGAAGAAATGAGGATATCCGACATAAAGCACCTGGACATCTTGAGGGATAAGCGTTTCAAGGAGATATTCTCGGGCCGGCCGCGCATATCGGTCGGCATGGGCACATGCGGCATAGGCAACGGCGCCGAAGAGGTATACAAGGCGCTCGAGAAGGAGATACGCAGAAAAAAATCCGGCATATTACTGGGGAAGGTGGGCTGCTTCGGGTTCTGCGCGAACGAGCCGCTCGTGAACGTATACCTGCCAGGGAAGCCGCTCATCATATTGCATAAGGTCACGCCGAAAGACGCCGTGAAGATAGTCGAGAAGACGCTCAGGGGCGACATACTCAAGGAAAAGGTCCTTTGCAAGATAGAGGAATGGGACCACATAACGAGCAAGGCGACCTACGGCCGCGGTTTCCCCGGCATACCGAAATGGGACGAGGTCCCGTTCTTCAGGGGCCAGAAGAAGATCGTCCTGAGGGATTTCGGCCTCATCGACCCCGAGAACATCGAGGACTATATCGCGATAGGCGGATACCACGCGCTTTACAAGGCCGTCACGGAGATGAGCCCCGAGAAGGTCATCGACGAGCTGAAGGTCTCGAAACTGCGCGGCCGCGGCGGCGCGGGCTTCCCGACCTGGCGCAAGTGGGATATCATGCGCAACATCAAGGCGGACAGGAAGTACGTCGTCTGCAACGCCGATGAAGGTGATCCCGGCGCGTATATGAACCGCAACGAGATAGAGAGCGACCCGCATATGCTTATAGAGGGCATGGCGATCGCCGCGTATACGATGGGCACCGACAAGGGTATCGTATATATCCGCGCGGAATACCCGCTCGCGGTCGAAAGGTTAAGGAAAGCCATCAAGGACGCCGAGGAATATGGCCTGCTCGGCAAGAACATCCTCAATACCGGTTTTGATTTCGACATAAAGATCGTCGAGGGCGCGGGCGCGTTCGTCTGCGGAGAGGAGACGGCCCTGATATTCTCGCTCGAGGGCCTTCCGGGCCGCCCGAGGCCGAGGCCGCCGTTCCCCGCGGAGAAAGGCCTCTGGGGCAAGCCGACCAATATTAATAACGTAGAGACGTTGAGCAACGTCCCCGCGATAATATCGCGCGGCGGCGCGTGGTTCGCGCAGACGGGCACCTCGGCAAGCGCGGGCACTAAGGTATTCTCGCTCGTCGGCAAGGTCAAGAACACCGGCCTCGTCGAGCTTCCGTTCGGCTCTCCGCTGCTCTCCCTTATTTACCAGATGGGCGAGGGAAGCGGCAGGGACAAGGTCATAAAGGCCGTCCAGAGCGGCGGACCGTCCGGAGGATGCATCTCGTCGAAGCTCTTCGGTTCCAAGGTCGATTACGAGACGCTCGCCGAACTCGGCGCCATACTCGGCTCCGGAGGCATGGTAGTCATGGACCAGGACAACTGCATGGTCGACGTCGCGCGCTATTTCATCGAGTTCACCACGTCGGAATCATGCGGTAAGTGCACGCCTTGCCGCGAAGGGCTGCAGCAGGCGCTGAAGATCCTGAAGGACATAACCGAGGGCAGGGGCAAGGTCGAGGACATGAAGACCCTCGAGGACCTCGGAAAGACGATTAAGGACACCGCGATATGCGGCCTCGGGCAGACGGCCCCGAACCCGGTCCTGACGACGCTGAAGTATTTCAGGGACGAATACGAGGACCATATAAAGAACAAGAGATGCGACGCGGGTATCTGCCAGGCGCTGTTCCTCTCGCCCTGCGAGAACAGCTGCCCTTTGCATATGAACATCCCGGGATACCTCGAACTCGTGAATGAGAAGAGGATGGAAGACGCGTACGAGATGATACTGCGCGACAACCCGTTCCCGGCGAGCTCGGGCAGGATATGCCATTTCCACTGCAAGATGCGCTGCCGCAGGGAGGACATAGACGATCCGATCTCCACGGGCGAAGTACACCGTTTCGTCGCCGACAACCTGCATAATAACGGCAGGGACAAGGCGGTAATGAGGGCGATATTGAAGGAGCGCGCGCAACCGACCGGGAAGAAGGTCACGATAATCGGCGCGGGCCCTGCGGGCCTTACCGCGGCATACTACCTCGCGCGGCTCGGACACGCGGTCACGGTCCACGAGGCGAAACCCAAGGCGGGCGGCGTGCTGATGTACGGTATCCCGTCGTACAGGCTGCCGAAGGAAGTGCTCGAGCGGGAGGTCAAGTTCATAAAGGACTGCGGAGCCAAGTTCGTCTTTAACTCTAAAATAACGTCCGAAAGATTGCGTTCGCTCGGGAAGAACAACGACGCAGTCCTCGTGGCGACCGGCGCCTATAAGGAGATGGACCTCGACATCCCGGGCAAGGACTTCAAGGGAGTCCTGCACGGGACCGATTACCTCGAGCAGATAGCCACCGGAAAAAAGGTAACGCTTGGGAAGAAGGTCGCGATAATAGGCGCGGGCAACGTCGCGATAGACGCCGCAAGAACGGCATTCCGTTTCGGCTGCGACGTCACGATCGTCTACCGCCGCGAAAAGGCGGATATGCCGGCGAACAAGGAAGAGATAAAAGCGGCGGAGAGCGAAGGGATCAAATTCGTATTCCTCGCCGCCCCTAAATCGATAACGGGAGATAAGGGCAGGGCGACCGGGGTCGAGATATCGAAGATGAAGCCGGGGGATTACGACCTTTCCGGCAGGCGCAGGCCCGTCGCGACGAACGAGTCGCAGGTCATCCCGTGCGATACGGTCATCCTCGCGATAGGCGAGAAGGTCGATTCGGGATTCATCAAGAACGTCGGCATCGATACGAACGATGACGGGACGGTGAAGGTGGACCGCTCGACGATGCAGACGGTAAGCCCGAAGTTCTACGCCGTAGGCGACCTCGTCATGGGTCCGGCGACGGCGGTCGAGGCGATGGCGCAGGGCAAGAAGGCCGCGGAAGCGATAGACGAGGCGCTCACCGGCGAGAAGAGGTTCGATACGCTGTTCAGGAAATTCAAATACAAAAACGAGGTCCCGCTCGAGCCGTGTTCCGAGGGAAGGAGGCACCCGAAGTCGCTCTCGGTCGCTTCGAGGAAGAGGAACTTCAAGGAGGTCTCCCTCGGGCTCTGCTGGGATGACGTCAGGACCGAAACCACCCGCTGCCTCAGATGCGATGTCAAGGAGGTCAAATAATGGCTGACAAGATGATCAATATAAAGATAGACGGCAAGGACCTGGTTGTTCCCGAGGGAACAACCATACTAAAGGCCGCGCGCAAGGCAGGCATCGAGATACCGACACTCTGCTATCTCGACGGCATATCGGAGAACGCGTCGTGCGGTGTATGCTGCGTCGAGGTAAGGAAGGCGAAGAGCCTGTTGAGGTCGTGCATCACGAAGGTCTCCGAAGGGATGGAGATATATACCAACACGCCCGCGGTGCGCGACGCGCGCAGGATGAACGTCGAACTGTTGCTCGCGGGCCATCCGAAGGACTGCCCGACCTGCGACAAGAACGAGACGTGCGAGCTGCGCATGCTCGCGTCCGACCTCGGCATCAGGAAGGTCCGCTTCGGCAAGACGCGCAAGCGCGATTTCGACGTGGATTCGACGTCGCCGTCGGTCATCAGGGACCCGAACAAGTGCATCCTCTGCGGCCGCTGCATAGCCGTATGCTCCCAGGTCCAGTCGGTCAACGCGATAGATTTCGCGAACCGCGGAAGCAAGACGCTCGTCTCGACGTTCTTCAACGAGGGGCTCGGCAACGTCGAATGCGCGAACTGCGGCCAGTGCATACTCGTATGCCCTACCGGCGCATTGACCGAGAAGAGCTCTATAGACGACGTATGGAAGGCGATACACGACCCGAAGAAGACAGTGGTCGTCCAGACCGCGCCGGCTGTAAGGGCCGCGATCGGCGAGGAGTTCGGCATGCCCGCCGGCTCGCTCGTGACGGGCAAGATGGCGGCCGCCCTCAGAAAGCTGGGCTTTGACCGCGTATTCGACACGCAGTTCACCGCCGACCTTACGATCATGGAAGAAGGCTTCGAGCTTATAGACAGGATAAAGAACAACGGGGTGCTCCCGCTGATAACATCGTGCTCGCCCGGTTGGATAAAGTTCAGCGAGCATTTCTTCCCGGATGTCCTCGACCACCTCTCGACATGCAAATCGCCGCAGCAGATGTTCGGCGCGGTCGCGAAGACCTATTTTGCCGAGAAGGCCGGCATCGACCCGAAGGAGATGGTCGTCGTATCCGTAATGCCTTGCACAGCGAAGAAATTCGAGGCGAGGCGGCCCGAGATGGGCAATGACGTCGATTACGTCCTCACGACGCGCGAGGCCGCGCAGATGATAAAGGAAGCCGGCATCGATTTCGTGAACCTTCCCGACGAGGATTTCGACCACCCGCTCGGCGAGTCGACGGGAGCGGCCGTAATATTCGGCGCGACAGGAGGCGTAATGGAAGCCGCGCTGAGGACGGCATACGAGGTCGTCACGAAGAAGACGCTCGATAAGCTCGATTTCAAGGACGTCCGCGGGCTCGAAGGCATAAAGACCGCCGAAGTCGACCTGAACGGGCTTAAGGTCAGGGTGGCTGTGGCCAACGGCCTCGGCAACGCGCGCAAGCTCCTCGAGGAGGTGCAGGCAGGGAAGTCGCCCTACCATTTCATCGAGATAATGTGCTGCCCCGGCGGATGCCTCGGCGGCGGAGGACAACCGATACCGACCAACATGGAAGTCAAGAAGAAGAGGGCCGAGGCGATATATAAGGAAGACGCGGGAAAACCGATAAGGAAATCCCACGAGAACCCGTCCGTCCAGGCCATATACAAGGAGTTCCTCGGCGAACCTCTCGGCGAGAAGTCGCACCACCTCCTGCATACGACCTACACCAAGAGAGGCCTGAAATGAAGGGGACGCATTCCCTTATTTGCGCGCTGGTTTTGGTCCTGTGGACAACGGCGGCGGTCTGCGCATTGCAGCCGGCCGATAAGCCGAAGAACATCGTCCTGATAGGATGGGACGGCGCCCAGATGGACCACGTTAAGGAATGCCTCGGCCGCGGCGAGCTGCCGAACCTTAAAAAACTGTCGGACGAGGGCTCATTCGTCGAGATAGATATACAGGGCCACCAGACCGAGACCGAGCCGGGATTCGCGCAGATACTTACCGGATATGACGACGAGGTGTCGGGCGTCCTAGGCAACGAGAAATACTCGTGCATCCCTAAGGGATACACTATATTCGAGCGGATCGAAGAACATTTCGGCGCGGATAATGTCGTGACCGTCGGCCTCTTCTCGAAAGGGCACAGGTTCAAGTCCGACTCTCCGGAGAAGCCGTATTACAACGCCGCAAAGGCGGCAGACATCTTCAGGAACGGCCTCAACGAGGACAAAAATGTCACCGCGCAGGCGTTGAAGATGCTCGAGGCCTACAAGGACAGGCCTTTCTTCTTCTTCGTGCAGTTCGCGGGCGCGGACAGGAGCGGGCATGATAAGGGGGAGAACTCGGTCGAATACAACGACGCTTTGATAACCTACGACAAGCTGACAGGCAGCATAGCGGATAAACTGAAGGAGCTCGGCCTCTACGACAAGACGATAATTTACGTGACCGCCGACCACGGTTTCGACGAGGGCTCGCGCGGCCACAGTTTCGCGCCGTACGTATTCATGGCGACGAATGATCCCCGCGGGATAAACCGCGGGTTCCAGGCGGACGTCACGCCGACCGTCCTCGACAGGTTCGGGGTCGACCTTAAAAAGATAGAGCCGCCGTATGAAGGCAAGCCCCTGACAAAGTGACCGGCTAGGAGGAGCAGATGAAGCTGACCCTGACGCAGTTATCGATATTCGTAGAGAACAGGCCGGGACGCCTTTTTAGCATATGCTCGCTCCTCGGCGACGGCGGGATAAATATCAGGGCTATCACGATAGCCGAAAGCGAAGGTTTCGGGATATTGCGCATCATCGTCGACAGGCCCGACGACGCGCTCGATATTTTGAAGATGGCCGGATATACGGCCAACGTCGCGGATATTGTCGCTGTGGACATAGTCGACAGGCCGGGCGGGCTCGCGGAAGTGCTAAGGGTTCTCAATGACGCCGGCATAAACGTCGAATACATGTACGGGTTCGTGGACAGGTCGTCGGATAACGCGCTGGTCGCGTTCCGTTTCGAGAACCCCGACGACGCCGTAAGGATACTCAAGAGCAACGATATCAGGGTCGTCGGGAATAAGAGCGCGAAGAACACCCGAGGGGGTGCAAAATGACGGTATTAATCGGTTTGCTGCTTGTGGCCGGGCTGGCGGCCTGGTCTGTCATCACCTATAACATGTTCGTGAAATACAAGAACCTCATGGCGGAGGCCTGGAGCGGCATAGACGTCCAACTCAAGCGCCGCGCCGACCTCATTCCGAACCTCGTCGAGGCGGTCAAGGGGTACAAGCAGTTTGAAAGATCGACCCTCGAGAACGTGACCGCGCTGCGCGCCAAGGCGTCCGCCACCGAAGGCATAAAAGCCAAGGCCGACTCCGAGAACGCGATATCGCAGGCGCTGAAATCGATATTCGCGGTCGCCGAAGCGTATCCCGACCTCAAGGCGAACAAGAGCTTCCTCGACCTGCACCACAACCTCGTCGAGATAGAGGACCAGCTGCAGATGTCGCGCAGGTATTACAACGGCGCCGTGAGGGATTACAGCATCCTCGCGCAGTCGTTCCCGAGCAACATCATCGCCAACGGTTTCGGGTTCGGCAAGGCCGATTTCTTCGAGATCGAATACGCTACCGAGCGCAAGGTTCCCGAGGTCAAAGTATGAGAAGGTTATTTGCCGCTGTCCTGCTCGCCCTTTTAATTCCCGCGGCCGCAGGCGCCTCCGAACGGATACTTTCCTACGACAGCCGCATTGAGGTCCGCAAGGACTCTACAATGTCCGTGACCGAGACGATAAAGGTGATCGCGGAGGGTTCGCAGATAAAACGCGGCATCTACCGCGACTTTCCTACGAAATACCGGGGAGGATACACGGTCGGCTTCAGCGTCCGCAGCGTCAAACGCGACGGCATGGCTGAAGCGTATCATACTCAGAGTCAGCCAAACGGCGTCAGGGTATATATAGGGAAGGGCGACGTGTTCATCCCGTACGGCGAGCATACCTACGAGATAACATATGAAACCGGCAGGCAGCTCGGGTTCTTCGAAGACCACGACGAGCTCTACTGGAACGTCACAGGAAACGGATGGGTCTTCCCGATAGACCAGGCGACGGCCACGGTCACCCTGCCCGAAGGCATACCGGAGAACGAAATAAAGACGGCGGGTTTTACCGGCGCGCAGGGCTCGAAGGCGCGCAATTTCAGCGCAATGTTTACGCACGGCCGCCCGTATTTCATCACGACGGAGCCCCTGCGCCCTTACGAAGGGCTAACGATAGTGGTCGGTTGGCCAAAGGGCTTTGTCACGCAGCCTGCGGCCGCGGCCGATGCCGGTTCAAGGCCCGCTGACACGGAAACGCCTTCTCCCAAGGGAAGCGGAATAAAAAGCTATGTCATGAAATTCCGGATGCCCGACAGCGGCAAGGTGATCCTCGGGGAGGCGCTTATATTCCTGCTCGTCGCCTATTATATTGCCGTATGGGTAAAGGTCGGCAGGGACCCTGAGAAGGGAGTCATAGTGCCGCTTTTCGTCCCGCCGAAAGGGGTCTCTCCCGCGGCGTGCAGGTATATCTCGAGGATGGCTTACGACAATAAGGCCTTCACGGCCGCGCTCGTCAGCGCCGCGGTAAAAGGATGCATAACCATAATAGAGGAACCGAGAGGGAAGTTCGCGATAAAGCGCGCGTCGAAGGACATATCCGTCCTCAGCAAAGACGAGATAAAGTCCGTGGAATGGCTGCTGAAATACTCCGATTACCTGGAGCTCGAACAGAAAAACCACTCGGATATAGGGATCGCGCTGGACAGGCTTAAGGATGCGCTGAAGACGGCTTATGAGAAGGTTTATTTCTTCACTAACACCCGGTATTTCGTGCCCGGCGCGATATTCTCGTTCTTTATACTCATAGCGTCGGCGTTCCTTACGTCGCCGAGGCAGGAGCCCGACAGCATCGCGATACTCGCGTTCATGAGCGTGTGGCTTTCGGGATGGTCTGTCGGCGTTATAGCGTTGTTGATGGCTGCCGGGAGCAAATGGAAGAACGTCTTCACGCGCGGCGGGAAGTTCCTCGCACTGGGCGAGGCGGTCTTTCTTACGCTCTTCTGTGTGCCGTTCGTCTTCTTCGAAATATTCGGGCTCGCGGTCTTTACCGGCGTTTCATCTCTTTTGATGCCCATTATCCTTTTTGAGATAATATTCGTGAACATACTGTTCTACCACCTGCTCAGGGCAAGGACGCTTGCCGGCAGGGCTATAATGGATGCCATCGAGGGATTCAGGATGTACCTCGCCACCGCGGAGAAGGACGAGATAAGGGCCATGGGCGCGCCGAATGAGACGCCCCAGATCTTCGAAAGGTACCTGCCTTACGCGATCGCGCTCGATGTCGAGAACGAGTGGGCCGAGAAATTCAACGATATGCTGTCGAAGTCAAGCGTGGAGGGGAGCGGTTATTCCCCGGCCTGGTATTCAGGTACTTCCTTCAGCAAGGCCGGCGCGGCGGGTTTTGCAGCCGCTATGGGCGGTTCGCTCTCCGGCACGATCTCCTCATCTTCAACCGCACCCGGCTCAAGCTCCGGTTTTGGCGGCGGCGGTGGCGGCGGAGGTGGAGGGGGTGGCGGCGGAGGCGGCTGGTAAATGTTCATTTGGATCTGTGATTGATTGGGGCCATAATGCTTGAAATAAAAAACCTGTCGGTCAACATAGGCGATAAACCTATATTAAAAGGAATAGACCTCTCCATCAAGAAAGGCGAGGTCGTGATCCTCTTCGGGCCGAACGGAAGCGGAAAATCAACTCTGATAAAGACGATAGCGGGGTTCAGCGGATATTCTGTCACAGGAGGGAGCATCGCGCTGAAGGGTAGACCGGTATTGCCGCTCCAAACGGAGGAGAGGGCAAAGCAGGGCCTCGGCATCATGTTCCAGCATCCCCCCGCGATACGCGGCGTGAAATTACACCAGATAGCGCGTTTCCTCTCCAAGGACGAGCAGAAGATCGACGAGTTAGCCGAGAAATTATCCCTCAAAGACCACTTAAACCGCGACATAAACGTCGGTTTCTCCGGCGGCGAGATGAAGCGTTCCGAACTGTTCCAACTGATACTCCAGAACCCCGACTTGCTGCTCCTGGACGAGCCGGAATCCGGCGTCGACCTCGAGAACATATCGATAATGGGCAAGGCGCTCGACCATTACCTGAAACAGGAAGGTAAATCCGCGCTGATAATCACGCACACCGGATATATCCTCGATTATGTTAAGGCGGCGCGCGGTTGCGTGATGATAGACGGAAAGTTCTGGTGCGCCGGAGACCCGAAGGAGATGTTCAGGAACATCCGCTCGAAGGGTTATGAACATTGCAAGGTGTGCGAATGCCCGCAGACGAACTGAAAAATAAAGTAGAGAACATGGATGCCGACAGGGTTTCATCCTCGGGTATGGACCTGTCCGAGAAGACGCGCTCCGCGAGCTTCCTCCAGCAGGACTCGCAGGTGCAGTTCCGCCGCAGTTTATTCGAGGGCATCGAGATAATGAGCACGAACGAGGCGCTCGAGAAAATCCCCGAGGCGCGCGAGTATTACGGCAAGGCGTTCAAGTCGCTGGGCCGCGAATTCCCGGCGGACACCGACGGCGGCTATTTCATCCGCGTGAAGAAAGGCAAGACCGTCGAGCTGCCGATACAGGCGTGCCTGCTGCTCAAGAAACAGGGTTTTAAGCAGAAGGTCCATAATATCGTCATCGTAGAAGAGGGCGCGAAGGTATATCTCATAACCGGCTGTTCCGCGTCTAAGGCCGCGGACGAGGGCTTCCACCTCGGCATCTCCGAGTTCTTCATAAAGAAGGACGCTTACCTGAATTTCACCATGATACACACGTGGAAGGAAGACGTGACCGTCAAGCCGATGGGCATCGCGCTCGTCGACGAAGGCGCGACATACATATCGAACTACGTCTGCATGAAACCCGTAAAAGAGATAACGATGTACCCGACGGCCGTCCTGCAGGGAGAAAGGGCGAGGGCGAGCTTCAACACGCTGGTGCTGTCGCACCCGAACACGCTGCAGGACATCGGCTCCCGCATAATCTTCAAGGCCGACAATACGCAGGGCGAGATGATAGCGCGCGCGGTCAGCCTGGGCGGAAAAATGATATCGCGCGGCCAGCTGAAGGCCGAAGCCGAGAACGTCAAGGCCCACCTCGAATGCCGCGGGCTCATAATTTCGCGCGAAGGCACGGTCGAGGCGATCCCCGAGCTTGACAGCAACTACCGCGACGTAGACATGTCCCACGAGGCAGCCATCGGCAAGATAAGCAAGGAGGAGATAGAATACCTCAGCGCGCGCGGCATGTCCGTCGAAGAGGCCCAGTCGGTCATCATCCGCGGTTTCATGGACGTCGAGATCCTCGGGCTTCCCGACATGCTCAAGAAAGAGATCGAATCCCTCGAGGATCGCTCCCTCAAAGGCAGCATGTAAGTGTATGGCCCCTATTTACTATTTACGGGCGAAGAGCTTGATTATCGAGCGGCGGGTGAAGAGGTAGAGGAAGAAAGACGGCACGAGCACCAGGCATACCAGCACTTCCAGCCAATAGTATAATCCGCGTATATCATTTACGGCCATCGGGCCGACGCCTGCCGGAAGCATATGGTGGAGGAAGCGGATCATTATGAAGATCGACACTCCGAACAGCAGGGCGATCACCGAGAGCGCGAGCACCATGTTCCTCGCCCAGTTCTTGAACGACAACAGCCCGAAACCCATCAGAATAGCCAGGACCGCGAACAGCGTTATTATCGTGAAATTAATGGAATAGAACATACGCAGGTGCGCGTCGGGACAGCCGAGTATGAAATGGTAACGGGGCCAGAAGCGCGTAAGGTGGAACGCGCCGAAGACGAGCAGGTACAGTCCCGATAGCCGTACAAGCAATTTTCTCATGATAGCTATTATACGACTTTTATAGTAAAATACAACAAAATGGATATAATTACAGGGCTTCTTAAGGAGATCTGGCACACATTCAACGAGGCCGCGCCGTATATACTCTTCGGCACGTTCATGGCCGGCGTCATACAGACCTTCGTCGATAAGGACAGGATAGCGAAACACCTCGGGAAGCCGGGTTTCAAGTCGGTCTTCATGGCCGCGCTTTTCGGTATCCCGCTGCCGCTGTGCTCGTGCGGCGTCCTGCCGACGGCGATGTCCCTGCGGAAGAACGGCGCTTCGAAAGGCGCCACGCTCGCTTTCATGATATCTACGCCTGAGACGGGTATCGATTCGATAATGCTCTCGTTCGCGTTACTGGACCCCATCATGGCGGTCTTCAGGCCGGTGGCTGCGTTCATCACGGCAGTCGTCGCCGGCATATTGGAAAATATATTCGGCCATAAGGAAAAAGCACCGGAGCTTCCTAAAGAGGAAAAATGCCCGCACTGCATGTCCGGTGCCCCCGGGCACCGTCCACATTACGGCAGGCGCCTGATCGAAGGCATGAAATACGCTTTTGTCGACCTGCTCGGCGATATAGCGTTGTGGCTCGCGCTCGGGATCGGCATCGGCGGCGTCATATCGTATTTCGTGCCGGCGTCCTTCATAGAGAACTACCTCGGCCGCGGCCTTTCAGCGATGTTCATAATGCTCGTCATCGGGATACCCCTTTACATCTGCGCCTCGGCGTCGACGCCGATAGCGTCCGCTCTGATAGCGAAGGGGATGGCTCCGGGCGTCGCGCTCGTATTCCTGCTCGCCGGGCCCGCGACGAACACCGCCGGCGTGCTCGCGATAGGCAAGTTCCTCGGCAAGAGGTCGATAGCCATATACCTCGCCGCGATATCCATTTGCGCGATAGCGATGGGACTCCTGCTCAACATGTTATATTCCGTTTACAACATCAACGCGAAGGCGCTCATGGGAAGCGGGGGGCATTCGATGCTGACGCACCATCTCGGCCTTGTCGCAGCGCCCGTGCTGGCCATACTGATGATAAATGCGGTCACGCGCCGTAATAAATGCGCCGATTGACGGCGGGATTTGGTATAATAACCGTATAAGCAAGGAGGTAAGGCATGAAAAAACTGGTAGCGCTGGCAGTTGTTATATGCTTTGCCGCAACCTGCCATGCGGCCTGGTGGGACAAGGACTCAAAGAAGGAAGGAAGCACAACCACGATAACAACCGGTAAAGACGCCGCAAAGAAGCCGGAACAAGCCCCCGTAAACGTAATGAAGGGCCTCATCATATCCGTAAATATCCCCCAGAACGAGATAGTCGTAAAGGACGAGAAGACGCTTATCGACAGGGTCCTCATAGTAAAGCCCGAGATGTATAAGGCGATCAAGGTCGGAGACGCAGTCGAGGTCAAGACAAAAACCGGCTCAAGCATCGTCGACAATATTAAGGTCACCAAGGCCGCATCGGTAGAGAAAAAGATCGGGAAGAAAACAAAATAAGGCGTTTCCTTTATGAAAAAATTCATTAAAGACCTCAAGGTCAACGACGGAATCGAGTCCGTATTTTTCCTGAAGAAGAAAGAGCTCGCGCGCACGCAGGCGGGCAAGCCCTATCTCAAGATGACGCTCTCCGACAAGACCGGCCGCATGGAAGCGAAGATGTGGGAGGGCGGCGAGCAGGCCGACGAGATGGTTGCGACGGGGCAGGCGGTGTTCGTCAATGGCCGCGTCGATTCTTATAACGGCCTGCAGATACGCGTGGACGGGATCCGCCTCGCCGACCAGAAGGAATACAAGTTCGAGGAGCTCGTCCGTTCCGTAGAGGACCCCGACAAGATATTCAAGAATATAAAAGAGATGCTCGACGGCATCCAGGACAAGTGGCTCTCCGCGCTTGTTAAGGAATTCCTCGACGACGATGAGCTGATGGCGAAGTTCCGCAAGTCGCCCGGCGCGCAGAACTGGCACAACGCATATATCGGCGGTCTCATGGAACACACCTACGAAGTGATGCACATCTGCCGCGAGGTATGCGGGCTCTATCCCGAGGCCGACCGCGACGCGGTCATCATAGGCGCTTTCACGCACGACATCGGCAAGACGGTCGAGCTCGACATAAACACATTCGAATACACGCTCGACGGCGGCCTGATAGGCCACCTGACGCTCGGTTTCGAGATATTATCGCGCAAGATCGCGGGCATCAAGGGATTCCCGCAGGAGAAGGCGCTCGCGCTCAAGCATATAATCCTCGGCCACCACGGCGAATACGACCAGCAGTCGCCGATACTGCCGAAGACGCTCGAGGCGACGATTGTCTACCACGCCGACGAGCTTGTCTCGCAGGCGAACGCGGTCAAGGAAGTTACCTCACAGCAATCCGACGGCGACAAGCTCTGGTCCAACTTCATCACTATCAAAAACCGCAAGTATCTGCTGAAGAAATAAGAAAAAACTTAGGAGCCACTGGCGAAGCCGTCCGAGGGGACATGACAGACAGTTCCAATATTTTCCTGTGGATCATCAAAACCTGCGGCAAAGTCATCCTGAAACCGTCGGAATTCTTCGGCGGCCTCAGCGGCAGGAAGCCGGAATATTGGCAGGCATACGCGTTCAGCTTCCTGCTGACGTTCTTTTCGGTGATAACGGCCGTCGTCGCGGACACGTTCCTGGCGTCATCGGGGTATTTCGCTTCCGCGATGCCGCCCGGCCTGTCGCTGTCGACGATGATAGGTGCGATGATCGCTTCCGCCGTCGCTGTATTTTTCATCACCGGCCTGCTCCACGGCTGCCTTATCGTGGCGGGAAGCTCGGGAAGCATAAAGAAGACGTTCCTCGTGACGGCTTACAGCTCCGCCTCGTACATATTTTTTGTCATCCCGTTCATCGGCGGGACGTTGAGCAACATAATCTGGATTATCCTGGTCATTACGGGCCTGAAAAAAATTCACGATATAAGCATTGTCAGGGCGATAGCCAGCGTTCTGGCGTTCATGCTCATTCCGGTGATCATCGGCATACTGTTCCTTAAGTAGGAGGCAAAATGTATAAAGTCGACGTTTCCTGCAAAGCCGGCAACACCTTCAACGTCTCATCCGGCGCGGCAAAGATGACGATAGACATCGCCGAAAAGGATAACCTCGGGCCGCTGCCGACGCTTTTGGCGGCGCTCGGCTCGTGCATCGGCGTTTACCTGCGCCGTTATGCCGATAACCTTAAACTTCCGATAGGGGAATTCAGTATCAGCGTCGAGGCGGACCTCATCAAGGAGCCGCCGGTGGGCTTCCGCAGGATCAACGTCTCGGTGGACCTGAAAGGCGCCCAGTTGGATGAGCAGAAGATGGAAGGGCTGGCACGCTTCATAAAGAACTGCCCGGTGCACAATACCCTGCACGGGAACCCGGAGATAGAGATAAGCCTCTGATGACGAAATACCTGAGGATGTCCCTGGTCTTTGCCGTTGCCGTCGCGATAGCATATGCCGCGAGCACGGTATTCGATTCTACGCAGTCGTTCTACATGAATTTCGCCACGGCCGAACGGTATTTCAAAGCCGGCGACTATAACGCGGCCTTAAGGTATTTCGAGATAGCCCGCGCGATAAAGCCGGACGACGACAAGCCGGCCCCATACCTGCTCTGGATATATTTCAATCTCGATATGAAGGAACGCGCCGCCGGCATGCTCGAAGAGCTCCTGGCAAAAGATCCCACCGACGGAAAACTTCTTACGCAATATGCCGACGTATGTTATTCGCTTAACAACCTGCCCCGGGCCGAGGAGCTTTACCGCCGCGCATCCGCCGTGTCGAAAGATCCCGCAATAAAGAGGAGGCTGGCCGAAGTGCTTACATGGCAGCGCAAGTATGACGAAGCCATACCGCTGCTTAAGGAATTATATGATAAAGACCCGTCGGACAGGGAACTCGCCCTCGTATACGCGCAGGCGCTCGGTTACGGCAGATATCCCGAGGATGCGATAAAAGTATTCTCGTCGCTTGAACGGAAGTATCCCGGCGACATGAAAATCAAGTACCTGTTTGCCATCGTGCTGGAGTCCAACGGCAGCTTCAAGGCCGCGCGAAAAAGATATGCCGAATTGCTGTCGAATGAACCGGGGAATTTCGCGCTGAAGATGAAGGTCGCGCGCCTTTCCGCCTGGGCTAAGGACTATCCGGAGGCGGTCAGGCTGTATAAGGAGCTTCTTGCGTCGCGTCCGCACGACGTTGCGGTGACCGCGGAACTTGCGGATGTCCTGTTCTGGTCGGCGGATTATGAAGGGGCCGCGGACCTTTATGCCGGCCTTACCCTCAGTTATGCAAAGGATAAGGAACGCCTTAAGAACCTCGGTTACTGCTACCTTGCCCTTAAGCGTTATGACGCCGCCTCCGAGCTGTTCAAGCGGCTGCAAAAGGCCTATCCTTCCGACGAATCCATACAGCTTGCGCTCGCGGACACCCTCTTCGGCGGCGGCAAACTGGCGGAGGCTGAGACGGAGTATTCCGCGCTTTTGTCGCGCAACCCTTCGGATATCGAGGTCATGAAGCGCCTCTCGCAGCTGCTCGGTTCGGGAAGGAAATACGGCGACGCCGCTGCGCTGCTCAAGAAGATAATCGCCGCCGAACCGGACAATACCGAGGCGTTATGGTGGCTCGCGCGCATCCTTAGCTGGGACCGCAGGTATAAAGAGGCGCTGGCGGAATACGACAAGCTGATCGCGAAGGATCCCTCGAAAACCATGCCGCGCAGGGAGAAGGCGCGGATACTCGGCTGGATGCGGCGCTACATGGATTCGATAGCGGAATACAGGAAGATACAGGACGAGGCCGCGCGCGACGAGGCGGCCGCGCTCGAGATGTCCGCGAAGGAAGCCCTCTACAAGAGGTTCGACGCCGAAGCCATAAAAGCGTACGGGAAATGGCTCGATAAGGAGCCGGCCGACCTCGAGGCGCTCTTCGACCTTGCGCAGGTCTATTCGAGGAACGGCCGTTGGGATGATGCGCGCTCGCAGTACGGGGAAGTCTTGGAAGTGTTCCCTTCGCATTTCAGGGCGAAGGAGGCGCTCGCGAAGGTCGAACTGCTCTCGAAGTGCAAGGAGGTCTCGGGCGGGTTCGAGTATTTCGAGCAGGACAGTACCTCCCGCGACACCGACGAGAAATACTACGACGTCTATACGAAATTCCGCGCGCCGCTCATGAAGGACCTTTATCTTACCGTCCGCGAGGATACCTTCATCCATGAGTTCAGCGACATTTCGTCCGTCACGAGGGAGAAGGCGGGGGCGGGCCTCGAGCTTACGAAGATGCCGTTCTTCCGCGCGAAAGCGGAACTCTACGCGAGCATGTATAACAAGGGATATAAGGACAACCTGAACTCGAACGAGGAAGCCGAATTAAAACCCGCGGGCTGGCTGCTCCTGGCGTTCTCGCATCTGCGCGACGACGTGCTCGATAACTCCGAGACGCTGAGGCACAGCTTAAAGAAGGACGACATCAAGGGCCGCGTGCAGTTCGACCCGAACAGGCGGATATCGCTCGGCGGAGATTTCATGTATACGGACTTAAGCGACGGCAACGACAAGGATACGTTCGGCCTCGACGCGAAGGCCCAGCTTTTCTATGAGCCGCGGAGTTTAAGCCTGAAGTACAGGTATGAGCAGTATAATTACGATCGTAGCGGCGGTTATTATTTCTCTCCGGGAAGCTTCCATTACAACAGCGTGTCCCTGGAATGGCGCCATTTCCTCAACAAGGAGGAGCTCTTCTGGGGCTCGAACGACACATATTACACGCTGAGGTATACCGCGAATTTCGAGGTCAACGACAATATCGGGAACGTCTTCTACGCCGGGCTCTGCAAGGACTGGAACGACAGGTTCTCGACCCGCGCGGAATGGTCGAAGACGGTCTATAACCACAGGAAGGTCTACAGGGCCGACAGGGTGATGGTCTATGCGTCATACAAGTTCTGATATGAAAAACAACCAAGCGTCCCGCCTCTGCGTAGCCAAGGGGCTTATAGTCGCCGTTTTCGTGTTCATTATAGTGTACGCGATCTTTCGCGCCGTGTTCGTAAGCTTCGCGCAGTATTCCGCCCTCGAGAAATCGCTGGCGGTCGTGTTTCTCGCTTCCGAGCTCTTCATAATGTTCCATGCTATCGGGTATTTCAGCGGGATGTACCGCCTCGGATGCCGCGTGATGGCCGCGCGCGCCGTTGCGCCGCCTAAAGGCGAACATCCGTCGGTCGCGATACTTGTCCCGGCGAGGCATGAGCCGAGGAACGTGCTGGAAGGCACGCTCGCGTGCCTCTACAACCTCGATTATCCCGAAAAACACATATACCTCCTGGACGATTCCTCGGACGAGCGCTACAAGGAAGAGGCGAATGAGCTCGCCGAAAAATACAGGTGCGTGCTCTTCAGGAGGAAGGAACGCCATGGCGCCAAAGCCGGCATAATTAACGACTGCCTCAAGGGGCTCGACGAAAAATACGTGGCCGTCTTCGACGTCGACCAGAACCCCATGCCTTCGTTCCTGAGCAAGCTCGTGCCTTTAATGGAAGCGGACCCGAAGCTTGCCTTCGTGCAGACGCCGCAGTTCTACAGCAACACCGACGCGAGCCGAATAGCGGACTCCGCGAACACCCAACAGGCGATCTTTTACGAATACGTATGCGAGGGCAAGAGCTCCGGCGAAGCGATGATCTGCTGCGGCACGAACGTGCTGCTCCGCCGCGAGGCTCTCGTGAGCGTCGGAGGGTTCGACGAGGCGTCGGTGACCGAGGATTTCGCGACATCGTTCCGGCTGCAGGTGAAGGGCTGGAGGACGCTGTATTATAACCACGTCAATACGTTCGGAATGGGCCCCGAGAACCTCGGCGTATACCTTTCCCAGCAGAACAGGTGGGCGATGGGCAACGTCAGCGTACTCGGGAAGATCCTCCGGACCTTATTTACGAGGCCTTTTGCGCTGACTCCGCTGCAGTGGTTCGAATATTTCATCACGAGTACGTATTACCTCGTCGGATGGGCGTACCTTTTCCTCATCCTGTGCCCGGTCATCTACGTGCTATTCGGTATCCCGTCGTTCTTCATGAACCCCGTCGTATACTCGCTGACGTTCATGCCGTACCTGATACTTTCTATCGCTATATTTTATTCGACCATGGGAATACGGCGCTACACGCCGAAGTCGGCTTTCCTCGCGCAGGCGCTCTCGTTCATCACGATACCCGTCTATATGCGCGCGGCGGCATACGGGCTTCTCGGCATAAAGAGTGCGTTCCAGGTCACGAAGAAAGGCGTCTCGGCCCGCATACCGTATATAAGGCTCTGGCCTCAGATGCTCTTCCTCGCGCTGAATTATACGGCCCTCGTATGGGGAATAAACAAGTTTATTTATGGGCGGACAACCGCTATAATATTCAATATAGTGTGGCTTGCCTATCACTGCGTGCTCTTCTCGTCCATATTCTACTTTAACGAAGAGAAAGGCGGATAAGATGCCGGACAGGGACGAAATACTGCATTTCCTGGGGGAATGCCTCAGGATGGAGGAGGAGGTCATACCGCTCTATTCGAAGCACATCGAAAGCAGCCTCTTCCTTTCGGGATTCCGCGAGGCGGACCGCGCCAGGGCCGGCGCAATACTAGATACGCTGCGCAAGGACTCTATGCGCCATAAAGAGGTTTTTAACGGCCTCATAAAAAAGGTCAAGGAGGCGGGCGCCGATGTTTACTAAGGAAGATTACACAGGGTATTTCCGCGATATCAACGCAAAAGAAAAAGGAATGGCCGCGAGGCAGAAAGAGATGCTGCCGCGCCTGAAGGACAAGGTCCTTATCGCGAACATAGAGAACGTGCTGGGCGACGAGGTAAGGCACGTAGGGCTTACCGAAGAACTGCTCGGGCTATTGGACAGGTTATAAGATCCTGATGGAACTCAACGCAAAACAAAAATTAGCCGCGGAGACGCTTGAAGGGCCCGTATTGGTGCTGGCGGGGCCGGGGACGGGAAAGACCGAGCTCTTGTCGGTGCGCGCGGCGAATATCATCAAGTCGAAGAAGGCCAGGCCCGAGAATATCCTCATCCTGACCTATACAAATGCGGCCGCGAAGGCAATGAAAGAGCGGCTCGTTAAGATCCTCGGTGCTGACGCCTATAATATCGAAACGGCCACATTCCACAGCTTTGCGAATACCGTAGTCCTGGAGAGCGACGAAGCCGCCGAATACATCCAGGAACGCGTCCAGATAACCGATATCGAGCAGATAAAGCTTCTCGAATACATCCTTGATAACACCGACGGCATCGACAAGATCCGCCCGTTCCGCGCGCCGTACGCTTTCGAGCGCGAGATCAGCCAGCGGATAACCGAGCTAAAGAGGGAAGGCGTCTCGCCCTCGCGGTTCGCCGAGATAATCGAAAAAACCTCGCCAGACGGCGCCTACATCGAAGAAAAGCACATCGAACGCCTCTCTGCCCTCGTCACCGTATATAAGCTGTACGAAGAGTACAAAGCGGGTAAAAATAAGGCACTTTTCGATGACCGAGGCCGCTACGATTACGATGACATGATACTTTTCGCGGTCGAGGCGATCCGCAACGAGCCCGAGCTTGCGCGCGCGCTGCGCTCACAGTACACCTACATCATGGTCGATGAGTTCCAGGACACCAACGGCGCCCAGATGGACCTGCTTTTTGAGCTATTAGGGAGCCATGCACAGGGGGGACACCCCTCCGGCCCAAATATTTGCTGCGTGGGCGATGACGACCAGTCAATTTTCCGCTTCCAGGGGGCGTCTGTCGCGAATTTCCGTGAATTAAAGAAGAGATTCCCGAAATTACAGGAGATCCCGCTCGAGAAGAACTACCGCTCGACAAAAGAAATAATCTCCCTATCCGAAAAAATAATAAATAATCTTCCGGTCAAGGAACGAGTCCACGCCAAAGAGCTCGCTCCCGAGAAAGATTTCAAGAAGAAGACGATAGAATTCGACGAATTCACGACCGAGACTGAGGAACTGCTCTTCATCGCGCGCCGCATTAAGGAGATCGCGAAGAAGGAAGAGGTCCCGCTGGATGAAGTCGCGGTCCTCGTGCGCCAACGCGATGATATCCTCAAGATCGTCGACACATTCCTGCGCGCCGGCATCCCGTACGCGACCGACGGCAAGGAGGACATCGCCGGCGAAAAACGCGTCCGCCAGATGCTCGACGTGCTCTATTTCGCGCACACGCCGGATATAGAAGTTGAGCAGAAAGACGCCTATCTCTACCGCATCCTGACCGCCGATTACATGCGCATCCCGATGAACGATGTCCTGCGCTTCATCGCCGACGTCCGCGCGAAAAAGTATGAGCAGCGCAAGAAGGGCGAAGCGCCTACGATTTCAATGTTCAGCGAGTATATGGGAATGAGCCTGTCCCCCCGGAGGATGGCTCCGGCAGCTCCGGCAGCGGCGCTTGGTACACTTCTATACGAAGCGGAATCGAAGCCCGTTCACGCCATGCTCATGCAATACATCAAAGACGCCGGGGTGATGAAGTTCATCCTCGACAAATATGATGATAACGACCTCCTGCGCATCCGCGACCTGCGCGCGCTGACGTCATTCGTCAACATGGTCAAGGAAGCCGACATCGCGCGCCCGGGCCTGACGCTCAAGGAATTCATCGACGAGCTGGAGACGCGCAAGGCCCACGGCATGCCCCTGCAGGGCGAGCTTGTCACGGCCACGCAGGAAGGCGTGCGCATCTACACGGCCCACGGCTCGAAAGGCCTCGAATTCCACACGGTATTCATCCCGTTCTGCCTCGAGAAGAAGCGCTGGCCGAAGCGGCCGCAGGGCGTCTCGATCCCGCTCCCGCCCGAGGTCTACAAGTCGAAGGAGATCCCGACCGACAAGGAAATATTGAAACAGCTCGATTATTACGACGAGACGCGCCTCTTCTACGTCGCCTCGACGCGCGCCAAGGCGAACCTCATCTACACCGCCAGCCCGACGGAGAGCGCGATCCCGAGCTCGTATTTGTCAGGTGTTGAAGTAAAAGGCGAGGATGAGAAAGAGGAGAATTTACTCAAGGCAGCCCTTATGACAAGTAATGAACAGGATCCATTCATAGGGACGGAAAAAGTGCTGAAAGATCTGGTGCAGGATCTCTCGCTCAACCCCACCGCGCTCAACAATTACATAAACTGCCCGCGCAAATATTTATATGACGACGTCCTGATGCTGCCGTCGGGCAAGAAGCAGTCGCTCGTCTTCGGTAACTGCGCCCACAAGGCGCTCGAGGATACCTACAATAAATTCATGAAGACCGGCAAATTCCCGGATTTCGCGTTCTTTAAGGAAGCGTTTAAGCGCGAATTAGCCCACGAAGCCCCGGAAGCGGCAATAAAGACCGCCTGCGAGCGCCAGGTCGAGACGTTCAAGGCCTGGTTCAAGGAAGAGTCGCGCCTGCCGGTCAAACCGCTCGGCCTCGAGAAGCGGCTCGTGGTCATGCTTGAAGACGACCTAAAATTTTCCGGAAAATACGACAAGACCGAGGCGATCCGCGGCGCCGAGGGCCGTGTTCGCGTCGTAGATTACAAGACCGGCGAGCCGGATAAGCACGTCAAGGGCATCAACAATTCCCTCGCGAAGAAGATCCCGGTATCAAGCGACGAATTCGAGGGCTACCTGCGCCAGCTCATCGCTTATAAGCTCCTTTTTGACAACGACAAGAATGAATCAAAAGGCCAAAAGGTGAAAGAGGGGGTGCTCGTCTTCCTCGACCCGGTCAAGGAGTCGGTCGCCAAGCACGATCTCGAAGCGGGCGAGTTCATGAAAAAGAGCGTCGAGCTGACCGACGATATGGTCACCGCGCTCGAGTCGGCGATAAAGGACGTCCGCCGCCGCATCAAAAAATTGGATTTCTCGAAGCTTCCCGAGCGTGTCGATGATTTCAAAAAGTGCAAGGGCTGCGATTTCGATGATATCTGCTGGGGGTAAAAGATGAAAAAATGCGTTATAACATTGGCGATTCTGTTCCTGGCTCCGCAGGCGTTCTCCGCGATGATAATGCCGCCGAAGGCATGTATCGTCCTCGCCATCGGCGAGGCCCGCACGGAAGGCGCGACACCCGCGAACACGGTCTACCCGACCGAAATAGATTTCAAAAGCATCGTACGCCACGATCGCCTGCTGACAAAAGCGAAAGTTTTCGACCTCTTCAGGTCGATAGACCCCGAAAAAATAAGGTGGTCGAACTACCAGAAGAGGGACACTCTCATCGAGATGGTCGCGCCCGACCGCATACTCTTCGCGTTCGAGGAGATCGGCGGCGGAAAGGATACGATCCCGTACGGCTACAAGTTGATCGGCATACGGATACTGCAGAGGTCCATTCCCGACGAGATCTACCTGGACGGCGACTGGATGCTCCATGTATACCTGCACGACAGGGGCACGAAGAGCGAAGGCGCGTTCGGCCGGCTCTATTACAAGGAACGGCTCGTCCCTCCGGGCAAGGTCGGGCAGGAGGAGAATACCCCATTCGGCGTGCTGAAGTATTACGGCGAGGGCAGCAATGTCCGCTGGGCCCCTTCCGGGTGGCTTTTTAAGGACAAGGGCAAAATACCGCGTACCTATTAAAGGCAAGGAAGGCAAATATGGCTAAAAGCACGGTTTATTCAACAATCCTTGGGCTATCGCTCATCTTTTTGCTTAACACCGTTCCTGTCTCCGCTTCGCAGATATTTAAAGCCGCCTGCACGAAGCCCGACTGCGGATTCACCGCGGAATTATGCATGGGCCCGTCAAATACATCCGATTATATCGTCGGTTATTGCACCGGCTGCGGGAAAGTCGTTTATCTTGAGTATCTCAGGGAAGGCCACCTGCCTGTTGCGCGGCTAAAGGGGAGGGAGAAACCCCCTAAACCTGCAGCACAATCCTGGGATCCCGGTACAGGCAAGGCAGTTTCGTTGTATAAATGCCCTTCCTGCAAGAAGCCCTTCAAATCGATGTATTCGGAGAATGATTTCAAGTATTGCCCGAAATGCGGCAGCCAGGTAAAGGTAGAAAGCACCGGGAAATTTATTGATTGACTTATTCCATTTTAGAGCATACAATTAGAATAACAATTCCGTTATTCTAATGAGGTGGAACAATGGCAGTACCGCATAAAGTCCCTAAACTTCCTCCGAAGATCGATTACGCCGCGCTTGTGACACAGCTGGGCCGGGCGCATAACGCGCTTGGCCGCCTGAACGGACTTATTGCTAACCTGCACAATCCCGCCCTGCTGGCGGTACCTCTGCTTACCAAAGAGGCGGTCTTGAGCTCCCGGATAGAGGGGACAAGGGCCACGCTTGAGGAGGTCTTCGAGTATGAGGCCGCGAAGAACGATTCGGAATCGACCGAGCGCGGGAAAGACGTCCGCGAAATAATCAATTACCGCTTCGCGCTGAATACCGCCCTGAAGAACCTCGAAAAAAGGCCGCTCAGCGGGAACCTCATGAAGGAACTGCACTCCGTACTGCTCGATTCCGTCCGGGGCGCCAACAAAGACAGGGGCAATTTCAGGAAACTCCAGGTATATATCGGCAAGCCCGGGGCTTCCATAGAAGAGGCAGAGTATATTCCCCCGGCCGCGGGCCAGGTGCCCGAGCTTATGGCGGACCTCGAAAAATACCTCAACTCAGATACTGAAAAAGACCCCCTCGTCCAGATAGGCATCGCGCATTACCAGTTCGAGGCGATACACCCGTTCCTCGACGGCAACGGCAGGGTGGGGCGGCTTCTTATACCGCTTTTCCTGTATGAGCGCAAGCTCCTTTCGTATCCACTGCTTTACATAAGCGAATTTTTCGAAGAGAACAGGGAGATGTATTATGCTCTCTTGAATGATGTCCGCCTGAAGGGGGATTGGACAAGCTGGCTCAACTTCTTCCTCGATGCCGTAAGCGAGGAATCCGGGAAGACGCAGTCGACCGTCCTTAAGATACTCGACCTGCACAAAAAGCTCACGCAGGAAGTAATGGCCGACGGGTCAGCCAACGCCGTAGCCCTCCTGGACATAATATTTACCACCCCGGCGGTCTCGTTCGTAAGTATCAAGGAGCGGCTTAAGGCCAAGAGCAACCAGACTATCTACAACCTCCTGGATAAATTCATGGAAAAGGGCATTTTGAAGGAGATTCCGGGCAAGAAGAGGAACAAAGTGTATGTCTTCAGGCAACTTATGGAGATATTGAAGTAACATGCCCATACTGATCGACGGCTGGAACATGGTCCGCCAAGAAGGCTCAGGGATAGATCATGACGACGCCCTGGCCGGCGCCATGCACCTGATCGCTATCCTGGAGAAGTTCCAGGAGTCCCACGCCGACCCGATCACTCTTGTATTCGACAGCAAGAATGAATATCTCGATATACCGAACAGGAGCACGGCAAAACTGCATATCGTCGCGGCCCGGAACGCCGATAACTGGATCAAACGCCACATTGACAGCATCCCGCCGCGCCAGCGCCGCAACCTGCGCGTCGTCTCCTCCGACCGCTCGCTGTATTTTTATGCGAAGGATGCGCGGGCAACGCCGATGAAATGTGAGGAGTTTTGGGAAAAATTGTAATTAAAAAGGTATTTTAAGAAAGAATGAAGAAAATATCAAAGCCTGACGAAGATAATAATTTAACCTCGGCAAAGCAATTTTTAAAATGGGCTGGCGGTAAAAAAGCTTTGTTGCAAGATATTGAGAAATTCGTTCCTTCAGATTACAATAAATACTACGAACCTTTTCTCGGAGGAGGTGCCTTATTTTTCAAGCTTGAGCCAAGCGTATCGCAACTTTCAGACATAAACAGCGAATTAATTAATACATATCAACAAGTTAAAAATAACGTTAACGATATTATTAAACAATTAAAATCTATGAAATATAACAAAAGCACTTATTACAAAATTCGTTCGCTTAAAACTACTGATAAAGTTGTAAGAGCCGCAAGATTTATTTATCTTAATAGAACTTGCTGGAATGGATTGTACAGAGAAAATAAGAAAGGTGAATTTAATGTTCCGATTGGCAAATATGAAAATCCCTTAATTTGCGATTCCGACAATTTAATTAATGCTAGTAGGATGTTGGAAAAAACAGAATTGACCAAAGGCGATTTTAAGCTAGTATTAAAAAATTGCTCCAAAGGCGATTTGATATACCTCGATCCACCTTATGTTACTTCCCACAAAGACAACGGGTTCATTGAGTATAATTCTAAAATATTTTCTTTAGAAGATCAGCTTAGATTAAGAAATACTATGATACGATTAGACAAAAAAGGATGCAAGCTCATTATGAGTAATGCAGATCATAAATTTATTAAAAAAATATATAAGAATTTTAATATTAATTATGTTTCACGAAAGAGTTTAATAGCGGCAGATACTTTAAAACGTAAAGATGTGAAAGAGCTAATAATAACAAATTTCTGAAAGGAAGGTTAAATATGAAAAGTACGAAATTAGACAATATTTCTCCCGATTTAATAACTAAAAATCCAGATAACCCGAGACTAGTATTTCGTCAGGAAGAATTAGATACTCTATTAAATTCCATAAAGAAAGTTGGGATTAGAGTCCCGCTTTCAATTTACGAAGAAACTGAAAAAAAGAAATATGTATTATTGGACGGAGAAAGACGTTGGATGTGTGCAAAAAAGCTTAATTTGGATAAAATTCCCGTAATAATTGAGCCGAAGCCATCTAGATTAGAAAATATTTTAAGAATGTTTAATATACATAATGTTAGAGTACAGTGGGATCTATATGCCACTGCACTGAAACTACAAGAAGTAAAGAGATTACTAGAAAAAGAGGGTAAACCAGATTCCATTAAGGACCTAGCTGCTGTTACAGGAGTTTCAGAAACAACTGTTAAAAGAGCATTCGAACTATTGAAATTACCAAAAAAATACCTTCATTTATTGGAAGAAGAGCTTAAAAGGCCTAAGTCTGAGCAAAAATTCAGCGAAGATTTTTTTCTAGAAATGATGAAAGCGGTAAAAGTGATAGAGCGATATACACCAGAAATTATCGAGAAAACGTCTAAGACAAAAATAATGGATAGTTTCAAGGACAAATATGAAAAAGGAACAATAACAAATATTGTTAAATTTAGAAATGTGAGTAAAATCGCTCGTTCCGAAAACGCCGGCGTCCCCTCTAGTAAGGCGGTTCCGATATTGAAGAAATTAATCTCCGATCCGAAATATACAATTGATGATGCTTATCAAGATTCCGTAGCGAAAGCCTACGAGGACAGGTCTCTTACAAGAGATATTGAATCTATATCCGAGAGATTAAGCGAAATAAATAAGAAGCGCTTGAGTCCTGAATTTAAGGCATTGCTAAAAAAAATGAAAAATATAATTGAGACATTACTAGAGTAAGCTATGAAATTTGAAATTCTCGATAAAGAACTATGGCCTATCGCAAAATCTTTGATAACGCAGTATCGAAGAAAAGGATATAAAACGATATTGATAGAGAAACCTTTTGATAGAGCTGCCTCTTTTAGGCCTACGCTAATATGCAAAAAAGGAAACGAAAATATTGCAATAGAAATTAGAAATGACCCCGTTTTTAGTGAATATTTTGAGGATTTTGTAAAAGATTGCCTTGCGGAAAGAAGACCTGTGAAAGTTTATCTAGCTATGCCAAGTATTCTAGGTGAAGAAGAAATTGCCTTAACACATAGTTTTATGAGTAAGGCAAATGGTTATGGAGTCGGCGTATTTTTGGTTCACGAAAAAGAAGTAATAGAATATATTAAAAGCGTGAAATGTAATATGAGGATCGGGCCAAATGATTGCATAATATCTTCTCGAGGCAAGGATAAAATATTGCCAATTATTAGTAGATTTAATAAAGGCGAGCCGATAGATGCTATTCGAGATATTACAGAACTCGTTGAAAACCTAGTAGATAATTTAGCAAAAAAGGCTTCGAAAAAAAGAAAAGTTGTTCCTAGAATTAAAGAAGTTACTGATATGAATTTTGAAACTAAAATTAATTTACTATCAGCATCTGATTGGCACGGAAAACATCAAAAAAAGCATTTTAATGAAGATTTCAAATCTGATTTGAAATCTTTCAAGGGGGCAAGGAATCTATCGCATCACCCTAGAGATAAAGTATTAAGCAAAAAATTAGAGCAACAATTAATTGAGCGCATGCTGATGGGTACGAGATTGAGCAATGACTTGTTAGTTTGTCTGTTTAAGTAAAGTAGTCTCAGGCATAATTAATATTGATTAATACAAAAAACTATTCAGTGAAAAATGTGCGAACCGTGCTGGTATGAGGGATAAGGAAAGCTATGGGATAAATATATTTATGAAAGAAAATGCCTCCTTTTAGCGTCTATTGAAAAGAGGAGTAAAGAAACCTTACATTGACGCATGAATAGGGAGGTGTTAAAATACGAACATGAACCAAAAAATTTTAGGACAATATTTTACCAAAAAAGATAGATGGCTAAAAGCCCATATTAAAGAATTTATTACATCTAGTGGCTGTAGTGAGATTTACGATCCCTTTGCCGGGAATGGAGATTTACTAAAACTCTCTGACAGTCTTGGAATCACTAAAGTATTTGGCTTGGATATCGATCCTAAAAGAGATTTTCAAGTGAATGATAGTTTGCTAAAAATACCCACTAGAAAAAATGCGATAATAGTTACAAATCCTCCGTACTTATCTAATTATAGCGCTAAAAGAAAGGGTATTTATGATAATACAGCAAAATACTTTATTGGCTCAGAATATAATGATCTATACTTGATAGCGCTTGAAAAAATGTTGCAAGCGCAAGAATGTGTTGTTGCAATTGTTCCCGAAACCTTTATAAATAGTAATTTTAAGCATAAATATCGGTTAAATTCGATTACTATAGTAGAAGAAAATTGTTTTGATGATACAGAGACGCCGATATGTGTTCTTTGCTTTGATGGCAAGGCAAAAGGATATTCAGAAATTAAGGTATATAGAAATGACGAATATTTAAATAATCTGGGTTATTATGAAAAATTAAGATTAAAGCCTGGAAAATACATTGCAATTTCTTTTAATGACGCTTCAGGAGATATTGCATTAAGAGCAGTAGATACGACAAATCCTAGCTCTACAATAAGATTTATGAAAAAAGAAGAGCTCGATTACGATTTAAAAGGAATAAAGGTGAGTTCTAGGTTAATAACAATAGTAAAACTGGATAAGTTAAAAAACGATAAACTAGAATCTTATTTACGGGAATGTAATAAGATCCTAGCAAGCTATAGAGACAAAACGAATGACGTGCTTTTATCACCCTTTAAAGGAAATATGAAAAATGGTCGTAGAAGACGGCGGCTAGATTACGAAACCGCACGGGCTATACTTGAAAATGCATATAATAATATATTTGGAGAAGAGCTATTATGGACAACGTCCTCCTATTCGAATACTCGCTAAGCAATAAAGAACAAATATTCGACGATGCCAATAAGAAGGAAATCATAGTAATTACAGATAATGCTAAGAAAAAGAACAAAGCTATTAGTGGCAATGAAAGATTAATCGAACTGATAACAGCGTATCATGCCATGTATGGTAAGCTAACCAAGAAACAGGACGATGATATTATTAAGGAAATGGATTCGATACTATTTAAAGTACAGCACATGAATTATTCTGCATTCTCGCAGTATTTTATGGTATGGGATATGCCATACTCTGTATTGCAGACTGAAAAAGAAAAAGAAAGAATCAGACTGCTACGCGGATTGCTAATTAAATATATCAAAGATAGGCATTCGATGTATTTGTCGCACGGTTATTCGAATATTATTTTACAGGTATTATCTGATAATTACTCACATAAAAGGAGTGGTCCCACAGGAATAAATAAAATAATTATGCTTGCTGAAAAAGCGGGATTTAAAAGATATCAAAAGGACAATAATATAGAGAAAGATTCTTTTTATCTGTTACCCGATAAAAAAGACGGAGAGAAGCACTTCAAAAATATATGTAAAATACGTGGCATTAGTTTTAAATGGAGTAAAGCAAAGCAGGGTAAAATGCCAGATTGCTATATCCAGAAAGGTTCAAAAGCATATATAATTGAGCATAAGCATAAGAAAGGCGGCGGTGGGGGACAATACGGTGCAATTGTAGAAATAGTCGACCTGCTGAAGTACACCGATAAAAATATATCGTATGTAGCATTTATGGATGGAGTGATGTTCAATGAGCTAATCGAAGCATCCACTGACAATAAAATGTCAAAAGCAAAAAACGATATCTATAAGTATCTTAATAAAAATAAGAACAATTATTTTGTTAATACTGTAGGATTCTCTAAGCTTCTACAAAGTATTTAATTGCCGGTACCTCCAATCTAAGTATGCTCTGAGCAAGTCAATTTAAAATATTAGTGACGTATAAAAAGGGGCAGTTTACAAAGCGTCCTAGAATAACTTGTTTTGGAAATATTTCTCGTGAAAAGGAATAAATCAATGGGGAACGATGAGATAAAGGCCTATTTTTGGAAATCAGCCGTTGAATACAGTAAAGGGGATATTACTCAACTTCTTAGCGCAAGATTATCTTGCGCAGGCCCGTTATTAAGTACTATTTTATCAGGCATCGATAATTTGGGAGGTATATGCTATAAGTTTAAAGATAATAGCAAAGCAAGGTCTATCAAATTTATGAGCGAAAAAATGAAAATACCTGCGGAGGTAGCAAACTTCCTATATTCAAGCGTAAGGTGTGGTATTGTTCACCAAGGGATGCCAAAAATTGGCCTTAAATTTTTTGTAGAATATAATCGTCTTGATAAAGGTGCTATTTTCTATAAATGTTCCGAGGGTTATATCTGGTTAAATGTTGTTGAATTAGCTTATTCTTATATTGAGACCATTGATAGTATTAGAACAAATGCTGACACGCATATTCATTTTATTCCGTCCCCAAATGATGAAGTACAGCATATTTTTGATCAAGCCGTTAGTAAGGTTGATAAAAATATAGAAGACCTACTATTAAAGATTATGGAAAAAAAAGAATCTGAGCAAATTGAAAAATTAGAACGCGGCAAAATCACGGCAATAAGTAGTAGTTCAGCATTTACTCCAGACAATACTTTAATTAGTTGCACTTATCCAATAGAATTATAAATTTATTTTTGTGTTTAGGCAGCGTTTTATATACATAGAAGTACAAAGAATGCAAAAGGGGCAAGATGCAAAGAATCCTGTAGTGTCATGTTTACAAGAGCGCCTCATAATATAATACGTCCCTAGGGGATAAGTTAAAATGGCATTAACAAAAACAAAAGCATATTTTCGCGAAATACTTGTGTCTAATTTTACTTTTTCTCAAATTCATAACTTAATGGAACAAGCGGGTATCGACAGAGTTCATGGAGCTGGACAAAATTACTTCAAAGGTAAGCCGTCGAAACCCTCTCTAGTTGATGAATATTATAAAGGAGCCGAGCGCGATAGAAATGGAGATGAAAAATTATTAGAGGCTATCAAATTATTATTATCCAAATACGAAGGCCTTAACCCTCCTACCGAAGTAGAAAACCTAATAAAAGCATTAAAAGACGAAAAACAATCGGCTATACTGGCTCCTTATGGTGAGGCCATCAATAGTGTTAGGACACATATCGAGTCTACCGAGCATAGTACAGAAAAATCAGAAGAATTGCGCGATGTATTTTTATGTCATGCCAGTAAGGATAAGGAAGATTATATAAGGCCATTCTTAGAGAGGTTAAAAAGAGAAAAAATTACTTACTGGTATGATGAAGCCGAAATAAAATGGGGAGACAGTTTGGTAGGCAAAATAAGCGAAGGGTTAAGAAAATCAAAATATATAATATTATTTATAAGTAAAAATTTTCTTGAAGGGAATTGGACAGAAAAAGAATTAAATGCAGCTTTGGGTATGGAAATTGGGTCTGGAGGCATAAAAGCTCTTCCTTTATTTATAGGAGATGCCTCAGATATAAAACTGATTCTTGAAAAATATCCGTTATTGGCTGACAAAAAATATGAAAAATGGAATAAGGGCATCGAAGCATTAATCGGTGCTTTAAAAATACGCCTAGGTGAAAACGTGGGTTATGCGGGAACAATTATGAGAGCAACTGAAAAGCGCGAAGGGACTAGTAAAGAAAACAAAAAGGAACTTCATGTAAATTACAAGATATTATCAAATGCAATAATAGGCGGCATTGCATTTATTTCTGTAGGTTTTACGTTACTAGCCATTAATTTTAACTTCTTCAATGCACCTAATAAAACCTCGACATCTATACCAAAGGTACATATTTCTCAGGAATATCCTTCTTCGCAGGGGTATTCTTATAATCAATATATTGATCTAACAGCAGGAGATCCGGCTGTTATGACTTTATTATCAGAAGATCAGCCAATGTGGCTTGGGATGATTAATGTCGATACTTTTAATATAAAAAACCCTATTTTATTTTTAAACTTTGATGGAAATGTTAATGTCGATGTTAAACGTCCCGAATCTGATAGATGGGCAGAAATGGATCCAGGGAAACAGTATAACATTAGAATTAATGACGAGATTCAACCTGGAAATAGAGCAAAATTACCCCCCTTTTATGTCAGATTCCAAAAAGCGGGAATCTATCATGTGTTATATGCAATATCGACGGACGATAGTTTTCCAAGAAGGGGCTCTTTTGATATTAAAGTAAAATAGTTTAAGGTTTAATTAACGGTGCATAAATAGGCTATTAACCGAAAGCCCTGCGCGACGTCATAACGAATTCTCATGTTTAAAGACCGCAGCGACGCCGGAGAAAAGCTATCTTCGTCCTTTGAAAATAATAACGTGTGATTTTGTTTGTACCGGCATAGCATGAAGGAGGTGATGGAGGTCAAACAATGATGCCGGGCAAGCGGTTGAGATAAACAGGCAGGGGACCCCACGGGGTTACCCCGATCCCCAGTAATCTGAAAGATTACGGGGATTAATCCCGGAAATTCTTCGAATTTCTCGGGACAAGCGCGGTCAAATCTCGCGGAGATTTGCCCTGTCGGGCCCTGCGGGTAAATTTTGCTTCGCAAAATTTAGTAAGGGGAGAAAGATGGAGAAGTACGGTTTCCTGCGCAACGCGCAGATAGTGATTTTGGGGATATGTTTTGTAGTGGCGGCGATAGGCTCAGCGGCGATATTGACCGACGGGATGGTGAAGTTCAAGAAGGCCTCGGCAGAGGTGATAAACGTCACCGGCTCGGCCGAGAAGAGGATAACGTCGGATTACGCGGTATGGACGGCCGAGTTCTCGGCGCGGGACCCGCAGATGAAGGCCGCGTTCGCCAGGTTAAAAGAGGACACGGCCAAGGTCAGGGCCTACCTCGCGTCCAAAGGGATAACCGAAGGCGAGATGATCGTTTCGCAGGTGGAGACGGCGGTCATCTACAAGAAGAACGAGAAGGGCATCGCCACCAACGAGATCGAGGCCTATTCCTTAAGCCAGGGGATAGAAGTGCGCTCGGCCGACGTCGCCAAGATAACCGCCGTGTCGCGCGAATCGACGGGCTTGATCGAGCAGGACATCCGGTTCGTTTCGCACCCGCCGCAGTATTTTTACACCAAGCTGGCAGAGTTGAAGCTCGAGATGTTAGGCGCGGCCTCGGCCGACGCCAAAAAACGGGCCGAACAGATAGCGTCGGCGTCCGGCAACAGGGTCGGCAGGATACGCTCGGCCGATATGGGCGTCTTCCAGATAACGCCGGTCAATTCGACCGAGGTCTCGGACTGGGGCAGTAACGACACCTCATCGCTCGAGAAGAAGGTCTTCGCGGTCGTCCATGCGGATTTTGCGATAACGGAATAGGGGCGGAATATAGCAGATCATGCCCAAACGCCTTAAATGCCTCAAACCGGTAGTCGACTCGCGCACGAGGGTGCTGATACTCGGTTCGTTCCCCGGGCCGGAGTCGCTGGCGAGGCAGCTCAGATAATAATATCAAAAACCCCGAATTTAATGATATACTATCGCTGTTAAAGGCGCATCCGAAGATCAAAATGGTATGCTTTAACGGCAGGAAGGCGGAAGAGGCGTTCCGCAGGGCGTTCGGCAGGCATCTGCCGGACGGCATGATCCTGAAGCCGCTGCCTTCAACGAGCTCCGCTAACGCGCAATTATCACCGGAAGAAAAGAAAAGGATATGGCTTCGCGTATTCTCAAATATCTGACGGTCGTATTGTCCTGCATGATGCTTGCCGGCTGCGCGTCGCTTCCCGTGCATAAAGGCCCGTCATATTCCCTCGATGATATCTATAAGCGCCTGAGTTATAAGACCGACGGCGATTACAGGGTAGTCGACATCTTTTACGCGACGAGCCGGGAAGGCAGCAAACCCAAACTTGCCAAAGAGACCGCATACGGCACCTTAAATATCAGGATAGACCCGAGGGTCAGGATAGGGACGATGCTGCCGGACCAGCTCAAGAGCAAGGGCATCCTGGAGCTCCGGGACACGAACAAGCTGGAACCCGACGCTTTCATAAAGCGGCTCTCCGCGGCTATACAGGCGTCTCCCCATAAATCCCTGCTCGTGCTCATATTCGGCTATAAGGACGGTTTTGAGGCCACGGCGATGAAGGCCGCGTATTTCGCGTACCTTCTTGATGTCGATACGCCTGTGTTATTGTTCGATTGGCCCGGCGACCAGCCGGTCAGCATCGGCGGTTATATGAAGGCGCAGTCGCTTGCCTCGGCCTCGGGGCCGTACCTGGCGGAGGTGCTCGCGAAGGTCATACGCGAGGCCAAGCCGGAGAAGGTATGGATAGAGGCGTCGAGCCTCGGATGCCAGGTCGCCTGCGACGCGTTTGGGGAACTCTATAAATATCCCGACTTTGTCGATATCGATACCGAGATAGACCACGTGATACTCGCGGCTCCCGACGTCGGCAGTGACGAGTTCAGGGGGAAGTTCAAGGACGAGCTGATGGCTTTGTCGAATAAACTCACCGTCTATGTATCCTCCGACGATAACGCCCTTCTGATGAGCGGTTTCATAAACGGCGAGAAGAAGCTCGGCCGGGTGAAACTGCGGGTCAAGGACCCGGAACAGCTCGAGGAGGCGAGGGCGCTGCTGTATTTGAAATCGCTCGCGCCGGAGCGGCTGACGGTCATAGATGTCACGCCGATCAATAACGCGAGCTTCAAGCACGGCTATTACCTCGAGTGCCCGGGCTATTACGATGATTTTTACATGCGGATATTTGACACCGAGCCTCGGATAAACAGGCATCTCTACCTGCTCAAGACCGCCGAAGGCGCGGATTACTGGGTCATGCAGGACCCGAAAGAATAATGTGCGGAAGGTTTACCCTCTATAAAGCCGGCGACGGCACGATAAAGAAGAAATATTCGCTGACGAAGGTGACGTTCAAGCTCGCGCCGCGCCGAAATATCTCGCCGCAGGAAGATATCCCGGTCATACTTAACGATACGCCGGATACGCTCTCGCTCGCCAGGTGGGGATTCATACCGCATTGGGCCAAGGACGGCTACGACGTCCACGCGATGATAAACGCGAGGGCGGAGACGCTCGCTGAAAAACCTTTCTTCCGCGATTCGGCCCGCTCGCGAAGGTGCATAATCCCGGCGGACGGGTTCTATGAATGGCAGGCCCCGGCAGGCGGCAAGGGCCGCAAGGTCCCTTACAAAATAACGATGAAGGACGGCGGCTTATTCTCGTTCGCGGGGGTCTGGGACCTCTGGGAAAAAGAAGGCCAGCGGCTCGTCAGTTGTGCTATAATAACTACTGAAGCTAACTCACTGGTCAAAAAGATACACGAACGGATGCCCGTGATATTGCCCGACGGCTCGGAGAAGGCGTGGCTCGGTTCCTACGACGCAAAACTCTTAAAACCATTCGACCCCGGCATGATGAAGGCGGAGGTTTCTGACCCCGATGAATGAAGGCCTTATTCCGGTATTCAGCTCTTATAACCGCGCGGATATAATGACGGCAAAATCCCTGCTAACGAGCGCCGGCATCGAATATTATGTCGAAGGCGAAGACGTCCAGGATATCATCGCATGGGGCAGTATCGGGGGCGGTAATCCCGTTACGGGCCCCGTTAATATCCTGGTTGACGAAAATGACGCGCCCGAAGCGGTTGAAATATTAAAAGAAATAACAACATCCCGCCCCAGCCTGCCCGATGGCCGGACGAAAAATGATAGCGACAGCGATTTCTCCGCTTTTATAACAATATCCTCGATCGCCGGCTCTGTGCTGCTCGTTTCCGTGGAATACAGGCTACTCGAGTACAATGGCGATATTTCCCAAATAGGGCTTTTTCTGTTTATTGTGAACCTGGCTGTTTCCGTGCCGCTTTCAGTATTGATCGGGAAGTTCCTTTTTAACAAAGGCCGGTCCAAAAAAGCATCCAAGCTGGTTAGCGAGACGGTATTTACGCAGGTGGATATCGACCGTGACGAGAAACAAGCGGAGCGCAAGTTTAAAGGCCTGGTAACGGGCCTGATCGCCGTCGTATTGCTTGTAATATTGTCGATCGTATATTTCGGTACCGCGGTATTCAGAGCGGCGAAATAGGGGGACGCAAACCAACATTGAGAGGAGAAACATGAAAAAGTTCGCAGGTATTGCGCTATTGCTGGTCGCGGCACAACTGATGTTTGCGGCGCCTTCCTATTGCAAGGACGAAGCTGTTGCGCCCGTCATCAAATCCATCGCCGCTTCAACCGATTATAACAACAACCGCGTAGAAAAGGCCGCCGACGGAAAGCCGCTCACGCGCTGGGAGTCCGAATGGAAGGACAAACAGTGGGTGCAGGTCGAGTTCGAGGCGCCGGTAATACTCTACGGCATAGGGATCAAGTGGGAGACGGCCTCCGCGTTCCGCTATGCGGTCATGGGCTCGAACGACGGGGAGCTCTGGGCCACGCTCGCGATGGTCGAGGACGGCATCGAAGGCGAGGATATGAAGATCAACTTCCAGAAACCCGCCGAATATAAATATGTGAAGATCGACTGCTACGACAGGGCCACGGCCTGGGGATTTTCGATATGGGAGATAGAGTTCAAGGCGGACAAGCCGTATAAGAGTTTGCCGAAGAGGCAGTCGATACCGAAGGGCAAGACGTTCTTCTCGGTGGAGCAGAAGGACGGGAAGTATTGGTTTTTCGGCCCTGACGAAAAACCATTCATATCTAAGGGCGTGAACGTCGTGCTGAGCAACGACGGCGCGGTCCTGCAGAATTCGCAGTATTACGACGTATCAAAGAACTATAAGGACAACCAGGACTGGGCGAAGAGCGCGGTCAAGCGCCTCAAGAAATGGAAGTTTAATACCGTCGGGTGCTGGTCCGACGCGGCGACGTTCTATTACGACATGCCGTTCACGACGATCCTGAACGTACCTTCCACGACCGACCACCGGCTCGTCGACGTGTTCGACCCGATGTTCGGCGAGAACGCCGACGCGGCCACGGCGAGCAAGTGCAGGCGCTTCAGGGACGCTAAATACCTTCTCGGCTATTTCATCGATAACGAGCTTCCGTGGTACGGCGATGTCGGCTGGCACACGGGCCACGCGCCGCTGCTCCTCGATGAATATTCGCGGCTGCCGGAAAATGCGCCGGGCTATATCAAGCTCGCGGAATTCCTGAAGGAGAAGTACGGCCTTACGGTCGAGGAGTTCATGAAAGTGCGCGGAACGCAGGCGAGGGAGGCGCGCGAGCTCTTCGCGGGCGTCGTCGCCGAGGAATATTTCTCGGTCATAACCTCGTGCATAAGGAAGTACGACCCGAACCACCTGGTGCTCGGCGTGCGTTTCGCGGGAAGCGCGCCGGAAGGCGTGATCGCGGCATGCGGAAAATACTGCGATGTCATCTCGCTGAATTATTACTGCAAGAACATGAAGGTCGACAGGCAGCATATCGACAATTTCTATTTTATCGGGCAGAAGCCGCTGATGATAACGGAGTTCTCGTACCGCGCGATGGAGAACCGCAGCGGCGTCAAGAACAACAAGGGCGCCGACGTCACGGTCAAGACGCAGGCCGACAGGGCCGAGGGCTTCGACAAGTACGTTACGCAGATGATGGAGTTCCCGTACATGATCGGCTACCACTGGTTCCAGTATTTCGACCAGTCGCCGCAGGGGCGCAGTTTCGACGGGGAGAACAGCAATTACGGCATCGTCGATATCTATGACAAGGAATACGAGCTGCTGACCGCCTCGATGAAGAAACTGAACCCGAAAGCGGACACGATACACAAGAAGACCGCGCTTGGTTACCCCGAAAAGGCCGTGAAGACGGGAGGATACGCGCCGGTCAATAATAAGGACGTGAAGCGCGAGGGCGCGCCGTTCTGCAATATCAGCGCCGTAAATACCGGGCGTATCGGCGTCTGGAAGGACGGCTCTTCGTCGGCGAAGCTGGTATTCGTCAGGGACCAGGCGGAGGACGGCGCGGCGCGGCTGAATTGCGCTGTCGAGACCGGAAGCGGCTGGGGCTGCGGATTCGGCGTCCCGTGCGACGTGAAGACGAAGAACGACGACGGTTCGTTCGACCTGCAGGGATATAAAGGCATAAGGATAAAGATGTCTGCCACCGAAGGGTTGCCGTTCTCGGTATTCCTGAACGAGTCCGGCGCCGACGAGATGGGCAAACCCGAATATAAAGGCGTCCGCGATTCCGACGGCGAGAGCTTTACCTCCGAGCCGAACAGCGGCGCGGGAAAGATAGAGGTGTTTGAATACCCGTTCGACCAGTTCATGCTGCGCTCCGTATACGGCAACCAGAGCGGCAACAGGACATTGGACCTGCAGGCAGTCCGTAACATCGACCTGTATTTTCCGGGCAACTCCGGCGACGGCGCCTGCGATATTTACGAGGTAACGCTATACTGAAAAGGGTCGCTGTCAACGACAAGATGCAGCAGGGCTACACGTATTACCTGACTGCGCCGATGGGCAAGGGTTTCCATCCGGAGTTCAAGCCCGAGCTTACGCCTAAGGAGATGCTGCGGCTCGGCGTCTTCGGCGGGAAGTACATGACCGATTGCAGGAAGGAATTCCCGAGGGACTGGTTCGCGAGGGCCAAACTTTCGCCGAAGAAAAAAGATCCCTCGTTGAATTATTTCAAGGTCGACGCTTCACTGCCGCTGAAGGCCTGGCAGGACAAGGGATGGATAAATCCCGACGACCCGCGCGGATGGTTCCAGTGGTATTGCAGGTATTACATGGGCCGCCGCCTCCCGGGCGAGGACGAACGCCAGATAAGAAGGTGGAAGGCGATCAGGCGCCATGTGATGGCGGTGAAGAAGAATTGCCCGCCGAAAGACCTCGGCTGCAGGCGCAAGCAGCGCCAGGCCCTTTTGCACTGGGCCTACGATTCACGCAAAATATAGGGAAAAAGGTTTCGCGATAATAGAATGGATGGAAAAGAAGCGCGTATAGCCGCTTTCAGGCGGATAAGGGATATACCATATGCGATAGTCCCCGCGATGCGCGACCCCGCGACCGGGCCGGGCATGATGCTTAGGGAGAACCGCGGCTCGTGCAACCCGAAGCACGTGCTTCTTGCGGAAGAGCTCAGGAAGCTCGGTCTCAAGGTCAGGTACGCAAATTATGCTTTCTACTGGGACGACCCTGCGGTAAAATATCCTCCGGAACTAAGGGCCCTGACGAAGAAGATGCCTGCAGGCAACCATCTCGCGGTCAAGGCGTTTATCGGCGGCAAATGGGTGCTGGTCGACGCGACATGGGACCTTCCGCTGGAAAAGGCCGGTTTCCCGGTGAACGCGGATTGGGACGGCGTAAGCGATACGAAGAATGCCGTGACGCCGTTAAATGAAGTGCTTAACGAGACGATAGAAGAGCGGGTCAAATATGATACCGCCCTGCGCTCGAAATATACCGAAGAGCAGAGGACGGCGTATGCGGAGTTTGTGGAGAAGCTGAACAACTGGCTGGAGGTGGTCCGTGCATAAGCAACCTGTCCCCAAACGACACGTCCCCATCTTGTTTTTGTTGGTTATTTTCGGAGGATGCATGGCAAGTTCAGATGCGGCAGCCGTCAAGGTCCCTATATATGACGCGAAGGCGGGCGCGGTAAAAGAGATGCTGAAGGTCGACAGGCCCAATTCCGAATGGAAGAACGTGCTGACTCCCGAGCAGTACAGGGTGACGCGGCAGAGGGGCACGGAAAAGCCCTCGGGCGGTGTTTGCGAGACGCCCAAAGAAGACGGGCTGTATGAATGCGTCTGCTGCGGCACGGACCTTTTCGGGGCGTCGACGAAATTCGAGTCGGGAACGGGCTGGCCGAGTTTTTGGACGCCGGTCGCCCCGATCAATATCGTCCTGCAGGAAGACATAGATTTCGGGATGGAGCGCGTCGATGTCATCTGCGCCCGTTGCGGCGCGCACTTGGGCCATGTTTTCGACGATGGGCCTATGCCGACCGGCAAGCGCTATTGCATAAACGGGGTCGCGTTGAAATTCGTCAAGGGGCCGTACAAGCCCGCGCAGCTCGCGATATTCGCCGCGGGTTGTTTCTGGGGAGTCGAGGAATCCTTCAGGACGCTCAACGGCGTAATATGGACGAGGGCCGGTTACACCGGCGGGAATTTCAAGAACCCGACATACCAGGATGTCTGCAGCCACAAGACGGGACACGCGGAGGCGGTACAGGTGTTGTTCGACCCGTCGGTAATAACGTACAGCCAGCTGCTCGACGTATTCTGGAAGATACACGACCCGACGGCCGTGAACAGGCAGGGAGCCGATATCGGGTCGAATTACAGGTCCGCGATATTCTACCGGAACTGGGAACAGGAGAAACTCGCGAAGGAATCGAGGGACCGCCTCGAGAAGTCGGGGAAGCTGAAGGGTAAGATCGCGACGCAGATAACGAAGGCGGGCGTCTTTTACCCTGCCGAAGAATACCACCAGCAGTATATCTTGAAGCATAACCTTCCGCCACAGTGCCATTAAATATGATATAATATTCGTCAAAATCAAAGGAGCCCCGCAATGGACAACGAAAGAGTGATTTTGCCGTTAAATGATATCCCGAAGGCCTGGTACAATATCATGCCCGACCTCCCTGAACAGCTTCCTCCCCCTCTGAATCCGCAGACGGGAAAGCCCCTCGGGCCCGCGGACTTAGCACCCATATTCCCGATGTCATTGATAGAGCAGGAGATGAGCAGCCAGCGTTGGATAGATATCCCCGACGAGGTCCTTGATGTTTATAAGATCTACAGGCCGACGCCGCTGAAGAGGGCGGTCCGGCTCGAAAAAGCGCTGAAGACGAATTGCAGGATATATTATAAGGATGAGAGCGTATCGCCCGCCGGAAGCCATAAGCTGAATACCGCCATCGCGCAGGCGTATTATGATAAAAAAGAGGGCGTAAAACGCATCTCGACGGAGACCGGGGCGGGGCAGTGGGGTTCCGCGCTTTCTTTCGCGTGCAATATCCTCGGGCTCAAGTGCACCGTCTATATGGTCAAGGCGAGCTATTTCCAGAAGCCGTACCGCAAGTCCCTGATGCACGTCTGGGGCGCGGAGGTCTTCCCGTCGCCGACGAACAAGACGAACTCCGGGCGCGCGGCGCTCGCGGAGGACCCCGAAACGCCGGGCAGCCTCGGCATTGCGATATCGGAAGCGGTCGAGGACGCGGCCACGCACGATGACACGAAATATTCCCTCGGGAGTGTGCTGAACCACGTGCTGACGCACCAGTCGGTCATCGGCCTTGAGACGAAGAAGCAGCTGGAGCTCATAGGCGAGAAACCGGACACGCTGATCGCCTGCGTCGGCGGCGGCAGCAACTTCGCGGGATTCGCTTTCCCGTTCGTTCCGGAGAAGCTGAAGGGCAAGGGCATAAGGATAATAGCGGTCGAACCGACGGCCTGCCCGTCGCTTACGAAGGGCGAGTACCTTTACGATTACGGCGATACGGGAAAGCTTACGCCGCTCGTTAAGATGTATACGCTCGGCCACAGCTTCATTCCCGCGGGCATACATGCGGGCGGGCTCAGGTACCACGGTGTCGCGCCGCAGGTGTCGCTGCTGGCGAGGAAGAAGGTAATAGAAGCGAAGGCGTTCTCGCAGAACCCGGTATTCGAGGCGGCGATAATGTGGGCGAGGACCGAAGGGTTCCTGCCGGCGCCGGAGACATCGCACGCGATACGCTGCGCGATAGACGAGGCGAAGAAGAACGACAAGAAGGTCATCGTCTTCAATTACAGCGGCCACGGACATTTCGACCTCTCCGCATATGACGCTTATCTCGAAGGGAAGCTCGAGGATTACGAGCATCCGGAAGAGAAGATAAAAGAGGCGATAAAGAAGATTCCGGAGATAGGTAACGCATGAGGGTGTCCCCTTGGAGGATGGCTCCGTGATATATAAGTTCATAGACGATAACGGGACGTTTACGGTAAAGGACCCGCAGAGGTTCAGCCTGTATTTTCCGCTGACGGACAGGGACGGGAGGATACTGAGCTCGATAAGCCCGAACCTCGGCGGGGACATAAAGCGCGATAACGACCGCTTCCTGACGCCGCCCGCGAGCATAGAGGACATCCGCAACAACCTCTTCTGCCGCCGCGATTTTTTCCTGAAGGCAGGCGGCCATGTGATACGGCTGTCATACCCGCACGACGACGTGCTCGAGGCAGGGTTCCTCTACCATAAAGTGACGAAGAGGACGTCGGGCCTGAAGATCGAGATACTGAATTTCGTCCCGTTCGACATGCCCGTGGAAGTGATGCAGGTGCGCGTCACGAACTTCAGCGGCAAGGACATGGATATCACGCCGACCTCGTTCATCCCGTTATTCGGCCGCAGCGAGAAGAACATCCGCGACCACAGGCATGTAAGCTCCCTGCTCAACCGCGTCGAGCTCGACAGGCACGGGATATTCCTGAAGCCCACGATGATATTCGACGAGAAGGGCCACATGGAGAACAGGACGCAGTATTTTGTCCTCGGATACGAGGGGAGCGGCAAGGCGCCCGTTGGCCAGTACCCGGCACTCGGGATGTTCTACGGCGAGGGGGACATGATATTCCCAGACGCGATATATAAGCTCGTCGTGCCGGCGACGAGGAAAACGCCGGACTTCGACGGGAAAGAGGCCTGCGGCGCGTTCAGGTTCTCGCGCCGTATATTAAAGAAGGGCGCTTCCGCGGATTATTGCCTGGTCATGGGCATCGAGGAGAATAAGAGCGCCGCGCTGAAATATTTCCGAAAGCTTAATACGCCCGCGAAAGTCGCCAAGAGCCTTATCGCCACGAAAAAATACTGGCGCAACTACCTTTCGAAGCCCACGCTAAAATTCAAGGACGGCGATTACAATAACTGGCTGCTCTGGGTCAAGCTGCAGCCGACGCTGCGCAAGTTGTTCGGATGCTCGTTCCTCCCGCATTTTGATTACGGCAAAGGCGGCCGCGGCTGGCGCGATATCTGGCAGGATGCGCTGACACTTTTATTGACTGAGCCGAAGAAGGCAAAGGATTTCATATTCGGAAGTTTCAGCGGTGTCCGGCTCGACGGTTCGAACGCGACGATAATAACGAAAGACGGCAGGTTCATCGCCGACCGCAACAGGATAAGCCGCGTATGGATGGACCACGGCATCTGGCCGTACCTTACGACGCGCCTATACGTGAACAAGACCGGCGATATCGGTTTCATGCTCAGGGACGCGGAGTATTTCCGCGACCACCAGCTTAAGCGCGCGAAAGAGGCGGACAAGGCGTTCAGCCAGGCGGATTTCATCCAGCGCGACAGCTCCGGCAAGGTATACAAGGGAAGCGTGCTCGAGCACCTGCTGGTGCAGAACCTCGTGCAGTTCTTCAATGTCGGCGAGCATAACGTGATACGCCTCGAGAACGCCGACTGGAACGACGGGCTCGACATGGCTTCCGACAGGGGCGAGAGCGTCACGTTCAGCTTCATGTATGCGCACAACCTCTGGGACATCTGCTCTATCCTCGAAAAGATGAAACAGGAACACGAAAAAGTAAAGGTCCTCGTTGAACTCCTGCCGCTGCTCGACAGCATGAGCTCGCCGGTTGATTACGGCGACTACAGGCAGAAGCAGAAACGGCTCGATGAATATATGGAGTCGGTGAAGGGCATAAGCGGGCAGAAGGTGGAGGTCGATATAGACGGGCTCATCAAAGACCTGCGCAAGAAGGCGGACCACATGTTCGCGTGGCTCGGAGAAAAGGAATGGATGCCGTCCGCGGGCTTCTTCAACGGTTATTACGACAACAACGGCCGCCGCGTCGAAGGGAAAAACAAAGGCCATGTCAGGATGAAACTGCAGTCGCAGGTATTCGCGATAATGAGCGGCGGCGCCACCGACGAACAGATAGCCGTGATATGGGCCTCGATAAAGAAGCATCTTAAGGACAGGCGCCTCGGAGGTTTCCGCCTCAGTACGGATTTCAAGTCGCTCTATATGGAACTCGGCCGCGCGTTCGGGTTCGCCTACGGCGACAAGGAGAACGGCGCGTTCTTCAACCACATGGTCGTGATGCTCGCGAACGCCCTTTACAAAAGGGGCTTCAAGAAAGAGGGCAAGGAAGTCCTCGACTCGATATACAAGATGGCGACCAGCGACAGGGCGCGCATCTATCCGATGATACCGGAATATTTCAATAACGAGGGCCGCGGGCTTTACCTGTATCTGACCGGTTCCGCGAGCTGGTATATCTATACGCTTATAGAGGAAGTCCTGTGAAAAAGGAATACCTGGTATTCGTCTCGATAATCGTGGTGATAGCCGCGCTTGCCGTCATCGGCAGGTCGCTTATTACCGGTTTCGCGATAAAACAGATCAAGGGCGCTTTCCCTGAATACAAGGTTGCGGTAGGGAATGCCGAGATAAAGAGCATCGACCTGATCTCTTTCAGTGATATATATATCGCCAAAGGCGACACTAACAGGTATAAAATCAAGGAACTTGATATAAGGGTCACTCCGCTGACCCCGTTCAGCAGGACGATCCCGAAAGTATCGGTCGACGGATGCAGTATAGTCGTGTCTTCCCCGAAGGGGAAGCTCAAGGAGCTCGCACAGCTTCCGAAGACGAAGGCGGGCCCGATGTTCATAATCGAGTCGCTCGAGATAAACGACCTCGTCCTTGAGATACATACGGCCGATTTCGACACGACGGCCCTCATCCGGGCTAACGCGGCCATCGGTAAAGACATCTCGTACGACGCGGTCGTGAAACTGGAGAAGATAAACCTGGGCCTCCTCGCGAAGATACTCGGTGCGGGGGAGAAGGTCGATATAAGCGGGAAGATGGGCGGCGAGATATCGCTGAGCGGCAAGGACTTCAGGATAGACGCGATAAAAGGCGAGTTCAAGGCGATAGATCCCGGCGGCACCGTGATAATAAAGGACGAGGAGTTCATAAATACGCTGGCAAGGCAATCGAAACAGCCGGTGGAGATGATACGAGACAGCTTCAAATTTTATAATTATACGAGCGGGACGCTGTCGGTATCGAAGGACAAAGACGCGATATTGCTGCACCTGTTGATGGAAGGATTACAGGGAAAGAGGGACCTTACGATAGCATTGCACGGATTCTAAAGGAGGATAAGATGAAGAACAGGATAGCGGTGCCGGTAACGGCGCTTCTCGTGATTTTAGTGATGGGCTGCGCGTCGGTGCAGGTAAAGGCGCCCAAGGACCCGATAAAGGTCGATATAACGATGCGGCTTGATGTCTACCAGCATGTCGAGAAGGACATCGACAGCATAGAAGACATCGTATCCGGAAAGAGCACGCCGAAGCCGAAAGGCGGCATGCAGTTGAATTTCCTTATGGCGAACGCTTATGCTGAGGACGGGCTTTCGGCGGATGTCGAGCAGGCCGCGCTGAGGCGCAGGGACAGGAAGGATGAGCTGGTGTCGTGGGAGCAGAAAGGCGTCTTAGGCGAGAACGCCATGGGCCTGGTCGAAGCAAGGTCGGGGCAGGCTCCCGGAGGGCTGGTCGATTCCGAGAACGCCGACAGGATGATAATATACAAGGGGATAGCTAAAAAGAACGGGACCTCGGTCGAGGACGTCCAGAAGATATATGCTGTCCGTCTCCACGAGGACGCCCCTTCGGGGACGCCGATAGAGGTCATCGCCGCGGCAGGAAACCGCGTCTGGAAGACGAAATAATTGAAGATAGCGGTAAAGGTCAAGGCCGGCTCCAGCAGGGAGAAGGTCGAGAAGGCGGATGACGGAAGCTATGCGGTATGGGTGCGGGCTAAGCCGACCGACGGCAAGGCGAATGAGGCGGTAATAAAGGCCCTTGCCGCGCATTTTGATATCGCGAAATCCAATATAACGTTATTGACGGGCCATACATCCAAACTTAAACTATTTGATATATGTTTAAACTAGTAATATTCGATATAGACGGCACCATAGTCAATGCCTACGATGCGATAGAGAAGAGCATCAACTATACCCTTAAAAAGCTCGGGTACCCGAAGGCGAAGATGGCCGTCGTGAAACGGCTGGTGGGCCACGGGGACAGGAACTTCGTCGAGCAATTCGTCGGCCGGAAGGACGTCGAAGAGGGGCTGAAGCTCTACCGCCTTCACCACGAGAAAGCCCTGTTGAAGCACTCGAAGGTAATACCCGGGGCGAGGCGCCTCCTGGCCGGCCTTAAGAAGTCCGGATATAAGCTGGCGATTGCGAGCAACAGGCCCCCGAATTACAGTATCATATTGCTGAAACATCTCGACTTGCTCAAGTATTTCGACGCGGTCGAATGCGCGAGGGATAAGAGCGAGATAAAGCCGAAGCCCTTCCTCATACCGAAGATACTGAAAAAGCTCGGGATCAAAAAAAGCGAGGCACTTTACGTGGGTGATATGACGGTAGATGTCCATGCCGGCCATAACGCGGGCGTAAAGGTGGTGGCGGTCCTCGGCGGATCATCGTCCCACTCGGAGCTGAAACAGGCGCGGCCCTGCGGGATAACCCGCAAGATATCGGGCCTGCTGCATGTGGCAAAAAAATGCCGAACGAAAACATACTCATAGTAGAAGACGACAGGAACATCTCCAAGCTCATCAAGTTCAACCTTGAGAAGGAGGGCTTTGACGCCTTTGCCGTCCCTAACGGCGAGGATGCCCTCGAACACCTTAAAAGATATTCCGTAGACCTAGTTATCCTCGATATAATGCTCCCCAAAATGGACGGCTTCGAGGTCTGCCGGCAGGCCAAGCAGGACCCGAAGCTGAAGGATATCCCGGTGATAATGCTTACCGCTAAAGGCGAGGAAGTGGACAGGGTCGTGGGGCTCGAGCTCGGCGCGGACGATTACATCGTAAAACCGTTCAGCCCGCGCGAACTTACGTTAAGGGTAAAGGCGATACTGCGCCGCGGGAAAGCGCCGGCCGCCGTGAAGGAGATATTGAAGGCCGGAGGGATAACCGTGGATTCCGCCAGGCACAGGGTGACCGCTGGCAGGAAGGAGATCGAGCTGACGCCGATGGAGTTCAAGCTGCTCTCGACCCTTATGGTGCGCAGCGGGCGCGTCCAGTCGAGGGAGCAGCTCCTTGCGGATGTATGGGATATCGCCGCCGACGTTGATACGCGCACTATAGATACCCATATCAAAAGATTACGAGAAAAACTCGGCAAGCCGGGCGACGCGATAAGGACCGTCAGGGGGCTCGGTTACCAGTTCAGGGAAGACGATGAGGATTAAGCTGCACTGGAAGATGACGATAGTGTTCTGCCTGCTCGGGACGGTTTTGCTCGCCGCGGCCTATCTGTACCTTAACCCCCGCCTTAAGGCGTTCATAGAAAGGGATATCGAGGATAACATCAGGAGGGAACTCTTCCTCTGCCGGGAGCTCCTGGGCCCCGCCGACCTCAAGGATGCCGACGCGCTCGCCGGAAGGATGGGTTCGTCGCTTGGGTTGAGGGTAACTATAATCGCGCCGGACGGGAAGGTCCTCGGGGATTCGGATATCGAAAGCGCGGACCTAGCCGGGGTAGAGAACCATCTCGACAGGCCGGAGGTCCGGCAGGCGCTGAAGGATGGTTTCGGCCACAGCCGCAGGTACAGCTATACTCTCAAGAAATACATGATGTACAGCGCCGTGCTCCTCGGAGATAAACCGCCCGCGCCGGTCCTGCGACTGATAATGCCCGTCTCATCGATAACCGAGTTCGAGGCGAAGATGCAGAAGATCCTCATAGTTGCGCTGGCCGCCGTGTTCCTGTTATCGCTCGTATTAAGCGTGATAGTATCATCGGTAGTGACGCGCCCGGTATCGCGGATATCTTCTACCGCCAAGTCGATAGCGGGGGGAGACCTTTCCGCAAGGGCTCTCATATCATCCGACGACGAGATAGGCGACCTTGCAAAGACGCTCAACCATATGGCCGGCGAGATACGCGGGAAGATTGACAGTATCGCCTCCGGCGAGGCTAAGCTCGAGGCGGTGCTCTCGAGCATGGTGGAAGGCGTCATCGTGACCGACGAGAAAGGCGCGATACTTATCGCGAACCCCTCGGCCCGCAAGATGTTCCTGATCGATACGGCGCCGGAGGGGAAGACGCCGCTTGAGGTCATACGCAACTCATCCGTGCAGGATATCGTCGACAGGATACTCAGGCAGGGTCAGAGGGTCGCTGCCGAGGAGATACAACTCAGCAGGCCGGATGAAAGGTCGGTAAAAGTGAGCGCCGCAGCCGTGATGAAAGAAGGGGAATTGTCCGGCGCGCTTCTCGTCTTCCATGATATCACCGAGTTAAGGCGCCTCGAGAGGGTAAGGCAGGATTTCGTCGCGAACGTTTCGCATGAACTGCGCACGCCGCTGTCGAGCATAAAAGGATATTCGGAGACGCTTGCCGAAGGCGGCGTAACGCAGCAGAAGGAGCAGAAGGAATTCCTCGGGATAATCTACCGTGAGAGCGACCGCCTCGCGAAACTCATAGACGACCTGCTGGACCTGTCCAGGATAGAATCGGGCAAGATGGCGATGGTCCTCATGCCGGTGGACCTGCTTCCGGCGGTAAAGCGTGCCGGCGCGATACTCGAAAAACAGGCGGCCTCAAAGTCGATCAGGATAACCCTCGATATTCCCTCCGGGACCCCGCGAATCCTCGCCGATGAGAGCAGGCTCTCACAGGTAATATTGAACCTTCTGGATAACGCGGTTAAGTACACGCCCGAGGGCGGAGATGTCAGGATATCTGCCGTTCCCGACGGGGTTTTTGTCCGCGTAGATGTTTCCGATACGGGCGTCGGCATCCCCGAAGCCGATATCCCGAGGATATTCGAACGGTTCTACAGGGTCGACAAGGCCCGCTCGCGCGAGCTCGGCGGCACGGGCCTCGGCCTCTCGATAGTAAAGCATATCGTCCAGGCCCACGGCGGGCAGGTGTCGGTCAGATCCGCGCCGGGCAAAGGCACTACCTTCAGTTTCACAATTCCTAAAGCTTAGTTCACACAAAGTTCACATTTCCGCCCTTTTCCCGCCATCTTCAAAATATATACTCTCTGCTGAAAACAAAAAGGAGGGGGTATATGGCGAAGAGGGTCCTGGCCTGTATGGTGTTGGCGGCGGGTATTGCGGGTTCAAGCGCATGCGGTTTTGCCGGCGAGGTCGATATCCTCGTCCAGAAACTCGTGGACAAGGGCATATTGACGCCCGGGGACGCGCAGCAGATATTGACCGAGACGAAGGAAGAAGCGAAGAAGGAGCTCGCGAAGGGCGAATCGATGTCGGCGCCGAAGTGGGTGCAGGACATCAAGCTTAAGGGAGATTTCAGGTTAAGGTATCAGCACGACAGGGCCAAACAGGCCGCTGCGACTGCGAGCCAGCGCGACAGGGCGAGGATAAGGCTCAGGATAGGCGCCGAGACGAGGCTCATAGACGAGTTCAAGGTCGGCTTCGGAATCGCGACCGGGACTACGAGCGACCCGCGATCGACGAACATGACCCTCGGGGATTCGTTCTCGTTCAAGGACATAATCCTCGATTACGCTTACGGCCAGTATGACCCGGACCTGTCGCATTACATGCAGCCGTTATCGCTGTCCATGATAGGCGGCAAGTTCCCTAACCCCATATGGGAACCGGTGGACATGCTCTGGGACACCGACATAAGGCCGGAAGGCGTCATGGCCAACCTCGGTTATAAAGCGGATAATAACCTCGATTTTTTCATGAACAACGGTTTCTTCGTCCTGGACGAAAGCGGCTCGGATAAGGGCGACCCGGTAATGTTCGTAGTCCAGCCGGGAGTGAACTGGAAGATAACCGACAATATCGAGTTCAAGGGCGCCGTAGACAACTATTTCTTCAACGGAGTAAAGGACCATGCGGCCCTCGATTACACCGCGGGCACGAACACGGTAGCGCGCCTGCCGAACATGAACAGGCAGACAAGCACGGCCGTCTACTGGTATAACTACAACTCTATTGCGCCGAAAGCCGAGATCGGTTTCATAGACCCGTTCAAGTTCGCCGGTTTCGACACGGGCGTGCCTTACCTGTCATTCTTCGGCGAATACATAAACAACTGGGACCGCAGTTCGCAGGATAACGGTTGGGCCGTCGGCAGCAGGATAGGGCACAAGAAGGTCGGCGACAAAGGCCAGTGGCAGTTATGCTACAACTACCGCTTCCTGGAAAGGGACGCGTGGCTCGATATCTTCCCGGATTCCGATTTTTACAGCGGGAAGACGAACGCGAAGGGAAACAACGTGATATTCCAGTACGGCGTGACGAAGAATTCGATGCTTAATTTCGAATATTACGATACGATGAATATGACGAGGCAAACCAAGAGCGCGGATTCATCCCGCCTGCCTGCGCAGGTGATACAGGCGGACTGGATAGTCAAATTCTAAAAGAAAGGAAAGGATAAAATGAAAAAGACCGGAATGATGCGGGCGGCGGTATACGCCGCGGCCTGCCTGATGGCCGCCGCGGGAACGGTATGCGCGGCCGAAAAAGTGGTGGTCGAGGGATCGACGACCGTGCTTCCGATAGCGCAGAGGACGGCGGAGGCATTCATGGACATCCACGGCGGCATAGACGTCTCCGTGAGGGGCGGCGGTTCGGGTGTCGGAATAGCGTCGCTCTTGGACGGTTCCTGCGACATCGCGGACTCTTCGCGCGCGATGAAGGATGCCGAATATGAAAAAGCGGCCGCGAAGAAGAAGGACCCGAAGGCGTTCGTGGTCGCGATGGACGGGATCGCGGTGGTAGTCAATAATTCCAACGGCGTCACGGGCCTGACAAAACAGCAGGTAAAGGAGATATATACCGGCGCGGTGTCGGACTGGTCCGCGGTCGGCGGCCAGGCGGGAAAGATCGTAGTCGTATCGCGCGACAGTTCGAGCGGCACGTTCGAGGCCTTCGGGGAACTCGTGCTGAAAGGCGCGAAGGTCAGGCCGGACGCGCTCATGCAGGCGTCTAACCAGGCGATAGCGTCGATAGTGGCGAAGACGCCGGGCGCGATAGGTTACGTAGGGCTCGGTTATATAACGGATTCTGTGAAGCCTCTCGAGATAGAAGGCGTTAAGCCGGGCAAGGATACCGTCCTCTCGGGCAAGTATCCCGTATCGAGGCCGCTGTTCATGTATACGAACGGAAGCCCGAAAGGCGCGGTCAAGGAGTATATAGATTACGTCCTGGGGCCGGATGGCCAAAAAATCGTTGATGAGGAAGGTTTCGTAGCCTTAAAATGATGCCATGATACGCATAAAAGAGAAGGCCTACGAGTGGATATTCACTGCGCTGGCCTTCTCGTCGCTTATATTCCTGGTCGGGATAATAATAGTCCTGTTCAAGGAAAGTATCCCGATATTCAAGGCCGTAAAGCCCGGGGACCTGCTTTTCGGCAGGTTCTGGTACCCGACTTATGAACCTCCCGAGTTCGGGATATTCCCGCTTATACTCGCAAGCTTTTGGGTGACCCTCGGGGCGATGTTCGTTTGCGTCCCGCTCGGGATAGGGAGCGCTCTTTACCTGAACGAGATAGCGGGCCCGGCGCAGAAGTCCGTGCTGAAACCTATGGTCGAGATACTGGCAAGCATCCCGTCCGTCGTATACGGGTTCTTCGGGATGATGATAGTGGCGCCCCTGCTCCAGGAGGTGCTGCATATCCCGACAGGGTTATGCGCTTTCAGCGCCAGCCTGGTGCTCGGGATAATGGCGACGCCGACTGTTTGCAGCATCGCGGAGGACGCGCTCAGTTACGTTCCGAGGAGTTTCAGGGAAGCGTCGTTCGCGGTCGGCGCTAACAGGTGGCAGACGCTCACGAAGGTGGTCATACCCGCCGCCGGTTCCGGGATATCGACGGCCATAATACTTGGCATGAGCAGGGCGGTCGGCGAGACGATGATCGTGCTGATGGTCGCGGGAGGGGCCGCGGTGATACCGAAGTCATTCTTCGACCCGGTGAGGCCTATGACATCCGCGATAGCCGCCGAGATGGGCGAGGCGCCGATGGGAAGCATGCATTACCATTCGCTCTTCGCCATAGCGCTGGTGCTCTTCCTTATAACATTTGTGTTCAATATAATAGCCGAACTGGTAAGCCGGAGGTTCAGGATAAAATTGGGGCATAGCGGATGAAAGCAAAAGATATAACGCAAAAGATAGGGTTCGCCTCGCTCTTCGCATGCATGGCCGTAACGCTCTTCTTCCTCGGCGCGATAATATTTTTCATCGCGGCGCGTGGGATAAAGGTCATAACATGGGAGTTCCTGACGCAGGTGCCGAAGGCCGGGATGACGCAGGGAGGGGTGGCGCCGGCGATAGTCGGCACGCTTTATGTAACTCTCGGGGCGATAGCCGTGTCGCTTCCGCTCGGGCTCGCGTGCGCGATATACCTCTGCGAATATTCGCCGAAAGGATATTTCGTCAATATAATAAGGATGAGCATAAATAACCTTGCCGGCGTGCCGTCCGTCGTCTTCGGGCTCTTCGGCCTGGCCGTGTTCGTGAAATATTTCGGTTTCGGCGTCTCGATATTGTCGGGAAGCCTTACGCTCGGGATACTCGCGCTGCCAGTTATAATATCGGCGACGCAGGAAGCGTTGACTGCGGTCCCGATCTCGCTCAGGGAGGCGTCGCTCGCGCTCGGAGCGACGAAATGGGAGACGATAAGGAAGATAGTGCTGCCGACCGCGCTGCCCGGCATCCTGACGGGGATAATATTAAGTATCGGAAGGGTCGCGGGAGAGACGGCCCCGATACTCTTTACGGCAGCCACATTCTATACGAGGAGATATCCGGATTCGCCGTTCTCGGAGGTCATGGCGCTTCCGTACCATATCTACGCGCTGATGACCGAGGGTACGCATCCGGAAGAGCAGTCCGCTATCGCTTACGGCTGCGCGTTGATACTGCTTGTGCTGGTGCTTACCGTCTCGGGAGCAGCGATATTCATACGACAAAGGCAGAGGGTGCAGAATGCATAAGAACGTGAAGATGAAAGCCGGGGGCGTCGATTTCTTCTATGGGCCGCGTCAGGCCCTTAAGGGCATCGACCTCGATATCTGCGAAAAACATGTCACCGCGATAATAGGGCCGTCGGGGTGCGGCAAGTCGACGTTCATACGGTTGCTTAACCGCATGAACGAACTGGTGCCGAACACCAGGCTGGAGGGGAGGATACTCCTCGACGGGGAGGACATCTGCGACCGGTCGGTCGACGCGGTCGAGATAAGGCGGCGCGTCGGTATGGTCTTCCAGAAACCGAACCCATTCCCGAAGAGCATCTTCGAGAACGTCGCCTATGGCCTTACCGTCAACGGTGTCAAGGACAGCAAGACAATAGAGAAAAAGGTGGTTGCTTCGCTGATGAAGGCCGCGCTCTGGGACGAGGTCAAGGACCGGCTCCACGAGAACGCGCTGAAACTTTCCGGCGGGCAGCAGCAGCGGCTTTGTATCGCGAGGTGCCTCGCGGTCGAACCGGAGGTCATACTCTTCGATGAGCCGTGCGCGAGCCTCGACCCCGTATCTACCGGAAAGATAGAAGAGCTTATCCTTGAGCTGAAGAAGTACTATACTATAGTCATCGTGACGCATAACATGCAGCAGGCCGCGCGCGTATCGGACCATACGGCGTTCTTCCTGCTCGGCGAACTGGTCGAGGTAGGCCAGACACAGGATATATTCACCGCGCCTAAACAGAAGAGGACGGAGGATTACATCACGGGGAGGTTCGGTTGATGAAGAAAGTCCTGTTCGTATGCGTCGAGAACTCGTGCCGCAGCCAGATGGCTGAAGGATGGGCGCGCCATCTCGGTAAAGGCGCGCTGGAGGCCTACAGCGCCGGGTCAAAGCCCTCCGGCACCGTGAACCCGGATGCGGTCAAAGTCATGGCGGAAGCCGGAGTCGACATATCCGGCCAGGGATCGAAAGGGTTCTTCGACCTCCCGGTTAAGGAGTTCGATCACGTTGTCACGATGGGATGCAAGGACGTGTGCCCGTTCGTCCCTGCCAGGAAGCATATCGAATGGCAGATAGAGGACCCGAAAGGGGAGGATCTCGATCATTTCAGGAAGGCCAGGGATGTCATAAAGATGAAGGTAACCGGGCTTATTGAAACGTTAAAGGGAGAAGAATGATGGAAAGGCATTTTGACGAAGAACTGAAAGGCATAAACTCCGATATACTGAGGATGGGAAGCCTTGCCGAGGACGCGATAGTCAATTCCGTGAAGGCGCTGAAGGAGCAGAGCAGGCAGATCGCCTCAGACGTGATAAACTCCGACAGGAAGATAGACAGCCTCGAAGTGGAGATAGAGGAGAAGTGCCTGACGCTGATGGCGCTCCACCAGCCGACCGCGGTCGACCTTAGGTTCCTTACCACGGCGATAAAGCTCAATAACGAGCTCGAGAGGATAGCCGACCTCGCGGTCGATATCGCGCAGAGGGTGCTCGAGATAGTGGATAAGCCGCTGCTGAAGCCGCTGGTCGATATCCCGAAACTCTGCGTGATAGCCCAGACAATGGTCAAGGAATCGATAGACGCGTTCGTGAACAGGGACATAGAGCTTGCGAAGAAGGTCGTTCTTTCCGACGCCGAAGCGGACAAGCTTAGGAATTTCGTTCAGGATGAGCTGGTCAACGACTATATATCAAAAGACGCAGGCACCGCGACAAGGGCGGTTCCGCTACTTCTTATAGCCCGCCACCTCGAGCGTATCTGCGACCACGCCACGAATATCGCCGAAGACGTCATATACATGGTCGGCGCGAAGGTCGTAAGGCACCACCCTGAGGAGTTATAGCACAAGGGTGTCCCCTCGGTGCATGGCTCCTTTTTTTCTTTGGCTCCTTTTTTTCTTTTTTTCTTGACAAATCTCTACCATAATGGTAGAAATAGTAGAAATTGAATGGAGAACGGGAATGAAGATATCCACGAGGGGAAGGTACGGGGTAAGGCTGATGCTCGAGCTCGCGGCGCATTACGGGAAGCAGACCGTTACGCTAAAGCAGATATCTAAGAGCCAATGCATATCGGAGAAGTACCTCTGGCACCTGGTGCCGCCGCTAAAGACGGCGGGGCTGCTGGCGTCGGGAAGGGGCGCTCACGGCGGGTATTCGCTCGCGAAGCCGCCCTCGAAGATAACGCTTAAGGATGTCGTGACGGCGGTGGAGGGCCCGCTGTTCCCTACGATATGCGCGGGGAACCCCTCGTCATGTAAAAGGTCGCCGTTATGCGCTTCAAGGGATATATGGGAAGAGATAGGAAAGAAGGTCGGGCAGATACTCTCCTCGGTGACGCTCGAAGAACTTATGCAGAGGCAGAATAACAAGGCGAAAAAAACTACAGGCATGTATTACATATAGGAGGAGTAAGATGGGCAGGATATTCGAGGATATAATCGAGACGATAGGCAATACTCCGCTGGTAAGGATAAACTGCCTAGCCAGGGGAATGAACGCCGTCATATTGGCCAAGCTGGAGTCGTTCAACCCGCTCTCCAGCATCAAGGACAGGGTGGGCGCGGCGATGATCGAGGCGGCCGAAGAGAAGGGGCTTATAGACGAAGGCAGCGTCATCATCGAGCCGACGAGCGGCAATACCGGCGTCGCGCTCGCGTTCGTGTGCGCCTCGAAAGGTTACCGTCTGATACTCACCATGCCCGAGACGATGAGTGTCGAGAGGAGGCAGCTGTTGAAGATACTCGGCGCGGAGATAGTGCTGACCGACGGAGCGAAAGGCATGAAGGGCGCTATCGACAAGGCGAACGAGCTCGCCAAGCAGACGCCGAAGAGCTATATACCGGACCAGTTCGCGAATCCCGCGAACCCGGAGATACACAGGAAGACGACCGCCGAGGAGATATGGAGGGACACCGGAGGGAAAGTGGATATCTTCATCGCGGGCGTCGGCACCGGCGGAACACTGACCGGCGTCGGGGAAGTCCTTAAGAAAAGGAACCCGAAAATAAAGGTCATAGCCGTGGAGCCGAAGGACAGCCCCGTGCTATCAGGCGGCAAGCCGGGCCCGCACAAGATACAGGGCATAGGCGCGGGTTTTGTTCCCGGCGTATTGAACAAAAAGGTAATAGATGAGATAATACAAGTCGCTTCGGAGGATGCCGGCGCGGTATCGCGCCGCCTCGCGAAGGAGGAAGGCATCCTCGCGGGCATCTCGTGCGGAGCGGCGATGTGGGCCGCGCTCGAGGTCGCCAAACGGGACGAATCCGCCGGCAAGACGATAGTCGTGATACTCCCCGATACGGGAGAACGCTATCTTTCCACATGGCTATTCCAGGAGTAAGCAGATGAAACGCAAAGTATACCTTGACCATAACGCGACCACTCCGCTGCACCCGGAAGTGAAGAAGGCGATGACCGAGGCGATGGAGGCGTTCGGCAACCCGTCGAGCATGCACAGCTTCGGCAGGCAGGCGCACCGCCTGGTCGACGACGCGAGGGAGAGGATCTCGTCGTTCATCGGCGGCAGGCCGGAGGATATCGTCTTCGTCGGGAGCGGTTCGGAGGCGAACAATACGGTATTCAACCTGCTTTACTGCACGGCGAAGCGCTGCGAAGCCCCGCATACGAAGAGGCACCAGGTCATCACCTCGCAGATAGAGCACCCGTGCATACTTGAGGCCGCGGGATGCCTTGCGGAAAGGGGCATCGAGGTCATCTACCTCCCGGTCGACAAATACGGCAAGATAGATATCGCGAAATACGAAGGGCTCGTATCGGAGAAGACGGCCCTCGTCTCGGTGATGATGGCGAATAACGAGATAGGAACGATACAGGACATAAAGACGATAGGAAGCATCGCTCATAAGCACGGGGCGCTCTTCCACACGGACGCGATACAGGCGGTCGGCAAGATACCCGTGGACGTCAGGGGCCTCGGCGTAGATTACCTTTCGCTCTCGGCGCACAAGATATACGGGCCGAAGGGCGTCGGCGCGCTTTACGTCTCGCCGGGCGTCCCGTTCTGCCCGTTCATACGGGGCGGCCACCAGGAGAGAGGACGTCGCGCGGGCACCGAAAATACCACGGGCATCGCGGGCTTCGGCAAGGCGATCGAGATGCGCGCGAAAGAGATGGATAGTGAGAGCAATAAATTGCTCTCACTAAAGGCGCGCCTGAAAGCGGGCATAGAAAAGAACATAAAGGATATCGAATTCAACGGCCACCCGGTTGACTCGCTGCCGGGCACATTGAACGTATCGTTCGACGCGTCGGAGGGAGAGGCGATACTGTTGTACCTCGACCTCGAAGGCATCGCAGTATCGACCGGTTCGGCATGCGCGTCAGGCTCGCTCGACCCGTCGCATGTGCTGATAGCTACCGGAGTACCCGCCGAACAGGCGCACGGATCGATACGGATAAGCATGGGCCGCGACAATACCGAGGAAGAGATCGACTATGCCGTCGAAAAGCTCGCGTTCGTCATCGGCAAGATAAGGAACATGTCCACCGTCGGAAGGAGCGCCCATGGAAAAAAGGACTGAGTGGGTCTATTCCGACAAGGTAAAGGACCATTTCATCAATCCGCGCAACGTGCTCGGCGACGAAGCGGAGTATAATGCGGACGGCAAAGGCACCGTCGGCAACATAAAATGCGGCGATGAGATGATAGTCGCGATAAAAGTCGATAAGGCCAACGGCACCATAGCCGACTGCAGGTGGAAGACCTACGGGTGCGCGAGCGCCATAGCAAGCACGTCGATATTGTCCGAGGTCGTAAAGGGCAAGACGCTCGACTTCGCCTACCATATCACGGCGAAGGATATCGCGAAGGAGCTCGGCGGCCTTCCGGAGCACAAGGTCCACTGTTCGGTCCTCGGCCACAAGGCCCTGCGAGCGGCGATAGACGATTATTACAAACGCAACGGCATGACCGACAAGGTCGAGGAGGAGAAGTCGCACCTCATCTGCCAGTGCATGAACGTGACCGACATAGAGATAGAGCATGCCGTGCTCGAGGGCGCGCGCACATACCTCGAACTGCAGGAGAGGACGAAACTCGGCACCGTATGCGGGCAGTGCAAGGATAAAGCGATCGAACTGCTGGAGGAGTATAAGGAAAGACATTTTAACCAGGAGGACGAAACATGCCGTTCAAAGTGACATTCAAGGGGAACTCGTTGACGCTTTCGGGAAATGGACCGGAGAAGGGAAGCCCCGCGCCCGGGTTCAAGGTGCTGAAGCAGGACCTCTCCGAGACGGGGCTCACCGATTTCAAGGGCAAGGTAAAGATATTGACATCGTTCCCGTCGCTCGACACGCCGGTCTGTGACCTGCAGGTGAAGGAGTTCAACAAGAGGGCCGTGAATTTCTCTTCGGACGTCGCGGTAATAGGAATAAGCATGGACCTGCCGTTCGCGCAGAAGAGGTTTTGCCAGGAGAACGACATAAATAACGTTACGGTCGTTTCGGACCACAGGGACGCCTCCTTCGGCCTGAATTACGGCCTGCTCATAAAGGAGCTGCGCCTTCTGGCCAGGTCTATCATCATAGTCGACAAAGAGGATATTGTGAGGTATATTCAGGTGGTGGGCGAACTGACGAACCCGCCTGATTACGAGGCGGCGCTCAAGGCGCTGCAGGAGATATTAAGAGGATAGCATGGGAAAGATACCCGATGACATAGTGAAGTTCCTTCACGCGCAGCATTTCACGGTCGTCTCGACGATAGGGAAGGACGGCCTGCCGCATAATTCCTGCAAGGGCATAGTCAATATCGAGGACGATACCGTCTACCTGCTCGACCTTTACAAGGGGCAGACGCATGAAAACCTCGAGAAGAACCCCGCGATCAGCGTAAGCGTCGTGGATGAGCACCGCTTCAAGGGGTACTGCCTCAAAGGCACCGCGAAGCTGTTGACCGAGGGCCTGCTGAAATCCCATATAATCAAGTCGTGGGAAGATAAGATAACGGCAAGGATAACGCATCGGCTCATCAAGAACCTGAAGGGCGAGCACGGGCATGAAAGCCATCCCGAAGCCCAGCTTCCGAAGCCGAAATACCTGATAGCGATGAAGGTCTCAGAGATAGTCGACCTTACGCCCCCTCCGCTCAGATGACGGACCAGATCGTGATGTGGCTTAAGGGCCTTCCGAAGGACTATATAGTGCTGATAACCGCGGCGCTCCCGGTTTCGGAATTGAGGGGGGCGATACCGCTTGCGCTCTCCTTCGGGATGACGGTTCAGAAGGCCTTCCTGTTATCGGTCATCGGGAATTTCATCCCGGTCATTCCCGTGCTTTTCCTGCTCGAGCCCGTCTCGAGACGGCTCGGGAGGTTCAAGGTATTCGCGCGGTTCTTCGACTGGCTGTTCACGCGGACCCGCAAGAGGGCGGACACGATACAGAAATACGAGATGCTCGGGCTCGCGGTATTCGTCGCTATACCGCTGCCGATGACCGGCGCATGGACCGGCGCGATAGCGGCGTCGCTTTTGAAGATAAAGTTCAGGTATGCGATAACGGGAATAATACTCGGGATACTCGGAGCCGGCCTGATAGTCTCGTCCCTGTGCACCCTCGGGATAATGAGCTGGCAGGCGGTCACGAATTAATACGGAAAGGTAATTTCAGGTGAGCTTAATAATCTTGATCATCTCTTCGTCGGTGCTTCTCTTCCTCGGCTATGCCATATACGGCAGGTTCCTCAGCAAGCTGCTCCAGCTGAATCCCGACACGAAGACGCCGGCCGTCGTCCTTAAGGACGATGTCGATTATGTCCCGACAAACAAGTTCTACCTTCTCGGCCAGCATTTTTCGGCGATAGCGGCCGCGGGCCCGATAGTCGGCCCGATACTCGCCGGTATGTGGTTCGGGTGGGTCCCGACGGTCATTTGGATTATCATCGGCGGCATATTCATAGGCGGCGTCCACGACCTGTTCACCCTCGTCGCCTCGCTGCGCCACCACGGGCGCTCGATAGCCGAGGTCATAAAGGAATACAAGAGCAAGAAGGCGTTCATAATATTCCTTATATTCCTCTGGATATCCATCATTTATATAATAACGGCTTTTACCGACATAACTGCCGGGACGTTCGCCGACCCTGCAAGGGGTGCGGGAGTAGCGTCATCGTCCATGATGTACCTGCTGCTCGCCCTGACTATGGGGATAATACTCAGGGTCTTTAAGCCGTCGCTGGCGATCTCGACGTTCATATTCATGCCGCTCGTACTCTTATGCATATGGCTCGGGCCGAAGTTCCCGCTGCATATGCCGCCGCTCTTCGGCATGGACCTGCGCACGACCTGGGATGTGCTGCTGCTCGGGTATTGCTTTATCGCGGCGGTAATACCTGTATGGCTGCTTTTACAGCCGCGCGGGTATCTCGGCGGGTTCTTCCTTACGCTGACGGCGGGTGCGAGCCTTATCGGCATAATCGTCGGGCATTTCACGCAGAAGCTCGTGATAAACTATCCCGCCTTTACGGGCTGGGTCAATCCGGGCGGCCTGCCGTTGTTCCCGCTGCTTTTCACGACGGTCGCGTGCGGCGCATGCTCGGGTTTCCACGCGCTCGTCTCGTCGGGGACCACGTCTAAACAGGTGGCAAAGGAGACGGACGCGAAAGTGATAGGCTACGGCGGGATGCTTTTGGAGAGTTTTGTCGCGATAACCGCCCTCGGTACGCTGCTGCTGCTGACAAAGACGCAGGCGCAGGGCCTCGGCAGCCCCGACCAGATATACGCGAACGGCGTTGCCACGTTCCTGAACAGCCTCGGCATAGACAGGGAGTTTGCGCTGACCTTCGCGCTGCTGGCGTTCGCCACTTTCGTTTACGATACGCTCGATGTGGCCACGAGGCTCGGACGCTACATCTTCCAGGAGCTTACCAATATACGCGGCAAGGTAAGCCTGTTCGTCTCCGCGTTCGCGACGCTGCTGCTGCCGGCGTTGTTCGTGACGAGCAAGATGACCGATGCGCAGGGCAATGTCATCCCGGCATGGTCGCTCTTCTGGACGGTATTCGGCTCCAGCAACCAGCTGCTGGCCGCCATGGTACTGTTGGGCCTAAGCGTCTGGCTGTTCAGGAGGAAGAGGAATTACGCGGTGACACTGCTCCCGGCCGTATTCATGACATTCGTCGCGCTGACATCGCTGGCCATGGTGCTGAGGCCCTGGGTAGCAAGGCATATCTCCGAACACAGGATTTTTCCGGAACCCCTCGTTGTCACCTGTTCGGTGCTTTTCCTGCTGTCATTCCTGCTCATAATAGAGGACATAATCATTTTTTCGAAAGGGAACAAGGATGAGCGTAAAAAGACCGGCGCCTGATTTCCATGAGATAGCCGTTGTCGGCGGCGGGCCTGCGGGGATGATGGCCGCGATCCGCGCGGCGGAGCTCGGCAAGGACGTCGTGCTTATCGAAAGGAACAGGTCCCTCGGCCGCAAGATACTAATAACGGGCAAGGGCAGGTGCAACCTGACAAATTCCTGCGATATGGACTCGTTCATGGGGAAGTTCGGCAGGAACGGGCAGTTCCTCAGGTCGGCGTTCTACGAGTTCTTCAACGAGGACCTCATGGAATTCTTCAGGAAGAACGGCCTCGGCGTGAAGGTCGAGCGCCAGGGCAGGGTATTCCCGTCGGACGACAGGTCGATGTCCGTATTGAAGGCGCTCGAGAAGTCCCTGCTCGGGAACAAGGTCCCCGTGATGCTCGAGGCGCGCGTGATGGAGATAAGGCATGACGCGGGGATATTCACTATCAGGCTCGCCGGCGGCCGCGAAGTGATGGCGAAGAAGGTGATACTCGCGACGGGCGGCGCGTCCTACAAGGCGACCGGCTCGACCGGCGACGGGTTCCATTTCGCGAAACTGCTCGGGCACACGTTCAACCCGCTGAAGCCGGGGCTCGTCCCGCTGAAGACGAGGGAGAAGTTCGCCGCGGACATGCAGGGCCTGACTCTGAAGAACATAAAGATAACGTTCGAATGCGACGGGAAGAAGCTGGCGTCCGACGTCGGCGAGCTGCTCTTTACGCACTTCGGGGTCTCCGGCCCGCTCGTGCTCGATATGAGCGCGCAGGTGGTAGCACTTCTCGACAGCAAGAAGCCGGTTTACATATCGATAGACCTGAAACCCGGCCTTGACGAAGAGCAGATAGATAACAGGATACTGCGCGATATCGGCGAACACGGCAGTATAAACATCAGGACGATGCTCAAGGAGATGCTGCCGGTCAAGATGGTCCCGGTATTCGCAGGGCTGCTGAAACTCGATACGTCAAAGAGGATAAACCAGCTTACCGCGGCCGAAAGGCGCGGGATAGCCGGGCTGATGAAATCGTTCGTGCTTACGGTGACCGAGCCGCTGCCCCTTGAAGAGGCGATGGTGACCTGCGGAGGCATACCGGTAAAGGACATAGACCCGAGGACGATGGCCTCGCGGATAGTGCCGGGATTGTACTTCGCCGGCGAGATGATCGACGCGTCGGCGCCGAGCGGCGGGTATAACCTGCAGCAGGCGTTCTCGACGGGTTACCTGGCTGGTTCCAATGCGTAAGATAATCCTCGCTTCGCAGTCGAAGCAAAGGCAAAGGTTGCTTAACCAGATAGGCCTGGATTTCGTGACCGCGGGCTCGGACGCGAAAGAAGATATGAAGCTTAAAGGAAGCTGCGCTTCGCTCGTGATGGCAAACGCGTTGAGAAAGGCCGAGGACGTGGCGAAGAGGTACCGCTCCGGAGTCGTCATAGCGGCGGATACGGTGGTCCTCTCCGGCAGGAAGATAATAGGGAAGCCGAAGGACCTCGCCGACGCCTTCAGGACGCTGAAACTGATCTCGCGGAAGCCGCAATGGGTGTATACGGGCATGGCGGTCATCGATATAGACAATAAAAAGGTCCTCGCGGACCACGAGAAGACGAAGATATATATGTACCGGCTCAGCGACAGGCAGATAAGGAACTATTTCAGGAAGGTCTCGCCGATGGACAAGGCGGGCAGTTTCGACATACAGGGGCTCGGCAGCATATTTATAAACAGGATAGAGGGGTGCTTCAACAACGTGATCGGCCTGCCCCTCGCGAAACTCGCGAAGATGCTCAAGAAGATAGATATAGACCTCTTCTCATAAGATATGGATGACGCAAAGAAGTCATATAGCGGGTATTACAAGGGCCTCGATAACGCGATAGGCGGCGACGAGAGGTTCCGCTGGGTCAACGACTCCCTGCTGGAGGGCGTCAGCGGCAAGGCGGTGCTCGATGTCGGCTGCGGCGAGGGCTCGCTGCTGCGCATGCTCAAGGATAAGGGCAACAGCGTATACGGCATAGACGCTTCACAGAGCGGGCAGGAGGCCTGCCGCGCGAAGGGCGTAGAGTGCGCGGTCGCCGATATCAGCTCCGAGAAGTTCCCGCTCAGGGACGACAGTTTCGATATCGTGCTCTGCCTCGAGACGCTCGAGCACCTCGAGAACCCGCAGCATTGCGTGAGCGAGATGAAGAGGGTCCTGAAGGAAGGCGGGCTCTTCATCGCGAGCATCCCCGGCCCGAAGGTCTGCCACCCGTATATCTATCCCGGATTGTTCGGCATAAAGAACTTCAGGGAATTCCTCTGGGCCAACGGTTTTAAGATACTGAAGGTCAAGGGATGGGGCCAGTCCCCGGCTTTCATCAAAACTAAGAAGTGGCTGCAGAAACAGGATAACGATATCGCGCGCAATACCGCCGAAGTCCTGCATTACATCGGCAGGAAGAGGAACATGATAATGCGCAAACATTCCGGGACCCCGCTTAACTTCAGCCATTGCGTGAACTTCGTATGCATCAACAGGAAGCAGAAGAAGACCCTCGCCGAACGCGTCGCGGAAGATACCAAACCAATCAGGGACGGTTCTTGAGCTAAAGCTAGAAGTGTCCCCACGGGGGACACTTCTCCGATGGGCTGAAGAACCGTCCCTATTTTTGCCTTGACTACCATAAATAATTATGGTAAATAACCAAGTATGGAAGAATTGACCTTAAGGCAGGCGAGCATACTGGATTTCATAAGGGACAGGAAGCTCCGCGCGGGCGTCACGCCCACGCTCGAGGAGATAAGGGGGCATTTCCGCCTCAAGGCGATAGGGACGGTCCAGGACCACCTGCATGCCATAGAGGCGAAGGGATATATAAAACGCTCGAGAAAGTCACGCTCCATCGAGATAGCCGGCCTCGAAGCCCGCGATTTAGTCGATATGCCGGTCATAGGGCGGATAGCCGCGGGGAAGCCGCTGCTCGCGGAAGAGAACCTCGAGGGCCGGATATGCGTTGACAGGTCCTTGGTGAGGTCCGCTAAAGTATTCGCGCTCCGGGTAAAAGGCGAGAGCATGTCCGGCGCCGGCATCAACGACGGGGATATCGCGATAATGAAGGAACAGCATTACGCGGAGGACGGCGATATAGTCGCGGCGCTCATAGACGGCGAGGCGACTTTAAAGAGATTCCGGAAAGACG
>JBAZJG010000003.1:0-167088 GCA_041651455.1 Candidatus Omnitrophota bacterium
GATAGATTATGCGAAGAAGAATAATATTCCCATTGATACAACAAAGAAGAAACCGTACTCGATTGATCTTAATCTATGGGGAATATCGATTGAGAGCGGGAAACTGGAAGATCCTTATTTTGAGCCTTGTGAAGATACGTATCAGCTTACAAAGGCAGTGAATAAGGCGAAGGCGGAGCCTGTCTACGTCGAGATAGAGTTCGAGAAGGGCATCCCCGTAAAGCTGAACGGAAAGAAGATGGACGGCGTTTCGCTTATCCTTAAGCTCGCGAAGATAGCCGGCGATGCCGGTGTAGGCAGGAGCGATATGATAGAGAACAGGCTCGTCGGGATAAAGTCGAGGGAGATATACGAGGCGCCGGCTGCGTGGACTCTGCATAACGCGCATAAGGCGCTCGAGAGCTTGGTCCTCGACAGGGAGACCCTGCATTTCAAGGAGCAGGTATCGCTTAAATATTCGGAGCTGACGTATTACGGGCTCTGGTATACACCGCTTAAGGAGGCGCTCGATAAGTTCATCGACGATACGCAGAAGGATGTCAGCGGGACCGTGAGGGTAAAACTTCACAAGGGCCACTGCGTCGTGGTGGGCAGAAAGTCCCCGAACTCGCTTTATAAAAAGGAGCTCGCGACATACGAGGAAGGCGATAAGTTCGACCAGTCGCTTGCGAAGGGGTTCATCCAGATATGGGGACTGCCGTACAAAGGTTCATATAAAGGGCCGAAAAAATGAAAAAGAAACTGTGGGGCGGGAGGTTCAAGAAATCGCAGGACCCTGAATTCGAGGAGTTCTCAGGCAGCGCTTACTTCGATTACAGGCTCGCGAAATATGATGTCCTCGGCTCCATGGCCCACGCGATGATGCTCGGGAAGTGCGGGATAATCCCGAAAAAGGATTCCGCAAGCATAGTAAAAGGCCTGAGATCTATAATGAAAGAGATAGTGTCGGGGAGATTCAAGTATGATCTCGCCGCAGAGGACATACATACGGATATACAGAATGCGCTGGAGAAGAAGGTGGGCAAGGCGGCGCTGAAGCTGCATACGGCAAGATCGAGGAACGACCAAGTCGCGCTCGATACGAGGATGTACTGCAAGGATAAAGCGCAGGATATGTTCAATCTTGCTGTAGGCGTCCAGAATGCGCTTTTAGCGTTCGCGAGGAAGAACAAGGGCGTGATAATTCCCGGCCTGACGCATACGCAACACGCGCAGCCCGTGATGCTCGCCGACCATATGTGGGCGTATATCGAGATGCTCGAAAGGGACAAGGCAAAACTGCATTATGCGTACCATTCGGCAGACAGCCTCCCGCTGGGAGCATGCGCGCTTGCCGGCACTTCGCTGAAGATAGACAGGAAGTATGTGGCGAAGGAGCTGGGATTCGCGAGCATATGCGACAATACGATGGACGCCGTATCCGACAGGGATTTTGTAATAGAGATGCTCGAGGCAGCATCTGCCATATCCATGCACCTTTCGAGGCTTTCGACAGACCTTATAATGTGGGCGACCCCGGAGTTCGGTTTTGTCGAGATCGACCAGCAGTTCTGCACAGGATCAAGCATCATGCCGCAGAAGGTCAACCCCGATTTCCTCGAATTGACAAGGGGGATGGCGGGCAGGATATACGGCAACCTGTTGTCGGTCATGACCATGATGAAGGGGCTGCCGCTTTCCTATAACAGGGATATGCAGTGGGACAAGCAGCCGCTCTTCGATTCCGTCGAAAAAGTGTCGAAGGTATTGTCGATAATGGAGAGGATGCTCAAGGTCGTCAAGGTTAATACGGAGAATACCGGAAGGGCGCTGCTCGACGAATCGCTCTATGCGACGGACCTAGCGGAGTATCTCGTATCGAAGGGGCTCGACTCAAGGCAGGCGCATGCGGCGGTAGGAAAGCTCGTATCTTCCACGCTGGACAAGAAACAGAGGATATCGGGCATGGCGCTCGCAGAGCTCAGGAAATATTCGGATAAGTTCGACAAGGATGTATTCAAACTGTTGGATCCGCACGCATCGGTGATGTCCAGGAGGAAAGGAAGGTAATGCACGAATTCAAGTATAAGGGCGATGAGCTGTTCTGCGAGGACGTGGGTATCGGCGGCATCGCCGCCGCGGTAGGCACTCCGTTCTACCTTTACAGCCACAAGACGCTGTTGGACCATTACAGGAAGCTGCGCGAAGCATTCTCGGAGATAAACCCGCTTATATGCTTCTCGATGAAGTCAAACTCGAGCCTCGCGGTGCTCACGACGCTCGTTAAGGCGGGTTCGGGCCTCGATGTCGTGTCGGGCGGCGAACTCTTCAAGGCTTTGAAGGTCGGATGCGACTCTAAGAAGATAGTATACGCGAGCGTCGGTAAGACGGAACGCGAGATAGAGAACGCTATAAAGGCGGGCATACTTTTCTTTAACGTCGAGTCGCTGCCGGAGCTTGCGCTCATAAATAAGGTGGCAAGCAGGCTCGGGCGCACCGTCGATTGCGCGCTCAGGGCGAACCCCGACGTCGACCCGCATACGCATAAGTTCATAACTACCGGTAAGGCGGATAACAAGTTCGGGCTCGATTTCAAGACGGTCGAGGAGACCTTCGGGAACTCGAAGGCATACCCGCACGTCAGGCTACGCGGCATACACGTGCATATCGGCTCGCAGATAACGGAATCTATGCCGTTCAAGAAGGCCATCGCTAAGGTCGGCGGCCTTATCATGAGGATAAGGAAGGGCGGCGCGAGGGTCGACTGGCTGAATATAGGCGGCGGCTTGGGGATCATATACAGGAAGGAACATCCGCAGAGCGCCGAGCGTTTCGCGAAGGCTGTCATACCGATGATACGCAAGCTTGATGTCCGGCTTATCCTGGAGCCGGGAAGGTTCATCGTCGGCAACAGCGGCATACTTATTGCGAAGGTCACCTATGTCAAGAAGACCCGTTCCAAGAATTTCATCATCGTGGATGCGGCGATGAATGACCTGATAAGGCCCTCGCTTTATGACGCGTATCATGAGATAGTTCCTGTTATAAGGAAGCCCGTGCGCAGGAAGATATTGGCGGATGTCGTCGGCCCTATATGCGAGAGCGGGGACGTCCTCGCGAGGGACAGAAAGCTGCCTGAGTTCCGTTCAGGCGAACTGGTAGCCGTTATGGGCGCCGGCGCCTACGGCTTCACGATGTCGAGCAATTACAACTCAAGGCCCCGTTCAGCGGAGGTCATGGTGATACACGGCAGGTTCTATGTCGTAAGGGAGAGGGAGCGTTACGACGACCTCGTCAAAGGCGAGAATATACCGAAGGAATTAAAATGAGGCAGGTGCAGTTCACTAAAATGGTTGCAAGCGGCAACGATTTCGTTGTCATAGATAACCGAAAGGGTATTATCCCCGCGGCAGGCCTCAGGAGTTTTGCGGCCGGCATATGCAGCAGGAACTACGGCGTCGGAGGGGACGGCCTGCTTACGATAGAAAAGTCGCGAAAGGCCGATTTCAGGATGAGGATAATCAACTCCGACGGAAGCGAGGCGGAGATGTGCGGCAACGGCGCGAGATGCATAGCGCTGTATGCGAACCTTAACGGGATAGCGGGAAAGAAGATGAGGTTCGAGACGCTCGCCGGGATCATAGAGGCGGGAATCACGGGCAGTCAGATAAAGCTGAAGATGTCGGACTCGAAGGGCCTTAAGCTTGACCTTAACCTCGACCTGAGCGACGGAGCGTATAACGTGAATTTCGTGAATACCGGCGTTCCCCATGCCGTGATCTTTGCCGATCGCGCGGAAGAACTTGATATCGGGAGGATCGGTAAGGAAGTGCGTTATCACAGCGCATTCGCCCCGAAAGGCACGAACGTTAACCTCGTAGAGCCCGCCGGAGGCAATACGCTGAAGGTAAGGACTTACGAGAGGGGAGTCGAAGGAGAGACGCTTGCCTGCGGGACGGGAGTGACCGCATCCGCGGTGATAGCGGCGGCCGTAAAAGGGTTCAAGAGCCCCGTCGCGTGCATGACAAAGAGCGGCGACAAGCTGAAGGTATATTTCAGAAAAGAAGGCAGCGGTTTTACCGGCGTTTATCTTGAAGGCGGCGCAAAGACGGTATTCAGCGGGAAGTACGGCAAATAACAGGAGGTATCCGGCATGTTCGAAGGCTCTATAGTCGCGCTTGTAACGCCGTTCAAGAACGGCAAGGTAGATGAAGCGAAGTTAAGGGAACTGGTCGAATTCCATATCAAGAACGGCACGGCCGGGATAGTGCCGTGCGGCACTACCGGCGAATCTGCGACGCTGACGCACGAGGAGCATAACCGTGTCATCGAGGTCGTAATTGAGGCGGCAAAGAAGAGGATAAAGGTCATCGCGGGCACCGGGTCCAACTCTACCGCGGAAGCGATCGACCTGACAAGATATGCCGAAAAAGCGGGCGCCGACGCCGCGCTGCTGTTGTCGCCTTATTATAATAAGCCGACGCAGAGGGGCCTTTATATGCATTATAAGGCAATAGCCGATTCGGTGAAGATACCGATAATCCCTTATAATATCCAATCGCGCACGGCGGTGAACATAGAGCCGGAGACGTTCCAGAAGCTCGCGCAGATAAAGAATATAGCCGGAGTGAAGGAGTCGAGCGGCAACCTCGAGCAGATATCGAGGATAAAACTGTTGTGCGGCCCCAACTTCGAGATAATATCGGGTGATGACGCACTGACGCTGCCTATCATGGCGGTCGGAGGCGTAGGCGTCATATCAGTCGTTGCGAATATAGTGCCGCGAGATGTCGCGGACCTCGTAGCGGCGTTCCGGAAGGGGGATATCAAGAAGGCGCAGGAGTTGCATTACAAGTTGCTGCCTCTCGTAAGGGCCATGTTCATCGAGACCAACCCGATACCCGTGAAGACGGCGATGGAACTGGTCGGAATGCTCGAGCCGGAATTAAGGCTTCCGCTCTGCCATATGTCTGAGGAGAACCTCGCGAAGCTGGCTGAAGCAGTTAAGAAATACGGCCTGTAAAAGGAAAGGTCAAAATGATCAAGATAGCGATATGCGGATGCGCGGGAAAGATGGGCGCTCGCATACTTTACTTCGCGGAGAAGGACAAGGAGATCAGAGTAACGCTCGGACTGGAAGCCAAGGGGCACCCGTCGGTTGGCTCGAAGATCGGCGGCGGGGAGGTCTCGGATAACTGTGACGATGTCGCGCAGGCGGATGTCATCATAGATTTTACGGCACCCGAGGCCACGATGGAGCATCTTGACGCCGCGGTAAGGAACGGCAAGGCCATTGTCATAGGCACGACCGGGCTGTCCGATGCGCAGTTGGCGAGGATAAAGGAAGCTTCCGAGAAGATACCGGTCGTCCAATCCCCGAACATGTCCATCGGCGTCAACCTGCTCTTCAGGCTTGTTAAGGAAGCGGCCGAGAAATTATCGGGCGACTATTCGGTAAGGATGGTCGAGGCACACCATATACATAAGAAAGATTCTCCGTCGGGGACCGCGAAGAAACTCGCGCAGATAATAAAGGAATCCTCGATGAAGGAAGTAGAGGACATCAAGTCGATACGCGAAGGCGAGATAGTGGGCGACCATAAAGTCACGTTTGAAAGCCCCTACGACATAGTGGAGCTCTCGCACAGCGCAAAGACAAGGGACATATTCGCCAAGGGGGCGATAGCCGCGGCAAGGTTCGTCGCGGGGAAGAAACCGAAACTATACGACATGCAGGATGTGCTTGGAGCCGTTAAATGAGAGACCTGGAATTTTCGGAGAGGCTGAAGAGCCTGCCTCCGTACCTTTTCGCCGAGATAGATAAGGCCAAGAGGAAGGCTAAGGCGGAAGGCCGCGATATCATAGACCTCGGGATCGGGGACCCCGACCTTCCCACGCCAAAGCATATTATCGACGCGCTGAATAAGGCGGCAAAGGACCCCTCAAACCACCATTATGCCCTTGATGCGGGCATGCCCCAATTCAGGCAGGCCATAGCCAAGTGGTATAAGAAGAGGTTCAAGGTTATCCTTGACCCCGACACGGAGATACTGCCGCTCATCGGTTCGAAGGAAGGTATCGCGCATTTCCCGCTCGCGTTCATAAACCCGGGCGATTATGTGCTTGTGCCGGACCCGTGTTATCCGCCGTATAAGAACGGGACTACGTTCGCGGGAGGCATACCATATATTATGCCGCTGCTCGGAGAGAACGATTTCCTGCCGGACCTTTCAAGGATAGAAAAGGGAGTGTTGGGCAAGGCTAAGACGATGTTCGTGAATTACCCGAATAACCCGACCGGAGCGGTCGCCGACGGGGAGTTCTATAAGAAGGTCCTCGATTTCTCGGAGAAGAACAATATCCTCGTATGCAGCGACGCGGCGTATTCGGAGGTGTGTTACGACGGATACAGGCCGATGAGCATGCTTGAGCTCGACGGCGCGAAGGACCGCGTAATCGAGTTCCATTCCCTCTCGAAGACGTATAACATGACCGGATGGAGGATCGGCTGGGCATGCGGCAACAGGAAGGCGATAGAAGGGCTTGCCAAGGTCAAGTCGAACGTCGATTCTGGGATATTCCAGGCGATACAGATCGCAGGCATCGCCGCGCTGGAAGGCCCCCAGGAAGCGCTGAGGAGGGCGAACTCCACCTACAGGGAGCGCAGGAACGCCCTTGTCGACGGGCTCAATTCGCTCGGATGGAAGGTCTCGAAGCCGAAGGCCACCTTCTATGTATGGGCAAGGACATTGCGCGGCTACAACTCATCCGGCATGGCCAAGGCGCTCCTCGAGAAGGCCGATATCATAGCTACTCCAGGCGTCGGTCTCGGCAGGAACGGCGAAGGGTATATCCGCATGGCCGTTACGGTCGAGAAGGACAGGATAAAGGAAGCTGTCCGGAGGATAAAGAAATCCCTATAAGCGCGTTCATAGCGCTTGGCTCAAACCTCGGGGACAGGCGCGAGAACATCCAGAAAGCCTTAGAATTGTTAAGGTCCGCCGGCAAGGTCGAAGTTGTGAAGGTATCATCGCTTTATGAGACCGAGCCTGAAGGCGGCCCGCAGCAGGGAAAGTTCCTCGACGGGGCGGCCGAGATAAGGACCGCGCTCAGCCCACATGAATTGCTCGCTCACCTGAAGCAGATAGAGAAGGAAACAGGCAGGAAGCCGTCAGGCGTCAGGTGGGGCCCGAGGGAGATAGACCTCGATATACTCCTTTACGGGGATATGGCCGTTAACGATCCCGAACTTACTATCCCGCACCCGCTCCTTCACCTGCGGACTTTTATGATAGGGCCGCTGGCGGAGATAGCTCCCGGCGCGCTCCATCCGATAATCAAGAAGACCGCGTCGGAAATACTTGAAAGCCTTTCCGGGAAGGATAAATGAAGATAATCCGTTCCATAGCGCTATTAAGGAAAGAATTAAACGCGTGCCGAAGGAAAGGGCTCACGGTAGGCTTCGTCCCGACGATGGGTTACCTGCATGAGGGGCACCTGTCGCTCGTAAGGCGTTCCCGGAAGGGAAACAATATTACCGTAGTCAGTATATTCGTGAACCCTACGCAGTTCGGGCCTAAGGAGGATTACCGCAGGTATCCGCGAGACCTCGGCAGGGACGCCGGTTTATGCAGGAAGGCGGGCGCCGCGTACGTATTTTATCCCGGCGCCGGGTCGATGTATCCTGCGGGGTTCTCGACGCACGTGAAGGTAAGCGGCCTTACCGATAACCTTTGCGGAAGATTCAGGCCTGCACATTTTGAGGGTGTCACGACTGTCGTCGCGAAGCTCCTCAATATAGTCAGGCCAGACACGATGTACTTAGGGCAGAAGGACGCGCAGCAGGCAATAGTGTTGCAGCGACTGGCTATCGACCTCGATACCGGAACGCGGGTAAAGGTGATGCCTACCGTCAGGGAGAAGGACGGCCTCGCCATGTCGTCACGGAACAAATACCTTTCCTCCGACGGGAGGAAGGCGGCCACGGCGATATATCGCGCTTTACAAGAAGCCCGACTTCTGATAAAATCTGGTAATAGGGATGCGGGCGATATCATATCCCGGATACGCAGGCGGATAAGGCCTGCGGCCTCAAAGATCGATTACATATCCGTAGTCAGCACAAAAGACCTGAAAGACATCAAGAAGATAAAAGGAGAAGCGCTTGTCGCGGTGGCGGCATGGATAGGCAAGACGCGCCTTATAGACAATATCAAAGTGAGGGCATAGATGCTCAGGACACTCCTTAAGTCGAAGATACACGGCGCGACGGTGACGGAAGCCAACCTGAAGTACACCGGGTCCATAACCATCGACGGGAAGCTGCTGAAGGCGGCCGACATATTCCCGAACGAGCGGGTACAGATAGTGAACCTTAACAACGGTTCGCGCGTAGAGACATATGCGATAGCGGGCAAGCCCGGAAGCGGAACGATATGCATGAACGGCGCGGCCGCGAGATGGGCGCATAAAGGGGATATCGTCATAATCATATCGTATTGCATCGCGGATGTGTCCGAGGCGAAAAGGATGAGGCCGAAGATCATATTTGTCGACGGCAAGAACAGGATGAAAAAGGCGGGGCGTGGATAAAAGACCGGAAATCAAAGACGCGACCTACAACGAGCAGCTTAAGAAGAAGATATTGAAGCTTAAGCGGGAGAAGAACGCGGTAATAATAGTCCACAATTACCAGCGGGACGAGATACAGGACCTTGCGGATATAACCGGTGATTCGCTCGCGCTGAGCCAGGCGGCGGTAAGGACGGACGCGAAGGTGATCATCTTCTGCGGCGTGACATTCATGGCGGAGACTGCCGCGATACTTAACCCGGGCAAGACTGTGCTGCTGCCCGTAGTGGAAGCCGGATGCCCGATGGCGGACATGATCACCGCGGAAAAGCTCCGCGCAATGAAGGCCGAATATCCCGACGCCGCTGTAGTCTGCTATGTTAACTCCTCCGCTAAGGTCAAGGCGGAAAGCGATATATGCTGCACCTCCTCGAACGCGATAGAGATAGTCAAGTCCCTCAAGGAATACAAGAAGGTCATATTCGTCCCCGACAGGAACCTCGGAAGGTACGTCCAATCGCAGGTCCCCGACAAAGAGATAATACTCTGGAAAGGTTTCTGCCCCACCCATATAAGGGTCCAGGAGGAGGATATCCTCGAGGTGAGGAAAGTATATCCCGACGCGGAGTTCATCGCGCATCCCGAATGCGAACCCGAAGTCCTCGCTCTTGCCGACCACATATGCTCCACGGGCGGCATGTTCAAATACATAAAGCAGTCGAAGTCGAAGAGGTTCATAATAGGGACCGAGTCCGGGATGCTCTATAAACTGAAAAAGGAGAACCCGGAAAAGGAATTCTTCCTCGCGACCCCGCACCTTATATGCCCGAGCATGAAGCTGACGACGCTCGGATGGCTTGCGCATTCACTCGAAAATATGGTATATAAGATAGAGGTCCCCGACGATGTCAGCGGCAAGGCGAGGAAAGCCCTCGACAGGATGCTGGCAGTGTCGGGTGAGAAGCCGATCGCGGCGACCGCGGGATATTGAGGCGCTGATGGTCCGTATAGGCATCATAGGATGCGGGACGATAGGTTCAAGGATCGCGGAGCATATAGACAAGAAACTTAAGGGCAGGGCGTCGCTGGTAGCTCTTTCAGATATTAACGCGCAGAATGCGTCACGGCTCGCGGGATCGCTCGGGTCAAAGCCGGAGATAACGGATGTTGACGGCCTCATAAAGTCCTCCGACCTTGTCATAGAGGCGGCCTCGGCGTCATATTCAGGCGAAGTGGCAAGGAAGGCGCTAAGCTCGGGCAAGGATGTCATGATAATGAGCACCGGCGGGCTCCTTAAGGAACACAAAGAGCTTTTCGCGCTAGCCGGGGAAAAGAAAGCGAACATATACCTTCCGAGCGGTGCGATTTGCGGGCTCGACGGACTCAAGGGCGCGGGGTCGGCGGGCATATCAAAAGTGACTTTGACGACGACTAAGCCGCCCGAAGGGTTCAGGGGTGCGCCTTATGTCGTAAAGAACAATATCGACCTCGGGAAGATAGACAGGGAGACGGTCCTGTTCGAGGGCGACGCGTACGGGGCGATGGAAGGGTTCCCGGCGAATATAAACGTAGCGGCAACGCTCAGCCTCTGCGGAATTGGGCCCGCGGAGACTAAAGTGAGGATAGTGGCCTCTCCGGCTGTGAAGAGGAACATACACGAAGTAGAAGCGGAAGGAGATTTCGGAAAACTTTCCACAAGGACAGAAAATGTGCCGTCCCCCGGAAATCCCAAGACCAGCTATATGGCAATTCTTTCTGCGATCGCTACCTTGGAAGGGATAATGGGGAAGGTCAAGATAGGTACATGAGATAGAAGAAGGGAGGTGAACACAATTGGCTCAGAAAGTAGCTAAAGCCGGTATCAAGAGAGAGAAAGGTTATCTGTACTATCTCGACAAACAGGGTGACATCTCGATGGCGAAGATGGCTAGGGGCGGCAGCAAAGGCGGCAAGCCCAAGAAGGTAGCCAAGGTCGGCGTCAAGAGAGAGAAGGGCTATCTCTACTTCATCGACAAGCAGGGCGATGTGTCGAAGGCGAAGATGAAGAGAGGCGGCAAGTAAACACCAACATCATTATTTGCGTATAACGCACCGGCGGAGCAGCAGAACTGCTCCGCCTTGCTTATTTGGGTGAAAATGGATACAGGCAACATAAAAATACGCGGAGCAAAGGTCCATAACCTCAAGAATATAGATCTCGAGCTGCCGCGAGGAAAATTCATAGTATTTACCGGGCTGTCGGGTTCCGGGAAATCCTCGCTTGCGTTCGACACTATATATGCCGAAGGCCAGAGGAGGTATATAGACAGCCTGTCCGCTTATGCGCGCCAGTTCCTCGAACAGCTCCAGAAGCCCGACTGCGACAGCATCGAGGGGATGTCGCCCGCCATCTCCATCGAGCAGAAGACCGCGGGATCCAACCCGCGTTCGACGGTAGGGACCACAACAGAGATATACGACTACTTAAGGGTGCTTTACGCTAGGATAGGCATCGCCCACTGCTATAAATGCGGCAGGAAGATAACAAGGCAGTCGTCGCAGGAGATAACCGACAGGATATTACGGATGCCGCAGGGCAGGCATATACTGGTCCTCGGGCCCAAGGTAAGGGGCAGGAAAGGGGAATACCAGGACCTTTTTAAGGAGATTAAGAAGGATGGTTTTACCCGCGTAAGGGTGGACGGCAGGATATTCGAGCTTGACGACGGGATCGCGAAGCTGCCCGAAAAGGACAAGAAGCATTCTATAGAGATAGTCGTAGACCGGCTTGTGTCGGGGCCGGATATAAAAAGAAGGCTATCCGACTCCGTAGAGACGGCGCTTAAGGCGGGATCCGGCACTGTCATAATCAACGACGGACAGAAGGACCACCTTTTCAGCGAACTATATGCCTGCGTAGATTGCGGAATTAGCTACGAGGAACCTTCTCCGCGCTCGTTCTCGTTCAATTCGCCGTACGGGGCATGCCCCGATTGCAACGGGCTGGGCACAAAGCTCGAGATAGACGCAGACCTCGTCATTCCGGACAGGACGAGGCCGCTTATAGACGCGATAGAGCCGTGGAGGCGCGGCGGGCGCGGATATCTTTTGTATTACAGGGGCTTGTTGAAGGAGGTCGCGAGGCATTACCGGTTTGACGTAGAGACGCCGTTCAATAAGCTCGGGAAGGATATACAGAAGATCGTGATGTGCGGCAGCGACCTGCAGGTATGGGGGCGAAAGTACGAAGGCGTCATAAACCAGCTTGAGAGGCTTTTCCGGGAAACGGATTCAGAGTACCTGAAGGCCGAGATAAATAAATATATGTCAGTGTTGCCGTGCCCGAAATGCAATGGCGCGAGGCTGCGGCCGGAGTCGCTCGCATTCACTATCGGCGGCAAGGCGATAAATGAGGCGGTTTCGCTCTCGGTCAGGCAGGCGCTTGATTTCTTCGGAGGACTGGGCCTAAGCGAAAAGGACGCCGCGATCGCCAAACAATCCCTGAAAGAGATAACCGCAAGGCTTAAGTTCATGGCTGATGTAGGGCTCGATTATCTTACGCTCGACAGGGCGAGCGCGACGCTTTCGGGAGGGGAGTCCCAGCGCATAAGGCTCGCCACGCAGATAGGGTCGGGATTGGTAGGCGTCGTCTATGTGCTTGATGAACCGTCTATCGGGTTGCACCAGAAGGATAACAGGAAACTGCTGGAGAGCCTGAAGAAACTGCGCGACCTCGGGAACACACTGGTAGTCGTCGAGCATGACGAGGCGACCATAAGGAGCGCCGACCATGTCGTAGACCTGGGGCCGGGCGCGGGAAAACACGGCGGGCGTATCGTATTCTCCGGGAGCGTAGGCGGACTGCTTAAATGCAGGGATTCGCTGACAGCAAAATACCTTAACGGCGAGTCCGGGGTAAGGCCCGCTGCCGTAAGGCGGGCGCCGGAAGGCAGGAAAGCCCTCGAGATAAAAGGGGCGGGTGAGCATAACCTTAAGGATATAGATGTCAGGATACCGCTCGGTGTTTTCGCATGCGTGACCGGCGTATCCGGATCGGGCAAGTCGACGCTTGTAGATGAGATACTGTACAGGGCGCTCGCACAGAAGTTCTATAAGGCGAAGGAGAAACCCGGGAGGCACCGCAGGATAACCGGGACAGAGAACATAGACAAGGTCATAGTAATTGACCAATCCCCGATAGGAAGGACGCCGAGGTCGAATCCGGCTACATATACTGGGATGTTCGCGCCTATACGCGAACTCTTCAGCCGTCTGCAGGAAGCGAAGCTCAGGGGATTCAAGCCGGGGCGGTTCAGCTTCAACGTTAAGGGCGGAAGGTGCGAGGCGTGCAGCGGTGACGGCGTGATAAAGGTCGAGATGCATTTCCTGCCGGATGTATATGTAACATGCGAGGTCTGCAAGGGCGCCAGGTTCAACGAGCAGACGCTCGACGTTAAATATAAGGGAAATTCAATAAGTGATGTGCTGAAAATGACAGTCGAGGACGCGCTCGTCCTGTTCGGGAACATACCCGGGATAAAGGAGAAGCTCCGGGTGCTCAACGACGTAGGCCTCGGTTACGTCGAGCTCGGGCAGTCGGCGACGACGCTTTCTGGAGGGGAGGCGCAAAGGGTAAAACTGGCAACGGAGCTTTCAAGGCGCTCTACCGGAAGGACTCTGTATATACTCGACGAGCCCACTACCGGGCTGCACTTTGCCGACGTCGACAAACTGCTTAAGGTGCTTCATGCGCTTGTGGACCAGGGCAATACCGTGCTCGTGATCGAGCATAACCTCGACGTTATAAAGACCGCCGACCATATAATAGACCTCGGGCCGGAAGGCGGCGATGCGGGAGGGGAGCTCGTTGCGTCGGGGACGCCGGAAGAAATAGCCGGCTGCAAGAGGTCGTATACCGGGGAATACCTGAAGAAAGTATTGGGCGAAGTTCACGGTTGAAGAAAGCGTTTCTTCGTGATATATTAGGGTTGCGATGATGCGAAAACCATTCCTCTATTTCCTTATAATGCTTATATTTACGTCGTACGGCACGGCTGCAGACAGCCATGCAGCGGAAGTGCGTCCGGTATCACCGGCGGCAGGCGACGATTTCATATTGGCAAAAAAGGCCTTCGAGGACGAGTTCTATGATATCTCGCAGGAACAGCTCGAAAGGTTCCTGCTTAATTACCCGCAAAACGAACGGCGCGACGAAGCCCACCTGCTGCTGGGCCGCTGCTATATCGCGTTGGGCAAATATGCGCAGGCGGTCAACGAGTTCGATATCGTCCTATCGTCATCGTCTGCGAACAGGCTTTATGAGGAAGCGATATACTGGTCCGCAGAGGCCTATTTTAACGGCAGAGACTACAAACAGGCCCTGAACAGGTACGGCGAGGTTATAAGCTCATATCCTGGCTCGGACCGCTCGAAACAGTCGGCCTATTCAAGAGGCTGGTGCTATTTCAATATGAAGGAATACGGGAAGGCGATAGGGGCTTTCGAGGAATTTATAAAGAAATATCCAAACGACAACCTGACTGCCGAAGCAAAATACAAGATAGCCGATTCACTGTTCATGTCGGGCAAGCCCGCCGAGGCAAAGTCGATGCTTTCGAGGTTCCTTAAGGAATATACGGTATCAAAGAAGATACCGGACGCGTATTTCCTGATGGGGGAGATAGATTACCAGAACAAGTCGTACAAGGAGGCATCGGCGGATTATACGAGGGCGCTTGAGCTGAACCCGAAAGCGGTATGGACGGCTTTCGCGCGTTACGGGAGGGCCTGGTCGGACCACAGGGCCGGCGAATTTAAAAAGGCGCTCGAGGGTTTCCTGGCATTCAGGAAGGATTACCCCGACAGCGAACTCGCCGATTCGGTCATATTCGGGATAGGGCAGTGCTATTCGCAAATGAAGGATTACCGGCAGGCCTCGGTTAGCTATGACGAGATAATACTTAAATACAGGAATTCGTATTTCCTCGACGACGCGTACCTGTGGAAAGGCGACTGCCTTTATAACCTGGGGCAATACGACGAAGCGGGAGAGGTATACACTGAAGCGATAAAAAAATTCCCCGGGTCGGATATCGCGGACCAATTCCGCTATAACATGGGATGGGTGCTGCTGAAGAAGCGCGATATGCGGCAGTCCATATCGAGCTTCGAGGAATGTATCAGGATATCAGGCGACAGGAACCTGAAAGCAAGCTCGATCTCCGTCATAGGCGACATCTATCTCGAGACGAAGGATTACGACAAGGCGAGGGAATCCTATGACACGATACTGAGGGATTACAGGGATTCGGTCGTGTGCGATTACGCGCAATACCAGATAGGTATCGCGATGACCGCCGAAGGCAATTACGAGGGTGCCGTGCTGGCCTTCCAGAGCCTTCTCGGCAATTTCCCGAACTCGAGGTTCAAGGAAGACGCGCTGCAGAAGCTCGGGGTATCGTATTTCAGGAACGGGGATTACCTGCCTGCGCTGGATTCCTTCCAGAAGTTCATATCCTCGCATCCGAAGAGCGCAGACCTCCCGGCAGTATATTTCCAGGCGGGAAACTGCCTCTTTAACCTGGAAAGGTACCAGGAGGCGATCGCGGTATTCAATAAGATCATGAAGGAGTATCCTTCCTCGGAATACGCGCGGCTAAGCCTTTACGAGACAGGGTGGTGCTATTACCAGCTCGGGAACGAGAAGTCGGCGATAGCGAAATTCGACAACTACATAGAGAAATACCCTAACTCAGATATAACCGACGATGTCAGGCTTTGGCTTGGGCAGTATTATTATAATGACGGGCAATATACGAAATCGAGGCCCTATTTCGAGTTTATCGCCGCGAAGGGAAGCGGGAGCAGGATATCGGACGAAGCGGAATACTGGCTCGCATTCTCGATGTATAAGGGCGGGGACCTTGAAGGCGCAATAAAAAAGTTCGAATATGTGATCGAGAAATACCCGGACTCGAAATCTGCCGTGGAGAGCACGATGAGGATCGGAGATATACTCGCCGAGAGCGGAAGGGCAGATGACGCGGCCAGGGAGCTTAAGACGATAATCGAGAAATATCCCGGTACACAGTTCGAGAAGGTGGCCAGCAGGAGGATAGGCGACATGCTCAAGGAAAGGGGACTGTATAACGCGGCTATAGAGAGATACAAGGCGGCGATAACGGATACCCAGAGCAACTTCAACGCAGAGACGCAGTTCCTGATGGCGGAATGCTACGAGGAATCGGGAGATGTGGACCAGGCGATACCGGAATACCTGAAGGTCAAGTACCTTTACCCGGAGATATCGCCCTGGCCCGGACGGGCGCAGCTGCGCGCCGCTACACTGTTCGAAGGGAAACTGCGCTGGAAAGATGCGGTAAAGATATACGAGGAGCTCGCGTCCGGGAAACGCGGTGAGGCAAAATACGCGAGAGAGAGGCTTGATTGGATAAAGGAAAACGTTCCCGTTAAAATCCTGGAGGTAGATTGAGATGGAATGGTTGATAAAAGGCGGGCCGATGATGGCGCCGATACTGCTGTGCTCCGTCATAGCTTTCGCGGTGATGGCCGAAAGGATCATGTATTTCCGTAAGGTAAGGATAAATACCCGGAAATTCATGGGAGAGATAGCCTACTCCCTGAAGAGGAACAGGGCTGACGAGGCGATAGAGATGTGCGACAAATCGCCGGGCCCTTTACCCAGGGTTCTCAAGGCAGGGATACTCAAATACGACAGGCAGAGGCCGGAGATAAAGGAAGCCATACAGGACGCAGCGCTTCATGAGATACCCAGGATAGAGAAGAACATAGGAATACTCGCCACGGTAGCGCAGGTAAGCCCCGTGCTCGGGCTGCTCGGGACGGTACTCGGAATGGTGGAGATATTCCAGAAGATACAGCAGAGGTCGGCGGCCATGATGCCCTCGACCCCGTCGGACCTGTCCGCCGGGGTATGGCAGGCGCTTATCGCCACAGTCGCGGGTTTAGTAGTTGCTATTCCCGCTCTTACGGCGTATAATTATTTCGTCAGCAAGGCAAATTATATGATAAGGGACATGGAGATCAGCGCCACGGACCTGGTCAATATACTTTCCGAGAAGAAGGAAGAATAGATGAGGTTCGGGTCATCGCGCTATAAGCTGTTGGACGGCAGCCGGCTCGATCCGGCGCCAGTGATGAACTGCATATTGCTGCTGCTGATATTCCTTGTCCTGACGTGGAACTATTCGGTCCAAACACAGGCCGTGATAGGCGTCGACCTCCCGAAAGCGGTGACCTCCGAGACAGTAAAAGGGAAATCCTCCGTGATAACCGTCACGAGGGAAAAGGTGCTTTACTTCGGGAAGGACGCGGTAACGCCTTCCGAGCTCGCGAAAAGGCTCGGGTCAATGGATAAAAAGGATTCCGTCCTGATCAAGGCGGATAAAGGAACATCGCTTGAACGCGTCGTAGAGGTCTGGGATATATGCAGGAGATCAGGGATACAGCAGGTAAATATAGCTACGACGCAGGTAAACTGACGGCGCGCGGCATCATTGCCGTTGCGGTGGCCGCCTCGGTTCTTTGGCATATACTTTTATTGGCTACATTCAGGTTATCGGTGAGGCCGGGAGGGCCAGAGATACCGGGACAGTACCCCAGGATCGCGTTCGTCGGCTCTATACTCGCAGACAAGCCGATGGTTTCCTATACCGCCGGCGAAAAGGGAACGAACATAAGGAAACTGGCGGCATCCGCGGTACCGGCCGAGGAAGGGTACAGGGCCGGCGCGAACGACAGGATATCCCCTTCATCGGAGGTCGACCCGGCAAGGGAGATGAGTTCCAGGGCGCCTTCCGCGTCGATTACGGGAGAGAGGGCGATGCCAGGCCAGCCGTTCGACAAGGTGATGGTAAGGTATAAGACATCACCGTCAGAGATAGAAGGGCCTGCACGATTCAGGGAGGTCATATACAAGCCGGAGCTTCCGTCATTCCTGCGCTGGGATGAAAGCCTCGGCGTAGACCTGCAGGGACTCGGGGATTCGTTCGAGGTGGGGTTGAGGTTCAGCGTATCGCCTGAAGGAAAGGTAGAATCGGTCGAACGCATATCATCCTCCGGGCATCCGACGGTGGATATAGTGGCGATGAGGTACCTGAAAGGATGGCAGTTCGCTCCTTTAAAGGCAGGCGCGGACGGCGGCAGGCAACGGGGGACAATAAAGCTTAACCTGAAGCTTGAGAAGGCGGCAGCGAAATGATAAGCATCGAATTTTCGTGGGCTGTGGCGTTGTACATGACATTTACCGCCGTCGCTTTTTTAGTGTACTGGTTGGTTTTCGAAAGGATAAAGAACCTGCCCAACCGCTCATTGTCGGAGAGGAGCGTATGGCAATGCTCGATATGCACGCAGTATTATATAGACAGCAAGAATTCAGGGATTTCAGTCTGCCCGCGATGCGGCAGTTATAACAAGAAACAACATAATTTACCACAAAGGGGGGCGCAAAGATGATTACCGAAATAGGAATAACGGCGGGAGAGATATGGCATTATCTCGATGAGCACGGCGAAGTGACTTTCTCCCAGCTATGCTCCGGGGTCGAGAAGCCGAAGGACGTCATCCTTATGAGCCTGGGATGGCTTGCCAGGGAAGGCCATGTGATCCTGGAAGGCGATAAGGATTACAAGATATACCTCCGCAGGTGACAGCAGGTTGAAATACATCGCGGTATTCATAACGGCAGGTTCCGAAGTGGAAGCCGTAAAGATCGCGAAATGCCTTGTCGTAAATAAACTTGCCGCTTGCGTCAATATCATACGAAACATCAGGTCGGTATACTCATGGAAAGGCAAACTGGAGGATTCTACGGAATGCCTGCTGGTGGCTAAGACGACAGAGGGCCTTTTCGGAAAGCTAGAAAGGTCCGTAAAAAGAATGCACTCTTATGAATGCCCGGAGATAATAGCGATACCCCTGAAAGCCGGCAACAGGGAATACCTTGATTGGATAGGCGGATCCGTAAAATGAGGCGCAGATGAAGAAGAGCCGCTATTTCGAGTACCAGTCGAGGATGAAGAAGGCCTATAAGGAGCTGAGGAAGGATTACAACGAGGTAAAGCACTCATATTCCGAGATGATAATGCGCCTTGCGCTCATCGCGGAGCTTAAGGACGGCTCTACGGGAACCCACCTGGTCAAGGTCGCCGAATACTGCACCGAGATAGCCCGCGGGCTCGGGCTTCCTAAGAAGGACATAGATTACCTGAGGTACGCAAGCCCCCTGCATGATGTAGGCAAGCTTATAATACCGGATTCGATACTAAAGAAGAAGGGCGGCCTCACGCCGGAAGAGCGCGAGATCGTAAAGAAACACGCAGAGATAGGCGCGGAGGTGTTTGAAGGAAGCAACCTTAACCTGCTCAAGATCGCTATGATGATAAGCCTGACGCATCATGAGAGATGGGACGGCACGGGATATCCCCAGGGATTGAAAGGGAGCGATATCCCCATATTCGGAAGGATAGTAGCACTTGCGGACGTATTCGACGCGCTGACATCAAAGAGGCCCTATAAGAGGGCGTTCGGTTTTGAAGAAGCGATGGATATCATCAAGGCTGAGAGCGGGACGCATTTCGATCCGGCGATAGTCAAGGCGTTCCTTAAAAGGAAGAATGTAATAAAGAAGATATGGAAATCAAAACGGCAGGTAGGATTGTTCATAACGGAGCAGATACCATGAACCCGAGAATCATAATATCGCTGGTCATAGCTTGGATTGTAGTGAATGCTTGTGTTGGAATAGCCGTAGCCATTGATGCTAAATCAGAATACCTAAGAGGAATAAATCTTGCTTCAGAAGGAAAATACAAGGAAGCAAAGAACGCATTGGAGCAATCGTTATCGGACGAGTCGATAAAACCATACGCTGTATTAGAGATAAAGGCTATTGATGAAGCAATAAACGGAAGTGTCAGGCCAGAGATCGCCGCCAGGGCATTTAAAGGAAAGGCCTATGCCGTTAATAAAAATTGGAACCAGGCAATCTCTGAATATTATAAAGTCATAGAATTCAGTCCTTCATTTAGATATGCATATGTGAGTAGAGGGAATGCCTATTTGGAAACAAAGTCATACGGAAAAGCGGTAGAAGATTATTCTGAAGCCATCAAATTGGATCCAAAGGATGCAGATGTCTATAATAAGAGGGGCGTTGCGTACCAGTGGAAGGGCAATATCGATAAGGCAACAAAGGATTACTCATCGGCAATCGAGCTTGATCCCACGTCTGCAATATATTACTGCAACAGGGGTCGTGCATATTATGTAAAAGGTAAACTCGAGGAAGCTCTCGCTGATCTCGATAAGGCAACTAAACTGAAACCTAACTATGTAGATGCATATCTTGTTAAAGGATGGACCTATGAGGACCTTAAGCAGAATGAGAATGCGATATCTGCTTATAAAAAAGTCATAGAATTAGATGCGTCAGAAAATAAATATGCGACAAAGGAAGCCGAGGGGGCAATAAAGGACCTCGAGAGTAGAATAAAAAAAGAGACAGAAAAGAAATCTGATGATAGCAAAAAAAATAAATGAGCTTATAAAGGACATGGATTTCGTGCTGATGGCCACGTGCGACCTCGACGGAAGGCCCAATGTCGCGCCTAAGTTCTTCCTGAAGGCGGAGAGCGGTTACCTATATATGGTCGATTTCGTGATAGGCAGGACATTCAGGAACCTCAGCATAAACCCGAAGGCGTCAATATCGGTGGTCGACTATAAGAACCTTACCGGATACCAGGTAAACGGCGCGGTGGAGATCCTGTCCGAGGGCGGAGAATACGAAAAGGCCGCCAAAGAGTTCCTGGACAAGGAGATCAGCCTTTCGACAAAACGGATCGTCGAAGGCGTAAAGAAAGGCGAGAGGCATAATAGCTTTGAAGCGGCGTTCCCTAACAAGATAGTCGTATTCAAGGTCAGCATAGACGAGGCGGTCGAGATAGGCCCCGGCGGAGAACTGAAAAAAGAGGGCTATAAGGGAGACGTGCAATGAAAAGATATCATATGCTTGCGTTTGTAGCGGCGATGCTGTGCGTTTCGATGACGGTATCCTCCGCATATGCCGCGATAACATGGGCGGGCAATCTCAACAGCGCGCTGAGAGAGGCGAAGTCAAAGAATAAGCCCGTAATGGCCGATTTCTACACGGACTGGTGCGGATGGTGCAAGAAGCTCGACAGGGATACTTATGCTGACCCTGAGGTGGCGAACCTCGCCAAAAGATTCATATGCGTCAAGGTCAACGGCGACAAATATCCGGACCTCGTGTCCAAATATGGCGTATCCGGATACCCTACTATAATCTTCCTTGACCCGGCAGGAAACAAGGCAAATGCCATTGTAGGCTATGTGAATGCGGAAGGAATGCTCTCGAGGATGAACGCGGTCCTTTCGAGCTTGCCTGCGGAAAAACCCGCCAAGAAAGCCGAGGAAAAGAAAGAAGAGATGTCTGAAATGCCGGAGGATAAGAAGCCTGCCGGAGGCTGGAAGACAAAAGTCAACGACTGGTGGTCCGGAGTTAAAAAGACCGACTCTCCAGGCGAGCCGGTAACAACAGCTGACGAGACCGCCGGTGCCGGAACAGTTGCCGTCGCAAAAGGGACCATCTATAGCGATGTGCTTGAACTTAACAGCGGCAGGGGGATACAGGGGCTCATAGAAAGTGAGGACGACCTGCATTACAACATCAAGCTGCCTCTCGGCAAGACGTCAATAAAGAAGGCCGATGTGAAGGAGGTCAGGAAGCTGTCTCCGGAGGAGGCCTGCGTAATGATGGGGGATAAGTATTACGAGACGAAGAATTATGATGCCGCGATGGCAGAGTACGTGAAAGCGTTGAGCATAAATCCCGATTATAAGCCCGCGAAGGTATCGATGGAATCCGCGAAAAGGAAGAAGATAGAGCTCATAGAGCAGGAGAAGAAGAGGCAGAAACTTGAGCAGGAATCGGCGGAGAAGGAAGCTGAAGAGGAGCCCGCAGTTGTCGCAGAACAAGCCGAGCAGTTCGCGGCTAAGCGGATCAGCTTCGGTTTCAACGTTATGAACAGGGAGATACTCAAGAGAAAATACGATTATAAGGACTTCGGTTTTTCGGTGGATGACGCGCTGGTCGTGAACGGCTTCTACGCGAAAAACCCCTGTTCCTGCAAGCCTGTCTATCCCGCGCAGGAAGCCGGTTTAAGGCCCGGGGATAAGATAGTATCTATCAATGGCGAGGCGGTAGGCGGCCTTACGGCGGCTGAAGCGACGAGGCTCATAGGAAGCCACCGGTATACTAAATTTGTAGTGGAACGGCCGTAGAAGAACCTATACACATCAAATAAAGTTTGGTATAATTAGCACCTTGTTGTCTAGAAATGGGGCTGGTCCACAGGACCGTTCCATTATATCCAGTAGCATGGGGCTGTAGCTCAGCTGGGAGAGCGCTTGAATCGCACTCAAGAGGTCGGGGGTTCGATCCCCCCCAGCTCCACCATCTCAAAAGGGGATTTTCAAATCCTTAATCCTTCAATCAAGCCGCAAAGCAGGTTTATGATCGGCGCCGCGGCAGTGGCATTCCTATTCCAATCACAAGCATATCCGGAAGATATCCGGAAGGCCGTAGTCGCCGGGTCGTTCTACCCGGCGGAATCGGTGGTACTTGCGCAGCAGGTCGACAGGTACCTTGAAGAGGCCGGCCCGCAGGAGATAGGCGGAGAGATAGTCGCCATAATATCGCCCCATGCCGGGTATATATATTCGGGGCCGGTCGCGGCTTACGGGTACAAGGCCATTTCGGGGCGCCGGTACGATACGGTGGTGATAATCGGGCAAAGCCATTCGCTTATATTCGACGGGGCGGCGGCGCTTGAAAAGGACCAATATGAGACGCCGCTCGGCAGGGTCCCGATCGACCGCGATTTTACGAAAAAGCTGTTGAGGGCCGAGAAGGTCACAATGGTATCGAAGCCCGGGGCTTTTGACGAGGATTATACGATCGAGACCCAGGTGCCATTCCTGCAGAGGTCGCTGAAAGATTTCAAGATAGTGCCGCTGGTCATAGGAAGGGCGGATTATAACACCTGCAAAGGGCTCGCAAGGGGCCTTATAAAGGTCATCAAGGAATCCGGGAAGAGGGTATTGATAGTCGCAAGCACGGACCTTTCGCACTACTATAAGTACCCGGACGCCGTCGTGAAGGACCAGGCGACGATGTCCGAGATGATGAACTATGACCCAAAGAGGTTTGCGATAAAAGTGGGGGAAAGGGAATGCGAGCTTTGCAGCCCGGCGCCGGTTATAGTGGCCATGTTGGCCGGAACGGAACTGGGCGCCGACAATATCAGAGCGCTCAAATACGCCAATTCAGGCGATACCGCCGGAGATAAGAGCAGGGTCGTAGGTTACGGAAGCATCGTTATCTATAAAGCCGAGGAGAATAGGATGCTTACTTCCGCGCAGAAGAAGGAGCTGTGAGGCATCGCAAGAAAGACGATAGAGTCATATGTAAAGGACGGGAAGGTCCCGGAATTCAGGGTAGATGACGAGGGCCTGAAGAAGAACGAGGGAGCATTCGTCACGGTCCGTAAGGCCGGTGAATTGAGGGGCTGTATAGGGAACATTATCGGGCAGCAACCGCTCTATCTTACCGTAAGGGATATGGCCGTCGAATCCTCGTCCGCGGACCCGAGGTTCGTGCCGGTTAGCCCGGACGAACTTAAGGAGATCAAGATAGAGATATCTGTGCTCTCTGAGCCCAAGCGCGTCGAGGACGCGGACGGGATAAAACTCGGTGTGCACGGCGTCATAGTGAAGAGCGGATATCGCAGCGGCGTCTTCCTGCCGCAGGTTGCCGATGAGACCGGATGGACGAAGGAGGAGTTCCTTTCTAACCTTTGCGAGGGAAAGGCCGGACTTCCGGCGGACGCGTGGAAGGACAAGAAGACCGAGCTGTACGTGTTCACGGCGCAGGTCTTCTCCGAATGAGCAGGTTCTTCGTACCTAAAGGTTCGGTATCGGCAGGCAGGATAACCGTGACAGGCGAGGAGCTCCATCACGCAAGGGACGTGATGCGGCTCCGCGAAGGCGACCTCATAACTGTCTTTGACGGGACTGGCAAGGAATATACGGGAACGGTAGACAAGATAGGAAGGGACGAGATATCTGCAGCCGTCAGCAGGGTCTCCGAGGTCCCGAAGGAGAGATGCGCTATCACATTGATACAGGCGATACCGAAATCATCTAAGATGGACCTTATAATCGAGAAAGCGACTGAGCTCGGTGTCGCAAGGATAATACCAATCGTGACATCGCGGACGGTCGTAAAGATTTCGGGCGAAGGGAACAAGACCGAGCGCTGGAAGAAGATAGCGGTGGTCGCCGCAAAGCAATGCGGAAGGTCGACATTCCCCGAGATAGCGCCGGTCACCGGACTGAAAGATTCACTGGTAGAGGCGAAGGGCTGCGAGATATCGCTCATGCCGTGCCTTTATGAGGGCAATAAGCGGCTTATGGATGCGATCGGCGGACGCAAGGCCGCGTCCGCGGCGGTATTCATAGGGCCGGAAGGCGATTTTACGAAAGAAGAGGTCGAGGCCGCGGTTAGCTCAGGCGCCACACCCGTCATTTTAGGGAACGAAGTGCTGCGTTCCGAGACCGCGGCGGTCGCGGTATTGTCCATCATGAGCTATGAGCTCAGGTGGTAAAATAATCTAAAAAACTATTGACAAATTCCACGGCGTATGGTATTTTTTAGATAACAATTAGGGCAGTAGATAACAAAATTGTCTTGGCACTCCCCGACTGAGACACCATTTTGGTGGTCTTGTTTTCAAAGGAGGGTGCCAATTTGCATTTTAAGAGCCTGGAACTGTTCGGATTCAAGTCATTTGCCAACAAAACTGAGCTGAATTTCGAACCCGGTGTAACGGCGATCGTCGGCCCGAACGGCTGCGGTAAATCGAACATATCCGACGCCATAAAATGGGTGCTCGGCGAGACATCAGCCAGGGAAGTCCGCGGCAACAAGATGGAAGACGTCATCTTCAGCGGCACGGACGGTAAAGAGGCTCTCGGGTTCGCAGAAGTATCCCTCACTATAGTAAACCAGCCTAAGATACTCCCCACAGAATACGACGAAGTAACCATCACGAGAAGGGTATTCCGTTCCGGGGAGAGCGAATATTTCATCAACAAGTCCCCCGTTCGGTTAAAAGATATCAACGAACTATTCATGGGCACCGGCATCGGCACGTCCACCTATTCACTTATGGAACAGGGAAGGATAGCCGAATTATTGGACTCGCGCCCCGAAGAGAGGCGCTATGTATTCGAGGAGGCCGCCGGCATCACCAGGTATAAGGCCAAGAAGAAAGAGGCCTTGAGAAAACTGGAGCAGACAGAGGCGAACCTCCTCAGGGTAAGCGACGTAATAACGGAAGTCAAGCGCCAGATCAATTCGATCGAGCGGCAGGCAAACAAGGCGAGAAAGTACAAGGAGGACTTCGAGAAGCTTAAAGAGATGGAGGTCGTCTCCGCGGCGAACGAGTTCAGGAAGATAAGGTCGGAGGAAGGCAGTATATATTCCGACAGGGACGGCCTAAAGGCAAAGGAAGACGAAATCAACGCAGTCATATCGGAGCTTGACTCGAAACTAATGTCTTTGAGGTCTGACCTCGACAAGGTGGACCACAGGCTGTCGGAAGCAAAGGCCAACGTGGTCAATATCGAGGGCCAGATCGAAAGGAACAGGGACAGGATAACCTACAATTCCGAGCGGAGCAACGAGCTCAACGCGAGGATAGCAGCCATCGATAAGGACCTCGTATCCAGCAGGGAGAGATTGTCGAATGTGGAGGCTGAGGTTGCGAGGCTTAACCTCGAATCAGGCCAGTTCAAGAGCAACGAAGAGAACAAGAAGGCGGAGATAGAACAGAAGACGGCATACCTCGACTCGATAGCCGAGACCGTAAGGGTATGCCAGGAGAATATAGAGAAGGCAAAATTATATATAGTGGACATAGCGCAGGGGCAGACGAGGGTACATAACGAGCTTACGAAAATGGTCGCCCATACGCAGCACCTCAGCGCGCGGCAGAGAAGGATAGAGGTGGAAAAGAGGAAGGTCGAGGAGGAGAGGTCGTCGTTCAACCAGAAACTCGGTGACCTTGTAGTATTTGTCGAGAAGATAGGAAAGGATATCGAGGAGCTGAACTGGAAGAAGGCGCAGGCCGAGGGAAGCCTCAGCAGCCTCGACGAAGATATAGCCAAACTTGAAACGGACCTGCAGGGCCTGAATTCAGAGCTTACAACGGCTCAATCTCGCCTGACATTCCTCGAGGACCTTAAGGCGAAATATGAGGGTTTCTCGCTTGGAGTAAAGACCGTCCTTAAGGAGATAGAGCGCGGGTCCGGAGTGTCGGAAGGCGTGGTCGGTGTTGTCGCGGACCTCATAGAGCCGTTCCAGGGTTATGACGGTGTAGTCGAAGCTGCCTTGGGCGATATGGTACAGGCGGTGATCGTGAAGGACAGGGATACGGCGAGGAAACTCATAAGGTTCCTCGATGAGGGTTCTCTCGGAAGGGCCACATTCATCCCCCTGGAAGGGCTTAGAAGGCAGGATGCTGCAAGCGATATATTGAATTACCTGAAGGTCAATGAGGCGGTAAAACCCGCCGTAGAATATCTCCTGAGGAACGCGTGCCTTGCCGAAGACCTCGACTCCGCTATTGCATCCGCGGCGGACCGCCAGGACAGCATGAGGTTCATAACCAGGAACGGCGAAGTGGTCGAAAGAGGTTACTCCGCGGGCGGAAAGGTGCCTAAGGCCGAAGGGTTCAGCCTTATAGGCAGGGACGCCAAGATAAAGGAACTCAGGATCAGCATAGAGAACCTTAAGGCAAGGACGGAAGCCGCGGCGGCGGAACTGAATGAAAAGAAGCAGTCAAGGGACCAGCTTGAAGCGGACGCAAAGATGACGGCGGAACAGATACATAAGATACAGATAGATAACGCGAACAAGATAAGCGAAAAGTCGAGCATTGAAGAGGCCATAAATAAGCTCGGTGACGAAGAGTCCCTCCTTAACCTCGAGCTCGGCGAAGTGAAGTCCGAGATAGACACTTATGCCGTCAAGGAAGAGGAGCTCAAGAAAGAGCTCGCGGCACTGAATGACGAGGATTCGAAGGTACAGGAGACGATAAAAGGTAACCAGGAAGCGATCGCCGGCAAGCTGAAGGAAAGGGAAGATACGCTTGTTCTGATAACGCAGTTGAAGACCGAGCTGGACATGCTCAAGGACAAGGAGACCTCGGTCATAAACGCGCTTACGATGATGTCGCGTTCACTGGAAGACGAGAGGTCCGGCTATTTTGCGAAAGAGAGGGAGCTGGAAGATTCGAAGGGCAGGATATCCGAGCTCGTGGCGGAATCGGAGGGGCTCTCGAAGAAGAACGAAGAGCTGGTAAACAGCCGTACGGCTGCCGAGGCGGACTCGCAGAAGATACTCGACGAACGCAGGTCTGCCAGCGAGGCGATATCACATGTCGAAGCCGAAGCCAGGGAGGCCCAGAAGTCGATCAACGAGCTGAGCGGGAGGATACATACGCTTGAAGTCAAGACTACGGAGTTCAGCTATAAGAGATCGAGCATCAAGGACAGGCTCCAGCAGGTATATAAAGTGGAGACGGACCTCGAGCAGGTGGCGGTCCCGGAGGACATGAACTGGGACGAAACGAACGAGAAAATGGAAACCCTGCGCGCAAAACTCGAGGGCATGGGCCCGGTGAATCTCGTTGCGATAGAGGAACACCAGGAACTGCAGGAGAGATATACGTTCCTTACCACCCAGCAGCAGGACCTGCTGGCCGCCAAGGACGACCTGCATAAGGCCATAAACAAGCTCAACAGGACAACGCGCGAAATGTTCCTCGAGACGTTCCAGAAGATACAGGTGGAGTTCAGGGACATGTTCAGGCTGCTCTTCGGAGGCGGGGATGCAGAGCTGCTCCTGATAGACCAGGAGGATATCCTCGAGAGCGGAATAGAGATCATAGCGAGGCCGCCCGGGAAGAAGCCGCAGACGATATCGCTGCTGTCAGGCGGCGAGAGGTCTATGACGGCTATAGCCCTGTTGTTCTCGATATTCAAGGTCAAGCCGAGCCCGTTCTGCGTGATGGACGAGATGGATGCCGCGCTGGATGAGGCGAACATAGACAGGTTCTGCAGGGTGCTTCGCGATTTCGTGAAGACCTCGCAGTTCATAATGATAACGCACAACAAGAAGACGATTTCGGTTGCCGACGTAATGTACGGGATAACAATGGAGGAGTCGGGTGTATCGAAGATCGTTTCAGTTAAGTTTTCACAGGAGTTGGAAGCGAAGACAGCCTGATATAGTAGCCCTTGCGAGGGTAAGGGTTATTTGGATGTGTAGACGCAGACTTTATTTTTACCCGTTCGCTTTGCTTCGTACAGCGCCATGTCAGCCAGGTAGATCAATTTTTCCTTGTCGAGCGCGTCTTGCGGGTAGGTAGCCAGGCCGGCGCTTATGGTAAGATTCTTGTTCGGCTGGACGTCCTGTCCCTTAAATTGGAATCCTTCGATCGCCTGCCTCAATATTTCTGCTATCTGGTAAGCCGAATCCTTGCGCATGCCGGGCAATATAACGGCAAATTCCTCGCCTCCGTAACGTGCAACTGAGCCCTTCCCGTCACAGGTGGCCTTAAGGATCCTCGCGACATCCCTGAGGAGCTGGTCTCCCATCTGGTGCCCGAGGGTATCGTTATAGTTCTTGAAATTGTCTATGTCGAACATTACGAGCGAAAGATCCTTCTTGTTCTCATACGCCTTCTTGAGCTCCTCGGTAAGCGAGTACTGGAAATACCCGTGGTTCCACAGGCGCGTGAGCATGTCGGTATTTGCCTGGTGGACCGTCTGCTCGTAGAGGCGGGAGTTCTCGATAGCGAGACCCGCATGGTTGGCGAACATCGTCAATGTCCTGATATCGTCCTTCGTGATGGGTTTCTTCGTGAAAATGTTATCGGCAAGTATGACGCCTATTACCTTGTCCTTGGCCCTCAGCGGCACCGTCACGAAATACTCGGTCCTCAGCGACTGAAGGATAGGGTCGCCTTCGATGTTCTTTCTCGTATGTTCGTTGGTTATCTCGAAGCTCATGCCTTCCATGACGGTCATCGCAAGTACGCCTGAATCCTCACGGAGCGGTACCTTTATATTACGGACGATCTTGTCCAGCTCGGAACCGCCTTTCTTGTAGAAACTGTAGGCGGAAATAAGGTCTTCGAGGTTCATTCGCTCAGACTCGATCCTGTTCCAGATGCGTCCGGCCTCCTCGACGGAATGGGGGCCGATGCCCATCTTGCCCTCGACGGTATTGTCCTCTTCGTTGACGAGGAAGAGCATGGCCCTGTTGAAACCGAGCCCCTCATGCGAGGTCACTCCCGTAAGGATGATGAAGAGGATCTCATCCAGGTTAAGCGTGGAACGCATGGCGTTGCCGATCTCGTAGAAAATTGTGAGTTCGGCGCGGATCCTGTCGAGCATCTCCTGTAATGATCTTTTTTCCATAGTGGCAGTAATGATACCCTATTAAATACCCTTTGTCAAGGCAGGCAGGACAGTCCATAGCGGGGGCTTGACAAACGGGGAGCTTTGGTATAAACTCTATTTGTTCTTCGGGAGGGGTGAAATTCCCCACTGGCAGTGAAATCCTTGCGCAAGCAAGGATCAAGCCTGCGAGCTTCCCAAAAGGGGGGCAGACCCTGTGAGATCCAGGGGCCAATAGTCAAAGTCTAGATGGGAGAAGACAGAACACAAGGGCCGTGTTTTGCGTTCGCTTTATTTTATCCCGGAGATTTTATCTTCGGGATTTTTTGTTTTAAAGGAGAGGCATGTTCAATACGATAAAAGAAGCGATAGAGGACATCAAAAGAGGCAGGATGGTGATAGTCATTGATGACGAAGGCCGCGAGAATGAAGGCGACCTCCTGATGGCCGCGGAATTCGTGACGCCCGATGCGATAAACTTCATGGCGAAATACGGGCGCGGGCTGGTTTGCGTCCCGATGGAAGAAAGCCGGTTGCGTGAGCTCGGTATAGAAGTTCTATCCGAGACAGGCGGCGGCAATTTCAATACCGGGTGGACAATGTCCATCGACCTCAAGGAAGGCGTAACGACGGGCATTTCGGCGCACGACAGGGCAAGAACGATAAAAGCCATGGTAAACCCGAGGTCGAAACCGGAGGACTTCAGCAGGCCGGGGCATATATTCCCCCTTAGGGCAAAGGAAGGAGGAGTCTTGGTCAGGACAGGGCATACCGAAGCGGCCGTGGACCTTGCCAAGCTCGCGAAGTTGAGGCCTGCAGGCGTGATATGCGAGATAATGAACGACGACGGAACGATGGCAAGGACCCCGCAGCTTAAGGAATTTGCGAAGAAGCACAAACTAAAGATATGCACGATAGCGGACCTCATAAAGTACAGGATGGCCGCGGAGAAACTGGTCCGGCTTGTCGAGGTGACGACGCTCCCGTCGGAATACGGCGAGTTCAGGCTAATGCTTTACGAATCGATGATAGACAGGAAGGTGCATGTGGCGCTCGCGATGGGGGAACTGTCCGGGAAGCCGATACTTGTAAGGGTGCATTCGGAATGCCTGACGGGCGATGTCTTCGGCTCTTTGAGGTGCGATTGCGGCGGACAGCTCAAGCGCGCCCTGTCGATGATAGGCAAGGAAGGCAGGGGTGTCCTGCTGTATATGAGGCAGGAAGGGCGCGGGATAGGCCTCGAGAATAAGATCAAGGCCTATGCGCTTCAGGACAAAGGCCTTGATACGGTAGAGGCGAACAAGGCGCTCGGTTTCGACGCTGACCTGAGGGACTACGGCACCGGCGCGCAGATCCTCGCGGACCTCGGCCTCAAGAACATACGGCTGCTGACGAATAATCCGCAAAAGATAGTCGGGCTGGAAGGGTACGGGCTCAAGGTAGTGGAAAGGGTGCCTATAGAGATTCCTTCCAACCCGAAGAACTTCAGGTATTTGAAGACGAAGAAAGAGAAGATGGGCCACGTGCTCAGGAAGTTAAAATAAAGGAGGGGAAGATGGTGAAGACGGTAGAAGGGCAGTTGATTGCGAAGGGAAAGAAATTCGCTATAGTCATTTCGAGGTTCAACGATTTCATTTCGAAACGGCTCCTCGAGGGCGCGGTGGACACGCTTTTAAGGCATGGCGCCAAGGAGAGCGAAGTCGAGGCGGTATGGGTCCCGGGCGCGTTCGAGATACCGCTGGCAGCAAATAAGATAGCGAAGTCGAAGAAGTTCGACGCTATCATATGCCTTGGGGCTGTGATAAAGGGTTCCACGCCGCATTTTGAGTATGTATCCAGCGAAGCCGCGAAAGGCGTGGCGAAGGTATCGATGGACAGCGGCGTACCCGTGATATTCGGCGTGATAACGGCAGAGAACCTTGAACAGGCGATAGAGCGCGCGGGCACGAAGGACGGCAATAAAGGGCGCGATGCGGCCATGTCTGCTATAGAGATGGCGAACCTGTTAGAGAGCATCTGATGAGAAAACGCACGCAGGCGCGCGAGTGCGCGCTCCAGATACTGTACCAGTCGGACATAAGGAAAGAGCAACCGGAGAAGCTGTTCCTCGATTTCTGGAGGGACAACGAGGTCGGCGCCGAGGTGTCGGATTTCGCCTCATCGCTGGTGCTCGGTACGCTCAAGAACATGAAGAAGATTGACGAGACGATAACGAGCTACGCGAGCAACTGGAAGCTGAACCGCATGGCCGTCATCGACAGGAACGTTCTGAGGCTCGCAACATATGAACTGCTATTCTGCGATGACATACCGCAGAAGGTCTCCATAAACGAAGCGGTGGACCTCGCGAAGAAGTTCGGCGATACGGAGTCCGGTAAGTTCGTGAACGGGATACTGGACAAGATAAGCAAAGAAGAGGCCAAGAGTGGAAAAGCTGGCTGACCTTCACGTCCATACGCGCCTTTCTGACGGGACGTTCACTCCGGAAGAGGCGGTTGAGGGCGCGAGGAAGGCCGGCCTTTCATGTATAGCTATCACCGACCACGATTGCGTTGATGCTATAGCGCCAGCAAGGAAAGCCGCAAGGGGCAGGGGCATCGAGATCATCCCCGGAGTAGAGATGACCGCGCAGGAGAAATCGCGCGAGGTGCATATACTCGGTTATTATCCCGATATCGAAGACGCGCGATTCCTGAAGAGGCTAAAGGCAATAAGGCAGAACAGGGTCGACCGGGCATATAAGATCATCGAGAAGCTCAAGAAATACGATATATGCCTTGACCCGGAGACGGTGTTTGAGCTTAGCGGGCCGGGTTCCGTGGGCAGGATGCATATCGCATCCGTCCTCGAGCGGCGCGGATACGTATCATCGATAAAGGAGGCGTTCAACAGGTATATCGGCGACAAAGGCCCCTGTTATGTAGCGCACTACGAGATAACAGCCAGGGATGCTATCGCAGAGCTCAAACGTGTAGGCGCGGTCGTGGTCTTCGCGCACCCCCAGCTGATGGGAGGTGAGGAGCTTATACCGAAGTTCGTGAAGTACGGACTCGACGGCCTGGAGGCGTTCCATTCGGAACAGTCGAAGTCGGTGGCGCGTAAATTTACAGAGATCGCGGGTGAGAACGGCTTGTTGGTGACGGGAGGTTCTGATTGCCACGGCCTGAACAAAGGCCGGATGCTGATGGGGACTGTCATGGTGCCCTACAGCCTTGTCGAAGGGTTGAAAAGATGCGCAAAGAGGACAAAAAATATATAGGCGCAGCGATAGAGCTGGCGTCAGCGGCAAGGGGAAAGACAAGCCCGAACCCCTGTGTGGGCGCAGTGGTCGTAAAAAGAGGAAAGATAGTAGGAAAAGGATACCACAGGTATGCAGGCGGGCCGCATGCCGAAGTATATGCCCTGAAACAGGCGGGAACAAAGGCAAAGGGCGCGACATTGTACGTTTCCCTCGAGCCGTGCAGGCATTACGGGAAGACACCCCCGTGCGTGGATATGATAAATGAATACGGTATCAGGCGCGTCGTCGCGGCTATGAAGGACCCGAATCCGCTGAATAACGGAAAAGGGCTTGCCGCGCTCAGGAGGTACGGGATAAGAGCGGAATCCGGCATAATGCGCAAGGAGGCGCGGGAACTGAACAGGCCGTTCATAAAATATATGGAAGAGAAGATGCCCTTCGTGATCGTTAAGGCGGCACAGACCCTCGACGGCAAGATAGCGACGAGGACGGGGGATTCGAAATGGGTATCTAACGAGGCATCTAGGAGGTTCGTCCACAGGTTAAGGAGCGAGGCCGATGCGGTGATCGTCGGCGCGAACACGGTTGTTAAGGACGACCCGCTTCTTACGGCGAGGATAAAAGGCGTAAGGGCAAAACAGCCGCTTAGGGTAATACTGGCCGGAAGAAACGGCATACCTGGGAATGCAAAGGTCCTGCACAGCAGGGGCGGGAAGGCGCTTGTGATGATGCCGGACAGGAAGACGGGGAAAGTTGCCATTAAGAAGCTTTTGAGGGTACTTGCCGACAGGGGTGTGATGAGCGTGCTGATAGAAGGAGGCGGGGAATTGATCGCCTCGGCATTCAGGGAGAAGGTCGTCGATAAGGTCTATTTCTTCATAGCGCCGAAGATAGCCGGCGGAAGGGACGCGAAGTCGTCCGTAGAGGGTGAAGGCGTCGCTAATATGAAGGACTCGGTCGTGATCAGGGACATTACGTTGCACGATATGGCCGGGGACATACTTATAGAAGGATACGTCAGGAGATAGCATGTTTACGGGGATAATAGAAGAGAAGGGGACGGTAGAAAGATTCGAGAAGTCCCGAGAGCCGTCGCTGATAACAATAAAGGCGGCTAAGACGGCGGCCGGCCTTAAGACCGGCGACTCGGTATCCGTTGACGGCGTATGCCTTACGGTCGTAAAGGCAGGAGAAGGAGCATTCTCGGCGGAGGCCGTTGAAGAGACGCTTAGGAGGACCACGCTCATCCTGCGCAGGCCGGGGGATGCCGTCAATCTCGAAGGTGCCCTTACCGCGGGATCAAAAATAAGCGGACATTTCGTTACGGGGCATATAGACGGGACGGGTGAGATAGGATCTGTCAGGGAAAGTAAAGGCCAGAAGACCGTTGAGATCAAGGCGGAAAAAGACCTGCTGAAAGGCATCGTGCCGAAGGGATCGATAGCGGTCGACGGCATCAGCCTCACTGTCGGGGACGTAAAAGAAGGTTCGTTCTCGGTCTACATAATACCTCACACGGCCGGGATGACCACGCTGGCATCTAAAAAGGCGGGAGACAAGGTCAACCTCGAGACAGACATCCTCGGAAAATATGTCAATAAAAACGGTCTTTCCGGGATAACCATGGAATTCCTGCGGGAAAAGGGGTTCATTTAAAAAGAGCTTCATTCTGCCTCCGGTGTTGACTATTTGCCTTACCCGTGATAAAATCAACCGTTATGTTAAGTTCTTTTGTACGCCGCAGAGCGCTGCTGGCCGCCCTCTTCTTGTTCGTAACGTCAATAGACTCCGGCGTTTTCGCCGAAGAGCTGTTCGTCACAAGGGTGATAGACGGCGATACGATAGTGGTGGAGAACGGCGAGCACGTCAGGTATATAGGGATCGATACGCCGGAGAAGGGCCGCCCGTATTATAACGAGGCAAAGAGGCAGAACGAGAAACTCGTAAAAGGCAGGAGAGTCAGGCTCGAGTACGACGCCGGGAAAAGGGATAGGTACGGCAGGACGCTTGCTTACGTGTATGCCGGCGATATATTCGTGAACGAGGAACTGGTACGGGGCGGGTACGCATTGGCGTATACGGTGCCTCCGAACGTAAAATACTCGGAGAGGTTCGTCTCCCTGCAGCAGGAAGCGAGGGAGCAGAAGAAGGGTATCTGGGGCCCGGAAAAGCCGGAGCCCAAAAAGAAGAAGACCGTCTGGGACTACATTTTATATAAATTGAAGTATCTGTTCGGATAACCGGGGCGTGGCTCAGTTTGGTAGAGCGCTTCGTTCGGGACGAAGAGGTCGACAGTTCAAGTCTGTCCGCCCCGACCATTGTTCCTAGGTCGGATATGAAACTAAATTCCACGGGAATAAACGCGGTCATATCCCCATTTGTATGGGTAATGGTGTCCGCGTTTTGTTATTTTACGGCAGCGGGAACTATAGATGAGGCGCCATGGGTGGTATAAGTAAACGTCTTCATATATACTATTCGGGAAGGGTTCAGGGCGTCGGATTCAGGTTCACGGCCGAGGCCGTCGCGAGGAAGTCCAAAGTATCGGGTTTCGCGAAGAACCTGAAAGACGGCAGGGTCGAGGTCGTCGCCGAAGGCGATGAGGGCAACCTGGAGGATTTCATGGAAGGCGTCCGGGAGACGATGAAACGCCACATTGCAGATGAACAGGTTTTGTGGGAGCCGGCAACGGGAGAGTTCAGGGGCTTCGGCATAAATGCGGAATATTGAGCTTAAGGAACAGGTTGAAAGGCTCAGGCGGGAACTGCGACGCCACGAAAGGCTGTATTACGCGGAGAACAGGCCGGAGATATCCGACCATCAGTATGATGTCCTGCTGAAGGACCTTGAAAAGCTAGAAAGAGAGCATCCTGAACTTATCACGGGCGATTCTCCGACGCAGCGCGTGGGCGGGGAGCCCTCCGGCGGGTTCAAGGTAGTCGAACACATGGTGCGGATGTTCAGCATGGACAATACCTACAACCATGGTGAGCTAAGGGAATTCGACGAGAGGATAAGGAAGAACCTCGGCGGCGCAGGATATGAGTATGTAGCCGAGCTCAAGATCGACGGTGTGTCGGTATCGCTGACTTATAAGGACGGCGTGTTCGTCCGCGGAGCTACGAGGGGAGACGGCCAAAAAGGCGACGATATATCGGCCAACCTCAGGACCATCAGGGCCATACCGCTCAGGCTTGAATGTGATAAGCGTACGGACTGCAGCGGGACGATCGAAGTCCGCGGAGAAGTATATATGCAGTTGGAGAGTTTCAGGGAGATAAACGCGGGGAAAGAAAAGGACGGAGAGGAGCTTTTCGCGAACCCGAGGAATGCCGCCGCGGGCTCGCTGAAACAGCTCGACCCGAAGATCGTAGCGAAGCGCGGGCTGAACATCTTCATGCACGGCATAGGATATTACGAAGGGAAGGATTTCAGAACGCAATCCGGGTTGCTTGAAAGCCTAAAGGGCCTCGGTTTCAGGGTTAACCCGAACTATAAGGTCTGCGCCGGCATAGAAAAGGTAATAGAGTACTGCGACACATGGCAGGATAAGCGCTCCGGGCTCGATTACGATATCGACGGTATGGTAGTAAAGGTCAACTCGTTTGAGCAGCAAAAGGCGCTCGGTGCCACTTCGAAATCGCCGAGGTGGATGATAGCATATAAGTTCCCGGCCGAGAGGGTAAAGACGAAACTGCTGGATATAAAAGTGCAGGTGGGAAGGACCGGGACGCTGACGCCGGTAGCGGTGTTCGAACCCGTCCTCGTGGCCGGGACTACGGTAACGCACGCATCGCTGCACAATGAGGACGAGATAAAGCGCAAGGATATACGCATAGGCGATACGGTAATAATCGAAAAGGCGGGAGAGATAATACCGCAGGTCGTGGAGGCGGTCGCATCGGCGCGGACGGGCAGGGAGAAGAGGTTCGTTATGCCCGGAAAATGCCCCGCCTGCGGAGCGGGCACGAAAAGGGAAGAGGGCGAGGTGGCCGTGCGCTGCGAGAACGTATTCTGCCCCGCGCAATTGAAGGAGAGCGTAATACATTTCGCCTCAAGGACGGCGATGGACATAGAAGGCCTCGGAGAGTCGATAACCGACCAGCTCGTAGATAAAGGCCTCGTAAAGGATTACGGGGATATCTACTCGCTCAAGGCGGAACGCCTTGAGCGGCTCGACAGGATGGGTGACAAGTCTGCGAATAACCTCGAGGATGCAATAGCGGGCAGCAAAAACCGCCCGTTGAACAGGCTGATATACGCACTGGGAATACGGCATGTCGGGGAGCATATCGCAGATATCCTGGCCAAGAGATACGGATCGATAGACAACCTTTCCGCGCAGAAGAAGGAAGACCTTGTGAAAGTCAGCGAGATAGGCCCTATAGTTGCGGCTTCGATCGAGGAGTATTTTTCGAACAAAGCGTCGGGCGCAGTTTTGCGAAAGCTCAGGGACGCCGGCGTCAAGATGGAGGATACGGGGAAAAAAGGCGCCTCTCAACGCTTGGAAGGAAAGACCTTCGTATTTACGGGTGAACTTAAGGACTTCAGCAGGCCCGATGCAGAGCAGGCCGTCAGGGACCTCGGAGGGTCCGTTTCATCGAGCGTGGGAAAGAAGACCGATTACCTGGTGGCGGGAGAGAAGCCCGGCTCAAAATATGATAAGGCGAAGAAGCTCGGCATAAAGATCATGGATGAGGACGAGTTCAAGAAAGCAATAAAGGAGAGATGATGAGTCGATCACTGAATAATGCTGTTGCCGCGGTACTTATAGTGTCTTTATCGCTGGGCCTGTGCGGATGCGAATCCTTGAAGAAAAAGTTCGTAAGGAAAGGGCCGCCGAAGAAGGTCACGCCGGTCATGTACCCGCAGGATTACAAAGGGATATATCCTAACGATGTCCTGTATAGCAACCATTTCAACTACTGGCGCTCGTGGACCGAGGACCTTGTAGATTGCCTTAAGACGCACGGGAGCAACAAGAGGGAAGTGCTCGCGGCCACAAGGGCGGTCGAGGACCTGCAGAGGATGCAGGACCTTCTTAACAGTCCGAAGAAGGAAGAGCTGGATAAGCATATAAAATTCTATGAGTCGGTCCAGGGCAAGCTAAAGATGGGCCAGCCGACAGAAGTGCAGGCGTCAAAGATGATAAGCGACCTTGACAGCAGGAGGCGCGTCATAATGAGGCTGTTCGAGACGAAGGAAGTAAAACCCTTCATATTGAAGGAAGAGGAACCGATCAAGCCGTTGAATACGATAGAGCAGACGCTTCCCGCAAAATGAAACATATATTAAGGGCGCTGCAGGTCGGCCCCCTTGCGGCAAACTGTTACATATTCGGTTGTACTGAAACGAAAGCTGCGGCGATAATAGACCCGGGCGGGAATGCCGCGGCCATACAAAGACAGCTCACCGGCGACGGATTAAAGGCGGAATGCGTTATAAATACGCACGGGCATTACGACCATACCGGCGCGAACGGGGAATTCAAGCTTCCGGTATTCATACATAAGGCGGACGCGGGAGCGGCGGCGTATTTCAGGTTCATAAAGGACGGCGACATAATAAAGGTAGGCAACCTGTCCCTTGAGGTGATACATACGCCAGGGCATAGCCCTGGTTCTGTGTGCCTCAGGTGCGGAGAGATCCTTTTCAGCGGGGACACGGTGTTTGCCGGGACCATAGGCAGGACGGACCTTCACGGAGGGTCGGAGGAGCGGATGGCTGAGTCGCTGGCGAAGCTGGCCGCCATGATAGACGACCGGACAAAGATATACCCGGGCCACGGGCCTTCGACCACGATGGGGCAAGAGAGAGAGGAGAACCCTTTCCTGTAGATGGAAGAGTTCATCAGGGAGTTCATGGATTTCATTTCCGTAGAACGCGGATTGAGCAAGAACACGCTCGAATCCTACGGGAGGGACCTCGCAAAATACACGGAGTACCTTAAAAAGAGCGGGATAACCGACCTGAACAGGGTCAAGAGGACGCAGATACAGGATTTTCTCATGAGCCTCAAGGATAGCAAGCTGAACGCAAGCTCTATCGCGAGGAACCTTGTGGCGATAAAGGTATTCCACAGGTACCTTACGAGCCAGAGGATTCTGAAGGAAGACGTGACTTCCGTCATAGAGACGCCAAAGCTGTGGAAGACCCTGCCGGACGTGCTCGACGAGAAGGAAGTCGAGGCGATACTTATGAGCCCGAACACGCGTTTGAAGCAGGGGCTCAGGGACAAGGCGATGCTCGAGCTGATGTACGCGACGGGAATGCGCGTGTCGGAGCTTGTGAACCTGAAATCGACTGACCTGCATATGGATATGGGATTCGTCAGGTGCCTCGGGAAAGGCCAGAAGGAAAGGATAATTCCCGTCGGAAGCAAGGCCAAGGAAGCGCTGGAGAAATATGTGATGAAAGCGAGGCCTAAATTCCTTAAGAAGGGAGAATCCGCGTCGCTCTTCCTGACGCGCCTCGGAAAGCCGATGTCGCGGCAGACATTCTGGATGGTCATAAAACATTATGTCAGGGACGCGAGGATAAAAAAGAGGGTCACGCCCCATACGCTTAGGCATTCGTTCGCGACGCATCTTTTGCAGAACGGGGCGGACCTAAGGATAGTCCAGGAGTTGCTCGGGCACGCAAACATCTCCACGACACAGATATATACGCATATTAACAAGGAGCGGTTGAAGCAGATACACCAGAAGTTCCACCCGCGACCCTGAAAGGATTTGCGCCTGTAGCTCAATTGGATAGAGCGTTGGCCTCCGGAGCCGAAGGTTGTGCGTTCAATTCGCACCAGGCGCACCATAAATCCCCGCTATAAATTATAGCGGATAAGGTTAAAGGAAAACAAACACAACAGATGCGCACCATTATATTATTAACGGTTTCGAATATCTTTATGACGTTCGCGTGGTACGGCCACCTGAAGTTCAGGAACACGCCGTTGAAGGTCGCGATCCTCGTGAGCTGGCTGATAGCTTTCGTCGAATACTGTTTCCAGGTGCCTGCTAACCGCATAGGAAGCTACGAATATTCGACCGCGCAACTCAAGACACTGCAGGAAGTCATAACGCTTATCGTCTTCTGCGTATTTTCGGTACTCTACCTGAAGGAAGGATTGAAATGGAATTATATCGTCGGCTTTATGTTCATGGTAGCATCCGTATTCTTCGTGTTCAAGAAATGGTAAAGAGGGAAGGCATAACGCTGTTGATAACAGCGGCAATATGCTTGAACGCCTGCTGCGGCGCCGCGGAGACCGTTGAGGAAAGGGGCGGCAGGAAATCCAAGGCAATAAAACACCAGGACGGCAGGTGGGAGCTCATCGTGGACGGGGAGCCGTATTACATCAAAGGTGTCGTATTCAGCCCCGTCGTGATAGGCGAGTCGCCCGGCGACGAGACGATGCGCGACTGGATGTATTACGATGAGAACAAGAACGGAAAGAACGATATAGCCTGTGATGTATGGGTAGACAGGAACAGGAACGAAAAGCAGGACCCCGGCGAAATACCCGTCGGCGATTTCCAGGTATTGAAGGATATGGGATGCAACACGATCAGGATCTACCATGTCCCGTCAGATAACCCTATCCTCGGTGAGATATACCGCAAGAGCGAAAGTTTCCGCCTGCAATACGACCATCCTGTAAACAAGGCACTGCTCAGGGAGATGTTCTCAAAATACGGCATACGCGCGATAATGGGTAATTTTATGGGGTCCTGGACCGTCGGAAGCGGCACGACCTGGGACCAGGGATGCGATTACACTGATCCGGCGCAAAGGGAAAACATAAAGAAGTCCGTCAGGGCAATGGTAGAGGACAACAAGGACGAACCCTATGTGCTGATGTGGCTCCTCGGCAACGAGAACAACATCGCGACATGGTCCCGCTGCAACGCCGGCAGCAATATGAAGGATTATCTGACGCTGGTCAACGAGTGCGCGAAGATGATAAAACAGATGGACCCCGACCACCTGGTCGGCATATGCGAGGGGTTCAGGGGCAGCCACCTTGCGCTCTACAGGGAGTACCTTCCGGATATAGACATACTCGGGCTCAACGCGTATATGGGCAAGTGGGGATTTGCGACTATGTGGAAGCAGGTAAGAAGGGATTTCGACAGGCCTGTTTTCCTTACCGAATACGGGATATTTTCGTATAATAAGAATAAGGGCGATGACGAAGACATGCAGTTAGAGTATCACGAGGGCTGCTACAAGGACATGGAGAAGAACCGCTCCGGTAATTGCGTCGGCGGCTGCATATTCGACTATCTCGACAGGTGGTATATGGACGGCAATCCGTCGGAACATAATCCCGGGACCAGGTACTGGGATTCGCCGGACAGGACGGACCACGAGGAATATTTCGGCGTGACATCGATGGGTAACGGAAGCGACAGCATATTCAAAAGGCAACTGAAGAAGTCGTATGAATTTTATAAGAAGAAGTGGGCGGAAGAGGCCGGAGTTGCAAAAACAGGAGATTAAAGATGCTTCATGCCTTACTTTATGTTATATTAGGTTTGGCTGCCGGAGGGCTCAGCGGACTGATGGGAGTCGGCGGGGGTATAATAATAGTGCCCGCGCTCATCTATGTGTTCAAGTTCACGCAGATACAGGCCCAGGGCACGACATTGGCAATGCTGCTGCCGCCGATAGGCATACTTGCCGCCATAGTGTATTATAGGAGCGGTTATGTCGATGTGAAGGCCGCCGCGTTCCTATGCGTCGGGTTCATCCTCGGCGGGTTGTTGGGCGCGAAAACGGCGGTTGGGCTTTCGAACTTGTTTCTGCAGAGAATGTTTGGTATATTCATGTTTATAATATCGTTGAAGATGATGTTCACTAAATGAGGAAAGGGGGAGCTTAGATGTCCAAGGTCGTTAAGGTATTCCTGCTGGTATCGTCGCTGCTCGTATCGTCATCCGCGCTGATGGCCGAGACCGCCGATGTCATAAACAGTGACGCGACCCTGAAGGAGGCGGGTTTCTATTCGGGATGGGGAACGGCCGACGTAGGAGATGACGGCGCGCCGAAAGATTACGACAACGTATATATCGCGGGCAGGTTCGGGTTCAACCTGAAGAAATGGCTGAATTGGAACGGATTGAAGGGCTCACTCTTATTCATGGTAGAACCTTTCGCGAACCCGGTGATCAAGCCCAGTTCCGAATATGAGGCCGGATGCAGCCTCGGTTTAAAATATATGTTCCCCCTGGGGGACAAGCTCTATCCGTATATAGAGGGCGGCACGGGCGGCATCTATATATCCGAGAAGACAAGGAAGCAGGGTTCACATGCGAATTTCGTAGACCACGGCGGTGCGGGCCTTTATTATTTCATAAAGGACAACCTTGCCGTCAATGTCGGCTACCGCTACAGGCATATATCGAACCTCGGCATAAAGAAGCCGAACGGCGGTATCGACACTAACTCCGTTATCGGGGGCGTTTCGCTGTTCTATTGACAGATCTTATAACGACCCACACTAACGCCGATTTCGACGCGCTCGCGTCGATGGTGGCGGCGCGCAAACTATATCCGGGCGCGAGGCTCGTCCTGCCCGGTTCGCAGGAGAGGGCCGTAAGGGAGTTCATGTCCCTTAGCGAGGATATAGTAAAGATAGAACACGAGAAGGATGCGCGCCTTGACGATGTGGGCCGGCTTATCGTGGTCGAGACGCGGTCTCCCTCGCGTATAGGGAAGATGGCAGGCTTGGCTGGCAGGAAAGGCGTGGAGGTGCATATATATGACCACCACCCGAGGTCGCGGGGCGATATCAAGGCCGATAAGGACGTGTACGAAAAGGCCGGAGCCACCACAACGATCATCTGCGACATCGTAAGGAAGCAGGGCCTCAGGATAACGCCGCTTGAAGCGACAATAATGGCGCTTGGGATATACGAAGACACCGGGTCACTGACATTCCCTACGACTACGAAACGCGATATAGATACGGTCAGCTTCCTTGTATCGCAGGGAGCGGACCTGAACCTCGTCTCATCGTACCTGAAGAGGGAGCTTACCGAGAAGGAGCTTAACCTCCTTGCCCGCCTGATCCAGTCAACCGAGATACACGTCGTGAACGGAGTGCATCTTGCGATAGCCTCGGCGACAGACGATGAATATGTCGACGACTTGAGCCTGCTCGCGCATAAGATAGAAGAAGCGGAGAACTTCAACGCGACCTTCATACTTGTCCAGACGAAGGACAAGGTCCAGTTCATAGCGAGGAGCAGCCTGCCGTTCGTGGATGTATCGAAAGTAGCGTCATTTTTCGGCGGCGGAGGGCATCCAACTGCGGCCGGCGCCGTCATCAGGCGCAGCGGTTTGCCGGAGGTTAAAGCTAAACTGCTCGGGTACCTCAGGGGCCATATACGTTCCGACATAAAGGCGAGCGAACTCATAAAGGGCGGGACGCTGGTACTCGATAGCGACGAGGCCGTAAGCGAAGCGAAGGAGAAGCTTGCGGCATCGGGATCGGAATATGCCGCCATACGGGGAAAGGCTGCCGCAGGTATGCCGGCAGGGATCGTCTCGCTGAAGGAGCTGGACCGCGCGATATCAAGGGGTTTCGGCCATGCGAGATTGAAGGGCTATATGTCGGGAAAGGTATATCCCGTAGGTCCCGACACATCCATATATGCCATACAGGATATAATGCAGCAGAAGTCGGTCGGATGCGTGCCCGTGATGGACGGCAGGAGGTTTATGGGGCTCGTTACAAGGACCGACCTGCTCCGCACGTTCCACGGCAGGCTCTTCGGGGAACCGGCGCCGGGTACAAATGAAACCGGCGGCGGTTTTGCGATAGACTTGGCACCTAATATAAAGAGAGTTTTTCCGGCCAAGGTCGCCGAACTGCTGAGGTTCTCCGGAAGGATCGCGGAGGAGATGGGCTTCAAGGCGTTCGCGGTCGGAGGGTTCGTGCGCGATCTCATACTCGGCGCGGGAAATTACGACCTTGACATAGTCATCGAAGGAAATTCGATAGATTATGCTAAAAGGATGGCCAAGGAGCTATGCGGCGTATACATATACCATAAGAGGTTCGGGACGGGGACGGTCTTCTTCCCATGCCCCAAAGGGATCGCTCCCGCGAAGTCCGCGGGCGGGAAATGCAAGATCGATGTGGCGATGACGAGGACCGAGATATACGAGCGCCCTGCGGCACTGCCGACGGTCAGGTTCGGGCCTATTGAGAACGACCTCTACAGGAGGGATTTCACCATCAATGCGATGGCGTTCAGCCTCGGCAGGAGAAGATTCGGAGAACTGCTCGACCCGTTCAACGGCAGGAAGGACCTGAAAGAAGGAAAGATCAGGGCCCTGCATGACCTTAGTTTCGTGGACGACCCGACCAGGATATTCCGGGCGGTAAGGTTCGAGCAGAGGTTCGATTTCAGGATAGAGCCGCATACCGAAGAGCTGATAAAGAAGGCAGTCGGCCTGAAGATGGTCGACAGGACCCAGAAGCAGAGGATACGCGAGGAGATGATCGCAATGCTATCGGAGGAAGAGCCGTTGAAGGCGGTCAGGAGGCTCTCCGAGCTCAATGAGCTGCGATTCATAGATAAGGGCCTCAAGCTTACGAAAGGTGTCGTATCGATGTTCGGCTCGACCGGTGAGGCCTTGAAATGGTACGACACCAGCGCGCTCAAGAGGAAGCATGTTACCGAACGCTGGCTGTTATATATGGCGGCGTTACTGGACGGGCTCGGACACGAAGCTACGGGCAGGATATGCTCTGAATTCGTGTTCAGGAAGGACGACTCCAGGAAACTGAACCGTTTCAAGGCGGACCACGAAAAAGTACTCGGCATGCTTTCGAGGAGAGGGAAGATGAGGCCTAGCGAGATATACGATTGCCTCAAGGATTATCCCCAGGATGTCCTGTTGATGCTGGTTGCGAAGAGCCGTTCGCAGACAGCGAGGCGCAGGATAATGGTCTTCCTTGAAAAATATTCGGAAGTAAAACTGCACCTGCGGGGCGAGGACCTGAAGAAAAAAGGCGTGAAACCCGGCCCTCATTTCAAGGATATAATGGAGAAGGCGCTTTACGCAAAGCTGGACGGAAAAATCAAAACGAAGGCGGAAGAACTCGAGTTCGCCATGGGGAGACTGCGATGGGAATAAGGCCTGAAAGGGTGGCAAGCGAGATGAGGGAGAGCATCTCGATGATAATATCCGAGAACCTGAAGGACCCGAGGATCGGTTTCGTGACGATAACAAGGGTGGAGATCACGCCGGACCTAAGGAATGCGAAAGTATACTTCAGCTCTCTCGGAGGGAAGAAAGAGAAGGAATACGCTGCGGAAGGGCTTAATTCAGCGACGGGTTTCATCAGGAAGCTGCTCGGAGAAAGGCTCAGGATGAAGTTCACCCCGGAGCTTTTGTTCAGGCTCGACGAGTCTACGGAGTACAGCCTGCACCTTAACGAGATATTCGATAAGATACATAAAGAGAAAGAGGGGAAAAATGAGCCTTAACGGCGTTGCCGCAGCGATACGCAGGCACAAGAAGTTCCTCGTGACGGCGCATGTCGACCCGGAAGCCGACGCGATAGGTTCGCAGCTTGCGTTGGCGAGCATGCTGCGCAGGGCAGGCAAGAAAGCCGTCATAATAGACCAGGACCCGCCGCCGATATCCTGCGATTTCCTCCCGGGAATAGGCGCTATTAACGTGCTGGGCAGGATGAAGAAAGAGGTAAAGCCTGGGGATTTCGATTGTGCATTGGTGGTTGACTGTCCGACGCTCGAAAGGACCGGGAAAGTCGCGGGGCTCATATCAGACGATATGGCCGTAGTCAACGTGGACCACCATGTCAGCAACACGGGTTTCGGAGACATAAACTGGGTGGACAGCAAGAGCGCGGCCACCGGCGAGATGGTTTACGGTATCTTCAGAAAGCTGCGTATCAAACCGACAAAGCAGGAAGCAGTGTCTATCTATGCAGCAATACTGATAGATACGGGATCGTTCAGGTATTCCAACACGTCCGCAAAGACACATATCCTTGCCGCGGAACTCATGAAGAGCGGTCTCGATACGAACTCGATATACGAGAACCTTTTCGAGATGAAGACCTATGAGATAACGCACCTTCTCGGACATTCGCTGTCCACGATGAGAAGGAGCAGGGACGGCAAGATCGTATGGCTTTGGATAACGGGAGATATGCTCTCCGAATCCGGCGCCGACCTGAAGGACGCGGAGAACTTCATAGGGTTCGCGAGGTCCGTAAGGGGGAGTAAAGTAGCGGTGCTGTTCAAGCAGGCGAAGGAAGGCGGGGCCATAAAGGTCAGTTTGAGGGGCAAGAACGGTATCGACGTCAACAAGATCGCCTCGAAATTCGGGGGCGGCGGGCATGCCGCAGCGGCCGGATTCAGCATAAAGGCCCGTGACCGTGCTTCGGCGGAAAAGAAGGTAATAGCTGAGATATCGAAATACACCTGAAATGGACGGCATACTGCTCGTAGATAAACCAAAAGGGATGACATCGCACGATGTGATAGATTTCGTGCGCAGGAGTTTCGGCATAGCGAAGGCGGGGCACGCGGGCACGCTAGACCCTTCCGCGACCGGGCTGCTTGTCGTGCTTATCGGGAAAGCCACGAAGATCTCGTCGCGTTTTCTCGGCGAGGATAAGGAATATGAGGCCGTAATGACGCTGGGCAAGAAGACCCATACAGGCGATGCCGACGGGAGGATACTGCAGGAAAGGCCCGCCTCGGGAATAAGCGAGGAACGAATCCGCAGCGTATTCGCGGATTTCGAGGGCGAGACCGACCAGGTCCCGCCGATGGTGTCCGCCTTGCACCATAAGGGCCGGAGGCTTTATGAGCTCGCGCGCAAGGGAACGGAAGTGCCGAGGGAGCCGAGAAAGATAAGGATATCGGAGTTGAGGATAGACGGCATAGATCTTCCGGATATAAGGTTTACGGTAAGATGCTCAAAGGGGACATATATAAGGAAGCTGTGCGACGATATCGGCGAGGCTCTCGGCTGCGGGGCGCACCTTTCGGGGCTAAGGCGCCTAAAGGCGGGCGAGTTCACGGTAGAGAATTCCACAGATATAGAAAAGCTCAAATCGTTCTCTTCGGAAGAACTTGAGAGGCGGTTGATTAGATATGAGTAAGGCATTCGCGGCAATAGGCATATTCGACGGCGTGCACAGGGGACACGCCAGGATAATCTCGTCAGCGGTAAGGGAAGCAAAGAGGGCCGGTGCAAAGGGGATCGCAATAACCTTCGACCCGCATCCCGCAAAAGTGATTGACCCGCGAAGGAAGACGCCCTCAATTATTTCAACGCCCCACCGGGTACGACTAATACACGGTCTTGGGATCGGGAAGTGCGAAGTAATAAGGTTCGACAGGAAATTCGCGGGTATCTCCCCGAGGGAATTCGCTCGCGATGTTCTATTGCGTAAATTTCACGTGGCGAAGGTCTTCGTCGGAAGCAATTTTGTATTCGGGAAGGATAACTCGGGCAACGCGCGCATGCTTAAAAGACTCGGGGCAGAATTCGGGTTCGCGGTAAAAATCGTCCCGATGGTAAAGTCCGCAGGCAAAGACATATCATCCACATCGATAAGGAAGATGATCATAAGCGGCGACCTGAAAGGCGCGCAAAAGATGCTCGGAAGGCCTGTATCCGTGTTCGGCACAGTCATAAGCGGCCGGCAAAGGGGAAGGCTACTCGGATATCCGACGGCGAACGTTGACCCGCACCATGAGGCGATACCTCCCGGAGGGATATATGCGGTATGGGTGAAGGTCAAGGGAAGGACGTACGGGGGAGCCCTATTCATCGGAGCCGCATCGACTTTCGGCGAGAAGGACCCTTCCATCGAAGTCCATATATTCGGGCTTCATGAATTCATATATAAGGAAGATATCGAGGTCATATTCGTAAAGCGGCTGCGAAGCTCCCGCAAATTCAGGGACCATGAAAAGCTTATCGAGCAGATAAAGCGCGACGATAAGGAAGCGAGGAAAGCCCTCGGGCTCAAGCCTAATAATGCTTTACATTAAATGAGAATTATGCTATTATATTGTCAAATCAGGAGGAGGAGAAGTTAATGACGCTTATGAAAGATGCAAAAACGAGCCTTATAAATAACTTCAGGCAGAACGATAAAGATACGGGCTCGGCTCCGGTGCAGATAGCTATCCTTACGGAAAGGATAAACATGCTGACCGAGCACTTTAAGGTCCATAAGAAGGACCATCATTCCCGCCATGGTCTTCTAAAGCTTGTCAGCCAAAGGCGCAAGCTTCTGGAGTATCTCAAGAGGGAAGATTCCGATGTCTACCAGGAGATCCTGGATAAACTGAGCCTTAGGAAATAACAACTTCATCTTTTGCGTGGTGTAAATGCGGAAGATGGAGCAAGAGGTAGTTTTGTATTCCGAAAGAGCATTACTATCAGAAAGGGTATATGAGTAACAGAATAGAAACAAAGCTTGGAAGGGAAAACCTGATATTTGAGACAGGCAAGATGGCCAAACAGGCCCACGGCGCCGTCATGGTCCAGTACGGCGGCACGGTGGTGCTCGTTACGGCTGTGATGGCGAAGGAACCCAGGGAAGCCAGGGATATTGATTTCGTCCCGCTTACCGTTGAATACCAGGAGAAGAACTATGCCGCCGGAAAGATACCGGGCGGATTTTTTAAGCGCGAAGGAAGGCCCTCCGAGAAAGAGGTCCTTACCGCTCGCCTTATAGACAGGCCGATAAGGCCTTTGTTCCCTGCGGGCATTTCGCATGAGATCCAGATAATGGCTCTCGTGCTTTCGCACGACGGGGAGAACGACCCGGATGTCCTAGCGCTCAACGCGGCTTCATGCGCGCTTGCGATATCCGATATACCGTTCGATTACATAATAGGAGCGGTAAGGGTCGGAATGATAGAAGGCGAACTTGTCATAAACCCGACATTCGCGGAGCTTGAGAAGAGCTCGCTCGATATAGTCGTGGTCGGAACGAAGGACAGGATCGTGATGATCGAGTCCGGCATGAACGAGCTGACCGAAGAGGACGTCGTAAAGGCCATAGAGTTCGGACATAAGAACCTTATAGCTTCGATAGAACTCCAGGAGAAGATGAAGAAGGAGTGCGGAAGGACGAAGCTGACAGACGTAAAGATAAATACTGTAAACGAGGAGCTTTACAAAAAGGTCGGGGAGCTTGCGCTCGACAAGGTAAAGGAAGTCGAGCAGAAGTCGAGCAAGGAAGAGCGCGAAGAATTGATGGCGATCCTTGCAAAGGACCTTATAGAGAAACTGGTAGTCGAGGGCGCGGAATGGAGCGAGAACGACGTCAAGAACGCGCTGATAAAGCTCGAGAAGGAACGCGTAAGGCAGTCGATACTTAAGGACAAGAGAAGGGTCGACGGCCGCGGTTTCAAGGACATAAGGCAGATATCCGGCGAGGTCGGAGTGCTTCCGAGGACTCACGGCTCGGCCCTGTTCACCCGCGGGCAAACGCAGAGCTTATCCGTCACAACTCTCGGGACATCCGCCGACGAGCAGACGATAGACGCGCTTGAGGGCGAGACATCGAAGTCCTTCATGCTGCATTACAATTTCCCGTCCTTCTCCGTCGGAGAGGTCAAGCCCGTCAGGGGCCCGGGAAGGCGTGAGATAGGGCACGGTGCACTGGCCGAGAGAGGCCTTAAGCCCGTGATGCCTACCAAGGAAGAATTCCCGTACACGGTCAGGGTCGTTTCAGAGGTACTCGAATCAAACGGTTCATCCTCGATGGCCACGGTCTGTGCGGGCACATTATCGCTTATGGACGCAGGCGTGCCCATCAAAGCCCCCGTAGGCGGCATAGCGATAGGGCTTGTCAAGGAAGGCAATGAGCATGTGGTCCTTACCGACATAGCCGGCCTCGAAGACCATTTCGGAGACATGGATTTCAAGGTCACCGGGACGGAAAAGGGCATAACGGCAGTGCAGATGGACCTTAAGATAGACGGTATCGGTTTCGATATCATCAAGGAATCACTGCAGCACGCGAAAGAGGCGAGGAAGACGATACTTGAGAAGATAAGGCAGACGCTCGCCGAACCGAGGAAAGAGCTCTCGAAATATGCGCCGAGGATAGTGTCCTTCAAGATCAATCCCGACAAGATACGCGATGTTATCGGGCCCGGCGGCAAGGTCATACGCAAGATAATCGAGGACACCGGGGTCACGATCGACATCGAAGATGACGGTACGGTCAATGTCGCATCGGCGGACGGGCCGGCGCTCCAAAAAGCGATAGACATAATCAACAAACTCACAGAAGCGCCCGAAGTCGGAAAGATATACATGGGCAAAGTAAAGAGGATAATGCCTTTCGGTGCCTTCGTCGAGATTTTGCCGGGACAGGAAGGCCTCGTCCACGTATCCGAGATGTCCAACGAGTATGTAAAGAACGTGGATGATGTCGTCAAGCTCGGCGATGAATTCCCGGTCAAGCTAATGGAGATAGACGACCAGAACAGGCTCAACCTCAGCAGGAAAGCCGCAATGCCGGGCGCAGTAGACAGCCCGCCGGGCGAAAGGCCTCAGAGGGAGCGCAGGGAACCGAGAGAAGGCAGAGACGAAAGGAGACATCATAGGAAGTGAAGCAAGAGAGGATAAACGAGATTTGGGGCGTTCTTCTCTTCGCCTTAAGTGTCCTTATCTTCATAAGCCTGATCTCTTATGATCCGAACGACCTCCAAGTCTTTACGTCCCATCCTAACGTTTATACGCGGAACTACGCTGGCATTATAGGCGCGTATGTAGCTGCAGGCCTGTTCAACCTGATAGGTTTCAGCGGGTATATAATACCCGCGTTAACCGCGACATGGGCTATAGGCAAGTTCCTTAATAAGGTCCCGCAGAAGTTCTATTTCAAACTTCTCGGGACCTCTTTTCTTTTTATCGCTTCAAGCGCTATCCTCAGCATGGCATCATCACCTCAGAGCAACGCCGTAAAAGTACACTACGGCGGCATGCTGGGACTATTCTTCTCGAATTTCTTCGTTAGATATCTCGGCAACGTCGGAGCGTGGGTCATGGTAATAGTGCTCGGGGCGCTTTCCATCCTGCTTGCAACGGAATTCCTTATCCTTCCGGTACTTATATCATTATATAACGCGGTAACGGAGCTTTTCGCCGCCATATTCAGACGGCCGCAGCCAAGGCAGGAAAAGCCGAGGCAGAAAGAGATTCCGGCAAAAGAGCCGTCTCTGAAGAAAGCGTTCGAGCAGATCAAGGCGGAGGTGTCGAAGAACCAGGAACAGAAGAAGAAAGAGATACCGGAGGAACCCAGGCCCGCGGCTATCGTCGATATAAAGAAGGTCATAAAAACCGAAGAGGCGAAGGCCTACCCGGTAAAGGTCATTAAAAAGTCCGTAGGCGATTACAAGCTTCCGGATATGAGCCTGCTGGATTCGCCGCCCCCGATGGAGGAGCGCAAGATCAGCGACGACCTTGACGCGAGCGCCAAGATACTCGAGGAGACGCTTCGCGATTTTGGGATCGAGGTAAAGGTCACGGCGGTCGAGCGCGGCCCTGTAATAACAAGGTATGAGCTAGAGCCCGCGCCGGGCGTAAAGGTAACTAAGATAACGAGCCTCTCCGACGATATCGCGCTTGCGATGAAGGCCCAGAGCGTCAGGATAGTCGCCCCAATACCAGGGAAGGCAAGGGTCGGCGTCGAGGTGCCGAATTCGTCCAGCGCGATGGTATACCTAAAAGAGATACTGCAATCATCCGAGTTCCAGAATGCGAAGTCGAAGTTGACTCTTGCGCTCGGTAAAGATATAGCCGGTGTCCCGGTAATCGCGGACCTTAGCACGATGCCGCATATGCTCATTGCGGGCACCACGGGCGCCGGAAAGACAGTCTGCGTGAACGCGATAATAAGCTCGATGCTGTTTAACGCGTCACCGGACGAGGTCAAGTTCCTGATGGTGGACCCGAAGATGGTAGAGCTCGCGATGTTCAACGGACTGCCGCACTTATTGTGCCCCGTGGTCACGGACCACAAGAAGGTATCGGGCGCGCTGAACTGGGTAGTAAATGAGATGGAGTCCCGTTACAGGCTCTTCGCGAGGCTTGCCGTACGGAACATCGAATATTTCCACGAAAAGAAGAATAAGGGCGATTTTAAGGGCCAGGAAGACGTTCCGGAGGTGCTGCCGTATATAGTAGTCATAATCGATGAGCTTGCGGACCTTATGATAGTCGCAGCACAGGAGGTCGAGAACGCGATAACAAGGCTCTCACAGCTGTCGAGGGCCGTTGGTATACATATCATACTCGCTACGCAGAGGCCGTCCGTGGATGTTGTTACCGGCGTCATAAAGGCGAATTTCCCAGCGAGGATATCCTTCAAGGTCGCCTCAAAAGTGGACTCAAGGACGGTACTCGACATGAACGGCGCGGACAAACTGCTCGGAAAGGGCGACATGCTCTTCATGAAGCCCGGGGACGCGAAACCGACCCGCGCGCAGGCCTGCCTCGTAAAGGACTCAGAGATAGAGAGGGTCATCAAATTCATAAAAGAACAAAGGTCCGCCGAATACGATGAGGAGATACTGAAGGAGCAGGATAAGAAGGGCCACGGCGGCAAGACATACGAGAAGGACGATATGTATGAGGAAGCCGTAAAGATGGTCCTGGACACAAAACAGGCCTCGGTGTCGATGCTGCAGAGGAGGCTCGGGCTCGGATATACACGTTCCGCGCGGCTTGTAGATACGATGGAAGCGGAAGGCATTGTAGGACCATATAACGGCTCGAAGCCGCGGGAAATACTCATAGATACTATGGAGGCCGTAAAAGCCAAATGGAATCAATCGGGTCGAGATTAAGATCGGCGCGCGAGGAAAAGGGCATTTCGCTTGAGCAGGCGCAGAAAGACACGCGCATAAGCTCGAGGATACTTTCGGCGCTCGAGACTGATAAGATCGACCAGATGGTATCCGGCCCGGTCTACGTGAAAAGTTTCATAAAGAAATACGCGAACTACCTCGGCCTTGACGGGAATGCGGTAGCTGAGAGCTTTAGCGGCCAGAAGCCGGAGTTCAAGGAACAGATATCGGTGCTTGCAAAAGACGCCGGCGGCGGAGGGTTCCCGTACAGGAAGGTCGTCGCGGCAGTCGTGGCAATAGTCGTGATGATCGCGGCCGTTAAACTTGCCTCATTCGGAATCTCCAGGGCCGTCGCGTTCTTTAAATCCAGGCCGAAGGCGGTAAAAAAGATAGAGCCCGCCAAGGCCAAGCCGGCCCCCAAACCTGCGGCAAAAGCCGCTAAAGAACCTGCAGCGCCTGCCGTCATTCCGCCCGCCGTACAGATACCTAAGGGCGAATCCATAGTTCTCTCGGTAAGATCAAAAGCAGATACATACCTGAAGGTTAGGTCCGACGGAATGGTAATTTTCGACGGCACGCTTGAAAAGGGTTCGGAAGAGAAGTGGGAAGCGAAGAATTCCTTCGAAATATCCACGAGTAAAGCAGAAGCCCTGTCGGTAGGCCTCAACGGAACCGACATCGGGGCGCTCGGTAAGGGCGCAGTCAAAGGCCTGAAGCTACCTAAATAACCCAATCCAAAATGACGAAAAAAATTGCGCTTATCTCGCTCGGATGCGCGAGAAACCTGGTGGATTCCGAGGTGATACTTGGGACTTTAAAAAAGTCCGGGTATAAGATCACGGATTCGCCGTCGGGCGCCGATATAGCGATAGTGAATACCTGTTCCTTCGTTGAAGACGCCAAGAAGGAATCGATAGAGACCATACTGGACCTTATTGAGTTAAAAGGCAGGAAGAAGCTGAAGGGGATAATCGTCGCCGGATGCCTGTCTCAGAGATACGGGCAGGAGCTTGCCGTGGAGCTGGCTGAGGTGGACGGTTTCGTGGGCGTCGATGCCGCGGAGAGGCTGCCGTCACTGATAAAAAGTCTTGCCTTGGGCCGGAAATCGGATATAATTTTACGTGAGCCAAGATACCTTTATAATGACAGGAGCCCGAGGCTCAGCCTTACGCCGAAGCATTACGCGTACGTGAAGATCTCCGAAGGTTGCTCGCACAGATGTTCATTCTGCATCATACCTGCAATAAGAGGGCCGCATAGGAGCCGCACTGCCGGTTCGGTCCTGAACGAAGCCCGCTGCCTTATAGCAAAAGGCGTCAAAGAGATAAACATAATAGGGCAGGATACATCGATCTACGGTAAGGATATATACGGACGGTATTCGCTGGCATCCCTGTTAAGGAAACTGTCTCGCCTGCAGGGAGCTAACTGGATAAGGTTGCTCTACGGCCATCCAGAACATATAACTGATGAGCTTATATCGGTTATATCGGAAGAGGCGCATATATGCAAATATATAGACATACCGGTCCAGCATATCAGCGGTAAGATACTGAAGGCGATGGGAAGGAACCCGTCCGGGACGCAGGTAAGGGACCTCATACACAAATTGAGGAAGAGGATACCGGGTGTTGCATTGCGGACATCACTCATAGTCGGTTTTCCGGGTGAAGGTGAAAGGGAATTTGGGGAATTGAGGGATTTCGTGAAAGAGGCGGGGTTCGAAAGGCTTGGGGCGTTCAGGTATTCGGCTGAGGAGGGTACTGCGGCCGCAAAGCTGAAGGGCCAGGTCCCCGAGAAGACCAAGGCCTCCCGCTGGAACGAGATAATGCGCATCCAGCAGGGTATCTCAGAGAAGATGAACAGGAGCATCATCGGGAATGAGCTCGATATCCTTATAGATGAGCCCGACCCCGCGGATAAAGGCGTCTTCCTCGGGCGTTCGTATATGGATGCCCCCGAGATCGACGGGACCGTATTCGTTAGGGGAACGGGGATAAAAGCAGGCGATATGGTAAGGGTCAGGGTCGTTGACGGTTATGAATACGACCTGGTCGCTGAAAAGTTGCAAAGGAGGCAATAATGTCCGGCTTGAAGAGCAGTATAGGAAGGGAAAAGAAAATAAGTGAGATCGCCGAAATCATCTATGCCGACAACCGCAGGAAAGGCCTTCCCGCAGACCCGATGAGGGACTGGAAACACGCGGAGCAGATCTACGATGACAAGACGCTATACTATGGATGGTGGCTGCCCGGAAGGTTCATACAGAAATATTATTACAAAATAATTGCCGTGACGCTCGCGACCATAGTGCTATTGATAGCATGGAACATAAAGACCGGCCAGGACCTGAAAGAGATAGATATCAGGCCGTACGTCTCGGTCGACATGATCGACCCTATGCAGATAAACGATACGGAAGGCAAAAACGTATATTTCGGGAACTATATAATACTCAACAATACCGGTAAGACCCCTGCGGCGAACGTATCCATAAGGTATTACCTGACCTCGGAGGCGGAAAAGGCGAATACGCCGGGACAGAAGTGGATCGACCAGAAGATCGAAGGCATCAGCACGCTGGGATTCATAGCTCCCGGGACGTTCACGAAAGAACCGAGCTTCAAGGCGTTATCGCCATCGGCGAAATATTACTATTTCGAGGCGATCGTCTCATACCAGGGGTTGTCGTCTCCCAAAAGGTACTGGACGCACGTGAGGAAGGTCTTCAGGTTCGACAGGGCCGAAGGCAAGTTCGTTATAGCCCTCAGCGACAGCGAATGGGACATGAACCGCGATTTCGGCGTGCCGCCGATATCGACCGTCAAAGAGATAGACGGCCTTATGATGCAGCTGAAGAACAAATGAATATCTCGAATAAGCTGACAATATCGAGGATATTCCTTACATTCGTTTTTATGTATTTTGTTTTCGCGAGGTGGCCCGGCGCGAAATATTTCGCGTTCATCACATTCCTTGCCGCCTCGCTTACGGACTATTATGACGGTTATTTCGCGAGAAAGAACGGCAGCTTCACCGATTTCGGAAAGCTTATGGACCCGATAGCTGACAAGATACTCGTGCTTTCCGCATTCCTTGCGTTCGTCGAGATGAAGCTGATACCCGCCTGGACGGTCCTGATAATCGTAGCGAGGGAGGTAACGGTGACGGGACTCAGGATATTCGCTCTCACCAAAGGAAAGGTCATTGAAGCGGAGGAGGCGGGAAAACACAAGACAGTATCGCAGATGATAGCGATATTCATGATATTGATATTCCTGATGTTCAGGGAGGCCGGGAAGTCGCTCTCTTTCTGGAACTGCGATACGGAGATATGGGTAAAGAACCTGATATTTGTCGTGATGCTCGTGACCGTTTGCCTGACCATCACGTCAGGCGTATCGTTTTTCATAAAGAACAGGAAGCTATTGTCTTGAAGACGGTGGTCAGGCTAGTCAGCACTTTCTTCTATTCAGGATTCGTCCCGCGTATTCCCGGAACTGCAGGTTCCGCCGCAGGGCTCCTTTTTGCGCTTCTTACGGTTTATGATACCAGGGTGTACCTGTCGTCGCTGGCCGTGTTGCTGGTGTCGGCGATGCTCGTTATCAGGCGCGCAGAAATACTCTTCGGCAGGAAGGATTCCGGAAAAATAGTCATAGACGAAGCGGTTGGCATGATGATAGCCCTGCTGTTCCTGCCGGTGGAACCGGCCTGCATTGCTGCGGCCTTTATATTCTTCAGGTTATTCGACATCCTCAAACCGTTCCCGATAAGTATGGCGGAGCGCGCACCGAGCCCATTGGGAGTCGTTCTCGACGATATTATTGCGGGGATCTATGCTAACATTACCGTCAGGGTCGGTGCAGCATTGCTTTTGAAAGCGGCGTGTAGATAGGGCCCCCCGGGGAGAGTTTGCTGCTGAAAAGGACCACGCTGTCAACGGGCGTCAGGGAAGAAGCAGGGAACGAGGAACGCTCGATGGCCTTTCTTAGCGAATCTGTGTTCTTCCCGCTCCTGACCCTTCCAATAGTTATATGCGGTGAAAAATCCCTTCCTTCTTCAGGTATCCCAAGTTCCGCGAGGCGTGATGATATGGAAGCATACAGGGCTTCGGATTCCCGCCTGCCGTCGCCCACTCCCGCCCAGATGATCCTTGGGGAGGAGAGGCCGGGGAATGCGCCGACTCCTTTCAGCCCTAAATTGAACGGTCCGGACGCGGACACAGCTTCAGTAAGGGCTGTTTTAACGGAAGGTATAATCTGTTCGCCGCAGTCACCCAAAAAGCGGAGGGTAAGGTGTATATTCGCAGGGTCGACCCATTTTACGTCAGCTCCCGCTTCCTTTAAAGAGGACTGGAGATAATGCAGTTCACGGCGGGCTTCTCCGGAAAGTTCTATCGCTATAAAAACCCTCATACGGCCCTCCATAGCCAGCGATTATACATTATGAATTTACATTAATCAACCAAATGGGGATACTCGACAGCCTCGAGAAAGAGACTAAAAGGGCACGCCGCGAAAAGCAACGCGGGAAGGACCAGTTACGCTGCCATCGGATATAGGAAGGAACCCTACAAAAGAGATACTCTGATCAGGTCTAATGCGGCCTGTGAAGACCTGAATTTTATCACCTCGCGCTCGCCCCTGAAACGGAATTCCCTGCAGATCGTCCTGTCCGCCGATGAGAACGCAATATATACAAGGCCCACGGGCTTGTCTTTCACCGCCCCGGAAGGCCCGGCAATACCGGTTACCGAAAGCCCGATATCAGTTCCCGCCGATCTCCTTATGTTTTTTGCCATCTCGACAGCCGTTTGCCTGCTGACCGCGCCGTGTTCCCGCAATGTAACGCTGCTGACCCCCAGCAAACGCGTTTTTATGTCGTTGGAATAAGCAACGATGCCCGTTTTAAAATACGCGGAACTGCCGGGGACATCGGTAATGCGGCTCGATATCAACCCGCCGGTGCATGATTCCGCAACTGCAAGGGTCATGCGCGAACGCGACAGCAAGGCCCCGACGGCGCCTTCAAGCGTCTCATCGTCGCGGCCGAATATGTATTTGCCGAGGCGTGAGGTTATTTTCGCATCCGCCCTATCCAAAAGCGCCTTCGCCTGCTTTTCATCGGCCGCTTTCGCCATTATCTTCAATTCGACCAGCGCCGGCTTGGCGTAGATGCCTACGGTAAGTGGAGGAGGGCATTTAAGCAGGTCCCCGACCTTGCTGTCCGCAGCCGATTCGGACAGCCCGGTCATCCGTATTGTCCTGACCTTTAGCACTCCTTCGCTCCTGAACCTCTTCCTAAGGAACGGCGCCACTGAGCGCTCGAACATCGGATTGAGCTCCCTTGGGGGGCCCGGAAGCGCTATAAGCAGTTTTCCGCCTATCCCGTATATGAACCCGGGAGCTGTACCTAGCAGATTCTTGGCCGTTATCGAGCTTTCTACCGGGAATGTGCGGGATATCACCTGAAGCGTTATATCGTCTACGGTCGGCCCGAGACCGCCGGTCGTTATGACTATGTCGGAACGCCTGAGGCCGGTCTCGAGTGCGTTCGAAAGCCTGCCCGGGTTATCGCCTACGGTCGAATGGTGGTACACGCCGATACCCAGGGCCGCAAGCTTCACGGATAACCATTGCTGGTTCGTGTTCAGTATCTGCCCAAGCAGTATTTCCGTTCCTATCGAGATAATTTCCGCTTTCATAACCTGGATTATAGCATAAATGGCTTGCCACGGGACAACTAATCGGATATCATATTACGAGTTGGGGGAAATAACTTCAGGAGGGAAGGATGTCTAAGTTAGGGATTTTCTCTGTTTTGGCGGTCTTATCGCTTGCCTGCGTTAGCCCTGCAGAGGCGGATGACGAATGGAAGGCCTCAGCCTCTTCCGTAGAGGAAAAATTCACTCCGGAGCTCGCCGTCGACGGCGATATCTCCACCCGCTGGTCAAGCCAGTTCGCCGATAACCAGTGGTGGTCAGTCGATTTCGGCGCCCAAAAAGACATAAAAAAGATAACCATAGTTTGGGAGGACGCATATCCCGCCGTATATAAGGTCCTTGTCTCACCTGACGGCAAGGCATGGCAGGCCGTGTTTGAGAATAAGAACGGCAAAGGCGGCTCGGACATCATCCCGGTAAACAGCATTAAAGCGCGGTACCTGAAGGTCGAGATGGCGGAGAGGGCCACTCAATGGGGGAATTCCATCAGGGAGCTTAAGCTTAACGAACCTGACCCGATAAAAGCCAAGGCGTCAGCGTCCTCGGGAGATTCCGATTACAGCGCTCAGAAGGCCATTGACGGCGACATGCAGTCCCGGTGGTCGAGCAATTTCGAAGATAACCAGTGGTGGCAGGCGGATTTAGACTCCCCGCATAAGATCTGCGGCGTCATGTTAAAGTGGGAAACGGCTTTCACGGAGATATACAACATAGAGATAAAGGACTCCTCCGGGAAATGGAGGAAGGTATACGAGACCTCCGACGGCGACGGGAGCACGGATATAGTATATTTCGACCCGGTCGAGGCGACGGCATTGAAGATCAACTGTGTCCAGAGGGGTACCGGCTGGGGGAATTCGCTTTGGGAGGTCTCATTCCTCGACGGGAATAACCCGCCGGTGATATCCGGCGACGGCAAAATCATAGACATAAAGCTCCCGTCAAAGGCGGACCTCGGGGGCGTCGTATTGTCGTGGGCGGATAATTACGCTAAGGAGTACGCGCTTGAGATCTCAAGGGACGGCAAGGATTTCAAGGAGATCTACAAGACCGCCGACGGCAACGGCGGTAAGGACCTGATATATTTCAAGGCCTCGCCGGTAAAGGAATTCAGGATCAAATGCATAAAGCCGGCATCCGGAAACCGCTGCGACATAAAGGGATTCGAGCCTAAGAGCGGCGAGGAACAGGCGACTCCGATCAAGATCTACCAGGCGCTCGCGAAGGAATCTCCGGCGGGGTATTATCCTATGTGGCTCAGGCGCCTGCAGGAATTCTGGACCGTGACCGGAGTGCCGGATTCGGACAACGAGGGATTATTCACGGAGACGGGCACATTCGAGCCGTATAAGGACGGTTTTTCGTTGATGCCCTTCGTTTACGACGGCAGTAAGCTTTATACGGCCGAGGACTGCAGGGTCTCACAAGCGCTTGCGGATGGTTACTTGCCGATACCGTCGGTCGCATGGGACCATTCCGACTGGTCGCTGGAGATAACGGCGCTGTCTGCGAGAGGTTCCGAAACATCATTGAGGTATGTCATTAGGAATACCGGAAAGGCGCAGTTAAATGGGAAATTATTCCTGGCGATCCGCCCGGTACAGGTAAATCCCATATGGCAGAGGGGCGGTTTCAGCCCCATCAACAAGATAGAATGCAAGCCTCCGGTCCTTTCCATAAACGGGAGGGATTGCCTCGTATCGGCCACGGAAGGCGTGTCGATGGGCGCGGCCGACCTGTCAAAGGGGGATGCGGTCGATTTCATGAAAAAAGGCGGGCTTCCGCCCTCGCTTACGGCGGATAGCGCAGAAGGAACGGCATCGGCCGGGCTTTCATTCGATGTGGCGGCCGCGCCGGGCGAAGCTAACACTTTCATAGTGCAGATGCCTGCCGGCAAGCTGGCCGACTTCGATTCCGACCTTTCAAAGCAAAAGAGCTTCTGGAAGAACGAGCTCAGCAGGGTCTACATCGACATACCCGAGACGCGCATCACGGATGTCATGAGGACGAATATTGCCTATATTCTCATAAACAAGGACGGCCCGTGGATAAAGCCGGGCTCACGGAACTATAACCATTCATGGATACGCGACGGAGCATTGACGAGCGCGGCGGTCCTCAGGATGGGCATAAACGACGAAGTAAAACAGTGGCTGGACGCGGTCGCCTCCAAGGTCATGGATAACGGGTACGTCCCGTATATAGTTTTTGAAGGCGGCAATCCGATCGGCCTTAATGACAACGGGACGGGCGAGGGCGTTGAGTGGGATTCGCAGGGTGAGTTCGTCTTCGCCGTCAGGAACTACGTGGATTATTCGGGGGATAAGGGGTACCTGCCTTCCATATACCCGAAGGTCGTTAAAGCACTTGAGTTCACAAGGGACCTGAGACGCCGCAACATGACCGAGGAGTTCAAAAAAGACCCGAAGAAGATGCCATACTACGGAGTCCTGCCGAAATCGAACAGCCACGAGGGTTATTACCCGGCACAGACCAGTTACTGGGACGATTTCTTCGCCATAAGGGGATTCAAGGATGGCATATACCTCGCGGAGCTCATGAATGACGCTGAAAGCGCGGAGTGGATGCGCGAGGAGCTCGACGATTTCCGCAAATGCCTTTATGAGTCGATACGGCTTGTAGTCGAAAGGGACAGACTCGACTATATCCCCGGATGCGTAGAGAAAGGCGATTTCGACGCAACGTCCACCGCGATAGGGATAGTAGCGGCGGGAGAGTTGGAGTATATGCCGAAAGAGCTGCTGAAGAAGACGTTCGACAAGTATTACGCGGATTTTGTAAAAGGCATGGTCCCGGGTAAGGAGAGGACGTTCACGCCTTACGAGGTCCGTTCCGCTAATGCGTTCTTCAAGATGGACCAACGCGACCGCGGTCTTACGATGCTGCGCTATTTCCTAAAGGATTCCGTCAGGCCTTACGGATGGAACCATATGGCGGAGGTAGTACACGCGAAGGTCCGCGCTCCGTCATACATCGGCGATATGCCGCATACTTGGGTCGGGTCCGGGTACATAGACGCCGTCCGTACGATGTTCGTATATGAGGACGACGGCAAGCTTATCCTCGGCGCCGGGCTTGCCCCGGAGTGGTTCGAGAAAGGCATAGAAGTCAGGGATATGCCGACGCTCTACGGGAAGATCTGTTATAAGATAATCAAGAAGGGCGACAAAATCGAGTATTTCCTGTACGGGAACGCGAAGCCCCCGAAGGGCGTCAAGTTCGTGCTGCCGAAGGAACTCAGGGATTGCGTTATCGAGGAGATGAAAGCCGGGAAGTGATAATAGATATACATACCCACGCCTGGCCGGAGAAGGTGTCGCGGAAGGCGAGGGAGAGCCTCGAGAAACTGTTCGGCGAGAAGATGGTCTGTGATCCCACTGCAGGCAACCTGCTGGAACATATGGACCTCAACGGGATAGACATTAGCGTCATCTGTTCCGTCGCAACGAGGCCGGAACAGGTCACGGGGATAAACGACTGGCTCTTCGGGGTAAGGAGCGAACGCTTAAAGGTCTTCTGCGCCTTCCATCCTGCCTATGCGGGATGGAAGGATGAGTTGAAAAGGATACGCGATAACGGAGACGGAATAAAACTCCAGCCGGAGTTCCAGGATTTCTTCGTCGATGACGAGATGATATTCCCCGCATACGAGCAGATAGAGAAGACCGGATTGCCGGTCCTGTTCCATTGCGGCGAGGAGCTCTCCGGGACGATGCAGGTCAGGTCTTCGCCGTCGCGGATCGCGAAGGTCAGGGACAGGTTCCGCGGACTCAAGATGATCGGGGCGCATTTTGGAGGGTTCCGCCTCTGGGACGAGGTCAGGGAATACCTTATCGGAAAGGATATCTACCTGGATACCTCGTTCTTTTTCGGGTTCCTTCCCGACGCAGAGGCAAAGAACATGATCCTATCCCACAGGCAGGACCGTTTGCTCTTCGGGACCGATTTCCCGCTCGTTGATCAGGCAAGGGACCTAGGCTATATCGGCAGGCTCGGAATTGACGGTAGGCTTAAGGATATGATATTGTCGGCCAACGCAAAGGATTTGCTGTATTCCTGAATCGGTTTATCTGATAGCCGCCGTTTAAGTTGCGTCAAAACAGCCCGCCTTATTTCTCTTTACAAAAAGATGCCGTAATCGTATAATAATCCAGTCATTAGGCGTGAAGTCCTGCCTGAAATATTTGAAAGAATATCCCTCAAGGCGCCGTCTATTAACGTGTCGGCGGCGCATAAACCATATAAACCTTAAGGAGGGAAGAATATGGTAAAGAAGGAAGAAAAGGAAATAAAGAAAGACGAAAGGCAGCAGGAGAAAGATAAAGTAACGGCCGAGAGGACCAAGGCGCTCGAGCTGGCATTGGCCCATATCGAGAAGCAATTCGGCAAAGGCTCCATAATGAAACTCGGCGGCGACACGCACGCGAAGGTTGATTCTATACCTACCGGAGCGCTTTCACTGGACATAGCGATTGGCGTCGGCGGGATACCCAGAGGGCGAGTTATCGAGATATACGGGCCCGAGTCGTCAGGCAAGACAACGCTATCTTTGAGCATAGTAGCGGAAGCCCAGAAGAGGGGCGGTGTAGCCGCTTTCATAGATGCTGAGCACGCGTTCGATTCCACATATGCTAAGAAACTTGGCGTCAACCTCGACGACTTGCTGATATCACAGCCCGATTCGGGCGAACAGGCGCTCGAGATCTGCGAGACGCTCGTCAAATCAAGCGCGGTAGACGTGGTAGTCGTGGATTCCGTCGCGGCGCTCGTACCGAGAGCAGAGATAGAAGGCGAGATGGGTGATTCGCACGTGGGCCTGCAGGCAAGGTTAATGTCGCAGGCGCTGCGCAAGCTTACCTCGTCGATAAGCAAGTCGAAGACATCGGTAATATTCATAAACCAGATACGGGAGAAGATAGGCGTGATGTTCGGCAATCCCGAGACTACACCGGGCGGCCGCGCGCTGAAGTTCTACGCTTCCGTAAGGCTGGATATAAGGCGCATAGACAACATCAAGCTGAACGATGTTTCCGTAGGCAGCCATGTCAGGGTGAAGGTCGTAAAGAACAAGGTAGCCGCGCCGTTCAGGCAGGCCGAGTTCGACATAATATACAACGAGGGCATCTCCCGTACGGGCGATATCATAGACCTCGCGGTAAACCTCGGGATCATCGAAAAGAGCGGCTCATGGATCACATACGGCGAGCAGAAGATCGGGCAGGGCCGCGAGAACGCCAAGGTATTCCTTAAGGAGAACCCGAAGCTCCTTCACGAACTTGAAAAAAAGATCAGGGACAGCGTGATCGCATAAACAAGCAAGGAGGTTGATCGGCAATGTTTAAGCGGTTTGTCTTTATGATATTGCAGTTGGTTTTGGCGGCATCCGTATGCGGGCATGCATATGCGGAATCCGCCGTTCCCGGAGAGGATATCGCCGTCGCTAAGTCGCTTGAGAACGCTTTTGCCGGCGTCGCGGACAAGGTAGGGCCCTCAGTCGTGGCGATATCAACGATTCATACTGCGAAGATGCGCAGCCCGGGGGGAGGCGGACCGGGCGATGATGAGATGTTCCGGCAGTTCTTCAAGGACTTCTTCGGTGACATACCCGAGCGTGAGTTCATGCAAAGGGGCATCGGTTCAGGCTTCATCATCGATCCCGACGGCTACATATTGACGAACCATCACGTCGTTGACGGCGCTGATAAAATAGAGGTCATCCTGCCGGACGGAAGGAAATTCGACGGAAAAGTCAAGGGGCAGGATACGAGGGCCGACCTCGCGGTGATAAAGATCAACGCTTCGAACCTCAAGGCGCTTGAGCTGGACGATTCCGATAGATTAAAGATAGGGCAGTTCACGCTTGCAGTTGGCAACCCGTTCGGCATATCATCCAAACCTACGGTGACCGTTGGCGTAATAAGCGCGCTCAACCGCTCGCTGCCGAGGTCAAGCCGGGGCGACCGTGATTATTCCGACCTGATACAGACCGACGCGGCGATCAATCCTGGCAATAGCGGCGGTCCGCTGGTCGATATAGACGGCAAGGTTATAGGCATAAACGTAGCCATCATATCGACGACGGGCGGCTACCAGGGGATCGGCTTCGCGATACCTATAAATGTCGCCAAGAGAGTGTTAAGCGACCTCATCTCCGGCAGGAAGGTGCTTTACGGGTGGCTCGGTGTAAATGTTCAGGACCTTGATGAGGATCTCGCAAAACAATTCGGGCTTTCAGGCACGGAAGGCGTAGTTGTCGCGAAAGTGATGAACGGCAGCCCGGCCGAGAAGGGCAGGATGAAGACAGGCGACATCATCAGGACGTTCGACGGGAAACCGGTCGAGAACGTCCGCGAGCTGCTAAAACTGGTCGGTAGGGCGCCTATCGGGAAGAAGATAAAGGTCGTAGTATTGCGCGACAAGAAGGAAATGACGCTTGATATAGAGGTCGCGCAGAGGCCGGAGGCGATCGAGGAATTTGCCGATGAAGAACTCGGTTCCTGGCGCGGTATCGAGGTCATAAGTAAAGACGGCGTAACGGTCAGCAATGTCGAGCCCGGAAGCCCCGCGGATGTTGCAGGGCTCAGGCGAGGCGATAGGATACTGGAGATAAACAGGAAAGCGATAAAAGATATAACGGATTATGACAAGGCCACAAAGAGCCTTAACGGCGATGTCCTCCTGTTGACGAACCGGGGATATGCCGTTATCAAGGAAGAGCCGAAAGAAGGGCGTGATAGCGACGAAAAACGGTAATATCGGCGCGGATGATGAGGCATTGAATAAAGCGAGGGCGGATGCCTTAAGGCTGTTAAGGTTCCGCCCGCGCAGCGTTAAGGAGATGGCCGGTCGCCTTAAACAGAAAGGGCATCGCGGCATAATAATAGCCCGAACCATAGATGAGCTTGAAAGCAAGGGCCTTCTCGATGACAAGACCTTCGCGAAACTCTGGATAGGCGACAGGATATCCCTGAAACCCGCCGGTAAAAGCCTCATAGTGAGGGAGCTCAGGGCGAAAGGGCTTGAAGAGAAGACGATAGAATCGGCGTTCGCCGAATATAAGGACCTGTTTGACGAGGCGGAACTGGCAGGCCCTCTCGCCAGGAGGAAGATAGCCGGACTTAAGGGGCTTGAACCGGAAAAGGCAAAGAAGAAGGTCTTCGATTTCCTAACCCGAAGGGGCTTTTCCTGTAACACGATCTGGAAGGTCATCAAGGATAATTATGACTACGGACCAACTGAGGAGTAAATTCCTCAAATATTTCGAGGCGAAGGGGCATCCCGTCGTCCCGTCGGATTCATTAGTCCCGAAGGACGACCCGACTGTCCTCTTCACGAGCGCCGGGATGAACCAGTTCAAGGATTATTTCCTCGGCAAGAGGAAGGATATGCGGCGCGCCGCAAGCAGCCAGAAATGCCTGAGGACAGGCGATCTCGATAACGTGGGAAAGACACCGTCTCACCATTCGTTCTTTGAGATGCTCGGCAACTTCTCTTTCGGCGATTATTTCAAGGAAGACGCGATCGCATGGGCGTGGGAGTTCCTCACGAAGGAACTCGGCATGAAGGAAAAGGACCTCTGGATATCGGTCTATAAGGATGACGACGAGGCGTTCAGGATCTGGAAAGATAAGATCAAGATCCCGGAAAACAGGATTTTAAGATTCGGCGCGAAGGATAATTTTTGGCCGGCAAACGCGCCTGAGGAGGGGCCAAACGGTCCGTGCGGCCCTTGTTCGGAGATATATTTTGACCGCGGCGAGAAGTACGGCTGCGGGAAGCCTGATTGCAAACCCGGGTGCTGCCGCAGGCACGTTGAGGTCTGGAACCTTGTCTTTACACAGTTCAACAGGGTGGGCCTCAATAAGCTTGAGCCGCTGCCGAACAAGAACATAGACACAGGGATGGGTCTTGAACGGCTTGCCTCGGTCATGCAGGGTGTGCCGACGAATTTCGATACGGACATCTTCAGGCCTATCATAGACGAGATAAAGCAGTTTACGGATAAGGATGATACCGGCCACAGGAACGCCATTGCAGACCATGTAAGGGCCGCCGTCTTCTGCATCGCGGATGGAGTTCTTCCCGCGAATACCGGAAGGGGTTATGTGCTGAAGACCCTGATAAGGCGCTCGCTGGTACACGGGAAGTTCCTGGGCATAAACGAACCGTTCCTGTACAAGCTCGTAGACAGCGTGGTCCGCGCAATGAAAGGCGGGTATCCGGAGTTAGGCGAACGCAGGGAAAATATCAGCGTCATCATAAAGTCCGAGGAAGAGAAGTTCTTCCAGATAAACGAGGATGTAAGGGCCGACTTAGAATCGGCCGCTGCGGAATTGAAGGGTATGAATAAGAAAGTCATCCCGGGAGACAAGCTGTTCTATTTCCACGATACGCGCGGCCTGCCGCTCGACCTTATCAAGGAGTTCGCGGCCGGCGAAGGGCTGGAGCTTGATATAAGCGGATACGAGAAGCTTATGGACGAGCAGCGCAGGAAATCACGCGGTGCGACAAAGCTTACCGGAGAAGTATTCGCCGAGACGCTTACGGCGGCGGTCCTCGGCACGGGATCGAGTTCCGAATATATCGGATATGATAAATTGGAGTCCGATGCGTCGATAATTGCACTGGTCAAGGAGAACAAGGCAGTCGGGTCCGTTGACTCGCCATCGGTTTTCGCGGCTGTACTCGACAGGACGCCATTCTATGGGGAGACAGGCGGCCAGGTCGGTGATACCGGCAAGCTTGAAGGGAACGGGTTGGACATCACCGTCACGGATACTAAACTGGTCGAAAAAGTACCGGTCCATATTTGCAGTATCAAGCAGGGCTCGGTAAAGGTCGGCGATAAGGTCAAGGCCGCAGTAGACGGCAGAAGAAGGATGGCTATCGCTCGGCATCATACGGCGACGCACCTTTTGCAGGCGGCGCTTCGAAAGGTACTCGGGGCGCATGTCAACCAGTCGGGTTCATTGGTCGCGCCGGACAGGCTGCGTTTCGATTTTACGCATTTCAAGCCGATGAGCGCAGAGGAGATCGAGGCGACGGAATCCCTTGTCAACGAGTATGTCAGGAAGAACGCTCCCCTTAACGTGCGAGTGATGGATATAGACGAGGCGAAGAAGATAGGGGCGACCGCCCTGTTCGGTGAAAAGTACGACAAAAAAGTGCGCGTAGTGGACGTAAAGGAAATCTCAAAGGAGTTCTGCGGCGGCACGCACCTGGGCGCTACAGGAGAGATAGGCATATTCAAGATAATGTCGGAGGGTTCTGTCGCGGCCGGAATACGCAGGATCGAAGCCGTCGCCGGTGAAGCCGCATACGGGAAGATCAAGGAGTCGGAAAATATACTGAATGAGGTCGCGGATTCGCTTGCGGTAAAACCCGCCGGTCTTCCGGCGCAGATAGACGGGCTGCTGGCCAAGGTTAACGAGCTCGAGAAGAAGCTCAAGGGCCTCCAGTCCGAAAGCATAAAACAGAAGGCGAAAGAGCTTGTGTCCGCCGGGAAATTATCGGATAATAACATAAGTATCGTTGCAAAAAGGCTCGACGGATACGCGCCCGACACCCTTGTAAACCTCACCGATTCAATAAAATCGTCACTGGGAAAAAACGCGGTCTCGATGCTTGTAGGAGCTTATGAAGGAAAGGCGTTCATCGTTGTAGGCGTCACGCAGGACCTTTCGGAGGGTGTTATCGACGCCCGCGCGATAGTAAAAACGATGTCCTCCGCGATTTCGGGCGGAGGAGGCGGACGGCCGGACCTCGCACAGGCCGGAGGAAAAGATATAACAAAACTGGATGAAGCGCTGAAGGCCGGGGAAAAAGCGGTAAAGGAAATCAAAAGATGAAGATAGTCAGGTTATACAGCAAGGAATTCGAGAAACTATGCAGCAGGTATAATAACCGCAAGAAGAGGGTCTCGGACAGCGTAAGCAGGATCGTCGAAGACGTTAGGCTCAACGGCGATGAAGCGGTCATAAAATATACGAGGAAGTTCGATAAGGTCAAACTCTCGGCAAGACAGCTGCGCGTCACGGAGAGCGAAGCGAGCGGCGCGTTCCAGGACATAGATTCGGAATTCATATCTGAACTCAAGAACATAATAGATAACGTAACGAAATTCTACAAGAAGCAGGTCAGGAACAAGAAGTCGTGGAGGATAGTCGACGAGGACGGTGTAGTTCTCGGCGAGAAATACGAGCCGATAGAGCGGGTCGGTATATACGTTCCCGCAGGGACCGCACCGCTTGTATCGACAGTATATATGACCGTTTTGCCCGCCAAGGTGGCAGGCGTAAAGTCGATAGTGCTCTGCACTCCCCCCAACAAGTTCCAGAGCGTAGACCCGTATATACTGGCCGTCGCGAACTTGCTGAAGGTCGATGAGGTCTATAAGGTCGGCGGCGCCCAGGCCATTGCGGCGCTCGCTTTCGGCACGAAGACGATACCGAAAGTTGATAAGATAGTCGGGCCGGGCAATGATTATGTGACGGAAGCAAAAAGGCAGGTATTCGGCTACGCCGATATCGACATGATAGCCGGCCCTTCAGAAGTAGTAGTAGTGGCCAACAGGTCCACAAACCCGCTATTCGTCATAAAGGACCTCGAAGCGCAAAGCGAGCATTTTAAGGGGCTGCCTATACTAGTGACTACTTCCAAGCCGCTGGCTAACCTGGTCAGGAAGGAAGTCACGAACGGGTATATAATAATAACGAAGAACATGGAAGAGGCGTGTGATGTCGTGAACCGGCTCGCGCCGGAGCATCTCCAGATAATGGTCAAGAGCCCGCAGAAGTGGCTAAAAAGGATAAAGAACGCCGGCGCTATATTCCTCGGACAATACAGCCCGACAGCTATAGGCGATTATGTCGCCGGGCCGAGCCATGTCCTGCCGACAAGCGGGACAGCGCGTTTCTTCTCGGGGCTGGGCGTCGAAGATTTCGTAAAATCCTCGCATATAATATCGTATTCGAAGAAAGCGCTCGAAAAAGCCAAGAGATCGATAGAGAAGATAACAAAGCTCGAGGGGCTCAGCAAACACCTCGAATCCATTAAAGTGAGGTTCTAAATGAAGAAGAGGGCCGTAAAGCATAAGCGCAAGACCACTGAGACCGATATAACTGTAGAACTCAATATCGACGGGACGGGGAAATTCCGCGTCTATACCGGGATAGGGTTCCTCGACCATATGCTGTCTCTCTTCGCCAGGCACGGGTGTTTCGACATGAAGCTTATCGCTAAAGGCGACCTAGATGTCGATATACACCATACAAATGAGGACGTAGGAATAGCCCTCGGCGAAGCTTTGGCAAAAGCGCTCGGCAATAAGAAAGGGATACGCCGTTTCGGGTCGAGGGACGTAGCGGTCCCCATGGAAGAGGCGCTTGCCCGCATTGCGCTGGATATAAGCGGAAGGCCGTCGCTGTATATGCGCTGCACGGGTAAACCTGTGCCTCCGACGCTTCTTGACAGGCAGGGCTATAGCCTTTCGAGCGCGAAGCAGTTCTTCGAGGCCTTTGTAAGGAACTCGGGAATAAACCTGCATATCGAATACCGCGGGGAGGACCTGCATCATGTGCTCGAGGCGATATTCAAAGCGTTCGGAAGGGCGTTGTGCGACGCGACGAGGATAGACCCGAGGGTAAAAGGCATCCCGTCGACAAAAGGGAGATTATGAAACAAAAGATAACCGTCCTTGATTACGGAATGGGCAACCTAAGGAGCGTGTCAAAGGCCCTGGAAGCGGAAGGCGCATCTGTAATAGTATCGGACAGGGCAAGAGACATACTTAAGGCGGATAAACTGGTATTTCCCGGCGTAGGAGCTTTCAGGGATGCGATGTCGGAGCTAAAGTCACGCAAGCTTATCGATCCCATAATGGAGTTCATTGACTGCGGGAAACCGTTCCTCGGGCTGTGCCTCGGCCTGCAATTGCTGTTCGACAGGAGCGAGGAAGCCGCATCATGCAAAGGCCTCGGCCTGGTGAAGGGCAAAGTGCTGAAGTTCAGGTCGAAGAAACTCAAGATACCCCACATGGGATGGAACCAGCTCTCCGGCATCAGGAAAGGCTGCCCGCTGTTCAGGGGCATTCCCGAGGGTTCGTACGTCTACTTCGTGCACTCATATTACGCTTTGCCGGAAGACAAAGCATCCGTCAGCGCTTACACCGACTACGGGGTAAAGTTTGCGTCGGCAATATGGTCTGACAATGTTTACGCCACACAGTTCCACCCTGAGAAGAGCCAGGCGCTGGGGCTTAAAATCATGAGGAATTTCGTAAAGATATGATAGTTATACCTGCTGTTGACATAAGGGGAGGCAATGTAGTAAGGCTTTTCAGGGGCGATTTCTCGAAGGAGACGGTATATTCCAACGACCCGGTCAAGACCTCGCTCTGGTGGCAGAGCGAAGGCGCAAAGAGGCTCCATGTGGTGGACCTCGACGGCGCTCTCGAAGGCAAGCTTAAGAACCTCGACTGGATAAGGAAGATTACCGCGTCTCTCGATATACCAATAGAGGTAGGCGGCGGCATAAGGACCGAAGCGGACCTCCAGACGGTAATAAGGGCCGGGGCCTCGTACGCGATACTCGGTACAAAGGCCTGCGAGGACGAGCAGTTCCTGAAGAAGGCGGTGGAAAAGTACCGCGAGAAGATAATCGTGAGCCTTGACGTGAAGGACGGCTATCTCCAGACAAAGGGCTGGGTGAATCCGACGGAGATAAAGGCGATAGATTTCGCCCAGCGGATAAAGATGTTCGGGGTACAGACTGTCGAGTATACCGACATATCGAGGGACGGGACTCTGCAGGGCCCGGGATTCGGCAATATCCTGAAATTCCTCGGGGACGTTAAGATAGACATGATCGTTTCGGGTGGCATCTCGACGCTTGCCGACCTCAGGATAATGAGGGATTACAACAGGAAAGAAGTGGTCGGCGTCATAGTCGGCCGCGCGCTTTACGACAAGAAGATACTGCTTAAGGACGCGAATAAAGTATGCTCGCAAAAAGGATAATACCCTGCCTTGACGTCAAGGACGGCCGCGTCGTCAAGGGGGTCAATTTCGTGAACCTGAGGGACGCGGGCGATCCGGTCGTCAACGCCTCCTTCTACGAGAAAGAAGGAGCCGACGAGCTCGTATTCCTTGATATCACGGCCAGCTGTGAGGACAGGGATACTATGATAAGCGTGGTACGCCGCACCGCAGAACAGGTATTCATGCCGCTTACCGTAGGTGGTGGTATAAGGAACATCTCGGACATACGCAACCTCCTGAATGCCGGGGCGGACAAGGTATCGATAAATACCGCCGCGGTAAAGGATCCCGGGCTCATTTGTGAATCTTCGGACAGGTTCGGGAGCCAATGCATCGTCGTTGCGATAGACGCCAAGCGCAAAGGCAGGAAGTGGGAGGTATTTACCCACGGAGGCAGGACGCCCACGGGAATCGATGCCGTAAGGTGGGCCAGGGAATCCCAGAAGCGCGGAGCGGGAGAGATATTGCTGACTTCAATGGACAGGGACGGCACGAAGATAGGTTATGATATCGAGCTGACCAGGGCCGTATCGGAGAATGTTGGGATCCCCGTCATCGCATCGGGCGGCGCCGGTTTGCCCGCGCACCTTTATGACGGTTTAGTGAAGGGCAAGGCCGACGCGGTACTGGCGGCGTCGATATTCCATTTCAGGGAATATTCGGTAAAGCAGGTAAAAGAGTACCTAAAGAGAAAAGGAGTCGCGGTAAGGATATGAACAAGTTCATCAATGGGCTGAAATATGACGAGAACGGGCTGATACCTGCGGTAATACAGGACTGCAAGAACAACGAGGTCCTGATGGTCGCTTATATGAACGATGTCGCGGTAAAGAAGACGATCGAGACGAAGAGGGCCCACTTCTATTCCCGCTCAAGGAAGAAGCTTTGGCTTAAGGGCGAATCGTCCGGGCACGTGCAGAAAGTGAAGGAGATCCGTTTCGATTGCGACGCCGACTGCCTTCTGGTGAAAGTGGAGCAGGTTGGCGGGGCATGCCATACGGGCTACAGGTCGTGCTTTTACAGGAAATTGAAGGATAATAAGGGGAATACGGCCGTATCGGGAAAGAAGATGTTCGACCCCGATAAGGTCTATAAAAAATAATGGAATACGCACCATCCAGGAAAGAATTCGGACGCCTCTCCAAGAAAGGGAACCTTATCCCGGTCTATGCCGAGATAACGGCGGACCTTGAGACGCCGGTGTCTGCCTTCATGAAGATCGACAAGGGGGATTACTCGTTCCTGCTCGAATCGGTGGAAGGCGGGGAGAAGATCGCCCGTTATTCCTTCCTGGGTTCGGGTCCGTCGCTTGTATTCAGGAGCAAAGGCGATGAAATAGAGGTAACGGAGGACGGCAACACGAAGCGCTTTACCGCGTCATCCGACCCCCTTGAGGAGATGAAGGGTATTCTGGACAGGTATAAATTTGTGCATACCCCCGGCCTGCCGAGGTTCTGCGGAGGGCTCGTAGGGTTCATGGGGTACGATATGATAAGGTTCTTCGAGAAACTTCCGGAAAAAAACCCGGATGACTTGAATGCGCCGGACTCGGTCTTCATGCTTACGGACACGATATTAATATTCGACCACGTGAAGCACAAGATAAAGGTCGTTTCGAACGCCCACGTAGAAGGAGATCCCTCAAGGGCATACGATACTGCCGTAAAGAAGATAGACGGCCTCATAAGGATGCTCGGAGCCCCGCTTCATGCCGGCCGCAGGAAAGGCCGCGCAATGGAACCCGGCATAGAGTCTAATTTTACGAAAGAAGAGTTTGTCGCACTGGTCAGGAAAGCGAAAAGCTACATCAGGATAGGCGACATAATCCAGGTAGTGCCGTCCCAGAGATTCAGTACAAAAATATCATGTTCGGGCATCGACCTGTACCGTTCCCTCAGGATGATAAACCCTTCGCCCTACATGTATTACCTGAAGATGAGGGAGATGTCCCTTGTGGGGGCTTCGCCGGAGCTGATGGTCAGGTGCGAAGATAATATAGTGGAGCTGAGGCCTATCGCGGGCACCAGGCCGAGAGGAAAGACGGAAGCCGAGGAGAAACGCCTCGAGAAGAACCTGCTGTCCAGCGTGAAAGAGCGCGCCGAACATATCATGCTCGTGGACCTCGGGCGCAACGACATAGGCAGGGTCTGCAAATACGGCACGGTAAAGGTGTCCGAGCTGATGGTCATAGAAAAATATTCGCACGTGATGCATATTGTCAGCGAATGCACCGGCAGGTTGAGGCATGATAAGGACATGTTCGATGTCATCAGGGCGACATTCCCTGCAGGCACGGTATCTGGCGCACCGAAGGTAAGGGCGATGGAGATAATCGAGGAGCTCGAGAACACCAGGCGCGGGCCTTATGCCGGGCTCGTCGGGTATTTCAGTTTTTCCGGGAACGCTGACACGTGCATCAATATAAGGACTATAGTGATGAAGGGCGGCAGGGCCTTTGTCCAGGCAGGCGGAGGGGTCGTGGCGGATTCCGATCCCGCGAAGGAATACCAGGAGACCGTAAACAAAGCCAAGGCCACGATAAAGGCGATAGAAGCCGCAGAGAAGGGGATTATTTAGATGATCCTTATGATAGATAATTATGATTCCTTTACCTATAACCTCGTCCAGTACCTCGGCGAGATGGGGCAGGCGCTTAAGGTCATCCGCAACGACAAGATATCGGTGAAAGCTATCGCAGGCCTCAGACCGAGGAGCATCATAATATCGCCCGGGCCGGGATTCCCGAAAGATGCCGGAATATCAAACTCCGTCATAAGCGAATTTTCGGGAAAGGTCCCTATACTCGGGGTATGCCTGGGCCACCAGTGCATCGGTGAAGTGTTCGGCGGGCGGGTGGTCAAGGCGTCAAGGCCGATGCACGGCAAGACATCGCTTATATACCATAACGGCAAAGAAATATTCAAGGGCCTCCACAACCCCTTCGCTGCTATCAGGTACCACTCGCTTATAGTCGAAAAAAAATCATTGCCGGACTGCCTAGAGGTCACCGCGCAAACAAAAGACAAGGAGATAATGGGCCTAAGGCACAGGAAATATCCAGTATGGGGCGTGCAGTTCCACCCGGAGTCCATTCTAACCGCCGAAGGCAGGAGAATGCTCAAAAACTTCCTGGAGCTCTCGGAATGATAAAGGAATCGATAGCAAAACTCGTAAGGTCAGAGAACCTGTCAAAGCCGGAGATAGAGCTTTCGATGGAAGAGATAATGACCGGGCAGGCGCTCCCGTCGCAGATAGCAGCTTTCCTGACGGCTATGCGGATGAAAGGCGAGACGCTCGATGAGATAGTAGGCGCGGCCTCGGTCATGCGCAAGCACGCAACCAAGATAAAGACAAGACACCCCGTCGTACTTGATACCTGCGGGACCGGCGGCGACGAGTCGCAGACGTTCAACGTGTCTACCGTATCCGCGTTCGTAGTGGCGGGTGCCGGGGTTGCGGTAGCAAAGCACGGCAATCGCTGCGTCTCCTCGAAATGCGGCAGCGCGGACCTTCTTAAGGCTCTCGGAGTAAACATAGAAGCGGAGGAGCATGCCGTGTCAAGATGCCTCGACGAAATAGGGATAGGATTCCTTTTCGCGCCGATGTTGCATAAGGCGATGCAATACGCTATTGGGCCTAGAAGGGAGATAGGCATCCGAACGATATTCAATATCCTCGGCCCGCTGACAAATCCCGCTAACGCGACGCACCAACTCCTCGGTGTTTATGATTACAGGCTCACGAAGCCGATGGCCGAAGCGCTAGGACGGCTTGGGTCCAGGCACGCGCTTGTCGTGCACGGCGACGACGGTCTTGATGAGGTGACGACTACGGACTCGACGCAGGTATCCGAGCTTAAGGGCGGCAAAGTCACAAATTACGAGATAACGCCGAGGGAATTCGGGATAAAGATGGCAAAACCGGAAGACCTTAAGGGCGGTGATGCCGAACAGAACGCAAAGATAGCGCTTGCCGTCCTCAGCGGGGATAAAGGGCCCCATCGCGACATCGTGCTTATGAATGCGGGCTGCGCGATATATGCCGCGGACGGGGCGGAAAGCATCAAAGAAGGCATAAAGATAGCGGAAGAATCGATCGATTCCGGTCAGGGTTTGAAGAAACTCGGGCAGCTTAAGGAGGTCACAAGCAGATGATAGGACTGCAGGAGATAATTGAGCACAAAAAGCACAAGCTTGAACGTGCGCAGGAAGTCCTTTCTCTTGAAGAACTGGAAAAACGGGCCGTTCCCGTCAAGAACAGGGGATTCAAGTCCGCAATATCGAAAGGCAGCAAGATCAACCTGATAGCCGAGGTGAAGAAAGCGTCGCCGTCGCACGGCGTCATCAGGCATGATTTCGACCCCTCCGGAATAGCGAAAATCTACAAGAAAAGCGGGGCTTCGGCATTGTCGGTCCTGACCGAAGACAAATATTTCCAGGGAAGCATCGACGACCTTAAGTCGGTCCGTGACGCCGTGGACCTTCCGGTCATGCGCAAGGATTTCATAATATCCGAATACCAGGTATTCGAATCAGCCATAGCGGGCGCGGACGCGATCCTTCTCATCGCAACCGCCATGGACAGGGGCATGCTAAAGGCCCTGTTCCATGAGGCGAAATCCCTCGGGATGGATACGGTCGTCGAAGTGCATAATGAACGCGACCTTGAAAAGGCGCTCGGGGTCGATGCGGATATTATCGGCATCAACAACAGGAACCTGGCGACGCTCGAGGTCGACCTGCAGGTTACGCGGGAATTGATACAGAAAGTGCCGGCCGGGAAGATAATCATCTCCGAGAGCGGGATAAGGGACCCGGAAGATATCCAATCGCTCGCTTCGACAGGCATAAGGGCGGTCCTTATCGGCACCGCATTCATGGAATCCGACGATATATCGGCCGAAGTAAAGAGGATCATGGGTTGGTAAGGGTTAAGGTCTGCGGAATAACGAACCTTAAGGACGCCGAGGCGGCCTGCCGCTTTGGGGCGGACGCGATAGGATTCGTCTTTGCAAAGAGCCCGAGAAGGATAGATGCCTCGAAGGCGAGGGCGATCTCCTTAAGAATGCCTCCTTATGTATCCCTGGTAGGCATTTTTGTTGACGAGGATATCAAGAAATTACTGCAGATAGCGGAAAAATGCAGGCTCGACATTATCCAGCTTCACGGCAACGAATCTATTAACTATTGCAAACAACTTAAGAAATATTATAAAATAGTCAAGGCAGTCAAGGTAGGAGAACAAAAGAGCTTTAGCGGCCTATTAGGTTACGATGCTGACGCTTTCCTGCTTGATACATACAGGCCGGGTAAGGCGGGCGGCACAGGAGAGAAATTCGATTGGAGCCTGGCCCTGAAGGCAAAGAAGCACGGCAAGCCCATCATACTTTCGGGCGGCCTAAGGCCGGGTAATGTTTCCGAGGCTATCAGGAAGGTAAAACCTTATGCAGTAGACGTGTCGAGCGGGATAGAATCATCTCCCGGCAGGAAAAATATGAAACTCATGAAGGAATTCATACATAAAGCCAAAAAGACATCCTAGGAGAGAGACCGAGATGAGTTCAAACAAAAGATTGCACCGCCGGCTGGCGCTTGATGTAGAAGTAAAGTGGCACAGGAAGAAAGACAAGTCGTCCAGCAGCAAAGCATACATGTTCAGGTCTAAGAACTTCGCGCGGCACGGCCTTTTTCTCAAGACCGACAAGAAATTCAGGATCGGCATGGATATGGACCTTGAGTTCATGCTTCCGACGGTATCTCATCCGGTGCTCGTCTCAGGGAAGGTTGCATGGATAGCCGATAAGGACAGGAACCCTACTTATTATCCCGGTATCGGCGTGAAGTTCACGAAGATAGATCCCGAGGACAAGAAAGACCTTACAAAGTTCCTCAACCGCAAGTTCAGGAACTACAAAGACGCGCAGGAGCTCAAGAAGATGTACCTTACACTCATAGATATGGGCGCAAGGCTCGTGGAACTCGGGGAAAGGCACCCGGGCGCCATTTATTTCAAAAAGGCCGTTGATAACTCGATAAAAGAGATCTCGGAGGTCGCGCACCTTATAGACAAGGAAGTTTCCGAGATAAAGAATCTGTAGGAGAGACGCCGGAAATGAACGTTTTTAAGACCGTTTTTTTACTCACCTTATTGACCTTATTGCTGATATTTGTAGGCGGGCGGATAGGGGGGAAGGAAGGCATGATCATTGCCTTCTCCATAGCGCTCGCGATGAATTTCATATCATACTGGTTCTCAGACAAGATCGTCCTCGCGATGTACAAGGCAAAGGAAGTGACGAGGGCCGACTATCCGAAACTTCACGCGATAGTATCGAACCTGTCGACAAAGGCCGGGCTCCCGATGCCCAAGGTATATGTAATGCCCGTTGAAACCCCCAACGCGTTCGCTACCGGCAGGGATCCTGCGCATGCGGCAGTGGCAGCGACAGAGGGGATCATAAAGCTCCTGTCAGACGACGAATTGGAAGGAGTAATAGCTCACGAGCTTTCTCACGTCAGGAGCAGGGATACGCTCGTAATGACAGCGGTGGCTACGATAGCGGGCGCTATTTACATGATCTCAGATATGGCAAGGTTTGCGATGATATTCGGCGGAAGGGATGACGACAGGGACGGAGGCAGCCCTATGGTTGCGCTCGTCTTATTGATACTGGCGCCGATAGCCGCCACGATGATACAACTGGCGATATCGCGTTCACGGGAATATATGGCCGACGATTCGGGAGCCGATATCTGCGGCCGCCCGCTCTCATTGGCGAACGCGCTTAGGAAACTGCATGGCTATTCGCGCCGGCTTCCTATGAACGCGAATCCCGTGACCGCGCATATGTTCATAGTCAACCCGCTTACCGGACGCGGATTCACTTCATTATTCAGCACACACCCGCCGATCGAGCGCAGAATAGCGCGCCTTGAGGAGCTAGCCATAAAGCCGAGATAGATGGACTGCGCGCATTTCTTCGGCAAGAAGGGCGTGCTTGCCGGGAACTTCCGGGATTACGAGTTCCGCCCTCAACAGGCCGAGATGGCCGGATCGGTCGAGCGCGCGATAAAGCAGAAATCCCACCTGATAGTCGAGGCGGGCACCGGCGTCGGAAAATCGTTCGCATACCTTGTCCCCGCCATAGATTTCGCCGTATCCTCCAATAAGAAGTCTGTCATATCCACAAACACGATAAGCCTGCAGGAGCAGCTTGTAAAAAAGGACATACCTTTCCTGGAAGAGGTCTTGCCGTTCGATTTCAGGCATTGCCTCGTAAAAGGAAGGTCGAATTACCTGTGCCTCAGGAGGTTGAACAGGGTGTTGTCGTCGAAGACAGACCTGCTGGAATCCAAAGAGGAGGTTGCAGGCCTCCAGGCGATATTCTCTTGGTCTAAGGTCACCGAAGACGGCTCGTTGTCAGATTTTAATGCCGAGCCCGACCGCAAGGTATGGGAGAGGGTATGCTGCGAGCACGATACCTGCCTCGGGAAGAAATGCGTGCACAGGGACGCCTGTTTCCTGATGAAAGCCCGCCGCAACATGCAGGAAGCCGACCTGATCGTCGTCAACCATCATCTCTTTTTTTCCGACCTTGCCCTCCGCCAGTCGGAGTGGGCGCTGTTACCCGATTATTCGTGCGTCGTGTTTGACGAGGCCCACACGATCGAAGATGTCGCGACAGAACATCTGGGGACCGAGATATCGAACTACAGGATAAAACATCTGATGGATTCCCTTTATAACCCGGCAAAGAAAAAGGGATTCCTCGCCACGATAAAGGAAGCGGGACTTAAGGATGCTGTCGCGGAGGTCAGGAAGGCGTCCGAGGTATTCTTCGATGAGACATCGGATTGGCTCGGGAAAGACCCGATACGACGGGTCAGGTGCGCCGATTTTATAGACGATAACCTTTCAGCCCCGCTGAAGGATATCAGGGGCCGGCTAAAGGACAGGGCCAAGCGGTCCGTATCGAAGGAAGAAGAGACCGACCTCAAGTATTACATTGCAAGGGTTGATGCCCTGGCAGGCGCGCTTGCCGCCTTTATGGGACAGGAGATGGGCGACTACGTCTACTGGGCGGAATCATCCGGAAGGCGTTTCAGGAGGATAGCGCTTGACTGCGCGCCGGTTAACGTGGCGCCAGTATTGAATGATATGCTCTTCTCCAAGGTCGATACCGCGATATTGACCAGCGCCACTTTATCAACGGAAGGCGGATTCGGGTTCATAAAGTCGCGACTCGGCATAACCAAGACGGATGAGGTTCTTCTCGGTTCACCCTTCGATTACGAGAGGAACGTGAAGATATACATCCCGAGAAAGATGCCTGACCCGAACGATTACATGAGATATAAGGAAGAGGTCGTGAAGAAGGTAAAGGATTACGTCACAAGGACGGAGGGCAGGGCTTTCGTCCTTTTCACGAGCTACAGGTTCATGGATGACGTATATGAAGAGACATCCGGCTATTTCTCCGACCTCGGCATACCGCTCATGAAGCAGGGATTGGGCATGCCTAGGACAAAGATGCTGGAGGCGTTCAAGCGAGACGTCGGTTCCGTGATATTCGGGGTCGATTCCTTCTGGACCGGCGTGGATGTGCCCGGAGAAGCACTCGGCAACGTGATAATAACGCGCCTTCCTTTTGCGGTCCCGGACCACCCGATATCCGAGGCGAGGATGGACAGGATAAAACAGGACGGAGGCGACCCTTTCTCCGAGTATAGCCTTCCGCAGGCCATACTCAAACTCAAGCAGGGCTTCGGAAGGCTTATAAGGACAAAGAACGACGCCGGCATAGTCGCGATACTTGACAGCCGTATCCTTCACAAGCCCTACGGAAGAAAGTTTTTGTCGGCCCTGCCGAAATGTGAGATAATAATAGAATGATGAAAAGGAAAAGCGGCCTCTTTATAGGTTTAATATGCTGCGCCGTCATCGGCCTGGCGTATCTCCTCGGTTTCTTCGAGCTTGCCGAATACCAGGGCATGGATATGCTGTTCAAACTGCGCGGCCCGCGCCCCGTAAGCCCCGATATAGTGATCATCGAGATCGACGACGCGTCCCTTAAGGCATTTGGCAGGTGGCCGTGGGACAGGGGATACCATGCCGAGATGCTCGATATAATTGAGGATTACGGGCCTAAAACCATCGTCTTTGATATCCTGTTCAGCGAGCCGCAGGAAGATAAGCCCGAGGAGGACAGCAGGCTTGCCGCGCAGACCAGGAAGACCGGAAATATATTCTATTCCGCGTTCTTTGACCTTTCGCAGGATAACATACACAAGAATTTAATCAAGCCACGCGATATCACTATGCCGCTTCCCGCGCTTCGCGAGAGCGCGAAAGGCGTCGGCTTCGTGAATATCCTCGTGGAGCCCGACGGAAAGGTCCGCAAGGTCCCGCTGACGATAGGGCATGATGGCAGAGATTACGTCTCCATAGATATGCTCGCCGCCGCGCATTTCACGGGTGTAGAGCACGGCAAACTAAAGATACACACGGACGCGAACGGCATGATGTGGATCAACTATCCGGGAGATTTCGCGCGGTTCAAGCGGCTCTCGTTCGCCGAGGTGGCCATTTCCGGCATACAGGCGCAGGACGGGAAGAAGGCGTCTACCGACCTCGGGATCCTTAAGGACAAGATCGTAATAATAGGAATGACGGCCACGGGATCGGAGGATTTTTGGGCAACACCGATGTCGACCCTGTATCCCGGCGTAGGCATAAGGGCAAGCGCGGTCAATACGATATTGAGGAAGGATTTCATACACAGGGTATTCAGGCCCGAGATCCTAATTATACTGTTCGCTATAGGGATCACGCTCGGTACCGTCCTGCCGAGGAGGACCCCGGTCGAAGGGCTTGCGCTCTTTGCGGTCCTGCTGGCGGGGATACTGCTCGTATCTTATGCCTCTTTCACTTTATTCAATATATGGATAGATTATGTCACGATCCTCGTGCTCCTCTGCGTCTGTTATCCCGCTATCACGCTTAACCAGCTTATAATAACAAAATTCGAGAAAGGCCTCATCGAAAAGGAACTGCAGATAGCCAGCAGGATACAGCAGTCGATACTTCCGCAAAGTCTGCCGCATTCGATAGGCATAGAGATCGGCGTAAAGTGCGTCCCTGCGAAGCATGTAGGCGGGGATTTCTATGATTTCATAAAACTCATCTACGATTTCATAAAGTTGAAGGAGGACAGGCTCGGCGTTGTCATAGGGGACGTGTCGGGGAAGGGCGTGCCCGCAGCCCTGTACATGGCCAAAGCGATGGCGGATTTCAGGGGCCTTACGCATGATTTTACCGAACCGAACGAAGCTATGACCGCGATAAACGACAGGCTTGTCGAAGAAGGCGTCTCCGGGATGTTCGTGACGCTTCAATACCTGATATATAAACCTAAAGAGAGGACGATAAAGTATTCGAACGGCGGGCATAACCCTCTCGTATGGGTAAAGGAGAACGGCGAAGTGCTCTCGCTTACGCAGTCGGTCGGAAGCCCGATAGGCATAATTCCGGGTTCTGAGTTTACCGCCGACGAGTTCAAGGTGTCGCCCGGTGACGTATTCGTCATGTATACGGACGGCATATCGGAGGCAAGGGACAGGAACCTTAAGGAATTCGGGGAGAAGAGGATACTTGATACCGCCCTTATCAACAGGCGCCTCTCCGCCCAGGAGCTATCGGATAAGCTTGTGGATGAGGTCCAAAAATTCAGCAGGGGAATGCCGCAGCACGACGATATGACGGTTATTGTACTTAAGATAGCCTAACGGGGAAACTGTTTATTTGCGTCTCAGCAAACGCCTTCCGAAAAACGCCGATCCCCCGGCGAGAAAGAGGATAGTAGAGACCGGTTCGGGAACCGTAGTTGTGTTCTTCATCGTGAATGTGGTATATCCCGAGCCAGAAGATAGGACATTTCCCCCGAATCCAAGTTCTTTATACCAATAGTCTGCGTCTATCGTCCATGTCCCGGCATTGGAAGCATCCGACCAATCATGGCCTATCAGCTCTATATGGTATATCGACTGAAAACCCGTCCTGTCGGCATCGCCCTCAAACAAGCTGCCGTTCCACCAGTCACTCTCGACCTCAGAGTACCAAAGCCCTCCGGGAGGGTTCGGAAGCTGAATGTACAGATAAGGCGTTGAACCTAACTCGAATTCCGATACGGCGAAAGAGGAAGTATCGCTCGCAACGGTATACATCTGGAAATCCTGGTAATTCGGATCATAATCAGCGTAAGCAGGCGATAAGGAAGCAAAAATACACGCAAATACCGCAAATATTAATGATATTTTTTTCATAGGAACTTACCTCGCTTGGTTGGCTGGTTTGAACTGAATTTGTAATTATTATACCAATTTTATGGCTCTTGTCAACAAATATTTACTTGACATAACCCTCTACAAATGGTATATTTATTCAAATCTACTTCATTCATAATCTTTAAAAACTAACCTAATATAACCAAAGGGGCCCAGCAGATGCCGCAAAAAGTATTTCCTGCCTTTACGGTAATTTTCGTCTCAATATTGCTAACTCTCCCCGGTTTACTTATCGCTGAAACGGATCCTCAACTGGAACAAGCCATCAAGCTATACAAACAAGAGAATTTTGATGAAGCTGCATCGGCACTTAAAAAAGTCAGGGCAACGGACCCGAAATCGTCACTTGCGGCATACTACCTCGGTATAACATATAAGCAGCTTCAGGATTACAAGGAAGCCAAGAAGCAGTTGGTCGACGCGGTGACGCTAACGCCTAGGATAAAAGAGGCCTTGCTTGAGTTAGTAGAAGTCCTCTACCAGCTCGGAGACCTGAAGGAAGCGAGAAGCTACATCGAGGTGGCTGAACGCGAGAACGTTAAGCCGGCACAGACGGCATTCCTCAAAGGACTTGTATTGCTTAAGGATAACGATAATGAGGCGGCGATCACTTCATTCGAGAACGCGAAGGCGCTCGATACTTCCTTGTCGCAATCGGCAGATTACCAGATCGGCCTAGCTAACATAAAGCAGAAGAGGTTCGATGAGGCCAAGAAGGTCTTCAGGGATATCATAATCCTTGACCCGAACTCGGATATAGCCGGGCTTTCTAACGAATACATCGACGCCTTGAAAAGGAAAGAGACGGCAGAAAGGCCTTTCAGGGCAACATTGAACGTTTCAGGCCAGTATGATACGAACGTCCTGCTGAAACCCGGTGACGACTCGGTCGCATCCGGCATAACTGACGAGAGCGACTGGAGGGAGGTCGTAACGTTCATGGGCCAGTACCGGAAGAAAATTTCCGAAAGGTTCGGGGTGGACGGCCAGTATTCGATGTATTTCGCGCACCAGAACAAATTGGGGCTCTATGACGTGATGAGCCATACGGTAACCGTAACGCCAAACTATTATCTCGACAAGGGGACCGCGGGAATCGTGGTCGGATACAACTATACGGATGTCGGCGAATCCAAATACATGACGACGCTCAACGCCAGCCCTGTAGTCAATTATATATTCGCCCGGAACCATATGCTCCAGACAAATTTCGATTACAAGAAGAAGGAATTCGCAAGGGACCCGTTCATCCCGGATGAGGACCGAAATTCGAACGACTACGGCGGCGGCCTCGGATATTATTTCTTTTTCGCCGAGAACAAGGGTTTCCTTGGGCTGCATTACGGTGTCAATAAGGAAGACACTAAGGGTAAGAACTGGGAGTACCTCGGCAACAGGTTCACCGCGACGGTACTGTACCCGTTCCTGAAAAAATTCAAGGCGAGCGTCGCGGGCGACGTCTACCTGCAGGATTTCTCGAATACGAACTCGATCTTCGGTGTCAGGAGGGATGACCAGACATATACGCTGTCATCGATGCTCGGGTATAACTTTTGGAAGGAAGCAGAGCTCCAATTCAGATATACATACGTAAAGGACCATTCAAATATAACGGTATACGATTATGACAGGAGCATTTACAGCCTCGGCATCGAGTACAAATTTTAACAAAGGAGATACCTGAAATGAAAGACCGCAACATCAAGATCATCGCACTGGCAGCCCTTATTATATTCGGGAGTTCCGCGGCATTTGCTTCCGGTATAGGCACTATTACCTCTCTCGAAGGGAGCGTAGACCTTTTTAAGGCGGGATCGGAATCCCCGTCCGCAGCCGCGCTCGGGTCCGAGATCGAGACGGGTGACTCTGTACGCACAAAGAGCGCCTCAAAGGCCGAGATAACCTTTGCGGACAAGTCGGTGGTCAGGCTTGCGGAAAAGACAAAGCTTGATATTTCGGATTACAGGACAGGAGACGACGGTAAGAGGATAAACGCCGTCTTGAACGTCGAGCGCGGGAAGATAAGGGCCATCATATCGAAGTCCGCGGCAAAGGACAGCTTTACCATAAATACGCCTAACGCTAAAGGCTCGGTAAAGGGAACGGACGTAGTTGTGGTGTTCCAGAAGTCTTCGACCGCGGTAGCCGTGCTCAACGGCAGATACTCGTTGTCGAACCCTGCTTCGCCTGAAAAAAAGGTTGAGATAAAAGGCGGGGAGGTCTCCGTTGTTGCCGCAGATAACGAACCTTCTTCGCCCAGGCTGATGCTCGCTTCCGAAAAGAAGTCGCATGAGGCCGATACATCGGTCTCGAGAAGTGCGGTTGCCTCGTCTGACAACACGGATAATCTTCCCGTTGCCGAGGGATACAGCCAGGCCGGTGAAATGAAGGCCGTGATCATAAAATTGGCCGGAAATGTCAGGATAAAGAGCAAGGATTCGAAGACCTGGCATGACGCCAAACTAAACGAGACGGTAAGGACGGGCGATTCTATTGAGACGAAAGCGAACGGCAAGGCTGAATTTAAGATCGAGAACGGCAATATCATAACGCTGCAGCAGAATTCCAACGTCACGATCTCCAGGCTATCGAGGGATGGTAAGGGAGAATACGAGAACCTTTTCGAATCCACTGGCGGCAAGATTAGGGCCCAGGTGGAGAAACTTAAGGGAAATTCGAAGTTCGAGGTCAAGACCCCCAACGCGGTGGCTTGCGTCCGCGGTACAGTCCTGTTCCTCAATATACTCCCGAACCTGACCAATGCATATTTCGAGGAAGGCAACGGCGTACTTAGAAGCATAATATCCGGGACCACCCAGAACGTACCCATGGGGACCGGCTCCACGGTCGACGGGAACGGCAATATCAGCAATCCCTTACCGCCGTCAGACGACCAGAAGTCGGGCTGGCATGAGGGCTGGGAATTCGGGGGCGAGGCCGAGGGATACAGCGGGCCGGAGGGCTATACCGGAGGCGGCACCGGCGACAACGAGAATCCCGATAACGGCGCCAATAACGTATTTTCCGATAAACCTTTTACCGACATAATAGGGCCCGGCGAGGGCGGCGATACAGGCGACGGCGGCGGGGACGGAACGGTTGTTGCTCCCGTCACGATGAACGGTACTATCGAAGGGGATTTTGGTTACGAAGGCGTCTCGGAGAATAATTTCTTCAGTTTAGCGCTTTCGAGCACTACGCCGCTGGGCGAACAGTGGTCCGGTACTATTTCAGTGAACGCGACCGGTACATACGATAACCCTTATTATAGGGTATTTATCGGTAACGTCGAAGGCAAAGGCGTAAACGGCGGCGTGTTCTACGGCTGGAGCGGAGGCGTCATGCACAGCTGGGACACCGTCGTATCTTCTATATATATCGACCCGTCCGGCATGGCCGGTAACCTCTTCGGAGTGCTGTCCGGTTCCAACACCGTCAACGAAATGGACGGATATTACTGGGGCGACATGGCCGGGAACGGCGACCTTTACGTCATCCCTATGGCGCAGCTTGAGCCGGATGTCGAGTACGGTACGGTAGAAGGATGGGGCTACGGCAACCTAAACTTTGCCTTTGATAACGGCAACGGCTATGTCGAAACTGGATTTGACAGGCAAATGGCGAAGATCGAAGGCCAGGACTGGGGCATTTGGCGTGAGGCGCATTACGGCGGTTACAGCAACCCGAACGGACTTACAAACTGGAGCGCTGTCGCCGGAGGCGACTATAACGACGGGTATTTCTTCTCGCTGGCCGAGGGTACCGATAACCTTAACGGCGCCGTAAGATTCGATATCTCCGGTTCCTATCTCGACAGTTCCCATCTTGGCGCCTACTACGGCACGATACTCGCACATGCCGGAGAAGGCATTGAAGGCACAGGCGCAGGCGGATTTGTGGAGCAGGAGCTTTCTTCCAGCACCGAACTGTTTAATTGCGCATATTCCCCGTACCGGTATGAATACGAGTACGGTGATTATGATTACGATGGCTACGGCGGGTTCGATCATGCCGGCCACATCGGCGGCCTGGCAGGAACAGTCGGGGACCTGTGGGGAGAAGGCGGTTTCTATCTCGTATCGATAGGAGAGATGGAAGAGGACGAAGCCGGCTCTCTCAATGATTTTGTCTGGATGACCGATTTCTCAAGCGATGATAACGGAGATGAGGACATAAGGGAATACGACGGCGAGGGGCAGGAAGGTGCATATTACGGGCTGTCCTCGGTCACCGGTAAGGACGGCGTGATGAAGGGTTCCGCGCGCATCTTATATATCGATCCCGACGGCTATGCGGGCGTAAAATCCGGAAAGGTCGAAGGCGCATATTCTTCACTTGCGGGCGCGTATATGTTCGATGGGGATTTCGACAATGACCTTAATATAACGCCGGTCATAGCGGGCATAAGCGCCGAAGACCTTTCGGAATCCATATGGTCCGAAGAAAGTGACGGAAGGCTTGAAGGCGATTACTCCGGTGAAGGGTTCATCGGAGGCCAAGACGAGCTCTATACAGCCAGCATTGTGGACTATAAGAACCATACGTCGTACGACTGGGGCATATACAGCCAAAGGCTTACTGGGGAGTATGAACTCCCGGCGGTAACGAACGGGATATTCTCCGCGAAGATGGGCGGCAACGACTCGTTCGGCTGCTACAATCCCGGGCTCTCCGTCAACGGCCAGTACCAGCTCAATGACGGCGGATATTATTACTATCAATACAATGACAATAACAGCTATGGTTATACATCCGAGTACCATTATGTGGACAATACGCAGCAATATTCCAACACGAATTACTACGATGACGGGTCCACGCACACATACTCATATTCATACGACAACAACGGGAATCTTCTTGGCGGTACTTCCGGGTACGGGACATGGGATACATCCGTGCCGCTGGCTGAGCTTATCGGGTCCGCGCCGGAGGACGCTTCCTACCTGTCATACGAGGACTCATACGTCACGGCAGAGAACGATTACGGCTACTGGATAGCGGACGTCAACGGGCAGGGAGAAGGGTGGTTCAACGGCTCGTTGAACGGCGTATTCCTGACCGGCACGAGGATGGGGACCATATCCGGCGACATAGACGGCACGTATTACGACGACGGGACCTGGATGGGTTCGGGCTCCGGCACATGGAACGGGAAGAGGCTGGCATTTAGCGGGTATTGGGGCGAAAATGAGAGCAGCCTTTATACCGACGATCCGGAAGGTTATATATCATGGGCCGGGGAGGAGCGTGGGTTAATGGGCTCCACGGAAGAGGATTGGTGGGATAACAAGTCGTTTACCGCGCGCGCAATAGGCGGATTCTGGTACGATTACGATGACGGCGTGCCGAAGCTCTGGAATACAGAGATCGAAAGCAATAACGTGGAGAAAAACAACAATACCACCCTTGACGGCGGTGCGTATTACGGCTTTACGACAGGCATCTGGAAGAACGGGCTCATGTCGGACGGCAGGGTGATAGCGATCTTCGCGGCCCCGGACGGCAGGGTCGGTATAATGAGGGGCGGCGCGGAAGGCGGATACTACGAAGGGATAGACCTATGGCAGGCCTCTATGGACCTGTCGACTGAGATGGTCGAGGGCTATTCCTATACCCCTGAAGGCCTAAGAAACGACATCAACGAGGAATATATCGGGGATATGGGAGTAGGCGGCTCATTCGCCGGGAACGGTACGATCTACGGCAATATTGACGAGGCATACAGCTATTCCTTGCCGGACATGCCGTGGGGCATCTTCAACGTGAAGATGGGCGGTTGGTTCGAGAAGGATGACGGCAATATCGCCGAGAACGGCCTCGCGTTAGGTAAAAATGAAGAAGGTTACGGCGAACGCCTGCTTATCACGGCCAGGAACGTGGTCTACGATGACAACACGATCTCAGCTGACGTTGCCGGAGCGTTCATCGACCTGGAAGAAGGCATGATAGGCAGGATAAACGGCGACCTTCGCGGGACAGCGACCGACCAGTACTATTATGACGGCGGCGAATATTATAACTATACGTCATGGGCCGGCGCCGCTATCGGCGAATGGAAGAAAGAGCCGCTCGCGTATTCTGGCATAATGATGGACGGCGCGTTCGGTTATGTAGAGGATTATTACGGCGGTTTCGATGTCGATTACGGATATATGGACGGTGTATTCGGAGGGTCCGGCAACATCTGGCAGGGCCCCGCCGACCTTACCATTATCGGAGGGTTCTGGAACCCCGATTACAATGAAGACAGGGTCCCGGACTACAAGCTATGGGCATCCGATTTCTACATAATAACGGATGACAATGCCGTCGCTTACGGTACCATGGGCGGCACCTCGCTCGACAACAGGCTTAAGGGCCTGCTTCTTTCCCTTTATATAAGGGAGACCGATGAGGGCAACCGCGCCGGTTATATCATGTCGGTAGACGATGCCGGAAATTACGATTACTTTAACGGCGATTTCTATCCGTCGATCGGGATGTACGGAGCGGAGGGAAAACTCGCTTATTTCCTCGACATGCCGACGGATTACGATCCTACGGTATTGCTGTCGGGCTCAGGCGAAGCGCTCGATTCGGATGATATTTACGGTGTTGTGGGCGGCGACATAGAGGGTACTCTCGACGGAGAGACGCTGGGCTTTGTGGACCAGGATTGGGGCATTTGGAGGGCGGCAAGCTCGGGCGTGTTCAACAATCCTCCGGAAAACACATGGTCAGCCGTCATGGGTGATGTAGAAGACGATTATGACGGTTTTTACTCGACATATACGCTCGCGTTCATCGACGGCACATCATGGGAAGACGGAGGTTTCAGCGCCGATATCGCCGGGCGGGTATTGTCAAACAGGAGCCTTACTACCTTCAACGGAAAGATGCTGGGCGCGTATGATACCGAATATAACGAGTGGGAGGCACTTTCCCTCGGTGTCGCTCAGTCCGAGTATCTTACACTAAGCGGTTCATCGAGCGGAGGCATCGGCTATTACGGCGAAGGCTTCATAAACGACGGTATCACTTACGGCAACATGGGAAGCACCGTGCAGGAATGGTGGGCAAACGGGCCTTTCGATGTCGTCGCGATGGGAGAATACGAGGGATACCTCGACCGCGGTTCCTATATCGTGGGCTCAAAGGTCAACAGCTTTAACGGTTACGACGGGTCAAACACTACTGATGACGGCGAAGGCGCGTTCTGGGGATGGACCGTAGGGACTTCCCGCAACGGGCGCCTGCCTAACATGTATACGGCAGCGTTGTTCATTTCTCCCGGCGAAGACGGCAACCAGGCAGGCATACTGCGCGGAAGCATGAACGGGAACACCTTCGCGATGCCCAATGAATACCTCGATTACGGCGATGACATGGAGGTCGGGCTGTGGCAGGCCGATGGTACTTTGACGCCGACCGTCATGATGAATTATATACCGATGGGAGCGGCTGACTTCGTAGACAGTATAGAGATAGACTCGGACGCCTTCACCGCGTGCGGTAAAGGCGTTATAAACGGCAATCCGCTTGAAGCGCAGATTTCACAGGCGTCTATAGCGAATATTGAGGCATATGATACATGGGGTATAGTCAACGGTATCATGTTCGCGCAATCGAATGCCGTCGTGACCGACGGCGTATGGCAGACGGCCTTAGGAGGCGTAGTGCCTGACGATACGTATGACGACAGCTACCTGCTGTTTTCCGCGAAAGGCACCAGCAGTATCTGGGATTTTAAGAACGGGGATGTCAGGGAAGGAGATGTCGACGGTTCGTTCAGGGGCGTATACCTTGCGCCGGAGCACTGGGACAGCGAGACGGAGCGCTACACGGCTATGAATATAGGCCGCGTCGAAGGCGATATCTCAGGCTTCTATGAAGCGGGCGTAGATACGACCATCCAGGCCGCGTTCGTCGGCGAATGGGTAGACCTCGCCGAGCTTGACACAAGCATGATCGGATTCGATAATGTCGTGCTTGCGGAGATGGTAAGCGTCCCGATCACCGAAACCTATTCGGCCCTGCTTCAGGGTAACGGAGCGTTCGGCGCCGCGGGCGCGATCACCGGTAATATGGACATAAGCTTCTACGCGCAGAACGCACTCGACCTGAACGGAATATGGGCGGCGCTCTTCAACGGAAGCTATTCAGGATACACCGGCGGAAACGACTGGAACATAAACTACAGCAACGATGCCGGCGTTAACGCGACGTTGACAGGAACGCAGTGGAGCGAAGGCCAGTGGATGGCCAACGTTTCAGGGACCGCTCCCGGTGACGTCAACTTCAACGGACAGGCCGGCGGCACCTACACGGGCACCGAAACGGGCACGTTCGAAGGCGCAGGCGCCGGAACCTGGAATACCGGAAATTGATCATGCGATATGTATTCGCATTAGTATTAGCGCTGTTGATAACAGGATGCGGGAGGCCGGCTGAAAAGCCGGCTTCCGCAGTTTCGGAGGGAAGGATCATCGCCACAGTTAACGGAGAGCCGATATTCGACAAGGACCTGAAGCTCTCGCTCGCACTGAAGCTGAAGGATGACCCCTCGATGCAGATAAAGCCCTCTACCATGAGCGAACAGCTGCAGACGCTTATAGACGAACGCCTTAAGCTGCAAAGCAAGACACGCGAGAATTCCGAGATAGTGATCAAATAAATTTCTTTCCAGGATATTTCCCGCCAGTAATATGAATTGACTATGCTTCTACTCTGTGATAAACTCCTATTTTATTCAGCCAAAATAAAGGGGTTATGACGTGAAACAGCCTGACATTAAGGGCCATTTTGGCGTCTTTGGAGGCAAATATGTACCAGAGACGCTGATGACTGCGCTCGAAGAGCTCGAGGGCGCCTATAAGGCCGCAAAAAAAGACAAAAAATTCTCCGAACAGTTCCGCTATTACCTTGAGGAGTACGCCGGAAGGCCGAGTAACCTTTATCGCGCCGGAAGGCTCAGCGATTTCCTGAAAGGCCCGAAGATCTACCTTAAAAGGGAAGACCTTCTTCATACGGGTTCCCATAAGATCAATAACACGCTGGGCCAGGGGCTGCTTACCGTAAGGATGGGCAAGAAGAGGATCATCGCCGAGACAGGTGCGGGACAGCACGGTGTTGCCACGGCGACAGTCGCGGCGCTTTTCGGCCTCGAATGCGAGGTCTTCATGGGCGAGGAGGATGTGCGCCGGCAATCATTGAACGTTTTCAGGATGAAATTGCTCGGCGCGAAGGTGACCCCGGTCACGAGCGGCAGCAAGACCCTTAAGGACGCCATGAACGAGACGATGAGGGACTGGGTCACGAACGTCCGCAACACACATTACTGCATAGGTTCGGTCGCGGGCCCGCACCCTTTTCCGATGATGGTAAGGGATTTCCAGTCCGTAATAGGTGCGGAGGCCAGGAAACAGATACTTAAGGCGGAACGCAGGCTGCCGGACTATCTTATCGCCTGCGTCGGCGGCGGATCGAATTCCATGGGCCTGTTCTACAGGTTCCTCGACGATAAAAGCGTAAAGTTCATCGGCGTGGAAGCGGCGGGAAAGGGGCTTTCTACCGGGATGCACGCCGCGACGCTAGAAAAAGGCGATATAGGGGTCCTGCACGGGAGTAAGAGCTACCTGCTGCAGGATGAAGCGGGCCAGGTAAAGATTGCGCACTCCGTCTCCGCCGGGCTCGATTACCCGGGAGTAGGGCCTGAGCACGCTTATTTCAAGGAAACGGGCAGGGCGAGATACGTATCCGTGACCGACAAGGAAGCATTGGGGGCCTTCCGTATGTTATCTGAGACCGAAGGTATAATACCCGCCCTCGAATCATCCCATGCGATCGCGTACCTTGCGAAGATATCGAAGAAACTCAGGAAGAGCGATATCGTGGTCGTATGCCTTTCCGGAAGAGGCGACAAGGACGTGGACATGGTCTCGCGGATACTATAAGAATAATATGAACAGAATAGACAAAAAATTCAGGGAACTTAAAAAGCTAAAACAGAAGGCGCTGATAGCCTTCTTCACCGCAGGCGATTACGGCCTGGCGAACACAAAGAAACTCGTCCTCGAGTTCGCATCACGCGGTGTGGACATTATAGAGCTCGGTGTCCCATTCTCCGACCCCGTAGCGGACGGCCCGACAATACAGATATCGTCCGAAAGGGCCCTCAAGAGAGGCACCAAACTCAAGGATATAATCGCCGCCGTAAAGGAACTCAGGAAATATACCGAAGTACCGATAGTTCTCATGGGTTATTATAACCCTATATTGAAATACGGAGTAAGCAGGTTTGTGTCCGATTGCTCTAAGAGCGGGATCGACGGCGTCATTATACCCGACCTGCCTCCGGAAGAGTCGGGCGAGCTCATCGGACCGTCGAGGGAGAAGGGGTTCGCAACCATATTCCTGCTGAGCCCGACAAGTACCGCAAAGAGGATAAAGCTCGTCTCGGGAAGATCGAGGGGATTCATCTATTATGTCTCTCTGACCGGGATAACCGGCGCCAGGTCGTCATTACCCGCGGAGCTTGCGCAAAGGGTAAATCTTATCAAGAGGCATTCTAAGCTGCCGGTATGCGTAGGTTTCGGTGTATCGAGCCCCGGACAGGTCAGGCAGGTATGCCGCGCGGCCGACGGGGTAATAGTCGGTTCTGCGATAGTCAAGGAGATTGAGAGGAATTCCGGGAAAAAGCAGTTCATACGCAAAGTAGGCGAATATGTGCAAAAACTGACGGAGGCGGCCCATTAACAAGAAGAATATCTATGCCGTGATAATAGCCGGCGGCAGAGGCGAGAGGTTTTGGCCCAAGAGCAGGATAAAGACGCCGAAGCAGACGCTGAAGCTTATGGGCAGGCGTTCGCTGATACAGGAGACGGTGTCTCGGATAAACGCTATAGTGCCGAACGACCGGATATATGTCATCACGAACAAGGAGCAGTTGGGCTCGATAAAAGCCGACCTGCCCTCGATAAAGAATATCATAGCGGAGCCTGCCGCGAGAAACACCGCGGCGGCATGCGGCCTTGCGGCGATGCTCATCAAGAAACGCGATCCGCGCGCTGCGATGATAGTGCTGCCGTCCGACCATCTCATAAAGGAAAAGGACAAGTTCATCGACGCCCTGCTTACGGGCGTGCAGGTAGCAGAGGCCTCCAACGGACTCGTTACAATAGGGGTAAAACCCACGTTCCCGGCGACGGGATACGGGTACCTCAGGATAGACACGAGCGGCCAGTTCAGGATCAAGGGACCCGGGCTGAAGGCCGTAGTCCACAGGGTAATGGCTTTTGTCGAGAAACCCAGCCTGCCGAACGCGGTCAGATTCATCAAGGAGAAGGGGTATTACTGGAACAGCGGGATGTTCATCTGGAAAGCGACAAGCATACTCGACGCCATCAAGGAAAACCTCCCGAGGCTGTATCTCGGTTTGCAGCTGCTTGAGCCGAGCATCGGCCGGCTCAATTTCAACTACAAGCTCAACGAGGTCTACCCCAAGCTTGAGGAGATATCGATAGACTACGGCGTGCTCGAAAAAGAGAAACGCATATTCGCGGTGGAAGGGAAATTCTACTGGGATGACCTAGGTTCGTGGGATTCGCTCGCGCGGCACCTTTCGACCGACGCGGACGGGAATTTTTCGATAGGCCTGCACAAGTCCGTCGACACAAGGGATTCCGTCGTCGTCTCGTCGCAGGGCGTGATAGGCACCGTCGGGCTGGACAATGTCATAGTCGTCCGCGACGGGGACTGCGTGCTCGTTTGCCGCAGGGACATGGCACAGGACGTAAAGAAGCTTGTTTCGCTCATGAAGGACAAAAAGGAGCTGAAAAAATACCTCTGATGCGGATACTTGGCCTTGATGTCGGCGATAGGCGCATCGGCGTTGCGGTAAGCGACCCTCTCGGAATAATAGCGCAGGGTGTCACCGTTATCGAAAGGAAGACCCTCGATGAAGACCTTAAAGCCATTAAGGACATTATCGTTAAATACGGCGCCGAATCCATTGTAGTGGGCATGCCGATAAATATGGACGGCACGAAAGGAAAGAGCGCCGATAAGGTTACGGAGTTCGTCGGAGTGCTCAGCTCATCCGCCGGGATACCGGTGGCCACATACGACGAGAGGTTATCCACGAAGGAAAGCGAGAAGTTCCTCATCTCCTCCGACGTATCACGCAAGAAAAGAAAGAGCGTAATAGATAAGATCGCCGCACAGCTGATACTTGAATCATACCTTGAGAGGATAAAGAATAATGTACGAGCTTGATACGCTTGATAACGGGACGCGCTGTTCCGCCAGGAGCCTGCCGGACAGGGATTCGCTTGCTATAGGCGTCTGGCTCGGTGTAGGCGGCCGTTACGAGCCGGGCAGGATATCCGGAGTGTCCCATTTCATTGAACACCTGCTCTTCAAGGGCACCAGGAAGCGTTCTGCGGAGGACATAAAACAGCAGATCGAAGGCCGCGGCGGGGCGATGAACGGATTCACGTCCGAAGAGTTCACCTGCTACCTCGTAAAGGTCCTTAACAGGGACATGGATAACGCGCTCGATATACTTTCGGATATGGTTTTCAACGCTAGGTTATCAGCAGGCGACATATTTAAAGAACGGCATGTAATAAAAGAAGAGATAAAACTTTACGTCGACCTTCCTAACCACCATGTCCACGACCTGCTCATGGAACTGCTCTGGCCTGGACAGGCTCTCGGCAGGAACCTGGCGGGCACGCTCGATACCGTCTCGTCGATGACAAGGGCCGATATTACCGGATATAAGGAAAAATATTATAATTCGCGCAATATAGTCATATCCGCGTGCGGGAACCTTGATACACAGGAGTTCTTCTCGAGCTGCAGGAAGTATTTCGGTCACGCAAAAAAAGGAGACAAGTCCTACTACAGTAAGGCGGCCGAAGCGCAAAGGAAGCCGATGCTGAACGTCCTTTCCAAGAAGACCGAACAGGCGCATATGGCCATCGGCATGCGGGCTTTCGGAAGGAATGACCCGGACAGGTACGCGCTGACGCTTTTACACATAATACTGGGCGGAAATATGTCAAGCCGGCTGTTCCGCGAGGTCAGGGAGAAGAAGGGGCTTGCGTACGAAATAGGGACTTCCGTAAAAAAACTGCATGATACAGGCGCGTTCATCATTTCAGCGGGGCTCGATAACAGGAATATAGCGAAGACGCTGGATATAATAATGAAGGAACTGCGCAGGATAAGGGCTGATTACGTCGGAAAAGGCGAGTTCGAGAGGGCGCGCGAGTTCTACAGGGGACAGATGCTCCTCGGCCTCGAGGACACGATAGACCAGATGCTCTGGATGGGCGAACATCTCTCCTCGAAAGGCGAGATTCCGACCCCGCAGGAGGTCGTCCGCAGGATCTCGAGCCTGACACCCGAGGACATAAAGCGTGTCGCGGGAAGGGTCCTTGAAAATTCACGTCTAAACATGTCTTTGATAGGAACTATAGATAAGAAGCAGGAAAAGGAGATCTCTAAGGCGCTGGATATCGGGTGAGGGAGCGCATCCAAAGGAGACCTAAAATGGCGGTAAAGGCAAAACGGCAGGAAAGAGCGATAAAGTTCGGAACAGACGGATGGAGGGGGCTGATCGCGGATGATTTCACGTTCGATAACCTCCGTATAGTCGCACAGGCGTGTGCGGAATATTTTAACAGCGAGTTCAAGGCGAGGCGCGGTATTATCGTCGGGTACGACACACGCTTCATTTCCGATAAGTTCGCCCAGGCGGTCGCGGAGGTACTTGCCGGCAACGGCATAAAGGTATACCTGTCCGACAGGCCCTCGCCGACTCCGACGACCAGCTTTAACATCCGGCATATGGGCCTCAACGGCGGCCTCATAATTACGGCAAGCCATAATCCCGGTCGTTTCAGCGGCCTCAAGATAAAAACACCGCAGGGTTCGCCCGCCGACCAGACCGTAACGCATAAGGTCGAATCGTTCCTCTTCAGGAATAAGGTAAAAGCTGTCCCGCTCGCAGAGGCGATAAAGTCCGGCAGGATAGAGGTCATCAACCCGATGCCGAAATACATCGAGACCGTCAGAAAATACCTCGATCTCGACCTGCTGAGGAACTGCGGACTTAAGGTGTTAGCCGAGGCCATGCACGGGGCCGGTAACAGCTACCATGCCGAAGTATTGAAGGGCACTAAAGTGGCAATAGATATCATCAACGCGGAGCCGAACCCGTCCTTCGAAGGATTGAAGCCGGAGCCGCTTCCGCACAACATGCCGAAGTTCATGTCGATGATGAAGGAAGGCGAATACGATATCGGCATCGCCACCGACGGAGATGCCGACAGGGTCGGGGCGGCGGCGCCGGGCGGAAGGTTCATAAACCCCGGGGAGATCATGTGCCTGATAGCGCTGCACTTCATAGAGAACAGGCGCTGGAGGGGAGCCCTCGTAAAGAATATAGCCGGACCGATGCTGATGAACAAGATAGCGAAGTATTATAACCTTAAGTTCTTCGAGACACCGGTCGGTTTCAAGCATATAGCCAAGCTGATGCAGACGGACAACGTGCTTGTCGGCGGAGAGGAGTCCGGCGGCATCGGAGTTAAGAATTATATCCCGGAGAGGGACGGCATCCTCACGGGCCTGCTGCTCGTAGAGATGATGCAACAAGAGAAGAAGCCCATCCTCGCGCTTATCGATGACATGGAGAAAAAGTTCGGCAGGTTCAGGTACCACAGGCAGGATGTGGAGATACCGCTGAAGACAAGGGAGAAGGTCGTCAAAGGGTTATTCGACAGGCTCCAAGGAAAGGGCGCGAATAGTATTTTCAAGCGCAGGATCGTCGATACGAAAACCTACGACGGGCTGAAATTCATATTTGACGACGAGAGCTGGCTGCTCATCAGGCCGTCCGGCACCGAGCCGATACTGAGGGTATACAGCGAAGCCCATACCGACAAGGAAGCGAAGGACCTTATAGCTATAGTGGATAAATTGTCGAAAAGCATCAAATAGATAATGGATAAATCCTTAATACGCAATTTTTGCATCATTGCGCATATTGACCACGGGAAGTCGACCTTAGCCGACAGGCTGCTTTTGAAGACCGGCGCCATATCCCAGAGGGAGTTCCATGACCAGATGCTCGACGGTATGGACCTCGAGAGGGAACGCGGGATAACGATCAAGGCAAAAGCGGTTAGGCTTGTCCATAATGACGCTGACGGCAAGGAATATATACTCAACCTGATCGATACTCCCGGGCACGTCGATTTTACCTATGAGGTCTCAAAAGCGCTCGCGGCCTGCGAAGGGGCGCTGCTCGTCGTCGATGCGGCGCAGGGCGTCGAAGCCCAGACCGTCGCGAACCTCTACCTCGCCCGTGAACATAACCTCGCGATAATACCGATAATAAACAAGATAGACCTCCCCAGCGCCGAACCCGACAGGATAAAACAGCAGCTGAAAGAGACGCTGCATATAACCGACGCTGACCCTATAATGGCAAGCGCGAAGACGGGAATAGGCGTTGATGAGATCGTCGGCGCCATTATAAACCATATACCGGCCCCGAAAGGCGAGCCGGATAATCCGCTCCAGGCGCTCGTATTCGATTCCGCTTTCGATACGTTCAAGGGGGTCGTCATATTCATAAGGGTAAAGAACGGCACCATCCGAAAAGGGATGAAGATAAGGATGATGGGGACCGGCCGCGTATATGACGTTGAAGAAGTCGGCGTATTCAAGCCGTCCCCTGTAGCGGTAGACGAGCTTACAAGCGGCGAAGTAGGATATATTACGTGCAATATAAAGGCCCCTAAAGAGATCAACGTAGGGGATACGGTCACTGATTTCAAAAGGCCCGCTTCGGATGCCCTGCCGGGGTACAAGAAGGTCAGGCCGCTCGTATTCTGCGGCCTTTATCCGGTAAACGCGAAGGATTTCCCGTTCCTCAGGGACGCGCTCGAGAAGCTTGAATTGAGCGACTCGTCTTTCATATACGAGGTCGAATCCTCGGTCTCCTTCGGGTTCGGCTTCAGGTGCGGGTTCCTCGGCCTGCTCCATATGGAGATAGTCCAGGAAAGGCTTGAGAGGGAATACGACCTTAACCTTATAGCTACCACGCCAAGCGTTGTCTATAAGGTAAAAAAGCGGGGCGGAGATGTCGTCGAGATAGAGAACCCGAGCAAGCTTCCTCCGCCGCAGGAGATCGAGCATATAGAAGAGCCCTACATCCGGGGGTTCATAATAACACCGTCCGACGCGCTCGGCAACGTAATGCAGTTATGCCAGGAACGCAGGGGGATATACAAATCTACCGAATACCTCGACCCGACCAGGGCCATGCTCGTCTATGAATTCCCATTATCCGAGATTATTGTGGATTTTTATGATAAAATAAAATCAATGACTCGCGGTTACGGGTCGCTCGATTACGAATTCAAGGAATACCTCGAGAGCGACCTCGTGAAACTGGATATACTCATCAACGGAAAACCGTGCGACGCTTTGTCTTTCATAGTCCATAAGGACAGCGCATATATGAAAGGCAACCAGCTCGTGACAAAGCTGAAAGAGCTCATACCGAGGCAGCTCTTCGAGGTCGCCCTGCAAGCCGCCATCGGGAGCAAGATCATCGCGCGCGAGACCGTCCGTCCTGTCGGAAAGAACGTCACCGCGAAATGCTACGGCGGTGACATATCCAGGAAGCGCAAATTGTGGGAAAAGCAAAAAGAAGGCAAGAAACGCATGAAGCAGTTCGGCAAGGTCGAGATACCCCAGGAGGCCTTCATGGCCGTACTGAAGCTCTAAGGAGATAAAATGGCAAAGGACCAAAAGGTCAAGTCAAAAAAATCATGGGCAAGAGAACTCGCGGAAATAATAATCACCGCGTTACTGCTGGCATTCGTAATAAAGGTATTCGTTTTTGAGCTTTATAAGATACCGTCGGGCTCAATGATACCTACGCTTCTCGTCGGGGACAGGATCGTCGTCGTAAAATACGTTTACGGCCCGAGGCTCCCGTTCGTCAGCATACGCCTTCCCGGCATAAGGGAGCCGAAGATAGGGGATATCGTCGTCTTCAAATCCCCGGACGACCCGAATAAGTCGTTCATAAAGAGGTACATCGCTGGCGGGGGGGACACGGTCGAGATAAAGAACGGAAAACTGCTTGTCAACGGCAAGGTAGTCGAAGACCCTCCGGCTTTCAGGCGCGTATACTACTACAACAGGGGAGACTACGGTATCGAGGGCAGGCCGATAACCGTGCCTAAGGACAGCTATTTTGTACTCGGGGATAATTCCGCCTCGAGCAAGGACAGCAGGTATTGGGGTTTCGTCCCGAAGAATTACCTTATCGGGAAGGCCGTGCTGGTCATCATGCCGTTTAACAGGATGCAGCTAATAAACGACAGGTAGCATGAACATAGCGAACAAGATCACCATACTGAGGGTCCTGCTGACGCCTTTTTTCGTTGGACTCGCGCTCTATTACCGCCCCGAGAAGGATTACCTGAGGTATATAGCGCTATGCGTCTTCAGCATCGCTGTCCTGACTGACGCGCTCGACGGATTCCTCGCGCGTTTCCTCAAGCAAAAGACGACGCTCGGTACGATCATGGACCCGATAGCGGACAAGCTGCTGCTCATTACCGCGTTCATCAGCCTTACCGTCTGGAACGCCAGCATCAAGCTTCCGTTATGGCTTCCCATTATAGTGGTCAGCCGTGATATAATAATCGTGATAGGGGTGCTCGTTATTTTCCTCGTGCACGGTGACGTCAAGATAGCGCCGAGCCCGCTCGGCAAGATCACGACTTTCCTGCAGATGGCGGCTATCATAAGCGTGCTGCTGCTTTACAGGCATTCGGAATATATCTGGAACACCGCGGTCGTCTTTACGGCGCTGTCGGGGATCGACTACATCTTCCGCGGGGCGCGGCTCATGAACGGGGCCGCGGGAAAGAAATGACATGCCACTCATAATATCGCTTTTCACATGCTACCTGATCGGCTCGATACCTACCAGTTTTCTAGTCGGTAAGTACCTTAAAGGTATCGATATAAGGGAGCACGGAAGCGGCAATGTCGGAGCGACCAATACCGCGAGGATCGTAGGTAAAGGGTGGGGATTGCTCGTGCTCGCCGTGGATATCCTAAAGGGTCTCATATGCGTGACGCTTGTCGCGAAGCTTTTCATGAGGTGGGGCGTCCCGGTCGACGCTAATGTGTATCCGCTCATCCTCGGCTCACTCGCGATCACCGGCCATATCTGGCCCGTATTCCTGGGCTTTAAGGGCGGCAAGGGGATAGCGACCTCATCCGGAGTTTTTATCGGTGTAGCGCCGAAGGTACTGCTCATCGCGCTCATTATCTGGATAATAATTTTTATATGGAAGAGGTACGTATCCCTTGCATCCATAATCAGCGCCGTCTCGATACCCCTTATGGCTTCATTCATGGCGTATCCGTCTGCTTTCGTTATCATAAGTTCGGCTATCTGCGCAGTAACCGTATATAAGCATTACCCCAATATAAAGAGGCTCGTCCGCGGCGAAGAGCACGCGTTCGAGTTCAAAAAACATGGCTGACAACAGGAAAATATCGGTAATAGGCGACGGAGGATGGGGCACTACCCTGGCCATCCTGCTCGGTTCCAAAGGATACAAGGTCGGCCTCTGGGGCGCGTTTCCCGATTATACGGAAAAGATGAGATCTTCCCGGGAGAACGCGAAATTCCTTCCCGGCATAAAGATACCTGATTCCGTTACGCTGACATCCGTTATCTCGGAAGCCGCGGATTCTGACGTCATAGTGATGGCAGTGCCTTCCCAATACATGCGCAGTGTTGCGGGCATGATGAAGGGGATACACCCGGGACGAAAGCTGTTCGTCAACGTATCGAAAGGGATAGAGAACGGCAGCCTCATGAGGATGTCCGAAGTCATAACGGACGTTCTCGGGAAGGTCCGCATCGGCGCGCTCTCCGGCCCGACGATATCTTACGAGGTCGCGAGAGGCCTCCCGACAACTGTTGTGGCTGCATCAGAGGACAGTTCCGCCGCTGAGGAGATACAGGACCTGTTCATGACCGATAATTTCAGGATATATACCAATACCGACATAACCGGGGTTGAGCTCGGCGGGTCCCTTAAGAACGTGATTGCGATCGCCGCGGGAATATCTGACGGGTTGGGTTTTGGGGTCAATACGAAGTCAGGCCTGCTCGTGAGGGGTATCGTAGAGATCGCACGCCTCGGTACGGCAATGGGAGCGAAGCAGGAGACCTTTTACGGCATCAGCGGCCTCGGCGATCTCGTCACGACCTGCGTAAGCAACCACGGCAGGAACAGGTGGTTCGGAGAAGAGATAGGCAAAGGAAAGACGCCCGGTTCGGTGCTAAAGAGCACCGAGATGGCGGTTGAAGGAGCCGGTACCGCAAGGTCTTGCCGGGAATTGTGCAAAAAACACGGCATCGAGATGCCGATCGCCGACGAAGTATATAATGTCATCTTTGAGGGAAAGGACCCGAAGACCGCCGTCCATGACCTCATGACCCGCAGGAAAAAGTCCGAAGACCGCAGGTAAATCTCCCTAATTCTTTCTATACTTTTTTGCCGTGATTTGTTATAATTAATGCCTATTCGATCAAAAAGCCGGATATCGGGGCGTGGCTCAGTTTGGTAGAGCACTTGTATGGGGTACAAGTGGTCAGCGGTTCGAGTCCGCTCGCCCCGACCATCTTTTTTGCGGGAGATAAATGAAATGGAAAAGATCAATGTGGGTATGATAGGCTTCGGCACCGTCGGAGTCGGCGTTGCGCGCGCACTCCTCGAGAAGTCCGCGCATATCGAACGGCTTGTCGGGGCGCGGGTGGTCCTCAAAGCCATTTGCGACAACGATTTAAGAAGGAAGAGGCCCATAAAGGTGAACCGTAAGATCCTGACCAGCGACATAAACAGGGTCCTCGGGAATCCCGACATAGACATCGTCGTGGAGCTTGTCGGCGGCATACATCCCGCCAAGGAATTCGTGCTGAAGGCAATAAAGAGCGGCCAGCATGTCGTGACCGCCAATAAGGCCCTCATAACCGAGCACGGCCAGGAGATATTCGATGCCGCGATGAAAGCCGGCGTGGAGGTCTTTTATGAGGCATCGGTGGGCGGAGGTATCCCGATAATCAAGGCGCTCAGGGAAGGTCTCGTAGCGAACGAGATCGATACTGTGCTCGGGATAGTCAACGGGACCTCGAATTATATACTCTCGTGCATGGCGGAGGACGAGCTCAGCTTTTCAGACGCTCTCGAACAGGCGAAGAAAAAAGGGTACGCCGAACGCAACCCTGCGCTTGATATCGAGGGATACGACTCGGCGCACAAGCTCGCGATACTTACCCTGCTCGGGTTCGGCAAATTCGTGAGGCTTGAGGATATCTATGTGGAAGGCATCCTCGACATATCACAGAACGACATAAGGTATGCCGACGAGTTCGGTTACGCGATCAAGCTTTTGGCGATCGCAAAAAGAAGCGATAACGACATAGAAGTAAGGGTGCACCCTACCCTTTTGTCGAAAGAGCACCTGCTGGCGAACGTCAACGGCGTCTACAACGCCATCTATGTCCACGGGGACATGGTTGGCGGTACCTTGTTCTACGGCAGGGGCGCGGGACAGAACCCCGCTGCAAGTTCTGTCGTAGGCGATGTAATCGACCTCGCCCGCAACCTCAGGTTCAACGCGGTCGGCAGGGTACCGATATACATGAAGAACAAATCGATCAAGAAGATCGTGAAGATAGACGATATCGAGGCGAGTTATTACATAAGGATCTCCTGCATAGATAAGCCGGGCGTCCTCGCAAAGGTCGCCGGAATACTCGGGCGCCACGGTATCTCGATAGCCAGCGTAGGGCAGAAAGAAAGGCGGAAGGCACGCATCGTGCCTGTCGTCATGATGACCCACGAGGCAAAAGAGAAGAACATGAGGCAGGCGCTCGAGGAGATCGACAGGATTTCCGCGATAAGGCGAAAGACCGTCGCGATAAGGGTGGAGAGATAAAACATGTGGCGTGGCCTGATCCATAGGTACGGTAAGTATCTTCCGGTCTCATCCGAGACACCGGTCATCACACTCAACGAAGGCGATACCCCTTTGATATACTCCTGCCATCTCAGCGAGAAGCTCGGCAAGGGTTATGAGGTATACCTTAAGTTTGACGGCGCAAACCCTACCGGCTCGTTCAAGGACAGGGGCATGACCATGGCCGTTTCAAAGGCGGTGGAGGAGGGCTCGAAGGCGATAATGTGCGCCTCGACCGGGAACACTTCCGCGTCGGCCGCCGCATACGCCGCCCGCGCCGGCATAAAATGCATCGTCCTGATCCCCAACGGTAAGATCGCCATCGGAAAACTCGCCCAGGCGCTGATATACGGCGCCGAGGTCCTCGCGGTGGACGGCAACTTCGACGAAGCGTTGAACCTCGTAAGGCAGATAACCAACGATTATCCCATAACTTTGGTCAATTCGCTTAACCCTTACAGGATCGAAGGGCAGAAGACCGCCGCGTTCGAGATATGCGAGGCGCTGGAGGATAACCCGGATTTCCATTTCATTCCGGTCGGAAACGCGGGAAACATAACCGCATACTGGAAGGGATACAAGGAGTACAAGGAGTACGGGAAGATAAAAGAACTTCCGAAGATGATGGGATTCCAGGCTGAAGGCGCGGCGCCTATCGTAAGGGGGCATATCGTAGAAAACCCCGAGACCGTAGCGACCGCGATAAGGATAGGCAACCCCGCAAGCTGGGCGCAGGCTGAGGCCGCCCGCGATGAATCGCACGGGACTATAGATATGGTCTCGGACAACGAGATACTCGAGGCCTACAGGCTGCTCGCGGCGAAGGACGGCGTGTTCGCCGAGCCGGCGTCAGCGGCATCGGTTGCAGGCCTGCTGAAGATGATAAACAAGGGTTATTTCAGGAAGTCTCCGGACAAGAAGATAAAGATCGTCTGCGTGCTTACCGGCCACGGCCTGAAAGACCCCGACAGGGCCATATCGTTATTGAGCAAACCGAAGACCGTCAAGGCGGAGATGAAAGCGGTCCTGAAGGCGATCGGCATATGAAATACGCCGTGCTCGTTGGGGACGGGATGGCGGATTACCCCGTACGGGAACTCGGGAACAAGACGCCTCTCGAGTCCGCAAAGACCCCGAATATGGATTTCGCGGCGAAGAACGGCAGGTCGGGCCTCGTAAAGACCGTCCCTGCAGGGTTCGCGCCGGCATCAGACGTGGCGAACCTGTCGATAATAGGGTATGACCCGAAAAAATATTATTCGGGAAGAGGGCCGCTTGAAGCGTCGAACATGGGCATCAAGCTTGGCCCGGACGATATAGCGTTCAGGTGCAACCTCGTCACTATAGACGACGGGCTCATGGCCGATTATTCGGCCGGCCATATCACGACCGAAGAGGCCTCGACGCTCATCAAATTCCTGGATAAGGAGATGGGCTCGGATAAGATACGTTTCTATCCGGGCGTAAGCTACAGGCATCTGATGATAGTGAAGGACGCTTCGTTAAAGGAAGTCCTTATGAAAGCGGAATGCGTCCCTCCGCATGATATCACCGGGTCGCCGGTCAAGGGATATCTTCCGAAGGGCCCCGGCGGCGAGTTCCTCGTCAAGATAATGGAGGATTCCAGGGCCCTGTTGGCGGGGCATGAGGTCAACCACGTTAGGATAGACCTCAAGGAGAACCCGGCGAACATGGTCTGGCTATGGGGACAGGGTATAGACGCGAATATGCCGAGGTTCAGGGACCTTTACGGGGCGGAGGGTTCGGTGATCTCGGCGGTAGACCTGATAAAAGGGATAGGCAAGACGATCGGCCTCGACGTGATAAACGTCCCCGGCGCGACCGGCTATTACGATACGAACTTCCAGGGAAAAGCGCAATACGCGCTCGATTCGCTTAAGCGCAAGGATTTCGTTTTTGTGCACGTGGAAGCGCCTGACGAGGCCGGCCATAACGGCGACCTGCGCGCGAAGATAGCCGCGATCGAGAATTTCGACAGGTTCGTGGTCGGCGCGTTCCTCGGCGGTCGCCAGGGCAGCAGGGAAGACCTCAGGGTCATGGTCCTGCCGGACCATTTTACTCCAGTCTCGCTTAAGACGCATACTGCCGAACCCGTACCTTTCGCTATGTACGGTAAAGGGATAGAACCGAACAAGGCCTCCGCCTTCAGCGAGGCCGCGGCAAAGGCCACCGGCCTTATGTATGGGCACGGCGAAGAGCTTATGCGTTATTTCATGAAATCATAAAAGAGGAGGAAGGCGGAATAAAAGTGGGATCCTTAATAGTCCAGAAATACGGCGGGTCCTCGGTGGCAAATCCCGAGAGGATCAAGAAGGTCGCGCAAAGAGTGGTCAGGTACAAGAAGCGCGGCCATGATGTCGTTGTTGTCGTCTCCGCGCTGGGTGATACCACCGACGAACTCATTGAACTGGCATCGAAGGTCACCGATGATCCTTCCGAGCGCGAGATGGACATGCTGATATCAACGGGCGAGCAGATATCCTGCGCGCTCCTCGCGATGGCGATACAGGAACTGAATGTCCCTTCTATATCTTTTACCGGCGCGCAGGTAGGCATAATCACCGACACGACCCATACGAAAGCGCGCATACTGGACATATCCGCCTCCGACAGGATAAAGGAACAGCTTAAGGAAGGCAAGGTCGTCGTTGTTGCGGGTTTCCAGGGGATCAGTATCAAGAAGGAGATAACGACGCTCGGCCGCGGCGGAAGCGATCTCACTGCCGTAGCCCTCGCAAAAGCGCTCGGGGCAAGGATCTGCGAGATATATACGGATGTCGACGGCGTATATACGGCGGACCCGAGGATAGTCAAGGACGCAAGGAAGCTCTCGAAGATAAGCTATGACGAGATGCTTGAGCTCGCTTCCCTCGGGGCGAAGGTCATGCAGGCAAGGTCCGTCGAATACGGGAAACGTTACGATATACCTATACATGTACGCTCGAGCTTTTCCAACAACGAAGGAACAGTGATCTGCAAGGAGGCAAAATCAATGGAGAGGATAGACGTCAGCGGGGTAGCGCTGCAGAAGGATGAGGCGAAGATAACCATATGCGACGTGCCGGACAAACCGGGTGTCGCGGCCGTGATATTCAAGGAATTAGGTTCGAACAACGTAGTCATAGATATGATCGTCCAGAACGTCGGAAGGACAGGGACGACCGACGTCTCGTTCACAGTGCTGACCGAGGACCTCGACAAGACGATGAAGGTCGCCAAGAGGGTCGCTCGCGAGATAGGTGCGGGCGAGGTCATAAAGGACGAGAGCATCGCGAAGATATCGATAGTCGGTATCGGCATGAGGAGCCACGCCGGCATCGCCGCGAGGATGTTCAAGGCACTTGCGTCCAAAAAGATAAATATAGGCATGATATCTACCTCGGAGATCAAGATATCCTGCGTTATAGGGAAGAAATACGCGGAGCAGGCACTTAAGACCCTGCATGACGAATTTGAACTGAAGAAAGCAAAATAAAGGCGGAAGACGATGAAGCAGGTAACGCTCTACGATACGACGCTGCGCGACGGGGCACAGACCGAAGGTATCTCCTATTCGGTCAACGACAAGCTGCGCATCGTCGGAAAGCTTGACCAGCTCGGTATCCATTTCATAGAGGGGGGATGGCCCGGGTCTAACCCGAAGGATATGGCTTTTTTTAAGGCCGCCGGCAAGCTGAAGCTCAAGAACGCGAAGATCGTAGCGTTCGGCTCTACACGCCGCGCAAATACTGATGTCAAGAAGGACGCTATCGTAAAAGGCCTCCTGGATTCGGGCACCCGTTATGTCACTATCTTCGGGAAATCATGGGACCTGCACGTCAGGGACGTGTTCAAAGTGCCGCTTGAAGAGAACGTGAAGATGGTCTCCGAGACGGTATCGTTCCTCAAGTCCAAGGGGAAGACCGTTTTCTACGACGCCGAGCATTTCTTCGACGGATACAAGAGCAACCCGGAATACGCGCTGATGACCGTTTTCGCGGCGCGCGACGCCGGCGCCGAATGCGTAATCCTTTGCGACACGAACGGCGGGACGATCATGTCCGAGCTGACGGATATCGTGATGGAGGTGGTCGCGAAGCTCGATTGCCCTGTAGGGATCCACTGCCACAACGATTGCGATATGGCGGTAGCGAATTCTATCGCTGCCGTGCAGGCAGGATGCACCCAGGTGCAGGGAACATTCAACGGTTACGGGGAAAGGTGCGGGAACGCCAATCTCGTCTCCGTGATCGGGAACCTTAAGACTAAACTCGGTATCGACTGTATCAGCGACACAAAACTTAAGGAGCTTACCGAGGCATCGAGGTTCGTGGCGGAGATCAGCAACGTAAAACAACAGGAGAACCAGCCGTTCGTAGGCAACAGTGCTTTCACGCATAAGGCCGGGGTGCATATCAACGCGATAATGAAGAACCCCGTCACTTATGAGCATGTCGACCCGCACACGGTCGGCAACAAGAGGCGTCTGCTCGTCTCCGAGCTTTCAGGAAAAAGCTCTATCCTGCTTAGGGCTGAGGCGCTCGAACTGGACCTGACAAAGGAAGCCCCGAAGACGAAGAAGATCCTCAAGCTCCTGCAGAAACTCGAGCACGAAGGTTATCATTTCGAGGCAGCAGAGGGGTCTCTGGAGCTTCTGCTCAAGCGCGCGTTCAAGAAATTCAAGAAATTCTTCGAACTGGAAGGATTCAAGGTGGTCACGGAGCATAAGGGGAACAGGCTTCTTTCCGAGGCGACCATCAAGGTGAAAGTCAATAGAGTAGTCGAACATACCGCCGCGGAAGGCGACGGCCCCATCAACGCCCTCGACAACGCGCTTCGCAAGGCGCTGCTTGAATTTTACCCGGCGCTCGCGCAGATGCACCTCTCGGATTTCAAGGTCCGGGTGCTTGACGAGAAAGCCGGCACGGCAGCGAAGGTTCGCGTTCTTATCCAATCTCAGGACGCGAAGGACTCTTGGTGGACCATCGGCGTGTCCGAGAACATCATCGAGGCGTCCTGGAATGCGCTTGTCGACTCTATCGAGTACAAGCTCCTTAAGGACCATCAGGTCCAGAAACAATAGCCATGCGAGAAATACCTTCTGCCTACGACCCCAAGGCCACGGAAGAGAAGTGGTATAAGCTCTGGGAATCCAGGAAATACTTCCACGCCCGGCCTGATGCCGGCAGGAAACCCTATACTATCGTCATCCCGCCGCCGAACGTCACAGGCATCCTCCATATGGGCCATGCGCTCAATAATACCGTCCAGGATATACTTATAAGATGGAGGAGGATGCAGGGATGGAACGCCGAATGGCTTCCAGGCACCGACCACGCCGGTATTGCGACGCAAAACGTAGTCGAGAAGAAGCTCGCCAAGGAAGGCCTGAAACGCCAGGATATCGGCCGCGAGGAGTTCGTAAAACGCGTATGGCAATGGCGCGAGGAATACGGCTCGACCATCATATCCCAGCTTAAGCGCCTCGGGTGCTCCTGCGACTGGGACCGGACACGCTTCACTATGGATGAAGGCCTCTCCGACGCCGTTAACGAGGTATTCATACGCCTGTACGAAAAAGGGCTCATATACCGCGGTAACTATATAATAAACTGGTGCCCGAGATGCCAGACCGCATTAAGCGACGAGGAGGCGCAGCACAAGGACCTCAACGGCACTCTCTATTACATCAAATATCCGGTAAAAGGCGCGAACAGGCATATAACCGTCGCCACGACACGCCCGGAGACGATGCTCGGTGACGTAGCTGTGGCAGTCAACCCTTCCGACGCAAGGTTCAAGAACCTCGTAGGCGAGACCCTGATACTGCCGCTTACCGGCAGGGAGATAAAGGTCATAGCGGACGGATTTGTGGACATGGAGTTCGGCACGGGCGCGGTAAAGGTCACTCCGGCACACGACCCGAACGATTTCGAGATGGGCAGGCGGCATAATATTGAGCCGGTGGTCGTCATGAACCCGGACGGCACAATGAGCAAAAATACCGGGGATTATGCCGGCATGGATAGGTTCGAGGCGCGAGAGGCGATCCTCGAGGACCTGAAAGAGATGAAGCTGCTCGAGAAGACGGTGCCGCACGCTCATTCCGTCGGCCATTGCTACAGGTGCCATACGGTCGTGGAGCCGTACCTTTCCGAACAGTGGTTCGTAAAGATGAAACCGCTCGCGAAACCCGGCATCGAGGCGGTCAAGAACGGCAGGATCAAATTCCATCCCGAACGCTGGACGAAGGTCTACCTCGACTGGATGGAGAACATCCGCGACTGGTGCATATCGAGGCAGATCTGGTGGGGCCACCGGATACCCGTATATTACTGCAAGAAGTGCCTTAAGTCGTCCGAAGGGAAGAAGGGCATAATGGTATCGCGGATAAAGCCCGCGAAATGCCCCGACTGCGGAGCAGCAGATATCGTCCAGGACGAGGACGTCCTCGACACCTGGTTCTCGTCGTGGCTATGGCCTTTCTCGACGTTCGGCTGGCCGGCCAAGACGGAAGACCTTTCGTATTTTTACCCTACCTCGACGCTATCCACCGCCCAGGACATAATATTCTTTTGGGTCGCGAGGATGATAATGTCGGGATACGAGTTCATGGGCGACGCGCCTTTCAAGGATATCTATATACACGGCACGGTGCGCGACGAGACCGGAGCCAAGATGTCAAAATCGCTCGGGAATATAATCGATCCCGTCGAAATAATAGGGGAATACGGCACGGACGCCCTGCGCTTCAGCCTCATATCGATAACCTCAAGCGGCCAGGACGTTTTCCTGTCCAAGGAAAAGTTCGAGATCGGCCGCAATTTCGCGAACAAAATATGGAACGCGTCAAGGTTTATAATGATGAATCTCGACGAAGACGCGACGGGCGCCCGCGGCTCTATAGGCAAGGGCAGCCTTTCATTCGCCGACAGGTGGATATTATCGCGGTTAAGCCGCGCGGTAGGATCCGTAGACACGTCACTGGAGAGCTTCAGGTTCAACGAGGCGGCAAGTACCGCTTACGAGTTCTTCTGGCATGAGTTCTGCGACTGGTATGTCGAGATGATCAAGCCGGAGATGACAAACAAAGGCCCCGAAGGCGCGCAGAGGAAGAAGGCGGTCCAGGCGATACTCGTGCACTGCATAGAGGATTCTCTTAAGATCCTGCACCCCTTCATGCCTTTCGTCACGGAGGAGATCTGGCAGAACCTCCCCCATAAGGGCGATTCGATAATGGTATCCCCGTGGCCTAAAGCCGATAAGGGCATGCTTGACGATGAGGCCGAACAGGATATGTCCGTCGCAATAGGCATAATCTCTTCCATACGTAATATACGCGCCGAGCTTAATATCCAGCCGCAGAAATTATGCAAGGCGATAATCACGGCGGGCAGCGGGAAGAGCAGGCAGGCAATAGATAAGTCCATAGGGTATATTAAGGCACTCGCGCGGCTTGAATCGCTCGAGATCACTGATAAGATGTCCCGGCCAAAGGCGTCCTCCTTTGCCGTCTCCGGCGACTGCGAGATATGCGTGCCTCTTGAAGGCCTTGTCGACATCGAAGCCGAAAAGAAGAAGATGATGTCAAAGATAGGAGAACTCGAAAAATATACCGGGTCGATCGAGGGCAAGCTCCGCAATAAGAATTTCACCGATAAAGCCCCAAAGGAGATAGTAGATGCGGAAAAGGCGAAACTCGCGGACGCGCGCATCTCGCTCGACAAATTAAAGGAGAACCTGGAACGATTAGAGAACTAGCGGACAAGGAGATACTCGAGATAATCCGCCGCGCCCTGGACGAGGATATCGGCGCGTCGGATATCACGACAAAGGCGCTCTTCCCGAAGCCGAGGACCGCACAGGCCGTAATACTTTCCGGCGGCGAAGGCATACTTGCGGGCATTACGGTAGCGATGTCTGCTTTCGTGATGCGCGACTCTAAGGTGAAGTTCATGCCGCTTGAGATGGACGGCCGCAGGATATATCCGGAGCGGCAGGTCGCCTATATTGAGGGCGATATCGGAGCGATTCTCAGCGCCGAAAGGACGGCCCTTAACCTGATGAGCCGCCTTTCCGGCATAGCGACCCTGGCGTCAAGATTCGTCGAAGCGGTCAAACCCTATAAGACAAAGATATTGGACACGCGCAAGACGACCCCGGGACTGCGCACCCTGGAGAAATACGCTGTCGCGACCGGCGGCGGCACGAACCACCGCATCGGCCTCTATGACCAGATGCTTATCAAGGACAACCACCTCGCGGCGCTCGGTTACGATTGGGGCAAGGTCGCCTCAGCGGTATCGTCCGCAAGGAAGAAGAGGATAAGGACCGAGATAGAGGTCCAGGACATCGCGCAGTTCAGGAAGGCCCTGGAGATATGCCCCGATGTCATAATGCTCGATAACATGGGAATCAGGCATGTAAAGGAGGCGGTCGCGCTCCGCGATAACGGCCACTTTGAGCTTCTGCTCGAGGTGTCCGGAGGAGTTAACCTCAGGAACGTAAGGAAGTACGCCGCGGCGGGGGTGGACATGATATCGATAGGCGCGCTGACGCATTCTGCGCAGGCGCTTGATTTTTCGCTGGAGATGGTCAGGTAACGTGGGCCGGAATATTCATATCGCGGCGGCTTGCGTAACCGCCGTATTAGTATTACACGCCGGGCAGGGCACCGCATACGCGCAGGCATCCGTAACTGCGTCCTCGTCGGAAGGCCAGGCGACGAATCCTTCTAATGCCTTCGACAATAATATGCAGACACGCTGGTCCAGCGAGTTCTCGGACCCGCAATGGATACAGATAGACCTCGGAAGACCCGAGATGATGGTCGGCCTCGTATTGAACTGGGAGGCGGCATACGGCAAAAGTTACGAGGTATCTGTTTCCGATGACGGCAAGGCCTGGAAGCGCGTCTACTCCGAGGCCGAAGGCGACGGACTGATAGATGACGTCTACTTCGGCAGGACAGAAGCCCGTTATATAAGGATAGATTTCAGGGAACGCGGGACCGGCTGGGGATATTCATTATGGGATATCCGGCTTAAGGGCCTTGATGAGGAAATACCGGTCGAGACGATCCGCGAGCGCGGAAGGACGGAGATACGGATAGAGCTCAAAAAACCCCGGAAACTCGGGGCAATATTCATAACATGGGGGGAGAGCTATCCGGGGTCATACAGCGTAAAGGTATCGAGCGACGGGAAGGACTGGAAGACGGTTGCCGTGAGAGAGGATTGCAGTGGCGGCCGCGATAAAATATATGCTAATATATTCGACAAACGCTACATCGTGATCGCATGCAACGACAATAAAAGCAAGGAAAGCGTAATGAAAAAGATCGAACTCAAGGACTGGGAAGACATCGCAAAACACAAGGCCCTCGACAAGGCGCGCGGCCTCGCGGGGTGGGAATCGAACCGCGACAAGACGTTCATCGGGAAGGACGGCTCGTTCGCCGCATACCCTTACCCGTTCAGGCTTAGTTTCTGGGTATACGACAAAGCCGGAGACAGGCTCTTCACGCCCGAGACGATGGATACGAAATGGCGCCTTATTGACGGGGGATACCCGGTTACAGTCGTCAGCTGGAAGGACGGGGATATCGAGGCCGAGACGACGGTTTTCTGCTGGTTGGATGAGAAGATCGGCAAGGTGCTGACATATGCCAGGGAATGCGTCAGGAACACGGGAAAGAAAAGCAAGCAGGTTGCCATATACGCAGTGATAACGCCGAACCCGCTGTACGCTAAATGGAAAGTTGAAGGCATAAACAGGATAGAGTACGATAACGACCATACCGTTTCCATTAACGGCTCTCCGCGCATATTCCTCGACGAAAGGGCGGACGGACCGCTCGGAAAAGACCAGAAGGACTCCCTGTCGTTCGAAAGGGAGATACCCGCCGGCGAGGCGGAGACGATCGATTTCATGGTCCCCTCCAGCGAGGGCAAGGATATAAGCTTCAACGAGATCAAGGACCTCAGCTTCGACGAAGCGCTCGACCTCACTATAGATTTCTGGAAAAGCCGCAAATCGCTGGAGCTCAACATCCCGGACAAAAGGTACAGCGATTGTTTCTATTCTTCGCTTTTCTATATCCTTATAATGAACGACCAGCATAAGCTCTTCCCGGGCCCGTATGAATACACTTCGTTCTTTTCGCATGACGCGGTCGATATGGATAACGCGCTGGACAAGGCAGGGCTTACCGAGACCGCGCGCGACTCGACCGATTTTTTCAATTATGCGGAAGGCGGCGGATACGTTGATGAGCTCGGAGGAGGCATCTTCGCGCTTTACGAGCATTACCGGCTTAACAAGGATAAGGATTACCTTGAAGCCGTTTACCCGAGGATGAAGACGCTCTGCGAGCTCATAAAGAAGCTCCGCGGCCCTCAGCTTGCGCTCCCGAAGGAAAACCCGGCATACGGCCTTATCTGCAAAGGCGTAAGCCAGGACAATTTCAAGATACCGGCATACCTTTACGTCGACAACTGGTGGACGATACTGGGCCTGAAAGCCGCGGCGGAGGCCGCGCAGGTGCTCGGTAAGGCGGAAGACGCGAAATGGCTTCATGCCGAATACTTAGACCTGCATGCCGCGACGATCGCCAGCATAGAGAAGGTCATGAAAAAGGAAAACCTCTCATATATGCCCGCCTTTGCGGATTATTGGCCGAAAGAGATGCGCATCGTAGACCAGGAGCACAGGATCCTCGGTGAAGCGCAGATGGCATGGGCGCACAGGCCCGCGTTGTTCCCGGGCCAGAACATGGGCGTCGCGATTCCCGAAAAGCTCTTCAAGGACTCCTACAAGCAGTATTGGGCCAAAGCGGGCAAGTTCTCGAACTATGACGGCGGATGGTTCGTGGAGTATGAAAAGGTCTTCTGGGGATATAACTTCAAGCTCGCGCATCCGCTGATATACCTCGGCATGGAGGATGTCGCGCTGAAGAATATCGAGTGGGGCATCGAACACCAGTCATGCCCTGGAGGATGGATGGAAGCGATGCCGAGCAAGATAAACGACAAGGGACTGCGCGAGATATCCGAGGGCATAGTCGGAGATGTCCCGCACGGCTGGTCCGCCGCGCATTACATGCTGCTGCTTCGCGACATGCTGCTGCGCGAGGACGGCAACAAACTGCTGCTTCTCTCATGCATACCCGAAGGATGGCTCGATGACGGAAAGGTCATCGAAGTCAAAGACGCGCCTACGTATTTCGGGAAGGTCGGTTTCAAGGTCCAAAGTTTTCGCGGAAAAGGATTCCTGAAGCTTTCGATAGACGCGGAGACCCCGCCGCCCGATGGGTATGTCATAACTATAGGCAAGAAGAAGGTCCCGGTCCCCGCCGGCACCAAGGCGTTAGATATAGTATTCTGATATGCCGAAATTCAAGCTCGTCTCATCGTTCAAGCCGGAGGGTGACCAGCCCCGGGCCATAAAAGCGCTTGCCGAAGGCCTGCGTTCCGGTAAGGATTTCCAGACGCTCTTGGGCGTTACCGGGTCCGGCAAGACCTTCACGATGGCAAATGTCATAGAAGATATCGGCAAACCCACGCTCGTCATCTCGCATAACAAGACCCTCGCGGCCCAGCTTTACAGCGAATTCAGGGAGTTCTTCCCGGAGAACGCCGTAGAATATTTCGTAAGCTACTATGACTATTACCAGCCCGAGGCCTATATACCCCAGACGGACACCTACATAGAAAAGGACTCCTCGGTAAACGACCGGCTCGACCGGCTGCGCTTGTCGGCGACTTCGTCGCTTATCTCGCGCGGCGACGTAATAATAGTCGCGAGCGTATCCTGCATCTACAACCTCGGCTCTCCCGAGGATTACTCCAACATGATGGTCACGATAGAGAAGGGGCAGAAGCTCGATCGCGACGAGGTCCTTCGCAGGCTCATAGGCATCCAGTATGAACGCAATGACATCGAGTTCGTCCGCGGAAAGATACGGGTGCGCGGGGACACGGTCGACGTATTTCCCGCATATTCCGAAAAGGCGATACGGTTCTCCGTTTTCGGCAACGATGTTGAGAAGATAACCGAGTTCGACCCCGTCTCCCAAAAGACAGTGTCAGAACTCGACCGCGCCGCCATATACCCGGCAAAGCATTTCCTCACGTCGCCTCCGAAGATAGAGGAAGCCGTAAAGGTCATAAACCTGGAACTTGACGTACGGCTCGAAACCTTGAGGTCGAAAGGGAAATTACTCGAAGCCCAGCGCCTGGAGCAGCGCACAAGATACGACATGGAGATGCTGCAGGAGATCGGCTACTGTCACGGCGTCGAGAATTACTCGCGCCACCTCGGAGGCAGGCCTGCCGGCGCAAGGCCGTATTGCCTGATCGACTATTTCCCCAAAGATTTCCTCATGATAGTGGACGAATCCCACGTGACGATCCCGCAAATAAGGGGGATGTACGAGGGCGACCGCGCGCGAAAGACGACTCTCGTGGATTTCGGTTTCCGCCTGCCTTCATGCCTCGATAACAGGCCCCTGTGTTTCGATGAGTTCGAGACATTGATGAAACAGGCAATATTCGCGTCCGCGACGCCGTCGGAATACGAGATCCGTAAATCCGGGGCGAGGATCATCGAGCAGGTAATAAGGCCTACGGGCCTCATAGATCCCGAGATAATCATAAAACCGACGGATAAGCAGGTTGATGACATAATAGGGCAGGTCCGGGAACGCGCGAAGAAGAAAGAGCGCGTCCTCGTCACGACGTTGACCAAGCGCATGGCCGAGGACCTTTCCGCATACCTAAAGGAGCTCGACCTGCGCGTGAAATATATCCATTCCGACATCGACGCTATAGAAAGAGTAAAAATACTAAAGGAGCTGCGCCGCGGAGAGTTTGACTGCCTAGTCGGGGTCAACCTGCTGAGGGAGGGGCTCGACCTGCCCGAGGTATCGCTTGTCGCGGTCCTCGACGCAGACAAGGAAGGGTTCCTTCGTTCCGAGACATCGTTGATACAGCTTGCGGGCCGCGCCGCACGCCATATTAACGGCCAGGTCATAATGTATGCGGACAATATAACCGGCTCGCTCAAACGCGCTATAGACGAAACAAAGCGTAGACGAACGCTGCAATTGGAGTATAATAAGGAGAATAATATCACCCCGAGATCCATCCAGAAGGCGATCCGCGAAGGCATCGAGATGCTGCAGGATGCCGAAGAGGTGGAGATGGAGGCTGCCGGTATAAACGCCGGCGATTTCGAGATAGAAAAAGTAATAGAAGAACTGGAATACGAGATGGACCTCGCGGCGCGCAACCTGCAGTTCGAGAAAGCCGCTATAATACGCGACAGGATAGCATTGCTTAAAAATGGACGATAAGATACTAAATATGTTCCGTTCCTCCAGCGGGGAGTTCATCTCCGGCGAGGAGATCAGCGAAAAGCTCGGTATCTCGCGCGCCGCAGTATGGAAGCATATTGAGCAGCTTCGCAAGGACGGCTATGAGATAACCGGCGAGACGCATGTCGGCTACCGGTTGACCGGCACTCCGGATAAGCTTATCCCCGAAGAGATATCCCATAAACTCGGTACGAAGGTCATGGGCAGGAAGGTATACTCCTACGAGTCGACCGACTCGACAAACGACGTCGCGCACCGGCTTGCCCAGTCGGGTTCGCCCGAGGGCACGGTAGTATTCAGCGAGGGCCAGTCAAAAGGCCGCGGCAGGATGGGGCGGCACTGGGTATCGCCGAAGGGAAAAGGCATCTATTTTTCTTTTATCCTGAGGCCGGACGTATCACCGGCCGAGGCCCCTAAGATAACGCTTATGTCCGCGGTTGCGGTAGCACTCGCGATAAGGAAAGTGACTCACCTCGGCGCCCTCATTAAATGGCCGAATGACATCCTGATAAATAACCATAAGGCGGTAGGGATACTTACCGAGATGAGCGCGGAAGTAAATACGGTCAGTTACATAGTCCTCGGCATCGGCATAAACGTCAACACGCCAAGGAGCGAACTCCCGAAGGAAGCGACATCGCTCAAGGCCGAGGCAGGCGAGGAAGTCCCGCGCGTTGAGCTCGCACAGGAAGTCCTCAGGGAGCTCGACAGGCAGTACCGCATATTTAACGATAAGGGCTTCAAGAAGATAATAGACGCGTGGAAGGGGCTTTCGCACACATTAGGCGAAGAGGTCAAGATCGCCTGCCACGGCAGGAAGATAGAGGGCACCGCGACCGACCTCGACTCGAGCGGCGCGCTGGTAGTCCGCCTCGATAATGGCTTCACGGAACACGTCACTGCGGGTGATGTGCTGATGGTGAGATAAGGAGGCGTCATGAAGAAGTTTTTATTGGTAATAGGTTTGGTGATTGCAGCTATATGTATATATATCCTTAGCATCATATTCGCGCCGGTACCTTCACTCGATAGCTCTTTAAGTAAATTGAAGGCGCAAGGAATACCTACTACGCTTGAGGAATTAATACCTTTCGAACTTCCTGATTCCGAGAACGGCGCATTGATATACAAAGAAGCTTTTAGAATATTAGATACTTTTGAGCAAAAATACAGTGTTGGCGAAAAGCATTCCAGGAAATACAAGGATGACTGGAAATATCTGATAGGCAGAGAAGAATATTTGAATGCCCCTGCAGATAAGAAAAAGGAGATAGGTCAAATAGTTATGAACGATCCTGACCTTAATAAAATATATAGCCTTGTTAATAAAGCGAGCCGAATGAAATGCCAATTCCATAAGAGAGCCGAATATAAAAAAGGATTCGTAATGGAAACGGGGGAATTCGGCCAGGCCAGAAATTGCGCGAGATTATTGTCGGTGAAAGCCTGCATCGAATCTGAACTAAAATTACACGATGAAGCAGTGAATAGTTCTTCCCTGATATTGAGAATTTCTTCTTCTTTTGAAAATGAACCCAGTATAATTGCTCAACTTGTAAGGGAAGCAATATGTCTTATTGGTTTAGATACATTAAGAAGTAATGATGCTGTTTTCGATGCAAAAGATGCTATCAACGAAAATTGTCTCGATGTATTATCAAAAACGAATAATAGAAGCGCCGTGGAAAACGGTTTTAAAGGTGAACCTATTTTGGCATATTATACATGCGCCGACCTTCTGAATAACAGCAAGGCTAATCAATTCGATTCGCTCAAGGCTATTGGAATTCTCGCGGAAAAGCCATCATTATACTCAATCCATTTTTATCTTTTGGGCTGTTTTAATCCTAGAAAGCTAATAAACGAACAAATGATATATTATTTTGACGAAATGTCTAAAGCATACGTTGTCCTGAAAATGCCTTATCATGAAGGTAGTATAATATTGAAGGACTTGATTGATAAAATGGCATCTGGGCGCGGCAAAGAAATGATTCTTGTAAATTTAATATATCCTGGAGTCGATAGATACTATACAAGAAGTGAGGAAATAGGCGCCTATATCGATATTGCTTCCTTAGGCGTCGCTAATAGGTTGTATAAGTCAAAACACGGCAGATTTGCCGATTCTCTTGGCCAATTGTCGCCCGGAATATTACCATCGGTCCCTAAAGACCCGTTCTCGGGAAATGATTACGTATACAAAAAAGAAGGGGACGGTTTCATCATCTACAGCCTCGGAAAGAACATGAAGGATGATAACGGCAAATTCGAGAAAATGGGCACGAAAGGCGATTTTGATATTTCGTGGCGGGACTCAGGTAAATAAAGGATATTTATGACATCCTCAATAAATAATAGCGAAGGATTACGCAGTTTTTATAACGACGTCTATTCAAAGGGCGATATCCGCGACAACGAGAAGCTCTACAAGTGGATAGTCGGTCTTTGCGTGCCGCAGCCGGGCAAAAAGCTCCTTGATATCGCCTGCGGCATCGGGCTAGTACTCAAGGCAGGGCAGGAGGCGGGGCTTAAAACCTTCGGCCTCGATATCTCCGATGAAGCGATAAAACGCGCGAAGGCAATATCGCCGGAATCGGAATTAGTCGTCGGAGACGGCGAGAACCTCCCGTGGCCGGAGGGCTCTTTTGATTATGTTACTTCCCTCGGCAGCCTGGAGCATTACCTCGACCCGGAGAAGGGCGTCAGGGAGATTGCCAGGGTCATGTCAAATGACGGGACCGCGGTCATAATGCTGCCGAACAGTTATGCTTACGGCGAAATAATAAAAGCTTTGTTCACCGGCAGGAGCTCCGATGAATGGCAGGCGGTCGAACGCCACGCCACGGTAAACCAATGGAAAGAGATGCTCGGGAAGAACGGCCTGAAAATCGCCGGAATAAAAGGATACAACAAATATCCCGAGTTCTTCAAGCCGGGGACGCGTAAGGTCAAATCGCTTAGGAAATTCTTTATCACCTGTTTCTTCAGGTACCTTACACCGTTCAATCTCGCGCAGCAGTTCGTATATATATGCAAGAAGGGATAAGGATGCTTTTAACCGCGGACATCGGAAACACGAGCACCGCTTTCGGGATATTTAAGGGCAAAAAACTCATCAGGTCATGGAAGGTCTCGACAGGCCATGTCGTATCCGGCAAGCCGATCAAATTGCCTGATGGTATCGGGCGAGTGATAATATCCAGCGTCGTCCCGAAAGCGACGCCTATCGTCAATAGGGCGATATCCCGAAAATACGGGACCAAACCTCTTATCCTCGGGAAGAATATCAAAGCGCCGATAAAAAATCTCTACAAGAAGCCGAAACAGGTGGGGCAGGACCGTCTCGTTGATGCATTCGCTGTAAAAGAGCTTTACGGTTATCCCGCGATAGTCGTAGATTTCGGGACCGCGATAACGTTCGACGTCATATCCAAAAAGGGCGAGTACCTCGGCGGACTGATATTCCCCGGGATAGAGACATCCCTTAACGCGCTTTCGGAAAAGGCCGCATTACTTCCTAAGATAACTGTCGTGCCGCCGAAGGGATTGATCGGACGCGACACCGCCGACAGCATGAGAAGCGGCGTCTTCCATGGCATCGGGGCCCTATGCGACGGCGTCATCTCACGTTTAAGGGAGAAGCTCGGCCCAATGACCGTAATAGCAACAGGCGGCCACGCGAAGGTCATCTCGAAATTCACAGGTTCGATCCGTAATGTCGATATCTGTTTGACATTGAAGGGGCTTAACCTGATCGCTGGGAGGTATAAATGAATTCCGGAAAGATGCCGGCATTGTTATTTATCTATATGCTTATTATGTGGGCCGTAAGCATCAGTTTATTGCTTGTTTCGTTCTTAAACGGATTCAGGCCGGCGGATTTCAAGCCATTATCTTTTCTATTGATGCCCGTATTGGTATTAACCATACTCTTAGGGATAATCTATGATATCGCTGTGCTTATATTGCATCTGTTCAATAAGCGGACTCCGGAATATCCGCTTGCCGTGTTCTTCCCGTTTATCCTCATCATTCTAGTTTTCACCATGCCAATATTAAATTACTTCGGACAGGAGACAGCAATATCATTTGCGGGCAGGAAGGCGCTTATAAATGACGCCGATAAATTAATGTCAAATGCGGGTAGAGATATTGTAGAACTTCCGGAAAAAGAATACCCGGACAGCTTCAGGAGATTAGGTGCTTTTCGCGTCTTTTTCAACGATTCATCGGTCGAATTAACACTTGATGGGTGGGTATCAAAGAAGTACGGCATAACTATATCTTCGAGTAATAAAGGCCCCGAACGTATATCCAGGTTCGAACGTAATTAAATATTTCTTGACAAAATCACTGTTATACGTATAATATATGACAAAATTAGCACTCAGTATACTTGAGTGCTAATTTCCCACTTTAAGGAGGTGTTAAATGTCAGTTCAACCGTTAGGCGACAGGATACTTGTCAAGCCCGTTGACAGCGAGGTTAAGACGAAGGGCGGCATAATCCTACCGGATACGGCCAAGGAGAAGCCATCAAAGGGCAAGGTCGTGGCGGTCGGGAAGGGAAAACTCCTGGATGACGGCAAGGTCAAGGAGCTGGAGGTAAAGGCCGGGGATACGGTCCTCTACGGGCGCTACGGAGGCACCGAAATAAAATATAAGGACGAGGATATGCTTATCCTCAGGGAATCGGAAGTTCTCGCGATAGTCAAATAACAGTTAAAAGGAGGCGACAGGAAATGGCAAAGCAATTACTGTATAACGAGGAAGCAAGGCGCAAGATATTATCGGGCGTCGAGCAGCTCTCGAAAGCTGTAAAAGTAACGCTTGGCCCTAAGGGCCGTAATGTTGTACTGGACAAGAAATTCGGTTCACCTACGATCACAAAAGACGGCGTAACGGTCGCAAAAGAGATAGAGCTCGCCGACCCGTTCGAGAACATGGGCGCCGAGATGGTGAAGGAAGTCGCCAGCAAGACATCCGATAACGCCGGCGACGGCACCACGACAGCCACACTGCTTACCGAAGCGATATACAGGGAAGGCCTGAAGAACGTGACCGCGGGCGCGAACCCGATGGCGCTGAAACGCGGCATAGACAAGGCCGTCGAAGAGGTCTTCGAGCAGTTGAAGAAGATATCCAAGCCGATAGGCAAGGACAAGAAGGAAATATCACAGGTCGCAACGATAGCGGCCAATAACGACAAGGCCATAGGCGACCAGATAGCGGAAGCCATGGACAAGGTCGGAAAGGACGGTGTCATAACCGTCGAAGAAGCCAAATCGACCGAGACGACGCTTAAGGTGGTCGAAGGCATGCAGTTTGACCAGGGCTACCTCTCGCCGTACTTCGTGACGGATGCCGAGAGGATGGAAGCTTCGCTCGAGGATCCCTACATACTTATTCACGAGAAGAAGATATCCAACATAAAAGATATGCTCCCGCTTCTCGAGAAGATCGCCAAGAACGGCAGGCCTCTGCTTATCATAGCCGAGGAAGTCGACGGTGAGGCGCTCGCCACGCTGGTCATCAATAAGATCCGCGGGACGTTCGCCTGCTGCGCGGTGAAGGCCCCGGGCTACGGCGACAGGAGAAAAGCTATGCTCGAGGATATCGCCGTACTTACGGGCGGTATCGCCATTACCGAGGACCTCGGAAGGAAGCTCGAGAACATAGACCTCAACGAGCTCGGCCGCGCAAAGAGGGTAACGGTCGACAAGGAGAACACGACGATAGTCGAAGGCGCCGGAAAGGGCTCCGATATCAAGGGCAGGATCGAGCAGATCAAGTCCCAGATATCGAAGTCGGATTCCGATTACGATAAAGAGAAGCTCCAGGAGAGGCTCGCGAAGCTTTCGGGCGGTGTCGCCGTCATAAATGTCGGCGCTGCGACCGAATCCGAGATGAAGGAGAAGAAGGCACGCGTCGAGGACGCGCTCCACGCTACAAGGGCTGCTGTCGAAGAAGGCATAGTCCCCGGCGGCGGTGTCGCTCTGCTCAGGTGCGTATCCGCGCTCGAGAAGATGAAACTCTCCGGCGACGAACAGATAGGCGTCGATATAGTCAAGAGGGCTCTTGAGGAACCGTTGAGGCAGATCGCCTTCAACGCCGGCCTCGAGGGTTCGGTAGTCGTCGAGAACGTGAAGAAAGAGAAGACGAACATAGGTTACGATGTGCTCCAGGCCGATTACGTCGACATGATAGATTCCGGCGTCATCGACCCGACGAAGGTCACGAGGACCGCGCTCCAGAACGCTTCATCGATAGCCGGGCTCCTGTTGACGACCGAGTGCCTCGTCACCGACATACCCGAAAAAGAAAAGACACCTCCGATGCCCCCGCATGGCGGCTACGGCGAGGGGATGTATTAGACCCAAATCCAAGGAGGAAAATAAATGAACCTTAAGCCATTAGGCGACAAAGTGATCGTGGAAGTATTGAGCGCCGAAGAGAAGACAAAGGGCGGCATCATACTCCCGGACACCGCGAAGGAGAAACCGCAGGAAGCGAAGGTCATAGCCGTCGGATCGGGCAAGGTGCTCGATAACGGCAAGACGGTCGCTCCCGATGTGAAGGCCGGAGACATAGTCATTTTCGGGAAATATTCCGGAAGCGAGGTCAAGGTCGAAGAAAAAGAGTACTTAATTATAGACTCGGATGACATCTTGGCAATAGTTAAATAATAAGTACTTTTAACACAATAGTGCCCCTTGGCTCCGCGGTCAGGGGGCATTTTACTTTGTGTTAATCAAAGTGAATAGTGGCATAAATTTCGTTAAGGATGTGTAGATAACTAAGAGCATGAATCTGCATATTATATGTTGCGATGAAAGAAAAACCAAGCAATAACCTGGAGTACTCGTGAATAAGATAGACCTACATATACACACAATTCCTACAGTGAGCGACTCCCCCTTCAGCTTCAAACTCGCCACATTACGGAGATACGTCGTTGAAGCAGCTTTGGATGCCATTGCCATAACGAACCACAATGTATTTGACCGCAGTCAGTTCACAGCAATTGACAACGAACTGGATGTTGTTGTCTTCCCCGGGATAGAAGTTACCCTCGACTGCGGGCACATTCTCATAATCAGTGACATAGCCAAGCTGAACCAGTTCGAGAAACAGGCTCAGCAACTTCACAGCCGCATTACCCAAGCTCATGACAGCATCACTATTGATGAGCTTACAAAAATCTTCCATAATTTAGAGGAGTACCTGGTCATTCCACATTATGATAAGAAACCAGCAATCAAAGACGATGCTCTGAAACGCATGGCGAAATACGTATCGGCTGGTGAGGTGGATAGCGCCAAGAAATTCATCCGTGCAATCAAGGACGACGCAAAAGTTACACCGGTCCTTTTCAGCGACATTCGAATCGGCGATACACTCGATAACATTCCTACTAGACAGACCTTTGTTGACTGCGGCGAGGTTACGTTGGCTGCCCTCAAGAAATGCCTGCAAGACAAAGGGAAGGTTGCCCTGTCTGAAGCCCATGGGAATAGCCTTTTCCAGATTTTTGACGACGGCCAGAAGTTATCTACAGGACTCAACATCCTTCTAGGTGAGAGATCGTCAGGGAAAACATACACCCTAGATAAAATCAATGCATCGCATGACCAAGTAAAATACATCAAACAGTTCTCGTTGGTGCAACAAGATGAAGTCGCGTGTGAACGCGAATTCAGCCGAGATCTCCAGAGAACCAGGAGCCAATTTATCGAAGAATACCTATCAAGGTTCAAGATTGTTCTAAATGATGTTATGAATGTCGACCTGTATTCTGATGATCGAGAAGTTGACAATTACATCCTTAATCTTCATGAGGCTGCGGAGGAAGCAGACAGGAGAGACGCCTTCTCAAATTGCGCACTATTTGATGAATCGGAGTTTTCGATTAGCGATGATAAGGTACTGATTGAGTTGATAGCATCAATTAGGCAGATAATACAGAATGTTGAATACCAACCAATCATTAATAAATATGTGGACCGTCAGTCGCTCAAGCAGCTTGCAGTAGAACTAATTGAATTGCTCTGGGCAAGAGGACGTGAATGGAAGAAGAAGACTATAGTAAACGAGATGGTACTTGAGATTCGGCAGGCGCTGAAGAGACGCACGTCTACGGTTCAGGTTCCCGACGTAAATCTCTACCGCGTGAGCTTAAACAAAAAAAAGGTTGAAACATTCTCCGAGATTGTAAAATGTCTCCAAGAACATGCAGTAATCTCAGAGGAACCTATCCAGAGGTTCCGGGTTATTGCGACAAAGGATCCCTTCGCGGGAGCAGGCGAGATTAAATCTATAAGTGGGGTAAAGACGACATTCCGTGAATCGTTTGCGGAATACGCACACCCCTATAAGTATCTACAGGCGTTGCTATCCAATGATGATTTGACTCGCTCAGAAATATACAAGTATTTTGTGAAGATAACCTACAGTATTCTAAACCCGGATGGATTCGAAGTATCTGGTGGTGAGCGATCAGAGTTTAGGCTACTTCAAGCGATCAAGGATGCACAAAACTATGACATTCTACTGGTCGATGAACCAGAGTCCTCCTTCGACAACCTATTTCTCCGGAGCGATGTCAACAAAATCATCAAAGAGATTTCGGAGACGATGCCAGTAGTTGTGGTTACTCACAACAGCACTGTGGGTGCGTCGGTTGGTGCCGATTATCTCCTGTATGCAAGGAAGGAGATAGAGGAAGGCAAAGTAGTCTACAGATTGTACTCTGGCTATCCAACGGACCTAACTCTTCACTCCCTCGACGGCAAAGCGATCAGCAACTATCAGATCACAATGAATTCACTTGAGGCGGGCTGCGAAGCCTACGATAACAGGAGGAATGGATATGAAGCTATTAGAGATAAGGGATAATCTTGGATATTATCTTGATGCCAACAACGCATTCGTTCTAATTGACAAGATCACCAAGGAAGATCTTCTCAGGCTGGTAGACCAGACGCTTAACAAAGATGTTGAGTTTGACGAGTACAACGATGAGGCCGTCAAGAATCAAGCTCATCAGATTCTCTATAAAAGTATATTTGAGAAGTTACAGGACTTGAAAGTGCGCAGAAAAGAGTTCACTGATGAGTCCAAACGACTATATTTGCAGGAGCACGAGTGGTATCGAAAGAAATAGTCACAGAAAGGAACGGAAGGCGATGCGATAAGCTACGCGCCTTAGCACCTGCGTTGGCGACCCTTCTAAATATGGGGATTTCCTTGACTTTTTAACCCGGTTTTTGTATCATAATTGTCTAAATTCAAGGAGGTTCCGGAAACATGGGTGAATATATAGGTATCGGAAGGAAGGCCCGCCGTTGCTACGGTTTTGATGAGATCGCGCTTGCCCCGGGAAGAGTCACGATAAACCCCGCAGAAGTAGATACAAGCTGGAAAATAGACGGAAAGAAATTCAATGTGCCCATACTTGCCGCCGCCATGGACGGCGTCGTTGACGTCAAGTTCGCGATAGCGATGGGAAAGGTCGGAGGCGTGGCGGTGCTCAACCTCGAAGGCGTCCAGACCAGATATGAGGACCCGGACGAGGTCCTCGAGCAGCTTGTCAGGGCCGACCCCGAGAAGGCCACCGAGATAATCCAGTCGATATACACGAAACCCATACAGGAAAAGCTCGTAGAGAAGAGGATCCGCCAGATAAAAGATGCCGACGTACCCGCGGTAGTCAGCGCGATACCGCAGCGCGCGGAGAGGTTCGGCAAGATAGCGCAGGACGCAGGCGCGGACATCTTCGTCATACAATCCACGGTCAGCACCGTTAAGCATCTTTCTAAGGAATACAAGGCCCTCGACATAAAGAAATTCTGCAAGTCGGTCAAGATACCCGTCATCGTAGGCAATTGCGTCGGATATGATGTCGCGATGGACCTCATGAACAGCGGAGCGTCCGCGATACTCGTAGGCATCGGCCCCGGCGCCGCATGTACGACAAGAGGCGTACTCGGCATCGGCGTACCGCAGGTCACCGCGACGGTCGACTGCGCGGCAGCACGCGACGTGTTCTTCAAGAAGACAAAGAAATATATCCCTATCATAACGGACGGCGGAATGAGGGCCGGCGGCGACATCTGCAAGGCGTTCGCCTGCGGCTCGGATGCCGTAATGGTAGGTTCGGCATTCGCGAGGGCGGTGGAAGCGCCCGGCCGCGGTTACCACTGGGGGATGGCCACGCCCCATGCGAACCTCCCGCGCGGTACAAGGATACATGTAGGCACTACCGGGACGCTCGAGGAGATACTCTTCGGGCCCGCCAGGTTCGACGACGGCTCGCAGAACCTCATGGGCGCGCTGCAGACATCTATGGGTTCGGTCGGCGCAAAGGACATCAAGGAATTCCAGAAGACAGAGATCATAATAGCTCCGTCCATAAGGACCGAGGGAAAGATATTCCAGCAGGTCCAAAGAGTGGGAATGGGCAAATAAAATAATGTTGCAGCAAGAAGTTGTGCTTGTCCTGGACTTCGGCTCGCAGTATAACCAGCTGATAGCTCGCCGTGTTAGGGAGAACAGGGTGTTCTCAAAGATCGTCCCTCACAATATCACGGCGGCTGAGATACGCAGGCTGGCGCCTAAAGGCATCATACTTTCGGGCGGGCCGGCCTCGATCTACGGAAGCAAATCGCCAAAACCAAAGAAAGAGATCTTCGAGCTCGGTATACCTGTGCTCGGAATATGTTACGGCATGCAGGCTATGTCGTATATGCTCGGCGGCAAGGTGACCAGGGCTAATAAGCGCGAATACGGCCACGCCGAACTGCTTATAGACGATTCCTCGGGCCTCTTTTCCGATGTTGAAGATAAGTCCATCTGCTGGATGAGCCACGGCGATTACGTATCGCAGCTGCCTCCCGGTTTCAAAAAGATAGCGCACACATCAAATACAGAATTCGCCTCCATCGCCGATACCGAGCGCGGGCTATACGGGGTCCAATTCCATCCGGAGGTCGCCCACACGCCTAAAGGCGGCAAGATGATATCAAATTTTCTTTTCAAGATATGCCGTTGTGAAGGCAAATGGACCGCGCAATCATTCATCGAGGACACGGTCCGCGCCATAAGGGACACTGTAGGAAAAGAAAGGGTCGTATGCGGCCTCTCGGGCGGGGTGGACTCATCCGTGGCAGCCGTATTGCTCCACAAGGCAATAGGCAAACAGCTCATATGCATATTCATAAATAACGGCGTGCTGAGGAAAGGCGAGGCGGAACGCGTAATCAAGACGTTCAAGAAGCATTTCCACATGAACCTCAGGTACGTAAACGCCGAAGCAAGGTTCCTCAGGAAGCTCAAAGGTGTCGCCGACCCGGAGAAGAAGCGAAAGATAATAGGGCATGAGTTCATACGCGTCTTCGAAGAGGAAGCAAAAAAACTCGGAAAGATAGCGTTCCTTGCGCAAGGGACGCTTTATCCGGATGTAATAGAATCGAAGTCCGCGTTCGGCGGGCCGTCCGCGACCATAAAATCGCACCATAATGTGGGCGGATTACCGCTGAAGATGAAGCTCAAGTTGGTCGAACCGCTGCGCGAGCTTTTCAAAGATGAAGTCAGGATAGTGGGCAAGGCGATGGGTCTCTCTGACGAGATAACCCTGCGCCAGCCGTTCCCCGGGCCGGGGCTCGCGATAAGGGTCATCGGCGACATAACCAAGGAACGTCTCGACATATTAAGGGAGTCGGACGTTGCGGTTATAGAAGAGATCAAGAAGGCCGGATTTTACAGGGAGGTCTGGCAATCGTTCGCGGTGCTGCTGCCGATAAAGACCGTCGGCGTCATGGGCGACGAAAGGACATATGAGAACGTCATAGCGCTGCGCGCAGTCACGAGCGCGGACGGCATGACGGCCGACTGGGCGAAGCTTCCATACGACCTTTTGGGCAAGATCTCTAACAGGATAATCAACGAGGTTAGGGGCGTCAACAGGGTAGTATACGACATAAGCTCCAAACCTCCTTCCACCATAGAGTGGGAATAGATCTAGTTACGGGTTTCAGGTTGGGGGATATTAATTATGCAGCATTCGCATTTTGTCCACCTGCATGTCCATACGCAATTCAGCCTTCTTGACGGTGCCTGCAAGATACCGGAAGTCATAGCGCTCGCGAAAGAATACAGGATGCCTGCGGTAGCACTTACCGACCACGGCAACATGTTCGGCGCGATAGAATTCTATATCGAGGCGATGAAGAACGGCATAAAGCCGATCATCGGATGCGAGATATACGTCGCCCCGGGCTCCCGGCTGGACAAGTCCGCCTCCGTAAACGAGGAATCAGCATACCACCTTATCCTGCTGTCGAAGGACGAGGAGGGTTACAGGAACCTGATGAAGCTCGTCTCCGCCGGATACCTTGAAGGATTCTATTACAAGCCGCGCGTTGACAAGGAACTCCTGGCCAGGTATTCAAAAGGACTGATCGCGCAGTCGGCGTGCCTGCAGGGAGAGATACCATACCTTATCGTTAAAGGAAAATACGAAGAGGCAAAGGTCGTCGCGGGCCAATATAAGGACATATTCGGGCCGGGCAATTTCTATCTCGAGCTCCAGAAAAACCTCATACCGGAGCAGGAAACGGCGAACGCCGGACTGCTGAAGATCTCAAAGGAGCTCGACATACCGCTTGTTGCCACCGGCGACGTGCATTACCTGCGCAAGAGGTCCTCGCGCGCCCACGAAGGCCTGCTCTGCATACAGACCCAGACGACACTGAGCGACCCGGACCATATGAGGTTCTCTACCGATGAGTTCTATTTCAAGTCGTCGGAGGAGTTCAAGGAGCTCTTTTCGGACGTCCCGCAGGCGATATCCAATACAATAGAGATCGCTGAGAAATGCAACCTGGAGCTTGATTTCAACAAGACGCACCTGCCGCAGTTCACCCCGCCAGAAGGCAAATCCCGCGAGGAGTACCTTAAGGACCTTGTAGAAGAAGGGATGAAGAAACGTTACGCGCAGGTCGACAAAATCATACGCGACAGGGTGGACCACGAGCTGAATATCATCAGGAAGACCGGGTTCACGAGCTATTTCCTTATCGCGTGGGATTTCATCAATTACGCCAAGTCCAAAGGAATACCCGTCGGCCCCGGAAGGGGATCCGCCGCAGGCAGCGTAGTCAGCTACTCGCTCGGCATTACCGACCTCGATCCGATAAAGTATGACCTGATATTCGAGCGGTTCCTTAATCCCGACCGCGTAAGCCTTCCCGATATCGACATAGATTTCTGTTACGAGAGAAGGGGCGAGGTCATAGATTATGTGACCCAGAAATATTCCAAGGAGAACGTCGCCCAGGTCATTACGTTCGGCACCATGAAAGCGCGCGCGGTCATTAGGGACGTCGGTCGCGTCATGGGCATAAGCTACGGCGATGTCGACCGCATCGCGAAGCTCGTGCCCGAAGAGCTCGGCATCACCCTCGAAAAAGCGCTGAAGGTGGAGCCGGAGCTCCGCAACATGTACAAGAGCGACCCCCAGATGAGGCAGCTCATTGACATCTCTACCGAACTCGAGGGCCTTAACCGCCACGCATCGACCCATGCGGCCGGCGTCGTAATATCCGACCTTCCGCTCACCGACTATGTCCCTCTGTTCAAAACGAGCGAGGGCCAGCTTTCAACCGGCTACGAAATGAAGTCGCTCGAGAAGATCGGCCTGCTGAAGATGGACTTTCTCGGCCTCAGAACCCTCACAGTCATCGATGAGACCGTCAAGATCATAAAAAGGACGAAGGGCCTTGCGCTGGACATAAACAATATACCGCTCGATGACAAGAAAACCTACGACCTGCTGTCCAACTCGGAATCCCTCGGTATATTCCAGCTTGAAAGTTCGGGCATGCGCGACATACTCCGCAAACTTAAGCCGACGACGTTCGAGGATATCATAGCCATATTGGCACTTTACCGCCCGGGCCCGATAGGCAGCGGCATGGTCGAGGACTTCATCAAGAGGAAGCACGGCGAGATACCCATCAAGTACGACCACAGGATGCTCGAGCCGATACTGAAGGAAACCTACGGGACCATAATCTACCAGGAGCAGGTCATGCGCATCGCCTCGTCGCTTGCGGGGTTCTCGATGTCACAGGCCGATTCGCTCAGGCGCGCTATGGGAAAGAAGATCCCGGAGGAGATGGAGCAGGCGCGCTCGAACTTCCTGAACGGCGCTTCCAAGAACGGGATAGACAAGCGCACGGCCGAGAAGATATTCAATCTCATAGAATATTTCGCCGGATACGGTTTCAACAAATCACACTCGACCGCATACGCGCTCATATCATACAGGACGGCTTACCTGAAAGCGAATTATCCCGTAGAGTTCATGAGCGCACTGATGACGTCTGAGCGCGATAATATAGATAAAGTCGCGTTCTATATAGAAGAATCCCAGAGGATGTCGATCCAGATACTGCCGCCGAGCATAAACGAAAGCTTCTCGAAGTTCACGGTAGTTGGCAATTCGATCAGGTTCGGGCTCAGCGCGGTCAAGAACGTCGGCCAGGGCGCGATAGATTCGATCGTCAACGCGAGGGGCGCGTCCGGCAAGTTCAAGAATCTTTATGACTTCTGCGAACGCGTAGACCTCAGGCTCGCGAACAGGAAGGTGCTGGAAAGCCTGATAAAGTGCGGCGCATTCGACGAATTCGCCCTGCACAGGTCGCAGCTTACGGTCATGCTGGACGACTGCCTTGAGTGCGGCGCGAACTCGCACAGGGAGCGCGCAAGCGGTCAATCGACGTTCTTCGAGGAGTTCGGCACGCATTCTAAGGCTCATGCTTCGCACAGGCACGAGACCCCCAAGATACCGGAATGGCCAGAAAGCCAGCTGCTCGCCTATGAAAAGGAGATGCTCGGTTTCTATGTGACCGGCCATCCGCTGGCGAGATACGAGAAGCTTATTCGCTCTTATTCCACATGTTCGGTCAAGGACCTCGCCAAGAGAAGGTCGGATGAAGAGATCAATCTCGGCGGCATCATCTCGAAGCTGAAATTCACGATCACGAAAGCCAAAAGCGAGAAGATGGCGATCATGAGCATAGAGGATCTTACAGGCGAGGTGGAAGTCCTTGTATTCCCGAAGGCGTTCGCGAATACCGAGAGATACATAAAGAAAGACGCCATCGTATGCGTTAAGGGCAAGATCAACCTCAGGGAGGACAGGCCTAAGATAATGGCCAACGACATAATCCCCCTCGACGAGATACAGAAGAAATATACCCAGGCGATAATCATCAGCCTCGACGCGGGCATAGGGGAGGATTCCATGAACAGGCTCAAGTCGGTCCTTGAATCCCATCCGGGGACTGCTCCGGTGTACCTGCATTTCAAGATGGCCGACGGGAAGAGGTTCGAGATATCAGTCGAAGACAAATTGAAGGTTGAACCCTCCGACAGCCTGACATCCGATATAGAGAAGCTTCTGGGCGACGGCGTGGTAACATTCAAGACTTGACAAAGTGCCGTATTACTAACTATAATAGTAATAACAATTTACGGATACTAAGCTATAATTCCAAGGAGGCCGTATATGACAAAGAAAGAGATCGTCCTGCAGATAGCCAATGAGACCGGCTTGAAACAGGTGGACGTTAAGCTGATCGTGCAGCGCACGCTCGACATGATCGTCGAGGCGCTCGCGAACAACGAGACGGTGGAACTGAGGAATTTCGGGATTTTTAAGGTCAAATCGAGGCGAGGCCGCACCGGAAGGAACCCGCGTACCGGCGTCACCGTCCCCGTCCCGCCGAAGAAGGTGGCGGTATTCAAGCCGGGGCTTATCATGAAACAGAAAGTAAGATAGCCGGCCTCAACCCGCCGAATATCCCATTATGAGAGAACAAGTTAAGGCATTGCGGGGGACGAAAGACCTCCTGCTTACGGAAGCAAAATTATGGACGACCCTTGAGGCAAAAGCCAGGGCCGTCTTAAATGCTTTTTGCTATAGGGAAATACGCACGCCCGTTATCGAGGAATCCTCGCTTTTCGTGCGGTCGCTTGGCGCGGGAACGGATATAGTCGAAAAACAGATGTTCACGTTTATAGACCGCGGTGAAAGGTCCATCACCCTTCGCCCGGAAGCGACCGCCTCGGTCGTCAGGGCTTACCTCGAGAACAACCTCGTCAACGAATACGGGTTCATAAAATTATTTTATATGGGCCCGATGTTCCGGGCGGAAAGGCCTCAGGCCGGCAGGATGAGGCAGTTCCACCAGATAGGGGTCGAAGCGCTCGGTTCCTACAGCCCGCAGCTGGATGCCGAGGTTATTGCGCTGATGTCCGCGCTGCTGGAATCGCTCGGGGTGCACGGATCCACAATCAAGATAAACTCCCTCGGGTGCCCCAAGGACAAGATAGCCCTAGCCGACGGGTTGCGTAATACGCTCTCCGGAGGCCAGGACAGGCTCTGCGAGGATTGCAAGGTCCGTTATGAAAAGAATATCCTGCGCATCCTCGACTGCAAGAACGAATCATGCAGGAAATTGGTCAGAATGATATTCAAGGGGACGCCGGAGTGCCTCTGCCCCGACTGCAAATCGCATTTTGACAGCGTAAAGAGCTCGCTGGACGGCCTTAAGGTCAACTACACAGTCGACCCTTACCTTGTGAGGGGCCTCGACTATTATACAAAGACCACCTTCGAGGTTACGCACAAGAAACTCGGCGCGCAGGATGCGATAGGCGCCGGAGGCAGGTATGACAACCTTGTCGAGGAGCTTGGAGGCCCCGCAAAGGGAGCCTGCGGTTTCGCTATCGGCATGGAAAGGACGGTCATGGCTATGGACGATGCCCCCGGGACCCCGGACGGCATTTGCCTGTATTTCGCCACGATGGGTGAGGAGGAATACCGCGTCGCGTTCAATTTCGCGAACGAATTGAGGACAACGGGCGGTATCTCCTGCGAACTCGATTACGAAGGAAGGTCCCTTAAAGCCCAGATGCGCTCGGCCGACAGGCTCGGCGCCAAGTATGTGGCGATAATAGGCGAGGAAGAACTGAAGAACCGCACGCTTACATTACGTAACATGACGACGAAGGAGCAGAAGGTGCTGCCGGAGCGCGAATTCATACCGGAAATAGAAAGGATCTTCGTAAAATAGATGAAAAGGACTCATACTTGCGGCGAACTGACAGCCGGTGAGATAGGAAAGAAAGTAACCCTTTCGGGATGGGTGCACAGGAGGCGCGACCACGGAGGGCTCATATTCATAGACCTGCGCGACAGGTACGGGCTGACGCAGATCGTATTCAACCCTTCCGCGTCCAAGGAGCTTCATGATACAGCCGAAGGGCTGCGCAACGAATTCGTGATAATGGTCGACGGTGAGGTCTCCCCTAGGCCAAAGGGCACAGAGAACCCGAAGATAAAGACCGGCGGGATAGAGATCGTCGCTTCGAAGCTGACTGTACTCAATACCGCGCAGACGCCGCCTTTCGAGATAGAGGACGACAGCCAGATATCTGAAGAGCTCAGGTATACGTACAGGTTCGTCGACCTGAGGCGTAAATGCTCGCGCGACAAGCTCATTACGAGGCACAGGGTATGCCAGATAACCCGCAGCTTCCTGGATAAGGAAGGATTCATCGAGTTCGATACCCCGATACTTACGAAGTCGACGCCCGAAGGGGCGAGGGATTACCTTGTCCCGAGCCGCGTGAACCCGGGAAAGTTCTTCGCGCTGCCGCAATCGCCGCAGCTGTTCAAGCAGATACTTATGGTCGCCGGCATGGACAGGTACTTCCAGATAGCAAAATGCTTCCGCGATGAGGACCTCAGGGCGGACAGGCAGCCGGAATTCACCCAGATAGATATCGAGATGTCTTTCGTCGACGTCGACGACGTCCTCGACCTGACCGAGCGCCTCATCAAGGAGATATTCTCGGGGGCCATCGGAGTAGACCTAAAGATACCCTTTACGAGGATAAAGCACAGCGAGGCGGTAGACAGGTTCGGGATAGACAAGCCCGATACGCGTTTCGGCATGGAGCTGGAGGACCTTACCGAGGTACTTAAAGGCAGCCAGTTCCAGACGTTCGAGAAGGTAATCGCTTCCGGCGGGATAATCAAGGCCCTGAACCTTAAAGGCAAGGCCGATATTTCAAGGAGCGAGATCGACGGCCTGACCGAATTCGCAGTAAAAGAAGGCGCGAAAGGCCTCGCATATTTCAAGGTAACGGACAGCGGGCTCGAATCGCCCATAGCAAAATTCTTCGGGGAAACCCAGCAGAAGGCGCTAATCCAAAAAATGAAGGCGGCAAAAGGCGATATGATACTCGCGGTCGCCGACAGGAAAAGCACCGTCAACGAGGCGCTTGCCCACTTGAGGCTCCACCTTGCAGAAAAGTACGGTCTAATCGACAAGAATAAATTCAATTTCCTCTGGGTAGTCGAATTCCCTTGGTTCAAATATAACGAGGAAGAGAAACGCTGGGAAGCGGAGCACCATCCTTTCACCGCGCCGTATGATGAAGACGTGGGTCTTATCGAGAAGGACCCGTCCAAGGTCAGGGCGAAGGCCTACGACCTCGTGCTTAACGGCGTGGAGATGAGCTCCGGCTCCATAAGGATCCACGACCGAGAGACGCAGTCCAAGATATTCAAGGCAATAGGGTTGAGCGACGCGGAGATACAGGCGAGATTCGGCTTCCTGCTCGAGGCGTTCTCTTACGGCGCTCCGCCTCACGGAGGCATAGCACCGGGGCTCGACAGGCTTGTAGCCATGATGACCGGCACGGACAGTATCAGGGATGTGATAGCGTTCCCGAAGACGCAGAAGGCCGTATGTTTCATGACCGGCGCGCCATCGGACGTATCGGAAAAACAATTAAAGGAATTGGGGATAGCCCTTACCGGGCCTACCCTGAAAAAATAGGAGGGGAGCATGAAGAAGTTTGCGGTGCTATTTGCATTGGCTGCAGCCTCGGCTGCAATGGTCATATCCCTGGCGGGATGCTCGGTAAACACCAAGATGGTAACAAGGGAAAGGGTCGACCAGGACCTCAGCAGTTCGTCCGGCAACCGCGGATACCTGATGGGAACAGCCCCCGCGGCAGGCGACAGGAAGACCACGAGGGAATACATCGAAGTCCAGGTGGAAGTCCCGTCCATAGAGAAGGAGAACAGGGTACCGAAGAAATCCTCGGATACAACGGCTCCTGCCACGAATTACGGGGCATCTTCCGCGACCGAAACGGTAATTGAAGATATAGATGTTGTTGCGGAAGAGGAGTTCGTAGACTACAAGGTCCAGAAGAACGACACGCTGCAGAAGATATCGATGAAGTACTTCGGGACCACGAAGAAATGGAAGAAGATATTCAACGCCAATACGGATATCCTGAAATCGCCGGATAAGCTCCGCCCCGGAATGACGATAAGGATACCCAAGGAAGGCGCTGCCGACATAACGATAAACGAATACATCAAATAACGGATCATGGACAAGAACTTCAAGCTTTCAGGCGACGATGAGGCGCGTATCCTGTTCGGCCGGCATGACGAGAACCTTAAGGCCATAGAACGGGAATTCGACGTGAAGGTCACCGCCCGCGGAGAGAACCTTACGATAGGCGGCGACGCGAAAAATGTCGAAAAAGCGTCCAGGTTATTCGAGCAGCTTCTTGATATCATAAGAATGGGCCGCGCCGTCCACCAGCATGAGATCCTGTACGCCATAAAGGCGCTGCACGGCAGCCCAGACATCGACTTGCATTCTATCTATCTCGACAAGATAGACATAATGTCCAAGAAACTGTTCGTAACGCCTAAGACCGCCGGCCAGAAGGCGTACGTAGACGCGATAAGGCAGTTCGATATCGTATTCGGCATAGGCCCCGCGGGTACCGGAAAAACGTACCTTGCGATGGCTATGGCGATAAACGCACTTAAGCTCGGGCATGTCAGCCGGATCGTGCTGACGAGGCCTGCTGTTGAAGCTGGAGAGAGCCTCGGGTTCCTCCCGGGGGACCTCGAGGAGAAAGTATCGCCGTATTTGAGGCCTTTGTATGACGCGCTCTATGAGATGATGGACCTCGACAAGGTCGAGAGGTTCCTCAGCAGGGGCGTCATAGAAGTTGCGCCGCTTGCGTTCATGAGGGGAAGGACCCTGAACGATTCGTTCATAATCCTCGACGAGGCCCAGAACGCCACCGCTGAACAGATGAAGATGTTCCTTACGAGGCTCGGTTTCGATTCCAAGACCGTAATAACCGGGGACCTTACGCAGAGCGACCTTCCGGGAGGCAGGGCTGTCGGGCTCATACAGTCCCAGGAGGTCCTTAAGGACATAGAAGGCATCAAGTTCACTTATTTTACGGGTGACGACGTCGTCAGGCATGAGCTGGTCCAGGAGATAATAAGAGCGTACGAAAGGTATAACGGAAAATAAAATGTTATACAAAGAGATGTTCAAAAAACCGAAATACATTCCGGTGGACATATCCTTAAGGTCTATTATTGCCGCCGCCGCGTGTATCGCCCTTATATCGGTCATATATATAGGCAAGACGCCTTACGGCGGGCAGCCGCAGGCGGGAAAGGTCGCCGACAGGGATATCTACGCCCCGATGGACTTCTCCTTCAACGCCGGAGTGGACGAGGAAAAAACGGCCGAAATGAAGAACAAAGCGGCCATGTCCGTCAAGGACGTCTACGATATAGACCCGTCGGTCAACGAGAATGCCGCGCAGGACATAAAGACCCTTTTCTCCGCGGCTAACGAATTGAAGCCTGCGGAGAATATAAGCGCCGACGAAAAACTCTCCCGCGCAAGGTCCGCCAATAAGTTCGGACTTTCGGACGGCGACCTCAGGGTCCTGCTGCAATCCCAGGATACCGCCAAGTCAGAGCCGATGTTACTGAAGCAGGCCGACGGCATCCTGTCGCAGGCGATAATATCCCCCGAAGAAAAGGAAAGCCTGAAAAAGCAAGGCAAGAGTTCAGTAAGGATAAGGGACCTCTCAGGTAAGACGGAAGCGGACGCCGAGGTAAAATCGCTGAAAACGCCCCAGGATATAACGGTACCGCAGTTCAATGATCCCGAGATAACCGATAACAAGCTGAGGGCTGTCCTCAGGACAATCGCCGCCGGTATGGTCTCGCCGAACCTCAAGCCGAACCTGGTTGAGACATCGACTAGAAGGGAAAAGGCAATATCCTCGATCCCGCCCCAGGAGAAGATGATAGACGTGCTACAGGGCGAGATCATAGTAAAGAGGGGCGAGAAGGTCACGCCTTTCCATATAGCGAAGTTCGAGACGATAAGGGCCTTATCGGTATCCGAGAAGAAATTCGCGCTCTCGATACTCGGCATATGCCTTGTGGTCATCGTGCTCGTAATGATGCCGGGGATGTACTTCAAGTACTATGAACCCGCTATATGGTCCAATAACAGGCATCTCGCGCTTATCGCGCTGATAGTCGTCGTTATAACTGCCATAGGTAAGGCGATATCGCTCTCCGAGGCGCCGCCATACTTGGTCCCGGTCTCGATAGCCCCGATCCTCGTAGGCCTGCTGCTCGGGGTCAGGCCCGCCATACTTGTCGCGCTCGTTACGTGCTTCCTTGCCGGCCTCGTGGTCGGAGAACGCTTTGATTCGTCGCTGATATTCCTTTCCGGAAGCGTTATCGGCATATATATGGTAAGGTCCGTCCGTAACAGGTCCGAGCTCTTCAAGGCGGGTGTTGTTGTCGGTGTCGTGAACGCCTTCTGCGCAATAGGCCTCGGCATATTGAACAACCTCGAAAGCGACGTGATATTCAAGGATGCCGCGATGTACCTTATGAACGGCCTTGCAGTAGGCATAATAATAGTCGGAACGCTTCACCTGTTCGAGTCGATGTTCCATATCACTACGAACATATCCCTGCTTGAGCTCGCTGATCCGAACAAACCCTTGCTGAAAGAACTGATATTGAAGGCGCCGGGGACATACCACCACAGCCTTATCGTCGGAAACCTTGCCGAGTCCGCCTGTGACGCTATAGGCGCGAACGGCCTGCTCGCAAGGGTCGGCTCGTATTACCATGACATAGGAAAGGTGGAAAAGTCCGAGTACTTTGCCGAGAACCAGATGGTCTCGGAGAGCCAGCACGATAAGCTCGCGCCGACGATGTCGAGCCTTATAATCATAAACCACGTGAAGGACGGCCTCGAGAAGGCAAAGAAGGCGGGGTTGAACAGCTCTCTGATGGACTTCATCGAACAGCATCATGGGACCGGGCTCATATATTATTTCTACCAGCGGGCGCTCGAATCGGTCGAGGACCTCGCCAAGCTGGAAGAGGAAGGGTTCAGGTATCCAGGCCCGAAACCGCAGACAAAGGAGACCGCTATAGTGCATCTCGCGGATTCGGTCGAAGCCGCGTCGCGCACATTGCAGAACCCGACGCCTTCCAACCTCGAGGAACTCGTCAGGAGGATAATAAACAACAAATTTATCGACGGGCAACTCGACGAATGCGACCTGACACTCAAGGACCTTAATATCATCGCGGCGACATTCACCAAGGTCCTGACCGGCGTCTACCACACAAGAGTCCAGTATCCGAATGGCAAGGACAAGAACGACGCGTAAAGCATATGCTCGCGCAGCCGCGGTCCTCACCGAGGATACGGCCATCCCGTTCCCGAAAGACACGGCCGCATCATTCGCATCAAAAGCCCTTTCGGCTCTCGGATGGAAAGGCGGCGGCATAAATATATTGTTCACGGACGATAACGGCATAAGGCGGCTCAACTCCAGGTTTAAGGGCAGGAAGAGCGCGACGGACGTACTCGCGTTCGACACCGGCGACATCGCGATATCCGTCGACACGGCAAAAAGGAACGCGCGCCGTTTCGGGAATACGCTTTCGGGCGAATTGAAGTTGTGCATGGTCCACGGCATACTGCACCTCTGCGGCTATGACGATACGTCGGCGCCGGAAAGAAAAGTTATGAGGGCCATGGAAAAAAGGATGCTGGACACACTATGAAGAAGCGCGGGCTGACGGATTCTTTCAACTATGCTATAGAAGGGCTCAAGCATACTCTTAAGACCCAGAGGAACATGCGCATTCATTTTTTTGTCGGCGCTGCGGTGCTGTTCCTAGGGATCGTACTGAACTTGACCACCGTTGAATTCATCCTGTTACTTAGCGCCGTCACTATGGTCATCGTGGCGGAGATGTTCAATACCGCGCTCGAAATTACGGTCGACATATTCACGAAGGAATTCCACCATATGGCAAAGATGGCTAAAGACATCGCGGCCGGATGCGTATTCGTAGCGTCGATCTATGCGATAATAGTAGGATATCTTGTCTTCTTTAAGAGCTTGAAGATACTAAACCTGTCGGACGCGATGCTGAGGATAAGGCAATCGCCGTGGCATGTCACATTTATCGCGCTGACGATCCTGATGTCACTGGTCGTTATCCTGAAGCTCATCCTGCATAGAGGTACCCCTTTCAGGGGGGGATGGCCCAGCGGGCACTCGGCTTTCGCTTTTTCCGTGTTCACGATAACTTCATTCCTAGCCGACAATGTCATAATCGTATCTCTCGTATTCCTGATGGCGGTACTCCTCGCCGTATCGAGGGTAAAGAAGGGGATACACACGACGTGGGAAGCCATAGCGGGTTCGATGCTGGGCATACTCGTGACGCTATGCGTATTCCAGCTTTTGTACAGGAGCTGACATGTTAAAATCAATGAGAAGGAATTTCCTTGCGGGAGTCGTGGTCATAATCCCGGCGCTCGTTACATACTGGCTGATCGTGTTCGTGCTGACACCATTCGACGCTCTTTTCATCAGGCGCATAATGGTGAAGCTCGAGCCGTACTACAGCGGTGTCGTCAACGCCCATATAGTAAAGGTGGGGCTTTATGCCGCAGTCATCGCGTTGATTATATTCATAGGTTTTGGGACCAGGGTGCTTGTCCTGAAAAAACTCTTCTCATATTTCGAAAGGAAGTTCTCCCAGGTGCCGATGCTCGGTAAGGTGTATTCTGCAACGAGGGAGATCAGCCAGGCCTTCCTCGGCCAGTCGAAAGGGATCTTCACGAGGGTCGTTTTGGTGCAGTTCCCCCACAAGGGGATTTATGCGGTGGGATTCGTGACATCAGAAGGCAAGGGAGAGGTGCAGGATAAGACGCTTGAAAGGGTAATTAACGTCTTCGTCCCCACAACCCCGAACCCGACCTCAGGATTCCTGCTTCTCGTGCCGGAAAAAGAGATGATAAGTTTGGATATGAGCATCGATGAAGGACTGAAACTCGTGATATCCGGCGGCATAGTCCCGCTGCCCGACAGCGTCGCAATAAAAAAGAAGACGAATGGCGATACAGACGACTGAGGCGATCGTCCTTAACAGGCGCGACCTCAGGGAGACAAGCATCATCGCGACCTTCTATTCGAAGGACTTCGGGAAGATAAAGGGCGTCCTGAAGGGGATACGAGGCGACCGTTCGAAATACGGAAGCCAGGCCGAGCTGTTCGGGCTTAACAAGATAGTGTTCTATGAAAAATCAAAGAGCGACTTCCAGAATATAACGCAATGCGACCTTCTGGACGGTTGCTTCGGCATACGCAAAGACCTTTACGCGATAGCTTATGCATCTTACCTCGCGGAACTCGTGGATGAGCTTACCGAGCCCGCCGAGAGGAACGAGGAGATATTCGGCCTGCTGCTCGGATGCCTCAGGATGCTTGCGAAAAGTATGGAGCCGGTGAAGATCGTGCGCATCTTCGAGATAAGGTTCCTGACGCTGCTCGGGTTCGGGCCGTCCGCGGAGGGATCATCGGTAGGCCATGTAAAGGTGTCGATGGGCACCGCGCAGACGTTCAACCGGCTAAAGAGCGCGGATTGGGACTCGCTGTTGAAATTCAGGATATCGAAGCCGGTGTCGGACGAACTTGGCCCGTTGGTCGACAGGATGGTCGCGTCGCACCTCGAGAGGCCGCTGAAAACAAAAAAATTCATAAGGGAGCTGCAAAGGTTAAAGAGATGAAGAAAAAGACGATGACTTTCCAGGAACTTATAATGGGCCTTGAGAGGTTCTGGGCAGGCAAGGGATGCCTTCTTGCTCAGCCCTGCGATACCGAGGTGGGGGCCGGGACGTTCCACCCGCTGACTTTCCTGCGCAGTTTGGACAAGGACCCGTGGAACGTGGCTTTCGTCCAGCCGTCTAGGCGTCCGACGGACGGCAGGTACGCCGATAACCCTCTGAGGGCGCAGCATTACTACCAATACCAGGTCATACTCAAACCGGCCCCGGCAAATGTCCAGGCGCTGTATCTCGAGAGCCTGGAGAGCCTCGGCATAGACCTGAAGAAACATGATTTCAGGTTCGTCGAAGATGATTGGGAATCGCCGACGCTCGGCGCATCCGGGCTCGGATGGGAAGTGTGGCTCGACAGCCTCGAGGTCACGCAGTTCACATATTTCCAGCAGGTCGGCGGCATCGAGCTCGACGTCATACCCTGCGAAATAACATACGGCCTCGAAAGGATAGCTATGTTCATCCAGGGGCAATACGATTTCTATAAGCTTAAATGGGACGATAAGCATACTTATGGCGATATACACAGGAAAGACGAGATGGAGTGTTCGAAATACAACTTCGAAGTAAGCGACCCGAAGATGTACATGGAGCTGTTCAATACCTATGAAAGGGAATCGAAGAGGCTGCTCGCGGAGAAACTTCTGACCCCCGCATACGAGTTCATGCTGAAGACATCGCATGCGTTCAATATGATGGACGCGCGCGGTGCGGTCAGTACGACAGAGCGCCCGACATATATCGCGAGGGTAAGGAACCTTGCTAAATCCTGCGCGATGCTATACCTGGAGAATACGGACAACAAATGAAAAAAAAGAACGTAACGCAAACGGACCTGCTTCTTGAAATCGGGTGCGAAGAGCTCCCGGCGGGCTATATACCTCCGGCAACGGAACAGCTCCGTTCATCCATTGAGGCCGGCCTTAAGGACGCGCGCATCGGTTTCGGAAAGATTGTATCCTACGCCACGCCGGTAAGGTTGATCGTGCTTGCGGAAGGGATCTCTGCCCGCCAGGAATCCCAAAGGGAAAAGATCAGCGGCCCGTCCAAAGCGGCGGCATTTGACAAAGACGGCAGGCCTACACAGGTATGCCTAGGGTTCCTGAGATCCAAGGATGCGCGCATAGAGGATATTAAAATAGAGGATACACCAAAGGGTGAGTACCTTTTTATAGAGCGCGCAATGGAATCGCTTCCCGCAAAGAAAGTGCTGGCTGATATGCTCCCGAAACTTATCGGCTCGCTTCGGTTCCCGAAGGTAATGAAATGGGAATCCGGGGGAGTAAGGTTTGCCAGGCCCGTAAGGTCTATCGTTGCGCTGCTCGGGAGCGAGGTCATACCGTTCAGGTTCGGAACCCTGCAATCGTCTAACCTGTCCCGCCTGCCCAGGTATGAGAGCGCCGGGATGGGGCCGGTTAAAATCAATTCCGCGAACGATTATTTCCTTAAGATGAAGAAATACGGAGTGGAGGCCGACGGAGACAAAAGAAGGGCCTCGATAGAAACTATGCTCAAGAACGCTGCCAAGGCGGAAGGGGCCTCGGAGGACTTTAACGCGGCGCTATTGGAGACGGTCTCGTACCTGTCCGAGTCGCCTTCGGGATTCACGGGGAGATTCTCCAAGGACTACCTCGACCTGCCGGTCGAGGTTCTTGAGAGCTCCATGGCAAAGAACCAGAAGATATTCCTGCTTAAGGACAACAAGGGAAAAGCCCTTCCTGTCTTTGCGGGCGTCCTGAACGGCAAGCGCAAGGATATATCCGGTATACGCGGGACATTCGAGGCGATCCTCAACGCCAAGCTCAAGGACAGCATGTTCTTCCTGAAGGAGGACCTGAAGACAAAGCTCGAGGACAGGATAGACCTGCTGAAAGGCGTGGTATTCCAGGCGAAGCTCGGGACTATGCATGACCGCGTCGGCAGGATACGCGAGTTATCGCGCTTTATCGCGGATACGCTGAAGGTCCCCGATGATGAAAAGAAGAAGATAGAGATGGCGGCGCTGCTCTGCAAGGCCGACCTCGTCACCTTGATGGTAAAGGAGTTCCCGGACCTGCAGGGTATCGTAGGAAGGGAATACGCGAGGAGGACGGGCGAGGACAAGGAAGTCGCGAAAGCGATATACGAGCATTACCTGCCGAAAGGGCCGAACGACCCGCTCCCTTCGGGAAATATACCGTGTATACTCGCTATAGCCGACAAGGTGGATGCGATAGCGGGGTTCTATTCCATCGGCATGCTTCCGACCGGAAGCGAGGACCCTTACGGGATACGCAGGGCATCCCTCGGATTGCTTAAGATACTGTCCGAGAAGAAATACCCGTTGTCGCTTGACGCCCTTCTGGACAAGGCGGCCGATCTTTACGGCGATAAGGTGGCCTGCGACAGGAAGCTCGTAAAGTCGCAGATACTGGCGTTCATGAGGGAAAGGTTGAAGAATATTTTACTGGACAAAAAGTATAAAGATGATATCATAGACTCTGTTTTGTCGCCGGGAATCGGGAGCTTTGACCGGCTCGGCAAGAAACTCGAAGACCTTTCCTCGATATCCCAAGCCAAGTATTTCCTGGAGGCCGCGAAAGTCGTTGAGCGGATCTCCAACATACTGAAGGGCGCCAAGGACTTCAGGCGTGAAGACGCCAAGGTCAGGGCCGAGCTGTTCAGGGAACAGCTGGAGAACGAGCTCTGGGATATCTACGGGAAGCAGAAAGAGAAGATAGAGGACAGGATAGAGGCGGGAGATTATGCCGGCGCGACAAAGTTGTACGCGGAGGCCTTCTCCGGGCCGATACACCTGTTCTTCGAGAAGGTCACCGTAAATGCCGATGACCAGGCCCTGAGGCTGAACAGGCTTTCGCTTCTCAGGGCGATACAGGCCGTATACGCAGACAAAGCGGCCGATCTTTCAAAAATAAGACTGCTGTAAAACCAACATATAACGAAAGGAGCAATTCGCGAAGATGGGGAGTAAAAAGACTGCGGCGAAGGCATCAAAAGGAATGAGAAAATACGTTTATTCTTTCGGCGGCGGCAAGGCCGACGGAAATGAAAGCATGAAGAACCTGCTGGGCGGCAAAGGCGCCAACCTGGCTGAGATGGCGGGGCATAAGGACCTGAAGCTTCCGGTCCCTCCCGGATTCACTTTGTCCACCGAGGTCTGCACATACTATTACGCGAACAAGAAAAAATATCCTGTTGTGCTGGACAGCCAGGTAAGGAAAGCGCTCGCGCAGGTCGAGAAACTCATGGGCAGAAAGTTCGGAGACCCGTCGAGCCCCCTTTTGGTGTCGGTCCGTTCGGGCGCGCGTAAATCCATGCCGGGCATGATGGAGACGGTCCTGAACGTCGGGACCACCGAGAAGACGATCCCGGGCCTCATCAAGCAGAGCGGCGGGAACACACGGTTCGTCTATGACGCTTATCGCCGTTTAATAATGATGTATTCCGACGTAGTCATGGAAAAGGCCGCAGGTATAGAGCCCGCCGACGATATGGGCATCCGCAAGCAGCTCGAGCGCATAATGGACAAGCTCAAGAAGGAGAAGGGCTATACTAGCGACACCGACATGACCGCGGACGACCTGAAGGTCCTCTGCAGCCAGTTCAAGTCGAAGATAAAGGAAGTGCTGAAGAGCGAGTTCCCGGACGACCCGATGGAACAGCTCTGGGGAGGCATAGGGGCCGTATTCGCGTCATGGAACGGCAAGAGGGCCATCAGCTACCGCCGCATAGAAGGCATCCCGGATGAATGGGGAACGGCCGTAAACGTCCAGACGATGGTATTCGGAAACATGGGCGAGGATTCCGCCACAGGCGTTGCTTTCACGCGCAACCCGGGCAACGGAGAGAACGGGTTCTACGGCGAGTTCCTGATAAACGCGCAGGGCGAGGATGTCGTCGCGGGTATCCGGACCCCTGCACCGGTCAACACCTACTCGAAATCCGAACACAACAAGTCGCTTAAGACGCTCGAAGAGGTCATGCCGAAGATCTACAGGGACCTGGTCGATATCCGCCGGCGCCTCGAGAAGCATTACCGCGATATGCAGGACATAGAGTTCACGATAGAAAAGGGCAAGCTTTTCATGCTCCAGTGCCGTTCCGGAAAACGCAACGGGCCGGCCGCGGTGCGCATGGCGGTGGATATGCTTAAGGAAAAGCTCATCTCGAAAGAGATAGCCGTAACTCGCGTTACGCCTTCCCAGCTCGATGAGCTGCTCCATCCGGTCATCGACCCGAAGGTCGAGGTCGCGCACAAGCCGATGGCAAAAGGCCTTCCGGCAGGGCCGGGCGGCGCGTGCGGACAGATAGTCTTCTCTGCCAACGATGCCGTTGAATGGAAGAAGCAGGGCAAGAAGGTCATACTCGTCCGCGAGGAGACCAATCCCGAGGATGTCGAGGGCATGAGGGCGGCCGAGGCAATATTGACTGCGAGGGGCGGCATGACCTCCCACGCGGCGCTCGTAGCCCGCGGCTGGGGCAAATGCTGCATAGTCGGCTGCGGCGGACTCCATGTAGATTACCAGAAGAAAGAGGTCAGGTCGGAAGGCAAGACTCTTAAGGAAGGTGACTGGCTGACCCTTAACGGCACGAAGGGAAACGTCTATGAAGGCAAGCTGCCGATGATGGACGCTTCCGAAGAGAACCAGCTTCTCGATTCGTTCCTGAAGGTATGCGATTCGATAAAGAAACTCGGTGTCAGGACAAATGCCGATACACCCGAAGATGCGAGGAGAGCGCGCCTTTTCGGCGCGGAAGGCATAGGCCTCTTCAGGACCGAGCATATGTTCTACGGCAAGGGTTCCGATGAACCGCTGTTCATATTGAGGAAGATGATAGTCTCCAGCACCCTTGACGAGAGGAAGAAAGCGATAAACGAGCTCTTCCCGTTCGTCAAGAAGGACATCAAGGGAACTATCGAGGCGATGGACGGGTATCCGGTCGTCATAAGGCTGCTCGACCCGCCGCTGCACGAGTTCGTGCCGCGCGAGCAGGACAAGCTCGAACAGCTCGCCAAGGACCTCAACATATCCATGGAAGAGCTTTCAAAGCGCGCGGAAGGATTGCATGAGTCGAACCCGATGATGGGACACCGCGGCGTACGCCTCGGCGTGACCTATCCGGAAGTAAGCGAGATGCAGATACGCGCCATACTCGAATCGGCGGCCGAATTGGTAAAGGAAGGCAAGAAGCCTTACCCGGAGATCATGATCCCGGTCGTCTGCGACGTAAAGGAGCTTGAGGACCAGCTGGTAATAGCCAAGAGGGTATATGCCGAGGTTCTCGAGAAATACAACCTGAAATCGCTGAAGCATATGTTCGGGACGATGATAGAGATCCCGAGGGCCGCGATAGTCGCGGACAAGCTCGCGACGGTCGCGCAGTTCTTCTCGTTCGGTACCAACGATATGACCCAGATGGGATTCGGCTTCTCCCGCGACGATATCGGCGGGTTCCTGCCGGATTACCTGAAGAAGGGCATCCTGCCGGACGACCCGTTCCAGACGATAGACCAGCAGGGTATCGGCGAGATCATCAAGATAGGCATAGAACGCGGAAGAAAGGGCCGTAAGGACCTGGAAGTAGGCATCTGCGGAGAGCACGGCGGAGACCCGCGCTCGGTGGAATTCTGCCACAGGGCAGGGATGGATTACGTCAGCTGCTCGCCGTTCAGGGTCCCGATAGCCAGGCTTGCGGCGGCACAGGCAGTACTGACAAACAAAAAATAACAACGAGGGAAAATGGAGCCGATCAAAGCGTATCTAAAAGAGATAGAGAAGATACCGCTTTTGACCGCCGAAGAAGAGATCGAGTTGGCTAAGCTGGCCAAAAAAGGCGATGTCAAGGCGGAGAAGAGGATGATACAATCGAACCTCCGTCTTGTAGTCAGTATCGCGAAGAAATACAGCTACTTCGGCGTGCCTTTGCTCGACCTGATAGAGGAAGGCAACCTCGGACTCATGAAGGCCGTAAAGAAATTCAACCCGAAGAAGGGGTTCAGGTTCTCGACATACGCGGCATGGTGGATAAAGCAATTCATACTGCGCGCGGTCGCGAACCAGGGCAAGACCGTCAGGATCCCCGTCTATATGATGGAACTCGCGGCGAAATGGAAGAAGGTCAACGAGAAGCTGTCGCAGAAACTCGGAAAGAAGCCCACGACCGGCGAGATAGCGAAATCGATGAAGATATCGGTCAAGAAGGCGCAGGAACTTGACCGTGTCATGACCCAGACGACTTCGCTCGAAGCGCCGGTAGGCGAGGATGACAGCGGCACAATGATGGACTTAATAGAGGATACGAAGTCGGTATCCCCGACCGAAGAGCTTTCGAATTACCTGCGCCAGGAGAAGGTCGCCGACCTGCTCGGGAAGATGAGCAAGAGGGAGCATGAGATCCTAAGCATGAGGTTCGGCCTGAAAGATGACGTCGCGCATACCCTTGAAGAGGTAGCTGAAAAGTTCAAGATAACAAGGGAAAGGGTCCGCCAGATAGAGGAGGCTGCGCTCAGGAAGCTCAGGAAGAACATGACCTCCCAGGAGATGCAGTGATGGGTACCGAACGCCAGGTGGTCGAAGGTCTTAAGAGATCGATAAGGGATATACCGGATTTCCCTAAAAAAGGTATAATATTCAAGGACATAACCACGCTCCTTAAGGACGGCAAAAGGTTCCACGAAGCGATAGACGGTATTGCCGAAAGGTATGCCGGAAAGAAGATAGACAAGGTCATATGCGTGGAAGCCAGGGGATTTGTCTTCGGCAGCGCGGTAGCTTATAAGCTCGGGGCGGGAGTAGTCCCTGTAAGGAAAAAGGGGAAGCTCCCGCATGAGACACACAGGATAGAATATGACCTCGAATACGGCAAGGACTGCCTCGAGGTCCATAAGGATGCCATAGGGCCGGACGATAACGTGCTGATAATCGATGACCTTCTCGCGACCGGCGGTACAATGAAGGCGGTGTGCGATCTGGTCGGCAAGCTCGGCGGCAACGTGGTTGAGGTCGCGTTCCTGATAGAATTGACTTTCCTGAAAGGCCGCGAGCGCCTTAAGGGACAGAACGTCTTCTCTTTGATAGAATTCTAAATTAAAGGATTGGGCCTGTAGCTCATCTGGATAGAGCAGCGGTTTCCTAAACCGCGTGCGGGAGGTTCGAGTCCTCTCAGGCCCACCATGATATCATGATAGACTTACATACACACACTTTATTGAGCGACGGAGCGCTCCTGCCTGCGGAACTTGTCAGGAGGGCGTATGTGGCCGGTTACACCGGTATCGGACTTACCGACCATGTCGACGTATCGAACATAGATTTCGTCGCGCCAAGGATAGTCAAGGCGGCAAAGTCGCTGACTTCCGGTAAAATAAAAGTCGTCCCGGGTGTAGAGCTTACTCACGTCCCGCCTAAGGATATTTCCGGCCTCGTCAAATACGCGAGATACAGCGGGATAAAACTTGTCGTCGTGCACGGCGAAACGATCGCCGAGCCGGTGATACCCGGCACAAACGCGGCCGCGCTTGAGTGCGACATCGACATACTTGCCCATCCCGGGCTCATAACGCTAAAAGACGCCAAAACAGCCGCCAAGCGTTCGGTCTTCCTTGAAATAACCGTAAAAAAGGGGCACTCGCTTACGAACGGGCACGTTGCCAAGACCGCTTTGCTTGCAGGCGCAAAGCTTGTCCTTAATACCGACTCCCACGAACCGGGCGACCTGATTTCTGGGCAAAAAGCGCTTTCGGCGCTGCTCGGGTGCGGGATGGACAAGCCCAGGGCGGCGGCAGTATTGCGCAATTCGGCGGCTTTACTCCAAAGATTCTAATATTTTTGTTGACAAAACAATGAAAGCTGTGATATATTTGCGGCAATGATGTTAACCGAGAGGAGGTGACACAATAGTCATGTTCAAGAATAACGTGTGGAAGATGGTTTTGGTTCTCTTCGTTATATCATTGGTCATCGGAATGGCTGTTCCCAGCTATGCCGCTAACGCGGGCACGAAGCTCCGCAGAGGTTTAGCGAATTTCGCGACAGGTTGGGTCGAAATACCGATCGAGATGGATAAGTCCATCAAGGAGAGCAATCCGGTATTCGGAGTCATCGTCGGTGCCGTCAAGGGTACCGTAAAGGGCGTATTCAGAACGGCTTCTGGTCTTTTTGACACAGTAACGTTCCCGATACCTCCGTACGAGAAGACCTGGTTGAACCCTGAATTCATCGGGCAGCCGACCAATTAGTTTCGAGAATAAAAAGTTCTGTACAGGACATCACATAAATTAAGGGGTGGAAGAGATTCCGCCCCTTTTTTTGTCCGGTGATTTTGTAAGCGTAAACTTTTGGCCTTGACAACCCCATGCCGGTATGGTATTGTTTTTGACGAAATTGCTTAATAATATGTAAATATATTTCTCGTAAGGGGGCGTCATGGCTGTCACCATAAAAGATATCGCAAAAGAGCTCGGGGTCTCATCGGCGGCGGTCTCCAAGGCGTTGAACAACCGTCCTGGGATAGGCCTGCCTCTCAAGATAAGGATAGAGAAGGCCGCCCGCAGGCTTAACTACGCGCCTTACCTGAAAGCCCGCCAGACCGGAATGTACGAGCGTTCAATGAAATACATCGCGGTCATATATGCGCGCGCAGGCGAGCACCTTGTAAGCAGCATTGAAGCCGGGATAAAGGACGCGTTAAAAGACACAGGATATTACGAGCTCCTTTATACGGTAGACACCTATAATGACCTGTACGACAACCAGCGTAAAGAGATCTTCATAGATAAGGTAATACACGACAACGGCGTGGTGGGGCTTATATCCGCTTTCCTTGACCTCTCCGACTCTACCATAGCAAGGCTCCAAAAGAGCAATATACCGGTAGTACTTCTCAACAATTATTCCGATTACGGGCAGTGCGTGCTCATAGATAACGTCGAATCGAGCTTCGAGGCGACGAAGAGGATGCTCGAGCTCGGGCGCAGGAAGATCGGACTTATAATGCCCGAAGAGTCGTCGGAATTCATATGGCAGGACAGGCTTGAGGGCTATAAGAAAGCTCTTAAAGAGAAGAAGGTCCCCTATGACCCATACCTTATAGTATACGAGCATACCTTTTCCCTTAAGGACTCGGGCCTCGCGACAAAAACCCTGATAGACAGGGTGCCGGATACCGACGCTATAATATACGGCAGTGACCTGCAGGCATACGGCGGCCTCAAAATGCTCAAGGAGATGGGCAAGAAGGTTCCGGATGATGTCGCGGTGCTCGGTTTCGATGATATGCCGTTCAGCCGGATATCTGACCCTCCGCTTGCGTCCGTAAGGCAGCCGATGAAGAAGATGGGGGAGATGGGCGCAAAACTCCTGCTTGAGGCGGTTACCAAGAAAAGGTTTCCAAATAAGGTCGTCACTCTGAAATCCGAGATAGTCCTAAGGAAATCCTGCCAGAAAGACATACCGGAAGAAAAATGGCTCACGTGAAATTATTACTTGACAGGTCAACCGGCATAATGTATATTTCTTAATATAAGAAAGCGCTTACATTTCATCTTTTAAAAATGGTTAAAAATAACATGAAGACAAGAAAAGGCAAGTTCCCCAGCATAGACGACGTTGCGAGAGAAGCCGACGTATCCATAGCTACGGTATCGAGGGTCATCAATAACTTCGGCAGCGTCAAGGAGAGGAATAAGCTGAGGGTCATGGATGCCATAGACAAGCTGAATTTCAAACCGAATATCAGCGCAAGCAGGCTCGCGAGCAACAAGGTGAATTCGGTCGGCCTGGTCATGCCTGTCTACGATGACATGTTCGGCTCTTTCTTTTTTACGGAGCTGATGAAAGGGATAAGGGATGTGGTCTTCCCGGCCCGCCGCGACCTCATACTCTTGTATAACATCAACGAACCGGAGGATGATTTTTACAGGCGTATACTGAACAAGACCTACATAGGCGGCCTTATCCTGGAGCTTGGCGCGCTTGAAGTGAATCCTGTTCTCTGGAAGAGCGACATTCCGTATGTAGTCGTGAATGCTACATACACTGAGCAGCGCATCAACTATATATCAGTTTCGAACAGGGCGGGCGCATATGAAGCGGTCAAATACCTGGTCGGGCTAGGGCACAGGAAGATAGCCACCATACACGGTGCTTTGAATATACAATCGGGCAACGAGCGGCTCGAAGGATATAAGCAGGCTTTAAGCGATGCGGGCATACCAGTGCAGCGCGACTTCATAATGGACGGCAACTTCTACAGGAAGACCGCATACGAGAAGATGTCCCGGCTGCTGGAATCGAAGGAAATCCCGACCGCCGTATTCGTAGCAAGCGACGAAATGGCCCTCGGTGCCATGAAAGCGATAAAGGACAAGGGCCTCGATGTCCCGGGGAATATATCCCTCGTAGGGTTCGACGACAACCCGATGTGTTCGGAGCTTTCGCCAAAGCTTACCACGGTAAGGCAGCCGATAACGGAAATGGGGAGGCTTGCGGCGGAGACGGTGATCAGGCTCATAGACAAGGAAGAGAAGCCCGGGTTCAAAAAGACGCTGTCTACCGAACTCATAATAAGGGACTCCTGCAGGAAGATATAAAAGATAAACCGTCAAATAAAGGAAAGGAGGACTTAAATGGCTAAACTGTTGTCGGTGTTACTGTGCGCTGTCTGCATGATAGCGGGATTTTCTCAATATTCTTGTGCAACCGATGTCAACGTGCTCGAATTCCCGAAGATGGTAGCGCCCGGAGAGGACGCCAATGTCAAGGTAAGCTGGAACGACGTCCCTACGGACAAGGATTACGTGATAAGGGTGCAGCTGGAGGATTGGGACGCGAAACCGCCAGTATGCTCATTCAAGGATTTCCCCGTGAGCTCGCCGAGCGGGGAGATGACGGCCGTCCTGCCGGTGGCAAGCAATACCGGAGGATCGGCATCCGCCAAGTTCGTCGTAGCCGCGCTCTCGAAGTCGAAGGCGTGGGATGATTGCATAGCCTCCAACGGCACGGATAAGGTAGTTACCGTAAATTCGTCTTTCAAATTCGATATATCCGGATCCCCCGTAACGGTAAGCAAAGGTTCATCCGCGAAGGTAAATCTTTCCTGGAAAGACGTAAAGATATCGCCGTCGAATTATAAGCTTGTCGTCCAGATAGAAAACTGGGAAGCAAATCCGGGATTTGTCTATGTTACGACTATTACGGATTTTAAACCGGCGGAAGAAAGGGTCGTGGAGATAAAGATACCGGCTGACGCACCTTCGGCCAAGAATTGCAGGTTTGTTGCGGCGTTCATATCGGTCTCGACGGATTGGAAGGACGTGTATGCCGTCGTGGCTACACCCAAGGACGTGGAGGTAAAATAAAACGTTAAAGAATATCAGGCCGGGGATCATAGCTGTATCCGTCGCATGCGCGGCTTTTGCCTGTGCGCAAAGCGCTCCTGAGCAATCAAAAGCCCAGGAACAGCATGTGATAAGGTTCGAGGTGCCGCTGCCCGTAAAGACAGCCGGCGTTGAGGCCTCCTCGACCCAGCCGCCGGATAAGGACAAGGGAGAGGATTTCTTCGCGAGTAACGCGATAGACGGGAAAGCCAACACCAGGTGGAGCAGCATATTCGAGGAACCCCAGTGGCTCATTTTAGACCTCGGGGAGGAATTCGATATAGATAAACTTATAATATCATGGGAGCCGGCGTTCGCTTCGTCATACAAGATCGGAGTATCGTCCGACAGGACATCATGGAAAGAGGTCTTTTCCACGGAGACAGGAAGGGGCGGGACGGAGACCGTCACGTTCCCGATATCAAGGGCAAGGTATATAAAGATAGACCTCTTAAGGAAGAATGGGGACTGGGGATTTTCTGTCTGGGAAATATCGGTCTACGGAAAAAGAAAGCTGGTGCTATTCTGAGATGAAAAAGATAACGTTTATACTGGTCGCACTGATGATGTCCGCAGCCTTTACGTTACATGCGCAGCAGGCTAAGGGCTGGCCGCAAAACAGCTATTTCAAGATCGGGCAGAAGAACGGCCGCGCCATCTTTTTGGATCCCAAGGGCAGGCCTTTCTATTCGAGGGCAATGGTATATGCATACGGCCCCGAAGACGGCCCGATGAAGGGGAAGGTTACTGCGGAATATGCCATCCAGGAGCTTGAAGCCATGAAAAAGCACGGCTTCAATACGCTGGACCTCTACGGGGACGCATACCTGCAGGATATCATGAAATGGTGCGACGAGAACGAGTTCGGCCTTTATTTCCGCACATCATATACGAACAAGGAATTCCCCGATTTCATGGACCCCGCGTTCAGGGACGAGGCAAAACATTTCTATGACACTTTCCTGGCCAACATAAAAGGCCATCCGTGCGTGCTCGCGGTCGATATGGACCAGCGCTGGCTGTTCGACCTTGATTGGAGCGGCAGGAAGAGGTACGGTGTCCCGAAACTGGGGCCGGAATCCGTGAAATGCCTGCCGGCCTGGCTTGAGAAGAAATACGGTAATATCTCCGCGCTCAACCAATTGTGGAGAAAAGCGTACGTATCTTTCGCGGACGTACTCAACGACAAAGAGATCGTTTCGGGGGGAAAGATCGTGGACCTCGACAGGAAGCCGTGGCGCGTAGATATCGTCGAATACACATCGTGGATCGTCAATGATTTCCTGAAGGACCTGTCGGCTTATATGCGCATCATCGACCCGGACCACATGATAACATACACTACGGAACTTCCGGAAGTCGCGCCGTTCCCGGTCTCGACGAAAGAGAACAGCGGCATGGATTTCATATCGCCGGTACATTACAACCTCGACCTCGATTACGACAGGGACTGGATAGCGAACGCGAAGATAATATTCCAGACGAAATTCCACAGTGACATGGGAAAGCTGCCTGTATTCATAAACGAGAGCGGCTTCCGCACGGCATGGCTTCAGGCGACGCCCGAGAACATGGGATACGCCTCCGCGAGGCTCGGGGATGAGCAGCAGGTAGCCGAGCTTTATATCAGGCAGGCGGCAGTGACGGCATCGTACCCGTGGATGGTCGGCTGGGGCTGGTTCAAGTGGTACGATAAATTATTCGAGGGTGATTTCGGGTATATCAGGGATGACAGGGGCTTGAAGCCCATATCCGATGTCGGGCAATACGCGACCGGAGCGATCGCGGTGAACATGAGGAAAGAAAAGGAACCGAAGGCCTGGATATATTATCCGGAATACGCGCTCGCATCGCCGTTGACTTCCTTCGCGCAGGGCAAGACGCTCATGCTTCTGCTCGAGAACGACTACCTCAGCGAATACGAGAAAACGGTCAAAGAGATCATGCCGGAGCTGTCCAAGCCTAGCGGAAAGATATCAAAATCAAGGCTCGTCAACAGCCTGCCGGACCTGTTCAACCAGAAATGGTACCCGTTCGCCTTCACGCCCTCGATACCGGATGACCAGAACGTCATACTGCTGGCGGGAGGCTCTCTCGAACAGTTATCGATGGTCGACCGCATAGCGCTTGCCGGCAAGAAGACGATAACGTTCGGGCCGGTAGGCCTTACGGACGAAAGATATAACGAGACCGACCCTTGGTATCTCGATATCGTCGGAATACCGAAGGACATCTTTACGGAAAGGCCGGTCTGCGTGAAGATCGATAAGGCATATAACGATGACGCGAAGGATATGCCTTTCGACACGCAGGAACTTCCGGCAGGCGATAAAGTGTTCAAATGCAAGGGTGGGGATACCGCGTTCCTGTTCCCGTATAAGGACGGCAAGACGGTGAAAAACATCCAATGCAGGGGACAGTCCTTCCAGGTCCCGGAAGGCGTATATACAAACGCAAATTTCCTCATCGCCTCGAGTGGCGGCGATATTGCGGCCAAGGTGGCTTTCGTCTACAGCGACGGCAGCAGCGACGAGCAGTACTTCGCCCCGTCAATAGCGGATTGGAGGAGCGAGCCGCATTTTACGCACGCGGCGGTCAAGACCGTCAGCGGGAATTACATGTCGCACATAACCGTGCCTGTAAGCCCGTCGAAACGCCTCACATCCGTGAAGCTCCCGGATTCGCCGCTCGTGCATATATTCGCGGTGACCCTTACGGAGGGCGGGACGGCAGGAAATGTCCCGGTCGAGGTCAGGAAGGGGAATATCGTTTCGTCCGGCATATGTTATTGGGCCCTTTCGGTCCCGAAGGATGAGAACGCGCAGTACAAGGTCCTGGCGACCTTCAACAACGGAAATCCCGCTATAGTGCAGAGCAAGGACGGCAGGCATATAGCGTATCTCTACGACCCGCTGACCTGGAGCAGCAACGCAAACGAGATCAGCGCAGACGTCAAGAACCAGGCCGCCATATTGAAATCCCTGTTGGTAAAATAAAGGTGGACGCCATGAAAAGGAATGCCTTGATATTATTGCTCGCCGCGTCGGCGGCAGTCTGCTCGGGCGCGCATGCCGCTTACGATCCTGCATATATAAGGAACTGGTATATATGCGGGCCGTTCGCCGGTTCGAAACTGGAGACCGTATCCATACAGGACGAGGCGGCCCTGGCGCCGAAGGCGGGCGATGCATCCTCCGGAAAAACATGGAAGGAATACAATTCCGTCGAAAACTCGATCGATTTCGAGGATGAGACGGCTTTCGGGCAGAACGAGCTGTCCGTGGCGTACGCATACGCATCTGTGGATTCCCCGGCCGATATGCCGGCGCGCCTGCAGGTGCACAGCGACGACGGTGTTAAGATCTGGTTTAACGGTACCAACGTCCTTACGAACGATGTCGCAAGGGGGATGGCGATAGAGGACAGGATCACCGTTATGCTGAAAAAGGGAAAGAACAGGCTGTTGGTTAAGATAAGCGACCTCTTTGCGGGATGGATGTTCTCGGTCAGGATAACGGACCCGGAAGGGAAGGCCATAGAAGGTCTCCGGTACGACCCGAAGCCGCTGCCGCTTGAAAAGCTCGCTGTAAGCAGGATATGGGCTTCTTCGGTCCAAGGCGGCGACTATGCACAGTTCAGCCCGAAATTCGCCGTAGACACGGAAAAGACCACGCGCTGGAGCAGCGAGCATTTCGACCCGCAAAGCCTGATACTTGATTTCGGCGGCGAAAGAGAGATAAAGAGGGTGGACATCCTTTGGGAGAATGCTTATTCCAAGTCATATAAGCTGGACGCATCTCCCGACAGGTCTTCATGGAAGGAGATTTTCATTACTAACGGCGGGAACGGCGGAAAGGATATAATAGCGCTTACGGAATCATGCAAGGGCAGGTACCTGAGGCTGACCTTGCTGGAGAAGGGCACGGAATGGGGCAACTCGCTGTGGGATATCTCCATATACGGTTTCGTGCCGGAAGGAAGCACCGCGTCCGAAACGCCGGTTGAAACGGAAGTCATGATGTTGAAACCGATGGAAGCTGCGGGAGCAGATGCATCCACCTCCCAGAAACCGAACCCTGATAAAGGCGAGGATTTCTTCGCCAAGAACGCCGCCGACGGCAGCCATAAGACAAGATGGAGCAGCGCATTCACGGACCCGCAATGGGTATATGTCGACCTCGGACGCAACAGGCGGATAGATTCAATAACACTTGTTTGGGAGACCGCATTCGCGAAGAGCTATTCCATAGACATCTCGGATGACGCAACCAATTGGATCACGGTATATTCCGAGGAATCCTCCGGGGGCGGACAGGAGAATATAACGCTTGAAAAACCGCAGAACGCAAGGTATGTAAGGGTTTTTTGCAGGGAACGCGCACGCAAAGAATGGGGCTATTCCCTCTGGGAGATCGAGATCTTCGGGGAATAGAATGGAGGTTAGCATGAAAAAGAGCGTAATAACGGCGGTCGTGGCGTGTCTTTTGTCGGCGTTTTTCTGCCCGCGGGCTGAAGCCGACACCATCATAATGAACGACGGCAGGAAGATCGAGGGGTTGGTGACATCGGAAGGCGCCGATTATTATGATGTGAAGATCAAGATAGGCACCATGAGGGTCAAGAAGGACAACGTAAAGGAGGTCAAGAAGCTTTCTGAAGAGGAGAACTTCATTAACCTCGGCAACCAGTTCCTCGCCACAAACAACATCGATGCGGCGATAGAGCAGTACAACAAGGCCTTGCAGGCAAACCCGTCCTCAAAGGCCGCGGCCGATGCGATAGAGAAGGCCGGGAAATTGAGGGGCGAAATAGACGCGAAAAGGAAAGCCGAGGCGGACAGGCGTGAAAAGGAGGCCATAGAAAAACAAGGCAGGATCGGCAAGGGCTTCGGCATTAATATTAAGTCCTCCGGCGGAGAGATATCCGTCAAGGACGTTATCCCGGGAAGCAGCGCACAGGCTATCGGGATAAGGGCAGATGACCGCATAATACAGATCGATGACATAAAGACAAATGGCAAGACGGTCGATGAGATCGCGGACTACCTTTTCGGCCTCGATAATGCTTCCCCTGTATTCCTCGTAGAGAGGGAATGCGAACTTGCCAGGAAAAAGATCGATTACCAGAAGCACTCTTTTGTCGGGATAGGCATCTTCCTCGACACTTCAGGCAAGGACCTCATCATAAACAGCGTAATAGTGGGTGAACCGGCCGATATGGCAGGCCTTAAATCAAAAGATAAGGTGGTCTCGATAGAGGGCAAATCTACGGCCGGGATGACCGTGGATGACGCGGCTGCGCTGATAAGCGGCGCGGAAGCGCCGAAGATAAAATTGGTTGTTCAACGTTCGGTAGAACTCGAAAGGAAATGACGGCAGAGATGTCGACTTACAGGAAATACGGCGATTTCAGCGCGGACGGCACGGAATTCGTGGTAAAGGACCCGAACACCCCGAGGCCGTGGATCAATTACCTTTCTAACGGAAGGTATTGCCTGATACTATCCCAGGGCGGCGGGGGCTTCAGCTATTACCTCGATCCCGGTGTTCACAGGCTTACGCGCTGGCACCCGGCCGCTTACCTTACCGACCGTCCGGGAAGGTTCCTGTATATAAAGGACACCTCCGACAATAAGTACTGGTCGGCGGGATTCCAGCCGGTAAAAAAATATGACTCATACGAATGCAGGCACGGCCTCGGCTATACGAGGATAAATTCGTCATATGCGGGCATACGGACGGAGATGACTTTCTTCGTGCCGCAGGATAAGGACGCCGAGATATGGCTCGTCAGGATAACAAATAAAAGCGGCAGGACAAGGAAACTGAAGCTCTTCCCGTTTGCGGAATGGCTTATCGGCGATTGGGGCGCCGAACTGCACTGCAGGAACCTTACCGTCCTGATGAATGAGGGAAGATACGACAGGCAACTCAAGGCGATCGTGGCGACGAAATTCCCGTGGGGGAATGTGCCGTGCCCGTATTTCGGTTTCATGGGCACAAGCCTCCCCGTAGATGATTTCGAGATAGATTACGAGAACTTCATAGGCAGGTACAGGGATTACGAAAATCCCGCGGCGGTCGAGAAGGACGGCTGCACAGGCACGGAGGTCAGGGGCGGCAACATGATAGCCGCCTTCGAGAGCTCGATGACGCTGCGCGCAGGCGAATCCAGGGAGTTTTCCGTTGTCATCGGCATTGCCGATAACAGGCGCAAGATAGGGAAGATACTCGGCGCCCTCAGGAATATCAATACGGCAAAGAAGGAATTCGAAAGGACGAAGGAATACTGGAACCGCGCGATCCTTGACAATATAGCGGTCACGACGCCGGACAGGGACTTCGACCGTTCGGTGAACATCTGGATAAAATACCAGGTATACATGAACAACCACTGGGGCAGGAGCGCGACCTACCAGCACGAGGGATGGGGGGAGTTCGGTTACAGGAACACCGCGCAGGATGCCTGGGCCATGACATCGATGAACGCCCCTTATGCGAAGGAGAGGATGATCAAGCTGGCGGAACACCAGCGCAGGAACGGCCAGCCGCTGCCCGGATGGTCACTCGTCAAGGGCACCAACGCCGGCAGGCCGCCGTCAGATTTTCCGATCTGGCTGCCAATGCTACTCATCAAATACGTAAAAGAGACCGGCGACATGGCTATATTAAGGAAGAAAGTGAAGTTCTATGACGGCGGCAGCGCGACATTATACGAGCACGCAAAACGCGCGACGCAGTTCCTGATGGATATAGGGAAGAGCAAGCGCGGCCTGCCGCTTATGGGTACCCAGGACTGGAACGACGCATTCGACAGGACAGGGATAGGCGGCAAGGGAGAGAGCGTGTGGCTCGGAATGGGCCTTTGTGTGGCTCTTAATAACATGAAAGAGCTTGCCCTTCACATAAAAGACGGCAAGACCGCCTCCGAATGCGGAAGGCGATACGAAAAGATGAAGGCGATCATAAATAAATACGCGTGGGACGGCAGCTGGTATTGCTACGCCTTCAACGACTACGGCGAACCCATCGGCTCCAGGAAGAACGAGGAGGACAGATGCCAGCTGAACGCTCAGAGCTGGGCCATCCTCGCGGGACTTCCGGATAAACGCCAACTGGCGAGCATAATCAGAACGGTCGAGAAGTACCTCGCGACCCCGTACGGCCCCGTATTGTTCAAGCCGGCTTACACAAAATATAACGGGAAGATAGGCCGCATAACCGCATTCGCCCCGGGCACCAAGGAGAATGCCGCTATATTCTGCCACGGCGGCGCTTTCAAGACCGTTGCGGACCTGAAGATCGGCAGGGCGAAACAGGCATACGAGACCTTCAAGCAGGTCCTCCCTTGCAGCGATAACAAAGATATAGAGATATACAGGGCGGAACCGTACATCTACCCGGAGTATGTAGTGGGGCCGGGGAACCCTCGTTACGGTGAAGGCGCCTTCACATGGCTCACCGGCAGCGCCGATTGGTTCTTCGTGGCCGCCACCGAGTGGATGCTGGGCATAAGGCCCGAATTCGGCGGCCTCGCCATAGACCCGTGCCTTCCGCCTTCGTTCAGGAAATGCTCGGTCACGCGCCGGTTCCGGGGCGCCCTATACAATATCGCGATACATAACCCGAATGGGCGCGCCAGGGGAGTCAAGTCGGTCATCGTGGACGGGTATAAGCTCAAGGGCAGCCTTATCCCTCCTTTCAAAGACAAGAAAGTCCATAACGTAAAAGTTAACATGAATTAATTCTGAGGCCTTGATGAAAAAGAACATAGAACTCAAGAAAGGGGAATTTCTGGTCAACGGCAAGCCGTTCTTCATCTTTTCCGGAGAGATACATTATTTCAGGATAGCCCACAGGGACTGGGAGGACAGGATAAAGAAGGCGAAGGATTCGGGGCTCAATACGTTCAGCTCCTATATACCGTGGGCGTGGCACGAATATAAGGAAGGCAGTTTCGATTTCACGGGCCGGACGAAGCCGGAACGCGACCTGCTGGGATTGTTCGAACTGCTCAATAAGCACGGGCTCTATTTCTTCTGCAGGCCGGGCCCGGTAACGCACGGCGAGATAATGGGGCACGGCGTCCCGGTCTGGCTTACGCAAAAATACCCCGAGGTCCGGCTTAAGAAAAAGGACGGCTCGGATTTCGACTCGACGGTCGTGTCGCATAACAACCCGTTCTTCCTTAAGATGGTGGACAAGTGGTATTCGAAGGTCATGCCCATCATAGCGCGGAACCAGATAACAAAGGGCGGCAACGTAATAGCGGTCCAGCTCGATAATGAGATAAGCATGATAAACTGGCTCGCGAAGCAGTTCGACTACAGCGAGACCGCCACGCAAATGTACCGCGGATTCCTGGAAGAAAAGTACAAGACGATCGAAAAGCTCAACAGGGAACACGGCAGCTGCTGGTCGTCCTTCGGCGAGATCGAGCAGCCGGACGGGGACATCGAGGAATCCGACATGGCCTCTTACTGGGACTGGGCGAGCTTCTGCCGCAGGTATTACGCGGTCTTCTACAAGAACCTGGCCGTAATGGCGAAGAAGCACGGCATAAACGTGCCTTTTGTGGCGAATATCGCGCACTTCTACGATTACAGCACATGCGGCAGGGGAGTGCACGGCATGATGACGACTTCGATGTTCAGGGATTTCAGGAATTATGTGCCCGATGTAGTGTTCGGCGGCGCTTACCAGATGAGGCGCCTCGACTACGAAAATTTCCATGATGTAGCGCTCCTGTCCGAAACGGTGAAGATGATAACGAAGCCGGGCATACCGAGCATAGTCGTCGAGATGCAGTCAGGCATCATGAACGACAGGCCGCGCCTGTACCCGTCCGATGTGGACCTGAACCTCAAGACATCAGCCGGGCACGGCCTTAACGGCATAAATTGCTATATGTTCTGCGGAGGGAAGAGCCCGAAAGAACTCGCCGCCCGCAGCTCCTATCACGAATGGCAGGCACCGGTCTCGGCGGACGGTTCCGAAAAATCCCACCTGCAGCCGATCAAGAACTTCGGAAGGTTCCTGAAGGCGAACAACGCGGAACTCGCCGCGTCCAGGAAGGCATGCGACCTTTCGGTGGGCGTATATATGCCCTACTATATGACCGAATACATGAAAGGACGGCTCGCCGACGATATCGGCTCTCTCAGGGACAGGCTCTTCTTCGACGGCATAGGAAGGTTGCTCGTACTCGCAGGTTTTAATTTCAACATGATAGACATTGAGCGCGCAACACAAGCCGAGATAAATAAGGCAAGATACCTTTGCGTTTTCAGTTTGGATTTCATGGACAGGGCCACACAGCTTAAGCTCGCGTCATATGTGAAGCAGGGAGGGAAGCTTCTCTTGAATTTCCAGCTCCCGGACAAGGACCTTCTTTTCAGGCCCGAGACCTCGCTGGCGGACGCCCTCGGCATAGAGACGACCGGGAAGTCCGTCGACAATATCATAGATATATACGGCATCGACTGCCTCACCGACTCCTGGACCAGCACATTCAGGGCCAATGGCTCAAAAGCGCTGGCGAAGGTACATGGTAAGGATAAACCCTGCGTTATAAAGAAGAGGGTAGGAAAAGGCGAGGTTGTCGTCGCAGGCATCGGGCTGCCCCATACGTTCGACTACCACATAGACATCGTAAGGAAACTTTGCGGGGAGCTAGGGCTTCGCCTTCCGGAGGGTTCGCCCGCCCCGGAAGTGCACCGCGTAAGAAGGGTATCGGCGAAGGCCGAGTTCGACTTCATGATGAATTACCACGACGAGCCGAGGATGGTCACGGTCAACGGCCAAAGGACGGCGCTTCATAACAGGAGCGGGATAATAGTCAAAAGTGAAAAATAGCCTTGCTATAATACTCATTATCAGCATGGTTTTATCGATACCCATGGACACTACCGCAGCGCAAAAGCGCGTCAATATAACCACCACACAGGAGGATACCGAATACCTTCTCCGGCTGGCAAAGGCCACATGGAGGTGTATGGATAGTTTTGTGTCCGCAAGGACGGGCTTTCCCTTCGACACCGACCAGAAACCGGACGGGACGAATACCACTAATATCGGCCTTTACCTCGCGAGCCTCAGCGTCGCCGCCGAGATGGGATTTATCGGCAGGGAAGACGCAAAGAAGAAGGCCGAGCTTGCGGTCGATAACCTGCTGAGGCTGCAGCACTGGAAGGGTTTCTTCGTGAACACGGTAAATGTCTTCGGAGATGTGCGCGCTTCCGCGGGCGGGAACGCCATCTCTGACTTCAATAAACTGCCTGCCGGGCTCATAATGGTCCGCCAGGTATTCCCCGAACTTAGCTCTAAATGCTCAAAACTGCTGGACAGGATGGACTGGTCGGTCTTCTACGACAGTTCCTCAAAGGCCTTTTACGGCGGATTCGACGTGGTGGAAGGGAAGGTCCTTAATTGGCCCATAGACCTGCTGGCCACAGACACCCGGCTTGCCGTATTTTTCGCGGTGGCAACAGGCGCCGCGCCTGCCGAATTATGGTATAAGCTCAAAAAGGACCCCGAAACGCACTACGGCCTTAAGGTCATGAAACCCTCATGGTACGGCGGTGGCATATTCATGCAAGGGATATGCGGCCTCTTCCTTGATGAAAGGGAGACCGAGTTGGGCAGGTCCATGGCCGATTTCGCTTACGCCCAGATGCTCTTCGCAAGGGATGCAGGCTCCCCTGTGTGGGGATGGTCCTCCAGTTATTCGCCATGGGGCGACTACCTCGGGTGGGGAGGACTCCGCGGTAACGTCATCACTCCGCATGCATCCACGCTTGCGGTGGTCTACTATCCGAATAAAGTCAGCCGGAACCTGCGGGCCCTGGAAGCATACGGCCTCAGGAAAGGATTCATGATCTCGGACAGGGAATTCGATTTCGGTTTCAGGGACGCGGTGGATATAGACACCGGAAAACTGTACGAAGGTTACGTATGCGCGCTTGACCAGGGCATGCTGTTCCTGAGCCTCGCGAATTACCTGGATGACGGTATTGTCTGGAGGACTTTTGAAAAAGACCCGATCGTCATTAAAGGCAAACAAATGCTTTCCGATTATTTTTCCCCGCACCCGGAATATTCCGCGCTTTACGGCAAAAGGGATTCCGATGAACTGCCAGAAAATAATATCCCGCGCGCGACAAAAAAAGAATATCCGGAACAGGTCACGATCGATTACGACCTTTCCAGGATCCGGCAGCACGTGACTTCCAGGGATTTGAGCGGGCTTGATATGTCCTCATACAACGCGGTATCTTTCATGGTCAAAGGCGACAAGGATGCGAGGTTCACCCATTCATTCAGGATCGAACTTGAAAGCGCGGACAGCGGCGCGGCTTATAAGTTCAAAGGCATAACCGATAAATGGCAAAAGGTCACGGTGCCTCTGCGCGATTTCGGAGGCAAGCATACAGGATGGAACGGCGCGGATTCTTTTTGGGGCGGCTTCATCACTGACCGCGACAATATCAAAAAAATAAATTTCGTGTTTGACCTTGCGGATTGCACGGAAGGAAAAGGGAAAGTCATGTTAAGCGACATATGTTTCGAAACTGCCGGCCCCGCTGATATCGCGCGCTTCGCCGCTTCGCTAAACGATTTTCCCGATTCGCCTGTCTGGGCCAACGGCATCATTGATGATTTTGAAACGGTTGCGGGCTGGAGCACCAACATCGCGAGGGGCGCTTCGATAAATATAAAGTCCGTTCCGGAAAAGAACGGCAACAGCATGGAACTAGATTACGACCTTGGCGGGGGAAAGACCGGAAGATGGGTCGTCATAGAAAAAGAAAGGTACCTTACACTCGGCCCGGAAAATTATTCGTTCAGGTTCCTTATCAAGGTTGAGGGAAACGAGAACAACCTTGAATTCAAGCTTATAGACATTAACAACAGCACGTTCGGCAAGAAGATAGCCCTTTCCCCCACAGGAGGGCAGTGGAAGGAGATATCCGTCAAAACCACTGAATTATCCTACTGGTGGGGAGGGGATACCAGGCTCGACAGGATAAAGAAGATCTCCTTTGCCCTGAGCACGAAAAACGGGGGCAAAGGTACCGTTTTTCTCGACGAGCTAAGGCTCATCCCGACCTCCCGCCTGGTCACTAAATAATCCCCTAAAATAAGTAAAAATTGCTTGACAAAAAGTATCCCGTATGTTAATTTAGAGCACATAAGACAAGGCTCTAACATCATAGATAGCTTCAATTATGGCGGGAAAGGAGGGATGAATTAAAAAGCTGGAAGTTATCAAAAACATGATGATAAGCACATAAATAGGCAAATACGTTGGGTTTGAAGTTTAAACCCGTTTTGGAATATAACTTAACAGAGGAGATAAAAATGAAGTTATTGAAAGTTCTCTTCGTAGCTGCGATGGTAGTCGCGATAGCGGCTCCTACGTTCGCTGCGGTACAGAACATAAAGGTCAGCGGCTCCATAGAAGAGCGCGCGATCTACATGAACAACTGGGACCTTAGGGGCAAGTCGGAAGAGTCCGGCAACCTGCGTTTCCCCGTTCCGGGCCTCCAGAACATCGGTAACGTCGGTTCGGGCGCCTCGATAAACGAGGACCAGGACAGCTTCATCCTTTCAACGATAAAGGTTGGAGTTGATTCTGATCTGACCGATAACGTCTCAGCTTCCATAGTACTCGCGAACCAGAGCGAGTGGGGCGGCGTGGCCGGTCTCGGTTGGGACACAGGCGTAATGGTAAACAAGGCGTTCATAACGATGAGAGAGTTCTTCTATCAGCCGTTAACGCTTAAGATCGGTCGTCAGGACATCGCGTTTGGTGACGGTTTCATAATCGGACCCGGTATCTTCAGGGATCCGTCCGGCGCTTTCGCGTTCCCGAGGACTGATGCTGTAACCGATCGTTTCGACTTAGCTGCGCTCAACACGAACGTCAACATATCGGGCCCGATGGGTCAGCAGTATTCCGTCAGCACGTACTATGACGCTATACGCGCGACCTTGGACCTCGACCCGTGGACGATCGATGGTATCTACTCGAAGATCAGCGAGACCGACACAGCGAACGATGACATGGACTTGATCGGTGTCAACGCCGCTTACAAGTTCGATCAGTACAATTCGAAGATCGAAGGCTACTACTTCTACAAGAACGACAACGGCCTTGCTTCCGACCTCGGATACATCGACCCGGTCGACCTCATTGCGAACGCAGGCTTCTATGCCGATACCTCAGTTCCCGGCGCGGGCGCTAGGGTATACGACAGGAGCGAAGTCAGCGTATTCGGTATGAGGGGTGACATTGACCCGGTTGAGAACCTGACCTTGTCCGGTGAGGGTGCCGTGCAGTGGGGCAAGCTCATTGACGAGCAGGGTACTTTTAATGACTCAACCAGCGGTGGCGCACTCGAGAGAAAGAGACTCGCGTGGGCTATCGATGTTTCCGGCGACTACCTCTGGAAAGATGTAAGCTACAAGCCGAACCTCGGCCTTGGCTTCACATATCTTTCCGGTGAAGAGAGCGCCAATGGTGGCAAGTTCAATGCTTGGGATCCTATGTTCAAGGGCAAGTTCAACTCGATGATCCGCGACTACATGGCTGGTACCCAGTCATCGTGGAACGGCGTCGGTGGAAACCTCTACCAGACATTGGACCCGAAAGATCCTTCAGGCTCCACCAACAACATGACGCTTTATGTTGATGGCGGATTGAAGCCCATGGAAGATCTCTCCCTCAAGGCGAGATACCTCCACTTCTGGGTTGCCGAGAAGGTTGAAGGCAGGAGCAGGAGCCTTGGTAATGAAGTCGATGCTTCTTTGGTATACGATTATACCGAAGATGTCCAGTTTG